>NZ_JADFUE010000001.1:0-543986 GCF_054967145.1 Bradyrhizobium sp. UFLA06-24
GTCTCTATATCGAGAACGGCGCGCGCTACATGACCGCGACCCTGATGTGCCACTCCGATACCGACATGCCCCGGACCACGGCGGTGACCTTCATCCTCGGCGACCACCGCCTGGTGACGGTGCGCTACGACCAGCCCAAGCCGTTCGCCTTGGTCGAGGCCAAGTTGGCCCGCTCCTGCACCCCCGCCATCACCGGCGAGATGGTGCTGATGGAATTGCTGGACGCCGTGATCGACCGCTGCGCCGACATTCTGGAACGCTGCGGCATGGAAATCGACCAGGTCAGCCACGACATCTTCGAGCCCGAGAGCGAGCGCCATGGCCACGCCAAGCAATATTCGCAGATCCTGATCTCGATCGGCCGGAAGGGCGATTTGACCTCCAAGGTCCGCGAAAGCCTGGTGTCGATCGGCCGCGTCGTCACGTTCCTCTCGGCGGTGGTCGAGGGCGTGAAATGGTCCAAGGACATGCGCGAGCAGCTCAAGACCATGCAGCGTGACGTTGCCTCGCTGACGGACCACGCCTCTTATCTGTCCAGCAAGATCACCTTCGTCCTCGACGCCATGCTCGGCGTCGTCAATCTCGAGCAGAACAACATCATCAAGCTGTTTTCGGTCATGGCCGTTGTCCTGATGCCGCCGACGCTGATCGCCTCGATCTACGGCATGAATTTCAAGGTGATGCCGGAACTCGAATGGACGCACGGCTATCCGTTTGCGCTAGTGCTGATGGTGATCGCCGCCGTGGTCCCGTATTGGATCTTCAAGTGGAAGAAGTGGCTGTGAGCCGGCCCCGCGCCTTCGAGATAGTGACCGAGACCTTACGCCGGTCGCAAAGACAGGGCTGATGGTGTCGCAGAATAGATCGCCATTGCGGCTGCGCTGTGATGCGTGTGCCGTGCCCCAATTCCTCCGGTAAAATTTGAGCGGTGCGCTGAACGTTTGCGCGAAACTTGTCTGCGATAAGTTGTGCGTTAGCCGCGAGGAACAACCATGGTTGAGAAACACATAACGACGCCCCGCAACGTCATCGACCTGACCAGCTATCGTCAGATCGCGACGAGCGGCAAGGCGCCGTCGTTGTCGGCGCGCATGTGCCGGCACTGTGGTGCTCCGCTGCTCGACGGCGAGAACGACGACGACTGTTCGACTGCATTCGACGCTGCCGCTCCAAATGCTGCGACGTCGAGACTGCGCGACCGATCGCGTCGGATTCGCCTGGATTGAGGCGCGGAAGGAAGGGCGGGCGATCCAGTCTTGCGGCGGCGTTGTCTGGATCGCCTTGCTTCCCCGGTATTCTTTCAAACACAGTCGCTGCTTGGGCGACGGTTCGCGCGGACCCGCCGGCTGTATCCGGTTGAGAGTGCCTGACAGGCAAAACACCTCGGCACGAATTTGGAGAACCCATACTGCTGCCTCACACGCCGCCCTCGTAGCCCGGAGGCAGCGTCCGGGCGACGCGAACATCGGATCAGACGTGCTGGCCGCCGTTGATGTGGATCTCGGCGCCGTTGACGTAGGACGACGTATCCGTGCACAGCACGTAGATGATCTTGGCGACTTCGTCGGGCGTGCCGAGCCGATGCATCGGAATCTGCTGCTCGACGATCTTCTCGGTGCCCGGCGACAGGATCGAGGTGTCGATCTCGCCCGGTGCGATCGCGTTGACGCGGACGCCGACGCGGCCGAAATCGGCGGCCATCTCGCGCGTCAGTGCGGCGAGCGCCGCTTTCGATGTGGCGTAGGCCGCACCGGCAAAGGGATGCACGCGCGAGCCCGCGATTGAGGTGACGTTCACGACCGAGCCCTTGGCGGCCTTCAATTCCTCGATCAGGCCGCGCGCCATCATGATCGGCGCGAAGAAGTTGACGTGGAAGACGTGCGTCCAGGTGTCGAGATCCGTGTCGACCGAGCCGAGCCGGGCGCCGCCCGGTCCCTTCGGAGAGATCGCGGCATTGTTGACCAGCGCATGCAGCGTGCCGCCTTCAAGCCGATTGCGGATCTCGGTGATCGCGCGCGCGGTGTCCTCGGGATTGCCGAGATCGACCTGGATGTGATCCTCCGGGCCTGCGTCCCACGGGCAATCCTCGGGAAAGGGATGCCGCGAGCAGGTGATGACGCGCCAGCCCGCCGACGAGAAGCGGATCACGGTGGCGTGGCCGATGCCGCGGCTCGCTCCGGTGAGGAGCAGCGTGCGGCGCGGCGCATTGGACGAATGCGGCATGGACATCTTTCAGGTCGGCCTAACGATCGAGACAAGGCTCAAGGATACATCCGCGTCTTGGACCATGGCTGGCCCGCCGCGTCACGACGAAATTCGATGCGATCGTGCAGGCGGAAGGGGCGGTCGTGCCAGAACTCGATTCGCGCAGGCGTGATGCGCCAGCCGCTCCAGCCGGGCGGCCGCGGCACCTCGCCGATGACGTGCCTGGCCGCGACCTTGGCGATCGCCTGCTCGAAGGCAAAGCGGCTCTCGAGCGGCTGCGACTGCTTGCTCGCCCAGGCGCCGATCTGTGCCTGCTTCGGTCGCGTCGCGAAATACGCATCGGCTTCAGCGTCGGTCACGGGTGTCACGTGGCCACGGATACGGACCTGACGGCGCAACGACTTCCAGTGAAAAAGTAACGCGGCCTTAGGATTTGCGGCGAGTTCGCGGCCTTTCTGGCTGGCGATATGGCTGTAAAACACAAACCCCTCCGTATCGAAGCCTTTCATCAGCACCATGCGCACGTCGGGCAGGCCGTCCGGATCGACGGTTGCGAGCGCCATGGCGTTCGGATCGTTCGGCTCGCTCTTGATCGCCTCGTTCAACCAGGCCTCGAACAGCGCGAACGGCTCGTCGGCGGCGGTAAAATCACCGGATGTTAAGGGTGTCTGGTGTTTCATCGAGGTCGTATCGGTCATGTCTGGAGCCCGAATTGCGTCCCGCGGCCCAAAGCGCGCTGTTGTCTGCTCTCGCCCTATATAGGGCATGGGAACGCGTTGGCCTATCGGCGATGCGGATGTCGGGCCTCGTGGTGACGATGATTCTGATCGGGCTCGGCGCCGGCGGTTGCAGCGTGTCCCGCACTGACGCCGGCGCGTACGCCAAGGCCGACGACAATGACCTCACCGGCTCGATCGCGCGGCCGGCGAAGGATGCCTCGCCGACCGAGACCGATCTCGCCTTCGCCCGCAACGCCGCCTCCGACGTGCTGAGCATGGGCGACAAGGACGCCAGCCAGCACTGGGAGAATCCGGAAACCGGCGCGCGCGGCTCGGTGACGCCGATCGCGCAATCCTACGCCGCCGAGGATGGCCGCAAGTGCCGCGACTTCCTGGCCAGCTACGTCAACGGTACCACCGAAAGCTGGCTTCAGGGCGCCGGCTGCCAAAGCAGCCGTGGCCGTTGGGAGATTCATACGCTAAAGCCGTGGCGTCGCTAGGATTCGGCGGGTCTGACTAGTTGCAAAAATGCCACTCGCCCCCACATGAGGCTCAGGTGGGGCGGGGAGCCCTTTGAACATTTCGATTTCTCAAGAGGAGACGTGACGGATGCGCGACCCCTATGAGGTCTTGGGGGTGCCGCGGAGCGCTACCGCTGCCGCGATCAAGAGCGCCTATCGCAAGCTGGCCAAGAAACATCACCCCGACAGCAACAAGGGTGATCCCAAGGCCGCCGAGCGCTTCTCCGAGATCAATTCGGCCAACGAGATCATCGGCGACGAGGACAAGCGCAAGCAGTTCGATCGCGGCGAGATCGACGCCGAAGGCAAGCCGCGCTTCCAGGGCTTCCCTGGCGGCGGCGGCCCGCGCGGCCGCGCCGGCCCCGGCGGTTTCGAGAGCTATACGTTCCGGAGCGGCGGTGCGGGCGGACCGGGTGGAGGTGCGTTCGAGGACATCCTCAACAGCATGTTCGGTGGCGGCATGCGCGGCGCGCGGCCCGGTGCCGGCGGCGGTGCCCAGTTCGAATTCGACACCGGCGGGATCGGGCTCGATCTCGACGTCAACGTCGCCATGTCCGTCTCGCTGGAAGAGTCCGTCAAAGGTGGCGAGAAGCGCGTCCGGCTGCCGAATGGCAAGGAGCTCAACGTCAAGATTCCGGCCGGCGTCGTCGAAGGTCAGCAGATCCGGCTGCGGGGGCAGGGCGAGACGGCCCAAGGTCACCCGCCCGGCGATCTCCTGATCACGATCAACATCGCGCCGCATCCGTTCTTCAAGATCGAGGGCGCCGACCTCAGGATCGACCTGCCGGTCACGCTTTATGAAGCGGTTTTAGGCGGCAAGGTTCGCGTGCCCACGCTCGGCAATGCCGTGGAACTTTCGGTCCCGAAAAACACCTCAAGTGGCCGCACCTTCCGCCTCAAAGGCAAGGGCCTGCTGAAATCGGGCGGAACCGGGGATCTCTTCGTCACCATCAGGATTATGCTACCGGACGGGAACGACGCCGAGCTTGAAGCATTGATGGAGAAGTGGCGGGACCAGCACCCCTACAATCCACGTAGCGGGCTCGGTTAGGGCGAGATCGGAATTGAAGGGGTTCTCCTAAAGGCCTAGCGCATCTCCCAACGGATGATGCCCATCATATGCCTGAGGCGTGGTAGCGCTTCATGCGCCTGACGTATCGACTGTCCGGCGGGACAGCCGATAAAAAGGTGCGGCCTCGAGAGGGGGACCAGCGCGGTACCAAAAACCCCAATCGAGGCCGCCCGCGTCGATCGGCGGATCGAACGCTACTCATAATCGCGTGAACACCCGGTGCGATAATGAGACGCGCCGATGTCCTGAATCCAAATTTTCGATGACGGAATCGAGGCACCGCGGCTTGCGCGGTTGCTTAGCCGCCGTGTTTCTCGGCTTGGTCGTAGACCGCCTGCGCCACCCTGGTCAGGCGATCGCGGTCGGCGCCGCCGCCGCTGACCACATAGCCGACGCCGCGCTCGGCCCAGAACAGCGCCCCGTCCTTGTCCGTCCTGGCGTAGCGCATCTGCGTCTCGCCGGTCTCGGTCTTGGCGGTATAGATCGTGTAACGCTCGCCCGAGGCGCCCTCATACATCAGGAACGAAGCAGGTCCGCTCGGCCCCGGCAGCAGCCGGCCGCCGACCAGCTTCAGCCCGCTCGCCTCCAGGTTCGGCGCGAACACGGTCCAGCCGCAGCGCCGGGTCAGCCACGCCTGGAGATGATCGCGCTCGTTGCCCGGAACCTCGACGGGGTGGCGGACCTCGACGACATAGAGGCGGTGGGCGTCGAGTGCGTCCTCCGTAAAGCTCTGGAAGGTCGAGGGCGCGTTGGCGGCGCCATGCGCGACCCAACCGGCGGTGCCGCCGGCGACGAAGGCGACCAGCGTGGCCGCAACCGCCCCGTAGAGCCATTGCCGCGGGCGACGCTCCAGCCGCTCGAGCTCGAGCCTGTCAGGCACCGGCTCTTGCGCGACGCTGTCGTAGCGGGCATGCAGCATCTCGGCCATGGTACGCCACGACTGCACCCGCTCGGCATCCTCGGGGTGCGCGGCAAGCCAGGCCTCGACATCGGGGCGGCGCTCGGGCGGCAGCTCGCCATCGACAAAGGCGTGCAACTCGTCTTCGGTGATTGGAATATTGCGGTCGTTCATATCGGTCGTCTCTGGCTCTGCGGCCCAAAATATCTCACGTGGTTCAACAGCGCTGCTGCTCGCTCCATGCAGGGGACGCGGCACACGCGATGCATCGATCCTGCCATCATTTCACCCGCCTGAGCGCCGGGCGCCCACCCTCCAGCGACGCCTTAACGTGTGCGCGGGCGCGCGCCAGGCGGGAC
This sequence comes from Bradyrhizobium sp. UFLA06-24, assembly GCF_054967145.1. Taxonomy (NCBI): domain Bacteria; kingdom Pseudomonadati; phylum Pseudomonadota; class Alphaproteobacteria; order Hyphomicrobiales; family Nitrobacteraceae; genus Bradyrhizobium; species Bradyrhizobium sp. UFLA06-24. Next base: position 5,775 of record NZ_JADFUE010000001.1, read on the forward strand.
ATCACGGTGCCGATCGGCACGCCCTGGATGTCGGCGACCTCGCGGTAGCTCATGCCCTCCAGCATCACCAGCAGCAGCACCGAGCGTTGCTCCTCGACCAGCGTCGAGAGCGCCTTCTCGATGTCGCGCCCCTCGGCCTCCGTCCCGCTGGCATCGGGGTTGTTCTCGGTCAGCTGCATGAATTGCGGCCGCCTTGCCAGCGAGCGCCGCCGGTTCTTGTTGAGGTTGGTCAGGATCGTATAGAGCCAGCTCCTGACGTCGCCTCCGAGAAACAATCGCTCCGAGCGCAACGCGCGCACCAGCGTGTCCTGCACCAGATCGTCGGCCGCATCCGCATCGCGCGTCAGCGCGCGGGCGTAGCGGCGCAACGCCGGGATCATGGCTTCTACACTCTGGCGAAACGCACTCATGCCGTGTTTGATGTCCTGCCGTTCGGCGCAAGCGCCTCATCAATCATAACACCCGAACGGAACGGCTATTCCGGCCCCGGAAACAGCGTTAACGCCGCGTATTAGGACTGTACCGCCGGGGAGGGCTGGTGTACCTCCAGACCTTAGATCCAGATCGACGGGACGTGAAGAAATGGCGCAGAATTCAGGTCTGATGCAAGGCAAGCGCGGGGTGATCCTTGGCGTTGCCAACAACCGCTCGATCGCCTGGGGCATCGCCAAGGCATGCCAGGCGGCCGGCGCCGAGATCGCACTCACGTATCAGGGCGATGCGCTGAAGAAGCGGGTCGAGCCCCTCGCTGCCGAGCTCGGCGCGCTCATGCTCGGCCATTGCGATGTCACCGATGCCGCGACCATCGATGCGGTGTTCGATGTGCTGAAGCAGAAGTGGGGCAAGATCGATTTCGTCGTGCACGCGATCGCGTTCGCCGACAAGGATGAGCTCGAGGGCCGCTACGTCGACACCACCGCGGACAATTTCTCCAAGTCGATGCTGATCTCCTGCTACTCGCTCACTGCGATCGCGCAGCGTGCCGAGAAGCTGATGACCGACGGCGGCTCGATCGTGACGCTGAGCTATTACGGCTCCGAGAAGTGGATGCCGAACTACAACGTCATGGGTGTCGCCAAGGCGGCGCTGGAGGCGAGCGTGCGCTATCTGGCCGCCGATCTCGGCGAGAAGGCGATCCGCGTCAACGCGATCTCGGCGGGGCCGATCAAGACGCTGGCCTTCGCCGGCATCGCCGATTCACGGCTCCTGCTCAAATACAACGAGCTCAACGCGCCGCTGCGGCGCAACGTGACGATCGAGGAAGTCGGCGACAGCGCACTGTATTTCCTGTCCGACCTGGCGCGCGGCGTCACCGGCGAAGTGCATCACGTCGATGCCGGCTACCACGTGCTCGGCATGAAGCGCCCCGACGCGCCGGATGTCTCGCTCGGCAGGGACTGATCACCACCCGCAATGTCCGTGCCCACGATCTATTATCTTCGCCACGGCGAGACCGAGTGGAATGCACTCGGACGGCTTCAGGGCACCAAGGACATTCCGCTGAATGCACGCGGCCGCGGTCAGGCCGAGCAGGCCGGCCTCGTTCTGGCCGAGCTTCTCAGGCGCGACGGCCGCGACAAGGCGGCGCTGCCCTATGTATCGAGCCCGCTCGGCCGTGCGCGCCAGACCATGGAACTGGCGCGCGGCAAGCTCGAATTGCCCGTGACGGATTACGCACTGGACGATCGTCTGCGCGAGATCGGCTATGGCGCCTGGGAAGGGCTCACGTTGGCCGAGAGCCAGGCGAAAGATCCGGAGATCTATGCCAGGCGCCTCGCCGACAAATGGACCGTGGGACCCGCGGGCGGCGAGACCTATGCCGACGTCCAGGTTCGCGTGCGTGCCTAGTACGATGAGCTCAAGAGCGACACGGTCGCGGTCGCCCATGGCGGCACCTGCCGGGCCCTGATGGTTTCACTCGGCCTTGAGACGCCGGTGAGCGCTGCCGAGCTCTATATCGAGCAGGGCGCCGTCTACGTGTTCCGCGACGGCCGGCTGGACAAGTATAGTTAAAGGCGGCGCTACACCCTCCGCCGTCATGGCCGGGACAAGCCCGGCCATGACGGACTTGGCAGGCATTTGACCACCCACTCAGATCGCGTTACGTCACGTTGAGTTGCAACAAAAACGTTGCCATCCAACGTAGGCGGCGATCCGGTATGTCCTTCAACACCTTCGGCCACATGTTCCGCGTCACCACCTTCGGCGAAAGCCATGGCGTGGCGATCGGCTGCGTGGTCGACGGCTGCCCGCCGATGATCCCGCTCACCGAGGCTGACATCCAGCGGGACCTCGATCGCCGCAAGCCGGGCCAGTCGCGCTTCACCACCCAGCGTCAGGAGCCGGACCAGGTCAAGATCCTGTCCGGCGTGATGGCGCACCCGGAGACCGGCGTGCAGGTGACGACGGGCACGCCGATCGGCCTTCTGATCGAGAACACCGACCAGCGCTCGAAGGACTATTCGGAGATTAAGGATAAGTTTCGCCCCGGTCATGCGGACTTCACCTACGAAGCCAAGTATGGCCTGCGCGACTATCGCGGCGGTGGCCGTTCCTCGGCGCGCGAGACCGCGATGCGCGTCGCCGCCGGTGCGATCGCGCGCAAGGTGCTGCCGGATGTGAGGGTGCGCGGCGCGCTGGTGCAGATCGGGCCGTACAAGATCGACCGCGAAAAGTGGGACTGGGACGAGATTGCCAAAAATCCGTTCTTCTGTCCTGACAAGGACAAGGCCGCGTTCTTCGAGACCTATCTCGACGGCATCCGCAAGAGCGGCTCGTCGATCGGTGCGGTGCTCGAGATCGTTGCCGAGGGCGTGCCGGCAGGTCTTGGTGCCCCGATCTACGCCAAGCTCGATTCCGATCTCGCCGGCGCGATGATGACCATCAACGCCGTAAAGGGCGTCGAGATCGGCGCCGGCTTTGGCGCAGCCGAGCTCACGGGTGAAGAAAATGCCGACGAGATGCGCACCGGCAATGACGGCACGCGCTTCCTGTCCAACCATGCCGGCGGCATTTTGGGCGGCATCTCCACGGGACAGCCGATCGTGGTGCGTTTCGCGGTGAAGCCGACCTCATCGATCCTTCAGCCGCGCCTGACCGTCGATCGCAAGGGCACCAATACCGAGATATTCACCAAGGGCCGCCACGACCCCTGCGTCGGCATCCGCGCCGTCCCGGTCGGCGAAGCCATGATGGCCTGTGTGCTGGCCGATCACTTCCTGCGCGACCGCGGGCAGGTGGGGCGCTAGACGCGGCAATCTCTTCACCTCTCCCCGTCGGGAGAGGTGGAGCACTGCCGACGACGCGGCATATTGCGGTACTAGCCCAGCGCGCAGCTTGACGTTGCGACAGCTTCGTCCGCAAATGCGGCCATGGACAGATCCGGGCTCCAGCGTGTCTTGAACTGGCTGATCGAGGGGGCGAAGACCTCGGGGACTTCGGCCGACATGATCGCCGCCGTCTGCGAGCAGCTGGTCGATGCCGGCCTGCCGCTGGCGCGGTTCGGTATCTTCATCCGCACGCTGCATCCGGAAATTTTCGGCCGCAACTTCATCTGGCGCGAAGGCCAGAAGGTCGAAATGGGCACCGTCGATTTCGAGATTCTGCAGACTCCGGAGTTCGCCAAGAGCCCGCTTCGCATCGTGTTCGAGCAGGGGATCGAAGTGCGTGGCCGCATGGACGACCCCGATAGCGAGCGGTTTCCCTTTCTGGACGACATGCGCGCCGAAGGCATGACCGACTACATCGCGGTGCCGATGCCGTTTCTCGATGGCTCGGTCCACGCGACGAGCTGGGTCACGCGGCGCCCCGGCGGCTTCACCGATGACGAGATCGCGGCTGTCAGGATGATCATGGCGCCGCTCGCCCGCGTCAGCGAGATCGTCAGCCTGCGCCGCACCGCCGAGATGCTGCTCGACACCTATGTCGGCAATCGCGCCGGCGCCCGCATTCTCGGCGGCCAGATCCGCCGCGGCCACAACGACACCATGCAGGCTGCGATTTGGTTGTCGGATCTGCGCGGCTACACCGCGTTGTCGGACCGGTTACCGGCCGAGACCGTGGTCGAGATCCTCAACCGCTATTTCGACTGTCAGGTCACGGCGATCCGCGGCCATGGCGGCGAGGTCCTGAAATTCATGGGAGACGGACTGCTCGCGGTGTTCCCGATCGACGAATATATCGGCGATGCCGCGCATGTTTGCACGCGCGCGCTGGAGGCCGCCCGCGAAGCCCGCGCCAGCGTCGCGGCGCTGGCCTTTCCGGTCGGCGACGTCGTCGAGCGCTTCCGCTTCGGCGTCGCGCTGCATGTCGGCAACATTCTCTACGGCAACATCGGCGGCGGCAATCGCCTCGACTTCACCTGCATTGGTCCTGCCGTCAACCTTGCGGCACGGATGGAAAAGATCGCCGGCCGCCTGGGGCGGACCGTCGTGGTGTCGGAGGGCTTTGCCAAGGCCTGCCAGCACGACTGGCGAAATCTTGGCGACTTTCCGATCGCGGGATTCTCCAAGGCGCAGCGCGTGTATGGGCTCGCGGAGGAGACGCCGGTGGTGATGGCGTGACGTGGCGGCAAGCGCGATTGCCTGCCACCGCGTGATGCATTTCAATACACGACCTTCATCGCCAACGTTGCGATCACGATCATGATGGCGCCGCCGACGCGGGTTGCAATCTGGGCGAAGGCCATCAGACCCATGCGGTCCGCAGCGCCGAGAATGGCGACGTCGCCGGTGCCGCCCAGTCCCGAATGGCAGGCGGTGACGATCGCGGCCTCGACCGGATACATGTTCAGCCACTTTCCGACGAAGAAGCCGGAGGTGACCATTGCCAGCACCGTCGTCGTGCAGATCGCGATGTAGCCGGGATTGAAGGATGCCACGAGCTGTTGCCACGACACCAGCAACGCTCCCATCGCCACCAGGATCGCGAAGGTGAGATTGGTCGACATGAATTTGTTGATCTGGTAGGCGCCGAGCTCCATCTCAGCCGGCAGCAATTTTGTCAGCTTGAGCGCGACGGCCGCGATGATCATCAGGATCGGGCCGGGAATGCCGGTATAGGGCGCGAGCACCATGCCGAGCACGAACAGCACGCAGGACAGCACGATGCCCGCGCCCAGGAGGCCGAGATCGATCGGATGGTCCGAACGCGCGGGACCGAGAATGTCGTCGTCGCCTGTCTTGACCAGCATGCCCCGGCCGTTGAGATCGCGCCGCTTCTCCGCGAGGCGCGCGAGCAAGCCCGCCGCGACGATGGCGACGACGTTGCCGAGCAGCGCCGCCGGGACCATCTGCGCCACCAGCTCTCCTTGCGGCCGGTGCAGCATCTCCGCATAGGCGATCGACAGTGGCAGCACGCCCTCGGCGAGACCGCCGCCGATGATCGGGATGATTACGAAGAAGAACGTCTCCTTCGGGCTGTGGCCGAACAGCAGTCCGACCGTGACGCCGATCGCGATGGCGCTGAGCGTGCCGACCAGCAGCGGCACGAACATGCGGAGGAATCCCTGCACCAGCACGCGATGCGGCATGCCGAGAATCGAGCCGGCGACGAGGCAGGCAATGAAGAAGTACTGGAAGTTAGCGGTGCGGAACGTCGTCGCCATTGCCTTGAGCTCCGTCTCCGGCATCAGGCCGTAGGCGACCAGCGCCGCCGGCACGAACAGGCACATGATGGCCGTGCCGCCGATCCGCTTCAGAAGCGGGATGGTCTGGCCGAGCTTGCCCAAGAGGAAGCCGAGCAGCATCAGCACCGAGAGCCCGCCGATCACGTCATTCGGCAGCTTTCCCGAGTAGACCGCGGCGGCGCAGACCAGGGCTGCGGGAACATAGACGGTGATCGGCAGCGGGCCGATTTTCAGCGCGGCGAGCGCGGATGGTTCCGCCGCGTCCTCGACCTTGATGGCGGTGTCGGTCAAGATTGCCTCCCTTGTGTCGTTTCGTTTTCTTGATTGCGTGCGCGGACTCAGAACCAGGGATTGTCCGCCCGGTGCCGCACCTCGAAGGTGCGGATGTCATCGGCAAAGGCGAGCGTCGAGCTGATCGCATCGCGTCCCGTGAGAAAGGCCTGCTTCCGGGCTGGTTCGATCGCGAAGGGGATATTGCCGCCACCATCGACGCGGATGATCTGCTGCTCGAGATCGACCGTGAGCCTGTTGCTCCCGGGATCCGCGACGATCTCGGCGAGCGTGCCGACCGTGGCTGCATCGAGGCTGATCGTCAGCAAGCCGTTATTGGCGCAATTGTCGTTGAAGATCCCGGCGAAGCTGGTGCCGATCAGGGCGCGAATGCCGAGCTGTTGAAGGCCCCACACGGCATGCTCGCGGCTCGATCCGCAGCCGAAATTTGGGCCGACCACGAGGAAGCAAGTGTCGCGATAGCCATCCCGGTTCAGCACGAAGCCGGGATTGGGCTTGTTCTCGATGAAGCGGAGCAGGTGGAAGGCGCCGTCGCCGAGGCCGCTGCGATCGACGCCCTTCAGGAACATCTTTGGCATGATCACGTCGGTGTCGATATTCGGCGTCGTCATCGGCGCGGCGGCTCCCGAGACGCAACGGAAAGGCGTCATGGCAAATCTCCCCCGATCAGGCTGCGCACGTCGGTGATGCGGCCCGTAACCGCGGCGGCCGCGACCATCGCGGGGCTCATCAGATGCGTCCGGGCACCGGGGCCCTGGCGACCTTCGAAATTGCGATTGGTCGAGGAGGCCGAGCGCTGTCCCGGTGCAAGGATGTCGTCGTTCATGGCAAGGCACATCGAGCAGCCGGACTGTCGCCACTCCACACCTGCATCGATCAGGATTTGCGCGATCCCTTCCGCCTCGGCCTGAGCGCGGACCTGCGTCGAGCCGGGGACGACGATGGCGCGAACGCCCGATGCGACATGACGCCCCCGGAAGATCTTTGCCGCATCGCGCAGATCCTCGATGCGTGAATTGGTGCAGGAGCCGATGAAAGCGAAGTCGATCGGTACCGACTGGATCGGTGTTCCCGGCGTCAGGCCCATATAGGCGAGCGCGCGCGCGGCTGCCGCCTTGCGCTCTCCTGCGACGTGGCTGTCGGGATCGGGGACGCGGTCGGTCACGGCGATCGCCTGGTCCGGGCTCGTGCCCCACGTCACCAGCGGTGCGACCTCGCCGGCCTCGAGCGTTATCTCCCGGTCGAAGCGGGCGTCGGAATCGGAGCGAAGCTGCTGCCAGGCATTGGCGGCGCGCTCCCACGTTTCGCCTTTCGGTGCGCGCGGTCTCCCCTCGAGATAGACGAGCACCTTCTGGTCGGGCGCGATGACGACGCCCCGCGCGCCGGCCTCGACGATCATGATCGACATCACAATGCGTCCCTCGACGCTCATCGCGGTCACGGCAGGGCCGGCGAACTCCACGGCATAGCCGGCGGCGCCATCGGCACCGATGCGCCGGATGATCTCCATGACGAGGTCCTTTGGCGTGACCCCGAGTGGCGGACGTCCGATCACATTGATGCGCATTGTCTTGAGGCGGCGGTAACGCACCGTCGAGGTCGCCAGATAATGCTCGATGTCGGAGGTACCGATGCCGTAGCCGAGCGCGCCGAAGGCGCCATAGGCGGTGGTGTGGCTGTCGCCGGCGGCTATCACCATGCCTGGCATCACTAGGCCCTGTTCGGGCGCGACGACATGCTCGATGCCCTGGCGCGGATCGAGGATGTCGAAATATTCGATGCCGAAATCGCGCGCATTGTCGGCGAAATAATCCACCTGCCGCGCGGCATCCGCGTCCGGCATCTGCCGCGTGCGGCGGGCGGCGGTCGGGTTGACGTGGTCGACCACCATCAACGCGGCGGAAGGGTTCCAGACTTTCCGTCCCGCTGCGCGCAGACCGGCAAAGGCCTGCGGGCTGGTATATTCGTTGAGGACGGTGCGATCGACATAGAGCAGCACGAGGCCGTCATCGTCGAGGCGGCGAACCACATGCGCATCGATCAGCTTGTCGTAAAGCGTGCGCCCGGACATTCGGCCTCCCAGCGAGAAATTGACTTCTTCGAGGGTGCAGGCCGGGTCAGTGGAAATCCAATGTCACCTCATGATATGATTATGCAGAATTTGCATAATCAGGTCGATTCATGGAGATCAACTGGCTGCACGATTTCATTGCGGTGGCGTCGACCCGCAGCTTTTCGCGCGCGGCCGAGCAGCGGAATTCATCGCAGCCCGCTCTGAGCCGCAGGATCAAGGCGCTGGAAGTGTGGGCCGGTGCCCCCCTGTTCGAGCGCACGACGCACGCGGTGAGCCTCACGGCTGCGGGTGATGCGTTCCGCCTGACCGCCGAGGACATCATCCGCCGCTTGTCCGCCGGCCGCCTCGAGGCGCAGGAGCTGGCGCGCGGCGCCTCGGATGTGCTGAAATTCGCCTCGACCAACGCGCTGTCGCTGACGTTCTTTCCGGATTGGTTGCGGCAGGTGGAGGCGACGCTGGCGTTCGTGCCGAACGTCCAGCTGGTCGCCAACCATATGGAGGCCTGCGAGCGCATGCTGCTCGCCGGCGAGGTACATTTCCTGCTTTGCCACCATCACCCGGCCGTGGTCAGCGCATTGACGACGGCTCAGTTCCGATCCGTCCATGTGGGCGATGATTGCTTGATTCCGGCATCGGTGCCGGCGTCGCGATCAGGCAAGGCCCCGCGCTTCAAGCTGCCGGGAACGGAGGCCGCACCGGTGCAGGTCCTGAGCTACCGTCAGGAATCGGGAATGGGAAAAATTCTCGACGCGGTGCGCTCGGCCTCGTCGCTCGGGGCGCATCTGAAACCGACGTTCACGTCGCATCTGGCAAAACTGCTCGTCACCATGGTTCAGGCCGGCCGCGGCATGGCCTGGCTTCCGCAAAGCCTGATCGCTGACCAGCTCGCGTCGGGCGAGCTCGTGAAGGCCGGCGGACAGGAGTGGGAGATTCCGATCGAGATCCACGTGTTCCGTCCGAGATCGCGGCTGACACCGGCGGCGGAAGCGTTCTGGACCCATGTTCAGGAGCGCCCGTCCGCGAGTACCTCGCGCAAGACGGCTCGGGCGCGCCGCAGCTGACGGCCTATTCCTCCGGCTCGGTTGTGAACAGCAGCGGATAGCCCTTGGCACGGCCGGCATCGGTGGCGCGGGTGGCCTTGGTCTCCGCGACATCCTTGGTGAACACCGCGACTACGCAAGCGCCCAGCTTGTGCGCCGTGATCATCACCTTGTAGGCCTGATCCTCGGTCATGCGGAATTCGGCCTTCAGGATCATCGTGACGAACTCACGCGGCGTGTAGTCGTCGTTGATCAGGATGACCTTGTGCAGCTTCGGCCGCTCGACCTTGGTCTTCGTCCTGGTTTTCGGCGTCGTGACGGTGTCGTTCATTCCGCCTCCTGGACACGGCGGGCTCGGGTTCCAGCCGCAGCGATCAGCTCGCGGCCTTGGCACCATATTGCAGGACCTGCACCTTCTCCAAGGTGATCAGACCGCTCGACATCATGCCATCCAGGATGGGCAGGAATGCGTTGATGTTGTCTTCGCTGTCGACGATCTCGATGAGCAGCGGCAGGTCTTCCGAGAGCCGCAGGATCTTCGAGGTGTGCAGCCGGCTCGACTTGCCGAACCCCATCGGGCCGCGCAGCACGGTGGCGCCGGCGAGATGTCGCTCGCGCGCTGCCATCACGATGGCTTCATAGAGCGGCTTGCCGTCGCAATGGTCGCTCTCGCCGATGAAGATCCGGAGCGAAACAGCCTGATTGGGGATTTGCATGGTCAACTCCTGGTCAAGCGGTTGTAGTGGCTCGCGATCATATGCCCTGCCCATACCGACGCCAGCCAGCAGACGACGGACGCGGCGATATAGGCGAGCGCAGTGAATTTCATGCCGCCGTGAAACAGGCGGAAGGTCTCGAGGCTGAAGGTCGAGAAAGTGGTGTAACCGCCGCAGAAGCCGGTCATGACGAATTGCCGGTGCTCCGGTCGCGCCAGCATGCGGCCATCGGGGCCGGTCAACGTGGCGTAGAAGCCGATGATGAGTGAGCCTGTCGCGTTGATGAACAGGGTCGCGAAGGGAAAGCCGGGACCGGTATCGAGCGCAAGCCCCACCAGATAACGCGTCAGCCCGCCGACGATGCTGCCGGCGGAAACCCAGGCATAGAGCATCGCCGTGCGCCAGCGGTCCGCGGAGGAGAGCTTCATCTGACGCTAGCCTCCCAGATTGTCCGCAAGCAGAAAGCCGCAGCTGACGGCCGCGAGGCACAAGGCGACCGAGGCCACGACATTGCCGATGGCCTGCATCGGCTCGCCGTTGCGCGCCAGAGTCAGCGTTTGCAGGCTGAACGAGGACACCGTGGTGTAGCAGCCGAGAAAGCCTGTTACCGCGAACAGCCACGGATTGGGCGAGGCGAACGCCGAGCCGGGATGGGTCGCCAGCGCGCCGAGGATGCCGATCAGGAAGGCGCCGCTGACGTTGATGGTCATGGTGCCCCAGGGAAAGGTCTCGCCCAGCCGCCGCGCGATCGCGCCGGAGACGAGATAGCGGGTGCAGCCGCCCAGCGCGCCGCCGACCATGATTGCGATGACTCCGCTCAACACGATGAACAGCTCCCCGTCACCCCTTGTCCTCCACCGTCAGACCGTTGCCAATTGCGAGCAGTCCCACGAGCGCAGCCAGCGTGAAGCCGAGTCCGGCAAGGAACGTACCGACCGGACCATAGGCGTCCCACAGCGCACCGGCGATGACGCTCGCGGCCAGCATCGCAAGGCCCGTGAACAGATTGAAATAGCCGAACGCGGTGCCGCGCAGCGCTGGGGGTGCCGTATCGGCGACGAGGGCCGCGAGCAAGCCTTGGGTCAGTCCCATATGCAGCCCCCACAGCACGACGCCGAGCGCGAGGCCGGTCAGATCAGGCAGCAGCGCGAGTGCGAGGTCGGCGCAGGCCAGAACGACGAGGCCGAGCGCGAGCAGGGCGGTCCGGTTGATCCGATCCGACAGCGCGCCGGCCGGATAGGCCGAAAGCGCGTAGACGATGTTCATCAGCACCAGCACCGCCGGAACCCACATTGCATTGAGCCCGATGTTCTGGGCGCGCAGGATCAGAAAGGCTTCGCTGAATCGGGCGAGCGTGAAGACGACGCCGACCGCGACGATGCGCCAATAGATCGGTCCGAGCTGCCGCATTGCGGCGGCGTTGAGCGGGTTCTTCACAGGCTCGCGGCTCGCATCCGGTTCCGGCTCCTCGACTGCGAACGCAATCAGTCCAAAGGACAAGAACGCCGGCACGACCGCCACCCAGAACACGGCGGCAAAATGATCCGATGTCCACCACATCAACCCGATCGCGGAAAGTGGCCCGACAAAGGCGCCGACGGTGTCGAGCGATTGCCGCAGGCCGAAGCTCGCGCCGCGCAGGCCGGCGGGCGCGATGTCGGCGATCAGCGCGTCGCGGGGAGCGCCGCGAATGCCCTTGCCGACGCGATCGATGAAGCGGGCCGCGACCAGCCAGCCGACGCTCGGCGCGAGCGGAAACAACGGCTTGGTCACCGCGGCCAGCCCATAGCCGAGCGCGGCAAGCAGCTTCCGGCGGCCGAGCCAATCCGACAGGGCTCCCGAGAAGATTTTCGTGATCGCGGCGGTCGCCTCCGCGATGCCCTCGATGAAGCCGACCGTGAGCGTGGAGGCGCCGAGCACGGTGACGAGATAGACTGGCAGCAGCGCGTGGATCATCTCGGAGGAGACGTCCATCAGCATCGAGACGAAGCCGAGCACCCAGATTCCCCTGGGTAGCTTGGTCCGCGCATGAGGTGTCGTCGTCGTCACGTCCTGCCCTTATGTCTCGGTCAACAAAAAACCCGCCATCGGCGGGCTTCTCCATGCTCCCACCAAAGGCAAGGGCACATTGCCTCACCTCGAGCAGGAGTCATCAGCCCATTACGGTTGTTCGACCGCCGGGCGGTTGTCGGGGGACTCCATCCCCATCTGTGTCGTCAGCCTAGCATGGAAATCACAGGGAACAAGTGGGGGCAGCACGCGGTCCCTTGGCGCGAAGGTGCGGCGGCGCAAGCGTGGCGACATGGCGGCGATTTCGCGCTGGCGCACCAAGACTCCAAGTTGCCAATCTCTAGCTTGCCAATCTCTAGCCTGCAAATCTCTAACCTGAATGTGAAGCGCAAGCGATCTTCGCACTTTGCGGCAGGACGTTTGCGTGTCACCATCGCGTCATACGACGGGAGGCCGCGATGCGCTTGCTTTTCTCGATCGGGGCTGTGCTGGTGTCCGGCGTACTTGCCGGAGGGGACGTCGCGAGCATCGCGGCACCAGGTCCCAAATCCGGACCGTCGAAATTCGAATCGTCGCGGCAGCGACAGGCGGCTGACGGAGATGCGCAGTCGGTCGACGTCGAGCTGATCCTCGCGGTCGACGTCTCCTACTCCATGGACATGGACGAACTCGCGATCCAGCGCGAGGGTTATGCGCAAGCGATCCAATCCAAGGAGTTCTTGCAAGCGCTGAAGGCCGGCCCCGCTGGCAGGATCGCGGTAACCTATTTCGAATGGGCTGCGTCAAACGACCAGAAGATCATCATCCCCTGGCGCCTCATCGACGGGCCGGAGACGGCGGATGCGGTTGCGGCCGAGATCATGAAGACGCCGATCCGACGCGCCTCGCGCACCTCGATATCGGGCGCGATCGGATTTGCGATGCCGCTGTTCGACGAGGATCCCTATCACGGGCTTCGTCGCGTCATCGACATTTCCGGTGACGGTCCGAACAACAATGGCGGCCCGGTGACGCTTGCGCGGGATGCTGCGCTCGAGAAGGGCATCGTCATCAACGGCCTGCCGATCATGGTCAAGGAGCCATCCTATTCGACCATGGATATCGACAATCTCGATTATTATTACGAGGATTGCGTCATCGGCGGTCCCGGCTCCTTCGTGATTGCGATCAAGGGGCGCGAGAAGTTCAAGGAGGCAATTCGCACCAAGCTGCTGATGGAGGTCGCCGGCCGCACGCCGGATCGTCCGGTGGTGCACGTTGCCGACAAGGACAAGGAGCCGCGCGTGAGCTGCACGATCGGCGAGAAGATCTGGTCGGACCGCTGGGGTCGGTGAGTCGCCGGTCCGGTTGAGACTTTTCGCCTCATTCCGTCGATGGACGAAATTAACCGCTCGTTAACCGATGCATGGCCCTAATCCGATTGTTTCTCTTTGTTTCCGGCCCGCGTCTCGGGATGGCTGGTAGCAAACGAAAGCGGGTTTGTCGCACCCGTTCACGAGCAACCCAATGGCCATCCTTCCATCCAGCACCAACCAGATCTCGCCGGCCAACGAGCGATTATATCACCAGAGCGCCCTTGTCGGTGACTGGAAAGGCAGTTGGGTGGGCAACAACCAAGCCGTCGAATTCAAGGTGGTGAATATCCGCGGTCAACGCGCGCAGGTCGAGTACACTCATAACGGCCACACCGAGCGCGGCATTGGCGAGGTCCAGGGCGGGGTCATCAGCTTTGGCGGGGTCTCGGTCGGCACCAAGGACGGCAAGAACCTGGCGTTGGTGTTCTCGGTGGGCGGTGCCGGCAAGCAGACTGCGACGCTTCAAAAGCAGGCGCCGCCGGCCTCCGATAGTCGATTGGTGGGAAGCTGGGGCGGCTATTCCGCCGACAACGGCAAGAGCGCAAGCTTCAAGGTGGTCTCCGTCAACGGCAATGAAGCGCAGGTCGTGGTCACGACCGACGGCATCACCCGCCAGGGCACCGGGATCGTCTACAAGAACGTCATCATGTTCGGGCAATCGCAGATTGCGACGGACGACGGGCAGAACGGCAAGATCATCTACCAGGTCGGCACCAAATCCTTCACGGTGCCTGTGACGAAATATCCGCCGGCGGATTCCTCGTCCTCGGTGGACCGGACCGCGTAGCCGGTCACGGCTGCTTCCCGCTCGACCGCGTCAGCCCGCGATTGTCGATCGATCTCTCGACAGGTCTCAGCGGGCACAAAGGGCGCTGCTGGCCGCGAGCAGCAGGTCATCGTGGAACCCGATACTGCGATCACCGGCCTGCCGTCGCTGGTATTCGCACGACGCCGGGCGTATAATCCATTTACTTTTCTGACGGTCATCTGAATGCCCAGCCTTCTACCTTCCTGCGGTCTCGCAACCCTCTTCGTGTTGCTCTGCTTCAGTGGAGCACCGGCCAGTGCGCAAGTCGCCCCCTTGCGGTATTGGATCCCGGGCGGGGCTTTCGGCTTTGACGGCAGCGCCGACAGCTACGGCAACTTTCCAAGCTTCAATGCCGGGGATGCCAACGCCGGCTATGATTTCAGGCCGGGATTCTTTGTGGGAAGCCGGAGCGGCAATCTCGGTCTGAGCGGTTTTAGCCAGACCGGGCCGGCGAACAATTTCAGCGCGCTGTCCTACGACAGCACCCAGTTCGGCTACAACATGAAGACGGCGGGCGGCTCGCCTGTGACGTTCTTTGCCGGCTTCGACACGCTGAAATACGGTAACGGCATCGGCAGCTCGGTTGCGCCGCTGACCTCCGCTGCCGCGCCCGGTTACGGTGCATTCGCGGGCGTCGAATTCAAGCCGACCTCCAACCTCAGCCTGTCGTTCGGAGCCGGCTTCACCCAGCAGGACGGCGGCCGTATGGACAGCGATATCCGATCGAACATGCTGCCGGGCGAGTCGCCGGCGATTGGTCAGCTGCGGCGCTGAAACTTCATCGCGTAAACCGCGCCACCAATTCAACATGCGGCGTGTGACGGAACTGGTCGACCGGAACCACCGCGTCGATCTTGTAACCGGCGTCGATCAGCAGCCGCGCGTCGCGAGCGAAAGTGGCGACATTGCACGACACTGCGACCACGACCGGCACCTTGCCCGCAGCGAGTTTCAGCGCCTGCGCCTGCGCGCCCTGGCGCGGCGGATCGAACACCGCTGCGTCGAAGTCGCGCAGCTCAGGGGGCACCAGCGGACGGCGGAACAGGTCGCGCGGCTCGGCCTTGATCGGCTTCAGCCCCGGTGTGCGCGCAGCCTTTGCGAGCGCGGCAATGGCGCCGGCATCGTTGTCGTAAGCGGTGACGCGCGCCTTCTCCGCGAGCCTGAGCGCAAACGGACCGACGCCACAGAAGAGATCCAGCACCTCCCTGGCTTTTCCGATCCGTTCTGAAACGAGCGCGGCCAGCGTCTCCTCGCCCGCGACGGTGGCTTGCAGGAACGAGCCCGGCGGCAGCGTCACCTCGGCGCGGCCCATCTTTACCGTCGGCGGCAGGCGTTGCAGCACCAGTTCGCCATGTCTTGTCAGTCGCGCCAGGCGATGCTGCTCGGCAACGCGCGACAATGCCGTGACCAGCGGGGTCGGCAGCGGGCCGGAGCCACGCACGTCGACATCGAGGCCGTTGGCAGTGGCGGTGACCTGGATGTCGAGCGGCTTGGTCACCGGCATCCTGGAGGTCAACGGTTCGGCCAAAGCCCACGCGGCATCGAGCGCACCCTCGAGCGCAGGATCGAGGATCGGGCAGCGATCGATCGGAATGACATCGTGCGAGCTTGTTGCCGAGAAGCCGACCTTCAGCACGTCATGCGTGCCGAACCTGCCATGCAGAGTGATGCGACGGCGGCCGGCGCCATGGGCATCGACCAGCGGCGCCACCTCGCAATCGATGCCGGCCTGCGCCAGGGTCTCGACCACGATGTTGCGTTTCCAGGCCTGATACGGCTCCGCCGCCCAGTGCTGGATCGCGCAGCCTCCGCAGACGCCGAAATGCGGACAGAATGGCTCGACGCGTTCGGGGCTTGCGACATCGACCGCCAGCAGCTTGCGGCGGTCGGGATGATCGCCAACGACATGATCCACCTCCACAGTCTCGCCTCGAAGCGTGTAGGGCACGTAGACTGCATCGCCCGTGGTGAGCGAGACGCCATCGCCGCGATGGCCGACGTGATCGATCGTGAGGCGCTCAACCACGGCGCGCGCCCAGGAAGAATTCGATATTGCCGTCGCCCCCTGCGATCGAGGATGGAAACACCTCGATCTCGGTGCAGCCGAGTGATGCCGCGAAGGCTGCGATGTCGTCGCAGATCTCCTGGTGCACGGCGGCATCGCGGATGATGCCCTTCTTGTTGTGCTTCCGATCGGCTTCGAATTGCGGCTTGATCAGCGCCAGCAGGCTCATCGGCGCCGCCGCCAGCGACAGCGCCACGGGAAGCACCGACTTGAGCGAGATGAAGCTGACGTCGATGACCACCACATCAGGTCGCGCCGGCAGCCGCTTGCCCTCATAGCTGCGGATGTCGGTCTCCTCCATCGACACGATCTTGGGATGACCGCGCAGTGAGGGATGCAGCTGGCTGGTACCGACGTCGATCGCGAACACCAGGCTCGCGCCATTTGCCAGCAGCACCTCGGTGAAACCGCCGGTGGAGGCGCCGACGTCGAGGCAGACATGGTCCTCGACATCGAGGGGATAGCGCTCGAGCGCGCCGGCGAGCTTGACCCCGCCGCGCGAGACGTAGGGATGCGCCGACTGGGCCTGGATCACCGCGTCCTCGGCGATCGTCTCCGACGGCTTTGCGACCCGCTTGTCGCCGGCCGTGACGAGCCCGGCCTCGATCGCAGCGCGCGCCCGCGCCCGGCTCTCGAACAGGCCACGCTCTACAAGCAGAACATCCGCGCGCTTGCGGGCAGGGGACATCGGATCTCCGAAAGGCGACTGAAGTGTTATGTAGCGATCAATCGCGCGGCTGCCATCCGGACGCAAGTCTCGAACGCGGCGAGATCATGCCAGAGGTCAACCGGCTGCTCTGCCGGCATGACCAGAGGACAGCCGTGCAGCTCCAGCGCATGGATCATCATGAGGTTGTCGACAAGACCAAAATCCTCGATCGTCAGCCCCAGCGCATCGACCAACCGCCCATCCTCGGAGGTAACGGCCATGAAGCGGCCGACGCGATCGGCATAGGCGGCGCCATCGTTGCAATAGGCCAGGCAGAACTTGCGGCGGCCGGCCATGTAGCCGAGTTCGTAAACGGTGCCGGGATCGGCGCCGGCGCCGCGGAACGGGGTGAGATTGGCGATGATGGCGTCAGCCTCGTCCATCATCGCCTCGTTGCCGCAAAAGATCTGCCGCGAAGCGTCAGGCGCTGTGAGGTCGACAATGTTGTCGAGCGGATAGAGGCCGGTCAGGCCATGTGCGGCACAGATCGCGGCCTTCTGCCGGCCGATCTCGATCGCGTCCGGCAGGAATACGTCGGGGCCTGCCAGATAGATCTTCATGGGGTGGTCTGCCGATGCCAAGCGCGGTGTAACACCTCTCCCATCGGGAGAGGTGGGTTCAGCGCGTGTGCCGATGGCTCAGGCCAGCTTGACCGTCTCGGCCTTCACGTCCTTGCCGAGCGCTTCGAACACCTTGGCGACGATGCCCTTGGCGTCGAGACCGGCGCGGGCGTACATCGCAGCGGGCGTGTCGTGGTCCTGGAACACGTCAGGCAGCACCATGGAACGGAATTTGACCATGCCGGTGTCGAGCACGCCCTGGTCGACCAGGTACTGGGCGACATGCGAGCCGAAGCCGCCGATCGAACCTTCCTCGATGGTGATCAGCACGTCGTGGTCGCGGGCGAGCTTGAGCACCAGTTCGGTGTCGAGCGGCTTCATGAAGCGCGCATCCGCAATCGAGGTGGACAGGCCATGGGCGGCGAGCTCGTCGGCCGCCTTCTCGCACTCGGCCAGACGGGTGCCGAACGAGAGCAGGGCGATCTTGTTGCCCTGGCGGATCATGCGGCCTTTGCCGATCTCGAGCGGAATGCCGACCTCGGGCATCTCGACGCCCCGGCCTTCGCCGCGCGGATAACGCACCGAGCTCGGACGATCGTTGATCGCGACCTGGGTCGCCACCATGTGCACGAGCTCGGCCTCGTCGGCCGCCGCCATGATCACCATGTTCGGCAGACAGCCGAGATAGGCATTGTCGAACGAGCCGGCATGCGTGGCGCCGTCGGCGCCGACCAGGCCCGCGCGGTCGATGGCGAAGCGGACGGGCAGGCTCTGGATCGCGACGTCGTGCACGATCTGGTCGTAGCCGCGCTGCAGGAAGGTCGAGTAGATCGCGCAGAACGGCTTGTAGCCTTCGGTCGCAAGGCCGGCGGCAAAGGTCACCGCATGCTGCTCGGCGATGCCGACGTCGAACGTGCGTTCCGGGAAAGCCTTGTTGAAGATGTCGACGCCGGTGCCCGACGGCATTGCCGCGGTGATGGCGACGATCTTGTCGTCCTTCTGTGCTTCCTTGACGAGGCTCTGACCGAACACGTTCTGGTAGGCCGGCGCATTCGGCTTGGCCTTGGCCTGCGTGCCCGTGGCGACGTCGAATTTGACGACGGCATGGTACTTGTCGGCCGAGGCTTCCGCCGGGCCGTAGCCCTTGCCCTTCTGCGTCACGACGTGGACCAGGATCGGGCCGGTCTCCATGTCGCGCACGTTCTTCAGCACGGGCAGCAGATGGTCGAGGTTGTGACCGTCGATCGGGCCGACATAGTAGAAGCCGAGCTCCTCGAACAGCGTGCCGCCGTCCATCATGAAGCCGCGGGAATATTCCTCGACGCGGTTGGCGCGGTTGGCGATGATCTTGGGCAGGCGCTTGTTGATCTGCTTGGCCGCCTCGCGCAGCGTGCGGTAGGTCTTGCCGGAGTACAGCCGCGACAGGTAGGCGCTCATGGCGCCGACCGGTGGAGCGATCGACATGTCGTTGTCGTTGAGGATGACGATCAGGCGGGAGTTCATCGCGCCGGCATTGTTCATCGCCTCATAGGCCATGCCTGCCGACATCGAGCCATCGCCGATGACCGCGATCACGTTGTTCTTGCCGCCGGAAAGATCGCGGGCCACGGCCATGCCGAGGCCGGCCGAGATCGAGGTCGACGAGTGTGCCGCGCCGAACGGATCGTAGTCGCTCTCGCTGCGCTTGGTGAACCCGGACAGGCCGCCGCCGGTGCGCAGCGTGCGGATGCGGTCGCGGCGTCCGGTGAGGATCTTGTGGGGATAGGCCTGATGGCCGACGTCCCAGATCAGCCGGTCGCGCGGCGTATCGAAGACGTAATGGATCGCGGTGGTGAGCTCGACCACGCCGAGACCTGCACCGAAGTGACCACCGGTGACCGAGACGGCATCGATGGTCTCCTGACGCAGCTCGTCAGCGACCTGGCGAACCTGCTCGACCTTGAGCTTGCGCAGGTCTTCCGGCGTCCGGATGGTGTCGAGAAGCGGCGTCTTGCTATATGCGTTCACGGCGATTTCCAATTTGTCAGCGCCGGAAAGTCATTCCGGTGCGCGATGGGTTTGCACAATATCGGCGCAGCGCGAGTCCTTAAACCGTCGGAGCCACCTGCATGGGGCAATGCCCCGTCTTCAAGCTTAGGTGAGCTTAAGTGCGCTCCGGTTCAGTCTCTGTGATCCCTGTCACGTAGATCGGCTTCGTCCGTCCAAGCCAATTTCACTAGCGATTTGAGGCGCTTGTCGTCGGTAATCGGTCCCCACGGCAAGGCTAACAAAAAGCCACACTCCGCGCAGCTTTACACCAAAGCTGAGGCCAAAGCCAACCCGCCGGGCTGATTAGGGGTATGCAGATGCAACCGGCGGGCCAATGTAGTTAATCGCGGCCCCGGGGCGGTAGTTCCAATTCTGCCCGGTTCCTTGGCAGGATTCCGGGCGAAAAGACAGATATTTTGGCGGGATTCGCGGAGCTGGAAGGCGCCGACGAGACAATTCTTCAATTCTGGTGCCCCACCACCGAGGCTCCGAGAGGGGGAAGGCGGCTGGCGGCGATCTTGAAAAAGCAAGCCACGCTGCTCGAAACTGGCCGCTTCTGGGCGAGGTTCCCTTATTGGACGTCGAGCGGCGCAGTCCCGGTGGCTTGGCCGCCGGCATCGGTGGTGATCTTGTCGACGCGTGCCTCGGCCTGGCGCAACAGCTCCTCGCAACGCCGTTTCAGGGCTTCGCCGCGCTCGTAGATCGTGACGGATTCCTCGAGCGGCACCTTGCCGTCCTCGAGCCGCTTCACGATCGTTTCGAGTTCCTCGATCGCGCGCTCGAAGGTGAGCCTGCCGACGTCGACTTGGGTATTTTCGGCCATATAAGTTTCCGATTGCCCGATTCGCTTCTGATGCAAAACAGCAGAGTTTTGCGGGCTTAATGTGGCGGGTCCGTCAAGCGCCCATCAGGGCGCCGACATGCGCCGTAACAGATTCTTTTAGTCCTTGCAGGTCGTAGCCGCCTTCGAGCACAGAAACAACGCGCCCGCCGGCGGACTTGTCCGCGAGGTCCATCAGTTTGCGCGTCACCCAGGCATAATCCTCCGCGCGCAAGTTCAAGGAGGCGAGCGGATCGCGGTAATGCGCATCGAAGCCGGCCGAAATGATCAGGAGCTCAGGACTGAATTGCGTCAGGCGCGGCAGGATCAGGTCCTCGAACGCGCTGCGGAATTCGGGGCCGCCGTCTTCCGAGGCCAGCGGCGCGTTGACGATGGTGTCGTGGTCGCCGCGCTCGCCCTTGGCGCCGGTGCCCGGAAACAGCGGCATCTGATGGGTCGAGCAGTACATCACTGATGGATCCGACCAGAAGATGTCCTGCGTGCCGTTGCCGTGATGCACGTCGAAATCGACGATGGCGGCGCGCTTGATACCGTATTTGCGCTGCGCGTGCCGCGCGGCGATCGCGACGTTGTCGAAGAAGCAGAACCCCAT
The DNA here is from genome assembly GCF_054967145.1 of Bradyrhizobium sp. UFLA06-24. Lineage (NCBI taxonomy): Bacteria > Pseudomonadati > Pseudomonadota > Alphaproteobacteria > Hyphomicrobiales > Nitrobacteraceae > Bradyrhizobium > Bradyrhizobium sp. UFLA06-24. The sequence goes on from NZ_JADFUE010000001.1 coordinate 26,490, forward strand.
CGGCTTGCCGATCTCGGCGTGATGGCCGGGCGGGCGCACGGCGACGAAGGCGTTGCGGTGCTCGCCCTTCATCACGGCTTCGGTTGCCGCCACCGCGCCGCCGACGCCGCGCATCACCGCTTCCCACGTGCCTGGGGACATCGAGGTGTCGCCGTCGACATAGACTTGACCGCTGGTCGGCGCGATATGGCGCAGTTCGGTGACGTAGTGTTCGTTGTGGCACAGTGTGACGAGATCGAGATCGCCCTCCGGCGCCACGTCACGGGCCAGGAACTGGAAGCGCTCATGCGACAGCGCTTCCTCGACCGCGCGCAGGCGATCCGGCCTTTCGGGATGCCCCGGTGGCGTGACGTGGTCGAGGCAGGCCTTGTGGGAGAGAAGAAGCGTGCTCATCAGGTCGGCCTCACGGGGAACGAACTCTCGACGTCGCTTGGCGCATCCGGCGCCAAAACGCAATGCAAAACACAATCTATGCGTTTGGACGGGAATGGCAAAGGGTGGTCCCGAGCCGGACCGTTTGATCCGGATCAATTCACGCGCAGGATCCGGGTCGGCGGCAGCGGACCGATCGGACCATGCGCCCTGAAAAAGGCAAACAGCGCATCGGCGTCGTAGCCGCCATATTGCGGCGAAGTGCCCTGCTTGGCGACGGTAAAGCCGTCGCCGCCGACGGCGAGGTAATCGTTGACGGTGACGCGGTAGCCGGTGGCCGGCTCGAGCGGCCTGCCATTGAGCGTCATCTTATCGGCCATCACGCGTTCCCCGAACGGCTTGGAGGCATCCCAGCTGTAGCTGAAGCCGTTCGACACCTGAAGGATCCGAGGCCGCTTCGGATCGAGCCATTGCTGCTCCAGCATCTCCTTGAGCTGGCTGCCGGTCAGGGTCATGGTCACGAGGCGGTTGCGGAACGGCTGGCTGGCGAACAGGTCGCCAAAGGACACCACGCCGTTTTCCCTGGGGATAATGTCGGTGCGGATGCCGCCGGGGTTGGTCAGCGCGATGACAGCGCTGCCATTCTTGGCATCCTTCGTGGCGGAAAGCTGCGCATCGGCGATGACGTCGCCGAGCGCGCTTTCGCCGGCTCCGTTCGGAATGCGCGACAGCGTCTGCGTCACCGATCCGGCCGGGCGATTGGCGATCGGTGCGGAGAGCTTGTCATAGGCGTCGATCAGCGCGGTCTGTTCGGAATCCTTGGCGAGCGAGGCGTTGGCGACGATGACGTTCTCTGCCTTGGCGCTGACGACGTCGCGGGTCGCAGCATCGAGCTTGAGGTCGATTGCGGTGACCAGCGTGCCGTATTTGTCGCCGCTGGTGACGAGCCGGCCGTCGATGTCGCAGACATAGGCACGATGGGTGTGGCCGCTGACGACGACGTCGACGGCGCGGTCGAACTTCTTCACGATATCGACGATCGGCCCCGTGATCTCAGGGCATTCATTATAGTCGCCCGAGGGCTCGCCGCCCTGATGGATCAGCACCACGATGGCCTCGACGCCCCGCGCCTTCAGTTGCGGCACGAGCGCGTTCACGGTCTCGGCCTCGTCGCGGAATTCGAGACCGGCAATGCCTGACGGAGAAACGATGCCGGCGGTTTCCTTCAAGGTCAGCCCGATGAAGGCGACCGGGATGCCCTCGAACTCCCTGATCTCATAGGGCGGCAATATACTCTTGCCTGTCGCGCTCTCGACGGTGGACGCCGCGAGATAGTGGAATTTGGCACCGGTGAAGGGATGTGGCCCCTGACAGCCGTCCTCCGGATGGCAGCCGCCGTTCTGCATCCTGAGCAGCTCGGTCTTGCCCTCGTCGAATTCGTGATTGCCGACCGACGTGATCGCAAGGCCCATCATCGAGAGCGACTCGATCGACGGCTCGTCATGGAACATCGCCGAGAGGAACGGGCTCGCTCCGATCAGATCGCCTGCAGCGACGAAGATGGTGTTCTTGTGCCCCTCGCTCAATTGCTTCACCAGCGTTGCCATGTACTCGGCGCCGCCGGCAGCCACCGCCACCTTCTTGGCTCTGTCCTCGGGATCATTGATGCGGATGCCACCCGGCGGCGGGCGCAGATTGCCGTGGAAGTCGTTGATCGCGAGAACGCGCAGCTCGACGGGAGCGGCGATCTGGGCCGCGGCGGGCAGGGTGGCGAATACGAGCGAAAGGGCGGCAAGGATGGATTGATATCGCATGAAATCAGACTAGTCGTTCCGCGCGAAGATTTCACGAAAGTTCTTCCGGTCATTCCGGGGCGCGCGCAGCGCGAGCCCGGAATCGATCGGGCGGCAGTGATGGTGGATGAATGGATTCTCAGGTGCGCAATTGCGCACCATAGCTCGCGACTTCGTCGCGCCCCGGAATGACGACCAATTGGGTAGACGCCGGCCGTGCCTACCGCTTCTTCCTGCTCGCAAACGCATTGAACGCCGCGATCGCCTCGTCGGACTTCAGCCGTTCGCCGAACAGATGGCTTTCCTGGTCGATGCGGCGGGTGAGCTCTTCCGGCGGAGCGCGCAGCAGCTTGCGCGAGGTCGCGACGGCCTCGGCCGGCAGCCGGCAGATCTCGCGCGCCACCTTGCGGGCTTCCACCTCGGTATGTCCCGGCGACACGACCGTGTTGACGAAGCCGGCGGTATGGGCCTCGGCGGCGGTGAAGCTGCGTCCCATCACCAGCATGGCGAAGGCGCGCTGGTAGCCCATCGTGCTCGGCACCAGGAGGCTGGCGGCGCCGACCGGAACAAGCCCGAGATTGATGTAGGGCGCCGAGAAGGTCGCGGCGTTGGAGGCGAGCACGTAATCGCAGTGAAACAGCATGACCGTGCCGATACCGATCGATGCGCCGTCGACGGCTGCGATGATCGGCTTGACGTTGAGCGCCAGCGAATACAGGAACTTGGCACCGTCCGATAACGTCTCGGGACGCGAGGCGTCGGCTTTTATGAACTCCTCGATGTCATCGCCCGCGGTGAACACGCCGGAGCCGCCGGTGACGATCATGCAGCGGATGTCGGGATTGTTCTGAGCGGTGTCGATCGCGCGGCTCATCTCGCGATACATGTTCTGGGTGATCGCGTTCTTCTTGCCCGGCCGGCGCAGGGTGATGACGCGCGTGCCGCGCTCGTCCGTGACGATGATGTTGCCGTTCGGCATGAGCACTCCCTGCGGCCGCCGCGGCGCCTGCCATCGGCGAGTCTTGCGAGGCTCAGCCTACATGATCCGGCAGGGGTGCCAATGCTATGGATCAATCATTTCAGCCGCCATGCCAACGAGTGATTGCATGACAGCCGCCCGATGGTTGCGTTCGTCAGGAGGAACCGTGGGGTGAAGTGCATCAAAATCCCCGCGGCGCTCTTGCGCGTTGCAACAATGGGCTACAATGTTTCAATTGAAAAACTGGTAGTTGTGCGGCACGATCGGCCCTCTTTGTTTGATCAGGCCATGCTCGATCGATGGTTGTCGCAACAAGCCTTGACGAATTCTCGCTGGGTTATCGCGGCTGGCGCGTAGTTCTGGCCTGCTTCCTGATGGCCTTCTTCATGTTCGGCTTCGGCCTCTACGGCCAAGGCGTCTATCTCGCCGAGCTTCAGCGCGCCCATGGCTGGCCTGGCACGCTGGTCTCGGCGGCCAGCACCTTCTCGTTTCTGCTGACCTCCATCCTCGTCATCTTCACCGACGATCTGCTCGCCCGCATCGGGCTGCGCGCGCTGATCCTGTGCGGACTGATCGCGCTTGGCGCCTCGACAGCGCTGCTCGGACTGATGCAGGCACCCTGGCAGCTCTATCTTGCCTATGCGCTGATGTCGGTCGGCTGGACCGGCATGGGCTCGGTGGTGATCGCGACCGTGCTGAATTCCTGGTTCGAGCGGCGCCGCGGCCTCGCGCTCAGCCTTGCCTTCAACGGCGCCACGTGCGGCGGCATCATCCTTGTTCCGGTTCTGCTGGCCCTGAGCGGCAGTATCGGCTTCCGCTCGGCCATGCTGGCGGCCACCATCGTGATGGTGGTGCTGGTGTTGCCGGTGGTTGTCGTCTTTACCGGCTGGCCGGTCGAATCGGCGCTCAATTCAGCTGAAGGTTCGCCCCGCCGCGGCAAGCCGGCGCGTCATTCGCGGAAGGAACTGCTCGCCAACGCATCGTTCTGGACCATGGTGCTGCCGATCGCGTTCGCGCTGCTGGCGCAGATGGGATTCATCATCCATCAGGTGACGTTTCTCGAGCCGCTGATCGGCCGCGCCAATGCGGGCCTCGCCGTGACGATCATGGCTGCGATGGCCGTGGTCGGCCGGCTGACGCTCGGCCTGTTCGTCGACCGGCTCGATCCGCGGCTTGCCTGCGCGGTGTCGATGATCAGTCAGGCAGCGGCGCTGCTGGTTCTGCTGCAAAGCACGAGCCCGGCTGTGCTGCTCGGGTGCTGTGCCCTCTACGGCTTCTCGATCGGCAACATGATCACGTTCCCGCCACTGATCATTCAGCGTGAGATCGGCAGCACGGCCTTCGCCGCCGCCATGGGGCTGGGGACGTCGATCGGCGGCATCGTCAGCGCGTTCGGCCCCGGCATCGTCGGCCTCGTGCGCAGCGCGAGCGGCGACTACACGATGGCGTTTGCGATGTGCGCGGCGCTCGATGTCCTCGCGGCCGGGCTCGTGCTGTGGCGGCCCGGGAGAAAGGCCGAAACCAAGCGAAATCTAGCACCGTCACCCTGAGGTGTGCGCCCAGTGGCGCATCAGCGCCGCTGGGCAAGCCTCGAAGGGCGACGGCCCGGCTCCATCTCGGCCGTACATCCTTCGAGCTCCCGCCGCGATGCTCCGCATCGCGCCACTCGCACCTCACGATGACGGATCGGGAGGCCGTCTCAGCTTACCCCAACAGCACTGCATCCGCCGCCGCCACCGACTCGGCACTCTCGGTCACGGTGCGCTCGAGGCCGCCAGCCTGCACGGCGATGTTCTCGGCGAAGAAGCGCGCCAGCGAGACGTAGCGCGCGGCGTCCGTGATGCCGCCGGCCTTGGCCGCGAGCGCCTCCGAGGCCAGCATGCAGCCGCCGAGCGTCGAGCCGAACTGCTGCAGATACGGCGTCGCGCCGGCCAGCGCCTCGTTCGGCGCGGACGTGACGCGCTCGAGCAGCCATTTGCTGGTGCGTGTCAACGCCTCCAGTGCCTCGCGCAACTTCACGCCCGTAGTGCCGAAGGCGGGATCGTTGGAGGCCTCGACTTGGCTGACGGTGGCGGAAAGGTCATCGAGCAGCGCCCACACCGACGCGCCGCCATTGGCGGCCAGCTTGCGCGTGACGAGGTCGATCGCCTGGATGCCGTTGGTGCCCTCGTAGATCGCCGTGATCCGCGCATCGCGATAATGCTGCGCGGCGCCGGTCTCCTCGATGAAGCCCATGCCGCCATGCACCTGCACGCCAAGATAGGCGACTTCGTTGCCGATATCGGTCGAATAGCCCTTTGCCATCGGCGTCAGCAGCGCCGCGCGTGCAGCCGCGTCGGCGCGCACCTGCGGGTCCTTGGCGCGCATGGAGACGTCGAGCGCGACGGCGGTGGCATAGCAGATGGTGCGCGCGGCCGCGGTCTGCGCCCGCATCCGCATCAGCATGCGCTTGACGTCGGGATGGACGAAGATCGCATCGGACTCGTCGCCCTTCTTGCCGATTGCGCGGCCCTGCTTGCGCTCCTGCGCGTAGGACAATGCCTGCTGATAAGCGCGATCGGCGACCCCGACGCCCTCGAGGCCGACGCCGAGCCGCGCCTGGTTCATCATCGTGAACATGCAGCGCATGCCCTGGTTCTCTTCGCCGATCAGGAATCCGATGGCGCCGCCATGATCGCCCATGGTCATGGTGCAGGTCGGGGAGGCGTGCATGCCGAGCTTGTGCTCGACGCCTGAAGCAAAGATGTCGTTGCGCGCCCCGAGCGAGCCGTCGGCATTGACCATGAACTTCGGCACGAGAAAGAGCGAGATCCCCTTGGTGCCGGCGGGGGCGTCCGGCAGGCGCGCCAGCACGAAATGCACGATGTTGTCGGTCATGTCGTGCTCGCCGTAGGTGATGAAGATCTTCGTCCCCTTGATGCGATAGGTGCCGTCGGCCTGCTTTTCGGCCCGGGTGCGCAGCGCGCCGACATCGGAGCCGGCCTGCGCCTCGGTGAGTTGCATCGTGCCGGTCCATTCGCCGGAGACGAGTTTTTCGAGATAGATCTTCTTCAGCTCGTCGCTGCCATGCGCATCGAGCGCTTCGATCGCGGACGCCGTCAGCAGCGGGCAGAGACCGAAGGCGACGTTGGCGGCGCTCCAGATCTCGGTGCAGGCGGCGTTGATCGCGAGCGGCAGGCCTTGGCCGCCGAAATCCTCGGGGCCCGAGACCGCGTTCCAGCCGCCCTCGGTCCAGCGCTTGTAGGCATCGGGCCAGCCCGGCGCGGTCGTGACCTTACCCTGGTCAAGCTTGATGCCGTGCTCGTCGCCGACCTTGTTCAACGGCGCCAGCACCTCGGTCGCGAATTTGGCGGCTTCTTCCAGCACGGCTGCGGTAATATCGGCGTCGAAATCGCCGTAATGGCCGGCGTCCACGGCGGCCTTCAGCCCAGCGCCATGGTTGAGCGACAGCAGCATGTCAGAAATCGGCGCGCGGTAGGTCATGGCTCACTCCCGAGGACAGGTTTGGCGCCGTATTCCCATGAAACGCCGCAGGTCTCAATGGCCGCGATACGGGACCGCATCGGGCGTTGGGGAGGGCCTATAATAATAAGGTGTGGCGCGCCGGCCGCATTCCGGCCCGTGGTATTTTGCCCCTCCGGGCGGTTGAAATGCCGCGCCGCTCCCTATAGACCGGCTGCGACCGAGGAGAATCTGCGGATGCGAGTGCTTTCGCCGTTTCCTCGCTCACCTGATGGGGCGTAGCCAAGCGGTAAGGCAGCGGATTTTGATTCCACTCGAAATGCCCCCTTGTGCGCAGTTTCGCGCTACCAAACTCTACGAAACCTCAACGAACACGGCCGTAATTTGCAAATTCTTCCTGCCAATTCCAGCTCAACGCGGTTCGCAAAAATTCCTGTTTAATTTCAAGGGCTACCAAGCTATCGCGGCAGCTCCGCGCAGCATGGACGCAGCATGACGTTTTGGCTGCCAAGGCTTCTCGACACCGGGACCTTAGTTACAGAGTGCCTCTGTTTTGGCGCGCGCCGTGCTAGGGTCAAAGAAATCCGACCGACAAATTCGTCGCATGAGCAGCCGTATCCAACAATCTTCGAGCTAAGTCGCCACTGAAGCGACTATGTCCCTAAACTGCACTGTTGCGCTCCTCGGCCGTAGCGCTTCTTCCAGCGGGCGTATGGCAAGCTTCAAAGGCATTTGGCCAGCGATGCCGCTGAATATGCAGGTGCCGGTAGGCAAGGTCGGAATCGATTCCTCTGTAATCTTATCGATATACGACACCGCACTGGCGATCGACTGCAGGTCTTTCTCGTTGATCAGTCTGTGAATGAAGTAATTGTGCGCTTGCGAAGTGATCGTGTGTGAAATGTCATTGGGACGTTGGCTTGCGATCGTCACAAATACACCGAACTTCCGGCCTTCCTTTATAATCTCCTCGAACGTCTCAAGTCGGTAATCTTTCCAGCTCTCGGATTCCCTGAATGACTCGCGGGACAGAATATTGTGAGCTTCGTCGATGATAATGTTCAACGTTCGTGCGCCACCAACCCGTTTGTGATTTTCATAAATCGTCTTGGCCAGCAATAACGGAATTGTCTTCCTCATCTCAAGGTTGACATCTCCTAACGCGATCACAACTACATTCGATGCAAACAGGTCCCCTGCATCACCTGTATCGAAAACTTTTCTGATGTCCGCCTGTTTGCTTTTCAGCTTGCTGATCGCAGGTGCGATATGTTCGTTCTGCGCGCGGTTCGACAGCACGTCGTTAATCAGCTGGATGTAAGTAAACCTTATTAGATCTGCGACCGCGTCGTTTTCGAGCTCGAAGCTCTCAATGTGCTGATAGATGGTTGTGTCAGGAATGTATTCGGGGTTTTGCGCGAGCCAATGCCCGTTCCATCTGCATGCCGCCATAGTGTTGTGCCAGTCCAGATCTGCTGCTAGCTCGACAGGGTCGCCCGCGAAATCTTCTTCTGGAAGGATTTCTCTGAAGTAATCCAGAAGCAGGTCGAACCGAATCTTGTCTGACATTTGCAGGACCTGGGTAACCTGCTTCTTCAGTATCGCCTTTGTGTAGGCTGTAGCGTCGCCCGCTGCCATTGCCCTGTGCTGCAGGCTAAGGGCTCTTTTCAGAAACGGCTTTTGTGTTTTCTCTGTCGCATCAGAAAGGATGCTGACAATCTCAATTTCGCTTAGGCCGCCGGTTCCCAGTGGAATTCTGTCCCCGGTGTCATTTCGTGTCGAGAGCCTAAAAACCTGTTTGTGGGTGGTTAGGCAGGTCGGTCCCGTGTATTCATTATTGAAGTCGAACAGAATGATGCGGCAGTTCTGCTCGAAAGCAGCGACGTTTCGCGCGCGCATTTTGTGAATGAAATCCTGATACACGATTGCCAGTGTGTTGGATTTTCCACTTCCGGTGTTGCCGAAAATCGCGATGTGGCTGTTCATGAGACCGTCGACGGGTAACGCGATGTCATACCCCTCGTATTCGGAAACGGCGACGTCGAGGCCAAGTCCCGACGGACTGACGAGGCGATGAACCTGGTGAACCTTCTCCTTGGTGAGAAGGAATGCCTCGTTTCCGACCAGTGGCAGCTCTTTAGTTCCCCCGAAGAATTCGCCCTTGCTATCAAGAAATCCAACTAGCGCAACGGTGAGAACACGCCTTTCTTTCACGCGCAGCAGATCTGCTGGCCGTGCGAAGTCGCCTTGGGCATTTTCGCCCTCGACCTTCCCAATGAGGCTCAAAAATCCTTTCCTGATGTCAATATAACTGCCGACGGCGATGTTTCTAAGGACATCACCGTCGAAAAAAAGCTCGGAAAGATTTTTCTCCGTGTCCACAGACACGAATATGCGCCGACCAGTCACTGCGCAGACATCACCAACACGAAGGACAGCCTCTGTTTCCAGGCGATCAGGTCGCATCTGCTTGACCGGAAATTGTTGAAAGGAGAATCTTGTTCAGACGACTCAAATCAATCTTGGCTCCGGATTCCGGAGCAAGGATCGTCACGTTTCTCTGTTTTGCGAATTTGGCCGTGTATCCAGCGGCAGAAGCCTTATCGTAAGAAAATATAATGAGCTGCGCCGTCGGGTTTCGCAGTGATCGCTTCGTGAGATCCAGGATGTGCTCGTCGGCAAATGAGAAGCCGAACGCAAAGACGACAACATTCTGGTTGTCCATGGCCTTCGAAAACAGGCGCAGGAGATCATAGTAAATGCGCTCAATTAGCGTTTCGTGGAATTTGCGTAGGTTTGGCAGAATCAGGAAGTGCTTTGCGAGAAATTCTTTTCCTTTTGCGGGGTTCGTCTTTTCGGCGGCCGTGAGTGCCTTTACTGGAGCCGGGTTGAACAGCAGCACGTCTTTCGTGCGGCGCCACGATAGCGAGCCATGAAGCTTGATCAGATTGATTGTCGGAATTTCGATCTGATGGGTGTGCACGCTGCCCGATCGATACGTCCGGTCAAAATACCGCTCCGGTGCAAAGACGAAGTCAGTGCCGAGTCCGGGTGATCTATCAAAGCCATCATTCAGAATGACGCCCGGCAGCTGACTCGCAGCGTATTCGATGAACATGTCGTAGTTTGTGGTGAAAAGATTCGCTTGCCGCGGAATTAGTATGTTTTTCCTGGCGAACAATATCCGGTCGATGCAGCTGATGAAGTCAACGTAATTCTCGGCGACCTTTTTTGTGACTGGATCGGTTGCTGAGGCCAAAGCAGATTGGGCCTTATTGATTTCCTCGATGAATTCGATGCACTTGGCATCGGCCTGTGTTTCGTTCCCTGCCACTATTAAAGCATTGATCTCGGTCTCAATCGTGCCGGCAACATTTATTGCTGGAGATGAAGCGCCTGAGCCAATCAAAAAGTTCAGGTTTCCTGATTGAATGTAGGATTCGAGAAATTTGGTCGCCGACGCGTCGTCGGCGCTGACTTCAATAATCTGTGCCATGAACACCAACATTGCTCTGGCTTCTTCTGCGGAAGCCCTTTTCAGCAAAAAAACACGAACTTACCTTAGATTGAATGATGTGTAGGCGACAAGTACGAAGCAGCACACGCGATTCCAAACAATCCTTTGGAAAGGTCGGGTGCGTAGAACAAAATATGAACATTTTTCTTGCGATTTGGAATGCATGGTGTCAGGCTGTCAAAAATTGACCCACCGGCGATTCGCATCACTCATGGCACTACGGCGTACCCAGACGAAAACGGAGTTCTCGAAACTCCGCGAGCAGGCAGGCCTTTCGCTTCCCGAGGCCGAAGAGCTTCTCAAGGTCGACAGGCGTACGGTCTACCGGTACGAACGCGGTGAAACCAAACCCTCGAAGCTTGCGCGTGACATACTGCGCAAGGCTGCCGAGGAGAGGGCGGTCTCGCAGAACAATGCGCCGCCGCTGTTTCGCTTCATCGATCTGTTTGCCGGCATCGGCGGACTTCGCAAGGGTTTCGAGCCTGCTGGTGGACGGTGCGTCTTCACCTCCGAATGGGAGCCGAGGGCGCAGGAAACCTACAGGCTCAACTATCCCGACAACCACGAGATCGCCGGCGACATTCGCCCTTATGCCGATAACCCCGACCTGATCCCTGAGCATGATGTTCTGCTGGCCGGCTTTCCGTGCCAGCCCTTCTCGATCGCCGGCGTTTCAAAGAAGAACGCGCTCGGCCGTCCGCACGGATTTCTCTGCGATACGCAGGGCACGCTGTTTTTTGATACCGCGCAGATCATCGCTCATCACCGCCCGGCAGCTTTCGTCCTTGAGAACGTCAAGAATCTCGAGCGCCATGACGGCGGTAAAACCTTTGCCACCATCATGCATGCACTTCAGAACGAGCTGGGCTATCACGTCCAGCATCGCGTGATCAGCTCGCAGCCCTGGGTGCCGCAGAAGCGGGAACGCATCTTCATCGTCGGATTCCGCGAGCCGACGGATTTCGACCTCAGGGCACTGGAAATTCCGGACCGGGACAAGGGTCCCAAACTTCGTACGATTCTCGATAGTGAGGTCCCGGACAAATACACGTTAACACCCCGGCTTTGGCAATATCTCAAGGAATATAAGGCCAAACACAATGCTGCCGGAAACGGCTTCGGTTACAGCCTGTTCGGCCCGGATGACGTCGCGCGCACGCTTTCAGCCCGCTATTACAAGGACGGCTCGGAAATCCTCATTGCCCAGAAGGGCAAGCGGCCGCGTCGCCTCACGCCGCGCGAATGCGCTCGCCTGATGGGCTTCGATACCAAGGAGCAGGAATTCCGCATCCACGTTTCGGATACCCAGGCCTACAAGCAGTTCGGCAATGCCGTTGTTGTTCCCGTCGTGCGCTTCCTTGCCGACGCCCTGCGTCCTCACATTGAAGCTGCCTTGGCCCGTGGCAAATCAAAGGGGAAACAGCAGAAAGATACCGTCATCGTCACCAGGCCGGATCGCCCGGTGGAAATCGCGGAAGCACATGGTTGATGTAGTACCTCCCGACGTGCGCAGCCGGATGATGTCCGGCATCCGGAGCAAAAACACCAAACCGGAAATGCTGCTGCGTCGGGGACTGCATCGCGCCGGCTTCAGGTACAGACTGCACGACCGTTCACTACCGGGCCGGCCGGACATGGTATTTCCCGGACGCCGCGCGGTCCTGTTTGCTCATGGCTGCTTCTGGCACGGGCACAATTGCCATCTGTTCAAATGGCCGGCGACCCGCGAAGACTTCTGGAAGGCAAAGATCGCCCGCAATCGGGAAGTCGACGCACGCTCGGAAAGGGCCCTGAAAGCGGATGGCTGGCGGCGCGCGATCGTCTGGGAGTGTGCACTGCGAGGCAGGTCAAAGCTGTCGCTTGAGGAAGTCATTGAACGTCTTGCGGGATGGTTGGCTTCAGGCTCAGACTATATCGAGTTGCCGCCCCCGGCGGGCTAACTGACGACGGCCTCAGCCAAAAGTTGTTCTGGAAGTTTCTTCGCGTTTAAAGTATTGCCGCATAATGACTATTTCGGCCGAATGGATATTGCAGGACTCGACCCTTTACGTCCGCAGAGGTTCCGAAACCTTTCTGCCGACCGCGCTTGAGGTGCTTCGATCCGTCGAGGATGGCGAGAGAGTCTGGCCCGATCTGGCGCCCGGGAAATCCGGCACTATCGAACATCTCCGTTTCAGTGCGTACCCGATTGTTTTTCGACTGGTCATCGATGCCGAGCCGGATTCCGGTCACGGGGTGGGTGTTCACATCATTGGAAAGGTGCGCGGAAAGGACGTGCTCGATTGTGAGAGCATGCCCGCGAGCGAACATCTCGTGATTGAGAATACCTGGTACCCTCTGGATCTCGAAAGTCTGGCGGCAATCCGTGACGTACTCGAACAATGCGGTGCGAAAGCCGGCGCCGTTACGTCAATGCGTGCGTTCCTGAATCTCCGCAGGGCTGCTCAGACAGGCGCACCAGTCGAGGACCGAACTTCCGACGCCAGGCTGCCGCCACTTCTGTTTGCACCACAAAAGGACCTCGCGCCACGGGGTGTCAACGCCAGCCTCTATCCCTATCAGGATGATGGCTGGCGCTGGCTGAAGTTTCTCTACGGCCAGCAACTGGGCGGAATACTCGCCGACGAAATGGGTCTCGGCAAAACCCTGCAGGTGATCAGTCTGATTAGCGACGCCGGTCCGCACCAGCCATCAGCCACATCAGCCCTCATTGTCGCGCCCGGCTCCCTGCTTGAAAACTGGAAGCGTGAGTTCGCCAAATTTGCTCCTCACCTTCGCGTGCTGAAACACCATGGCAGTGCACGTACAGGTCGGGCGCAGGCGTTGACCGCCTATGACATTATCGTCACCTCCTACGACACCGTTGTCCGTGACGGCGGCATGTTCGGGATGATCGAATGGCCGGTTGTCATCCTCGATGAGGCCCAGTACATCCGTAATCCGGATGCGATACGGACAAGAGCCGTGAAGGCATTGCACAGGAAGACCGGCATAGCGGTGACGGGAACGCCACTCGAAAACCGGCTTTCGGACCTCTGGTCCCTGATGGATTTCGCAATACCAGGCCATCTGGGTGGGGTTGCGGAGTTTCAGCGTACTTTCGAGGAATCCGTAGAAGCTGCGGCGCGACTTGAAGCGCTTATCTCTCCCGTTATGCTACGCAGGCGCGTGCGCGATGTGGCAGATGACCTGCCGGAGCGCATCGATATTCCTCAGGCGGTCGAACTCACACCTGAAGAAGCGCAGGCGTATGAACGGATGCGTGACGACATTTTCAAGGAGCACGGTCAGGCCGCAACCCTTGTATCGCTTACGAAGCTTCGCATGTTCTGTGCTCACCCTTCAATCAGTACCGACAGCTTCATCGCCGGCGATTTTTCCAAACTGAATCGCCTTCAGGACATTCTCGAAGAAATCTTTGCTTCAGGCCAGAAGGCAATCATCTTTACTTCCTACACAGAGATGGCCGACATGATTGCCCGGTTTGTCGACCGACAGTGGGGTGTCTTCTCGGGATGCCTCGATGGCCGCCTGCCTATCGACGACAGACAGCCCCTGATCGATCGCTTCTCCGCCGTCCGGGGACCCGCAGTTCTTATTCTCAACCCCAAGGCGGGTGGTGCCGGTCTGAATATTACGGCCGCCAATCATGTGATTCACTACAATCTGGAATGGAATCCCGCGCTGGAAGATCAGGCCTCTGCCCGTGCCCACCGGCGGGGGCAGACATTGCCCGTCACCGTTCATCGGCTGTACTGCGCAGGAACAGTTGAGGAAGTCGTCAATGAACGCTCAATGAGAAAACGGGAGCTGTCGGATGCCGCCGTAGTAGGTGTTTCCGGAAAAGACGAGGACTATGCCGATATTATAAGCGCGTTAGAGCGTTCGCCTGTTCAGCAGCAGGGATCATGAAAACCATTTCAAAACTCCTGAGTGCCAACGATATCGGCGCGACGGGCGGTCATCAGGCCGGCATACTCATTCCGAAGGACCCGCGTATTCTTGGCTTCTTTCCGAAGCTCGATGCGCGGGACTACAATCCCCGGGCGCATCTCATCTTTACTGATGATGCCGCTGTCAAATGGGAATTCGCTTTTATCTATTACAATAATGCCCTATTTTCCGGGACGAGGAATGAATACCGGCTCACCCGCATGACGCGATATATTCGTGATGCAGGTCTCGATGTCGGTGACGAAGTCATTCTGAAGCGCGACGACGCCGGCAGGTATCACGTCGGTTATCGCCGAAAGAATCAACCCGCTTTAAGTGCAGACGGAGTCCTGAAACTAGGCTCAGGCTGGCGTGTAATTCAGCTCGATGGGGGGAAGTGATATGGTGAATCAGATTGCGCAGGAACTGATCCCGGATCCGCAGCGCATGATCGAGGGCCTTCGCGACACGGGCTACGAGTTCAACACTGCAATCGCAGATATCGTCGACAACTCAATCGCCGCAAATGCAACGGCCGTCGACATAAAAGTTGAGGCGGACGTGCGAGGGAATATCCATGTGTCGATCGCCGATAACGGCGACGGCATGGACCAGGCCGGCCTCGAGAACGCAATGCGGTACGGCGCTCGCGTAAGACCCAGCGCTGCGAGCCTCGGCAAGTATGGTCTGGGACTAAAGACGGCCTCGACCGCTTTCGCCCGTCGCCTTTCGGTAACCTCCCGCAATTCAGCGACTGCACCTGCGACCATGATTACCTGGGACCTGGACCATGTCGGCAAGGTCGGAAAATGGGAGGTCCTGATTACTGACACCCCAGAGGTCGATGCTCTCGATCACCTTGAGGAAACGGCTCACAATCATTCGGGCACTGTCGTCTCGTGGTCTCGGGTCGACCGCCTGATGAAGGACTACAGCAAGCCGGACGGCAAGGCCGCGCGCCGTGCCCTAGACAAGAAGGTCGATGATCTGCGCGACCATCTCTCGATGGTTTATCAGCGCTTCCTCGATCCGAACGACAGCCGGGCGCCTAAAGTCACGATGAAGCTCAATGGGGTAGTCGTTCCACCATGGGACCCCTTCCTTTCCGGGCTGTCGGAACTTCTGGCTCAAAAGGACGTCCCAGTTGAAACGGAGACCGGCAAAAAGGCCGTTTTCACGGTGAAGGCCTACGTCATGCCGCGCCGCGAAGAATTCGCAGATCAGAAAGCTGCAGCGGCCGCGCGGCTGTCTGCCGAAATGCAGGGCATCTACATCTATCGCGAAAACCGGCTGATCCATGAAGCCGACTGGCTGGATATGTTCCAGAAGGAGCCGCACTTCACTCTTCTAAGGGTCGAATTCTCTTTCGACCACAAGCTTGATGAGGCGTTTCACCTGGACATCAAGAAATCCCAGATCATCCTGAACGAGGACATCTGGAAATGGCTTAGGGAAGAATTTCTTCCCGCTCCGCGACGGGAGGCTGATCGCCGGTACCGCGAAGGAAAGCAGAAGGACATTTCAAAGAAGGCAACCGGCGGGGCTCACGACAATTCAAATAATAACATCAAGGGTCGCGAAGCCGCAGCCGGTGCCTCGGTCAATGTGAGTGTTGTCAATCCGAACACAGGCGAAGTCATTATCGAGAACCCCAAAGGCAAGCTAAAGCTGCTGCTGCCAGTTTCGAGCGCCGCCCGTCCAGGAGAGGTTTTTATCAAGCCCGTTGCTTCGTTGAATGACGGGCTTCTGTTTGAGCCGGCAATTGTCGATCAGCACAAGGCCGTTCTGCTCAATACATCGCATCCGTTCTACGAAAAGGTCTATCTACCGAACCTTAACCGGAGCGTCACCGTTCAGGGCATTGACTACCTGTTCTGGGCACTGGCTGTAGCTGAGCTATCAACGATCGATCAAGCTACGATAAAGCATTTCCGTGATATGCGGTTTGAACTGTCGAAGATCCTGCGCACCCTCGTTGAAACATTGCCAGAAGCGGACGTAAACGTTAATGCTGCCTGATCCTCAACGCTTCGCTCAGCTCGTCACCGCTGAGACAGGGCTTGCGCTGGTTGGAGCTCGTGTTCGACCTGGCCAGCAGGAGGAACTTGAACTCGTCCCCGCCGGCCATCAGGCCAGCCAGACTTTCCGGCTGAATGCGAAGCTCGGCTGGCGGTCAATTGAGGTTGCGTTCGAGCCCGGTGCCTATGCAGGTGATCTGCTTGCCGCGATGCGCAGTGCCTCGACCGAAGCACGGCAGGTTTCCGAAGCGGTCCTTGCCGCGTCGATTGCTGACGGGGCAGAGATTACTTTAACTCTCGATGGCGTCCCGTACCGACTGCATGCCAGTGACATTCCCGGCCACTGGAAAACCTACAGCGCGACGTTGACGCGTGGACAGCTCAATATCAATTCAGGGGATGCGACAGAAGACATGTCGCAGCTCGTCAAATGGACGGGGCGGCTTGCTGCAGCGGTGTTCGCACTGATGCCTCTTGCGACTGAAGAGGAAGCCAGTGCAGAGCTTGTCGGCTATCCGGAAGGCGCAAAAACAACCGTCCTCGTCAACAGGTACGAGCGTGATCGTCGGAATCGCGCCGCGGCGCTTGCTATCCACGGTTATTGCTGCAAGGCCTGCGATCGTTTGATGTCTGAAGAATATGGAGATCAGGCCGCCACCCTGATCGAAGTGCACCACGTCACGCCCGTCCATGCGCTTGGGCCCGATTACGTGATCAATCCTTTATTGGATCTCGCACCATTGTGTCCCAACTGTCATTCCGTTGCACACACGAAGAATCCACCACTGACCATCGACGAAATTCGGGCAGCTCGCAAATCTGTTGATCGTTCAATTTAACCAGGAACAGTCCGATCTCTATCGGAAATTCCGCGCCTTCACTTTGAGCGTATCGATGTGCAGGTCCGGGATGTAAATGTCCCGAACTTTTCTGATCGGCACGGCGCCTCGCGGGTCGGGCCCTCCGGCATGGCGTGCTTCGTCGCCGCGACCGGCTGGCAGCGTAAAGGCCTCATTGTGACCGCCGACACTGTTGAGCAGCGCAGTCTCATCGATCAGGTTTTCCACGATCACATGAATGACGCCGCTCGCGCGCTGGACTTGACCCCGACAGGTCATCATTTGTGCGCCCAGAATGGTGCGGCGTAACCGGTCGAACACCGAGGGCCAGACGATAAGATTGGCAATGTCCGTCTCGTCTTCCAGCGTAATGAACATGACGCCTTTTGCCGATCCCGGCTTCTGCCGGACCAGCACAAGGCCGGCGACGGAAATTCGCGAGCCGTCCTTGGCCTGCTGAAGGTCTCGACAAGGACTGACTGAGCGCCGGGTCAGCTCTTGGCGCAGGAAGGCGAGTGGATGGGCGCGTAGCGTCAACCCGTGCGAGCGGTAGTCCTCGACCACTTCGCGCCCTCTGGTCATTGGCGGCAGCTCGACCGCGGCTTCGTTGATCTCGGGCTGGATGCCCTGCTCGCGCCGATCGGCCTCGGCAAACAGGGGCAAGATGTCTGAGCGAAGCGACTTGATTGCCCATGCGGCTTCGCGGCGGCTGATCTTCAACGACTGGAAGGCGTCTGCTTTCGCCAAGCGCACCAAAGATCCGGGATGCAAACTGGCGCGCCGGGCGAGCTCGAGAATGCTTACGTAGGAACGATCGTGCCGCGCATCGACCAGCCGCTTGCCGTCAGTCTCGGCCAGGCCGCGTGTCATACGTAGGCCAAGTCGAACGGCGCGCCGATCGTGGTCCAGCGGCTCTAGCGTACAGTCCCATTCCGAAGCGTTCACATCGATCGGCCGAATGACCACGCCATGATTCCGAGCATCGCGGACGAGTTGGGACGGATCATAAAAGCCCATTGGTTGCGCATTGAGGATCGCGCAGCAGAACACATCGGGATGATGGCATTTCATCCAGGAGGAAGCATAGGCGATCAGCGCGAAGCTGGCGGCATGGCTTTCCGGGAAGCCGTAAGAGCCGAAGCCTTCCAGTTGCTTGAAGGTACGTTCAGCGAACTCCTGGTCATAGCCATTATCGATCATGCCGGCGATCAGCTTGTCGCGGAATTTGTTGACGCCGCCGGTGAATTTGAATGTCGCCATGGCACGGCGCAACTGATCGGCTTCGTTCGCCGAGAAGCCGGCCGCAACCATCGCCACCTGCATCGCCTGCTCCTGAAAGAGCGGCACACCAAGTGTCTTGCCAAGGACTTTTTCGAGTTCAGGCCTGGGAAAGACAACCGGCTCCTTGCCTTCCCGACGGCGCAGATAGGGATGCACCATGTCGCCCTGAATGGGACCAGGCCGTACAATCGCGACTTCAATCACGAGATCATAAAAACGCGTCGGCGCCAGGCGCGGCAACATTGCCATCTGGGCGCGGCTTTCGATCTGAAAGACGCCCACGGTATCGGCCTTCCGGATCATCGCGTAAGTAGCGGGATCTTCGGCCGGGATCGTCGCCAGATCGAGATCGATGGCCTTGGACGCCTTTAGCAGATCGAAGGCGCGTCGCATGCAGCCCAGCATGCCGAGACCCAGCACATCCACCTTCATGAATTTCAGCGCGTCAATGTCATCCTTGTCCCACTCGATGACCTGCCGGTTTTCCATGGCGGCCGGTTCGACCGGCACCAGCTCATCAAGGCGGTCCAGCGTCAGCACGAAGCCACCCGGATGTTGCGAGAGATGCCGTGGCGTCCCCATCAGCTCTTTCGCAAGGCCTAGCGTCATGCGCAGGCGCCGGTCGGTCGTGTTGAGGTTCAGCTCCTTCAGTTCGGCGTCCGACACACCCTCATCGCTCCAGCCCCAGGTCAGCTTTGCAAGTGCTGCCGTGATGTCCTCCGGTACGCCGAGCGCCTTGCCGACTTCGCGCACCGCACCGCGCGCGCGATATCTAGTCACTGTGCAGGTCAGGGCGGAGCGGGTCCTTCCATAGGTCTCATAAATCCACTGAATGACCTCTTCGCGCCGTTCGTGCTCGAAATCGACGTCAATATCGGGCGGCTCGCGTCGCTCCTCCGAGACGAAACGCTCGAACAGGAGCCCCTGACGGACCGGATCGATCGAGGTGATGCCGAGCACGAAACACACAGCTGAGTTGGCCGCCGATCCGCGCCCCTGACAGAGAATGCCCTTTGAGCGGGCAAAGCGAACGATGCTGTCGACCGTGAGAAAGTAAGGTGCGTACTGCACCCTCTCGATCAGGTTCAGCTCATGTCGCAGCTGCATCGCGACATTATCCGGCAATGTCTCCGGATAGCGTTGCGCGGCACCTTCCCATGTCAGCTTCTCAAGTCGTTCCTGAGCCGTAAGCCCATCTTCGAGGACTTCCGTCGGGTAGCTGTAAGTCAGCTCATCGAGGGAGAACGTGCACCGTGCCGCAATTTCTTCCGTCCGGCGGATGGCGTCCGGATAGCGGCGAAACAGCCGCTTCATCTCATCAGGCGCTTTGAGAAAGCGGTCGGTGTGCTTTTCCTTCAGGAAACCGGCCCTGTCGATGGTGGTCTTGAGGCGAATGCAGGTGACGATATCCTGAAGAAGCCGTCGTTCAGGTGCGTGATAGAGAACGTCGCCGGTTGCCACCGTTGGCACCATGGCCCTGCTCGCAGCCTGTGCAATGGCTTCCATGTGCGCAGCGTCGCGCGGACGAAAGCGGCGGGTGAGGGCGCAATAGGCGCGATCGCCGAATGCGGCGCGAAAGTTCTTCAGCTCGTCCGGCAAGGTGTCGTGCGGCTTATCGGTGACAAAGATTCCGATCAGCCCCTTGCACCATTCCTCGACATCCCTGAAGGTGAGGGCGCATCTGCCTTTACCGGCCCTGCTCTTGCCTAAGGTCAGAAGACGGCACAGACGACCGTAAGCCGCTCGATCGGTCGGGTAGACAAGGATCGAGGGGAAATCCTCGAGATCGAGCCGGCAGCCGACGATCAGACGTGTACCCGTCACTTTCGCCGCTTCATAAGCGCGCACGATGCCGGCAAGCGAATTGCGGTCGACGATACCAATGGCAGAAATCCCGAGGACAGCCGCCGCTGCGAACAATTCTTCGCAGCTCGATGCCCCGCGCAGAAATGAAAAATGGCTGGTCGCCTGCAACTCGATGTAGCTCATGCTTCACCGATCCCGTGCAGCCACCAGCGGCCACCTTCCGAGGCCGGCGCGTCGCGGAACAGCCAGAAGCGCTCACCCTGTACATTTTCGACGCGGTAATAATCGCGTTGCAGGCCAATCTCCTGATCGCTCAACCACCATTCGCCGAGAATGCGCTCGGGCCCGTCAGCTTTCGTGATCCGATGGCGGACTTTACGCCAGACAAAGAAACGTGGTGGTGCATCCGGAATTTCCGCCACCGCATTGATGATTTCGGGCGGCGTTAGAAGACGGGACGGCCGCGGCAGATCGTCCGGCCAGTTCGCACCGCCTGACTTCGCCATGGCCGGCACGCGCTTGAGCGACCTTTCAGGAATGTCACTTTCGACCGGCACCACCCGGAAGACGCGCTCAGCGCCCAGCTTGACGCGCAGGCGGTCGACCAGATCGCTCACATCGATGTCTTCGCCTGGCTTTCCGACATGCGCGCCGACCATCTGCTTTTCGGTCTGTGCCTCGATCCATGATGCCGTGAGAGTGGCCTCTTCGATGCCAAATCCGGGATCGACGAGTACCAGACGTTCGCCGAGCAGCTTTGCCAAATGCGGCGCATTACGATTGGGGCGTGATGTTCCAATGCGGACTGCCTGCGCAATATTGTCCACCCGCATGAAGACGAGATCGAGCCGGCGCGCGCCCACGCCCCGCCGCTCCAGATCTTCAGCCAGGCTCTGGCACAGAATGGCGATGACGCGCTGCAAATCTTCCGGGTCACCGAGCGGCTCGGCAAAGCGCATCTTGCTGCGCGGCACTTCAGGTGGCACCAGTGCCGTCAGCACTTCCGCAGACGCACCAAGCGCCTGGTCCATCCGCAGAAGCACTTCGGCACCAAATCGCGTGCGCAACCCGCCGCGCGGCTTGGTCGCCAGTTGCGCGATCCGCTCGATACCAACATCGCGCAGGCTCTCGACAATCGAGCGGTCAAGGCGCAGCGCTTCGACTGGCAGCGCGCCCAATACGTCCGACGCCCGGCCAGGTGCGACGATCTCCTCTTTCGAGAAACGCGCGGCCGCCCATGCGCAGGCTGGCGTATCGGCAACAGCCACACGCGCTTCGATGCGCGAGCCCGTCATGCGCGCCTTCAGATCCTGCAAAAGCGCGGCTTCCCCCTTAAAGAGGTGCGCTGAGCCTGCGACATCGATAAACACGCCATCGGGTGGATCAGGCGTGACCAGGGGCGAATAGCGCGTGCACCAGAGCGCAAGCCGCGCAAGACCCGCCTCATCTTCCATTGGCATCGCATCCTGAATGACGAGATTGGGTACCAGAGACTGCGCGTGCGCAATCGTCATGCCTGGCCGCAGCTTCAGGCGCCGCGCTGCTTGATCCACTGCCGCAATCAGACGCTGGTTGCCCTGCTGACTGGCGGTGATCAGCGGCACCTCAGGCGGTGGCAAGCCGCCATTCCTGCGGCGCAGGCGATCGGTCGCCCAGCTCGGCAGGAACAGCGATACGACCCGACGCATCGCAGGCCTCCACCGTCCAGGAGTTAGCCTCGGCGCCGCGGCAGCGCAGCAGATCCAGCTGCCAGCGCGCGCGTCCCATATCAAAATCGATCATTGGTCCAGACGGTGCCGCGCTGATACGCCAGCGCGAGAAGCTCGCATTGTGCTCATCAGCTTTCGGACCCGAGCGGCGCAACACAAAAGCAATAACGCCCGACGCTTCTGCCGCCAGTTGCAACCGCCGCGACGGGGTGAGGGGAAGCCTGACGAGTTCGCCCACGACACCAGCCAGACCACCGTGCCGTAAGCCCTCTTCCATGGCCGGCAGAACTTCCGCGTCCTTCCAGGTCTCGCAGTAGATCACGCGGTCCGGATGAAGGCCGACGCGGGCGAGCGCTGGCGCGAACAGGTCCCGACTATGCAGACACCAGATGACCGGACCCGGCAGTCGCGCCAGCACGCCAGCCGCGAACAAAGCTGAGAGGGAAGCGCGGGCGCCATCGGTCCCCTGCTCACAGATTTCATGGAGTGCACCGAGTGCCAGACCGCCACCCGGCAGCCAGCGATCAATCGCATCAATGCCAAAGGCAAGCGTCTTCCGCTCTTCCAGAGCGTCGCCCATGGCCATCCGGTCGAGCTTCCGGCGGAGCTCGGCGACAGCAGAAGAAGGGCTCGAAGCAGATAGCATCAAAAGGTGACCGGGCTAGAGTAGAACAAATAGAGAACATCAGCCGCGGGCAAGGAGTCAATGAATCTTTTAAGTCATTGAAAGAGGAACATTTTCTTTGGCTGTATTGTCTTACCGAAAGGCGCTGACAGAAAGCCAGGTCAGCAGGCGAGGAACGGCGGAAATGAATGAGGGTTGGTGCTCGAAGGAGCCCTTTCATGGAAAAGCCGACAGCTGAGCAGCTCGCCGAGCTCAAGCGATTGAGCGCACTCGCCCGAACTGACGACTGGTCTGAGATCGTCCAATCCCGAGAAGAAGCCGAAACGCGTATCCGCGATCTAAAAGACAAGGCGAAGATGGAGTGACGCCCTGTCTGCATCTGTGAATCACATGCCGCTGTATCGCTTCCACCTGCTCGGTTCGACCCCAGCCCACGACCTGATCGGCCAGGAGCTTGCGGACGACAGCGCGGCAAAAGACCGGGCGAACTTCCTGGCGCACCAACTGGGCACCGCCAACCCGGACGCTGTGAGGGAAGAAAACTTCATCTCCGTTCGCGACGAATGGGACAAGGAGCTGTTTCAGGTCCCGCTCGCATCCACCACCGTATGAAACGCTCCGCTGAAAATCATATTCCGGAAATGAAAGAAAGGTACGTACCTTCGGTGACACACGCGGACCGAGGGCGCGCTACGCTTCGCGGAGTGCCACGCGCCCGTATAATTCCGCAAGCTGAAATGCACAGCGCGACGCCAAAGCAGTGTCAGTCAGTGTTGAGTTGCCTTGCAAGCTCTGACGCAAGAATGTCGCGCAGCTTTAATTCAGGTAAGTAGTGATCGATAAGCTGAAAATAGATGCCAAGGCGCGTACCGATTGCCGCTGTAACGAATGGCTCGCGTTTGCCGACTCGAGCGATAAGGATAGCTGCCAACCTGATGTTCAGCATCCCGGGCTCTGTCACGCGATTAAACGGCGATGAACCCGCCACGCGAAAAATGGCGCCTCCGCTGAAGCCTCGTATGGACGGCGTCGTCTGCCAGTTTCCACCAACCAGGGCCTGATCCTCATGCGCGAGCAGGATGTGCATCTCCCTCGCAAGTTCAAGGGTTTCATACTTATCGTGGTCAAGCTCCATGGTCGGATAGCGATCGAGCCTTGCACTGTGTCCCTTCGAATTGGATCTGGATTTTGAGACGCGGTAGCCCATCGCCACGTAGAACTCAGGTTTTCGATCGGCAGGCACAATGTCCAGATCCTGCAAATTCAGGAAGCTCGGAACGATCTCCTCCGGGACGTCCGATTTGAAGTGAAAAACCGACGCGTCAATCGGATCATCCTGATGAGAGCCTGAAGGTCCTCTTGCGCTGCTGAAGCGGTCCCCTCCAAACAAGTGAAGCCTGTCACCATGTCCGAAGTTGAGCGGATGGCTTCCGATCCGGTCAAAAACGTGTGACGCCGACAGTCCGAAGAACTGATTTTCTATCCTGAGTAAAACGCAGGAGCCGACATGCTCTACGGCTCCTGACCGCTCGTTCAATGCATAAACGGGACGTACCGCATTGTCCTTTGTTGCAGCCTGATTATGGGCAACAATAGCTTGCTGACTATACTGGCTAGCAATTGCAGATATGAAGGGATCACTGAGATCGATTTTCGACCTGGACATTCTTCAGTCGTCGCTCCCGTGCAGGTTTGAATTTCATTGGCTAGCAATAGCCGAAAAACCAATCATGCGCTTGGTCTTGAGGCCACCCATCCCTGCGGACATGTCCTAATCGTTCGGGCCAAGCGCGCGGTTTTCCTGGCTCGATATGAATTCGAGCAATTTTGATTTGCGCGCGCAGAGCAAAGATCCAAGCCGGAAGAGCGGAAGCCGGCTCGACTGAGCCAGGTGATACACCTTCCGACGATTGCGACCGCGCTCATCATCACTCGTTCCGCGAAAGAGAAACTCGGCGATGGCGTCGGCCCCTTCAAGGATGTCGTTGGCGAGATCAAGCTCGGTTTTCTGCGGGACTGCTTCTGTCTGCATGTCTCCTCCCATTGCTGATGTCCCCACCCTCAGGACGAAGGGGGCCGTCGCGACAGGCAATTTCCTGAGAACTCGTTCAGCGGCTGCGGGAGCAGTTGCCAAAAACAGGTAGTCGGTCGCGTCAAAGGTACTCGTTACTTGGCCAACAGCACCTTCGGGAAAGCCTGATTGTCCTTTTTTGGTAGGTCGGAATCAAACGCAAAATGCTGCGGCGCAAAACATTCTCAACGATTCCGGCGGGACATACGCGCGTGTGTCGGCAGACCTTGGCTGCAGGTCAAACAACCCGCCCTGTTGGCACTGATCAGGTCAATGTCGATGGCAACGATGCCCGGCGCACCGATAGCCCGGCTACGCCGTCGGCCAATCGATCGGCTTGCAGTAAAGACCACGACGATTGATCTCGGCAAACAGCCTGTCAGCGCGCTGTCTGGCCGGCAGCCCGACAAGCCGGGTACCTGAGGTCACATCGGCCGCGACCTGATCGCGGATGAACTCATACATGCGCGTGATGAAATGGTCGGACAGACCCGTAAAATCTTCCTGCGGTGTTTTTTCATCTACCAGAAAATCCAAGTGATCAAACTCCAGCTTGCCCAGGCTATCGCCGCTATCCAGGCGATCATCGCGGTAGCCGCAGCACTGAAAAACACGATCGGCACAAAGTAATCGTCCCCGCGCCGATGTTCGTCAGCTCGTAACGGAACGTCCCGCGTTTTGTCCAGCATTCCGGTCTTCTGCACATTGCAGATAGCGGACCAGATCATTGCCGACAAAGCGCGGCTGACGTTAACCTCACTCATCAACCTTAAAGAGGAGCCGTCGCTGGATAGGAGCTGTCTTTACGCGGAAGGGCCGGCCATCAATCCTGCTCAACGATCTCCGCCGCAAGCTCAGCCACGGCCCGTCTGCCCGCTTCCGTGAGCCCGCCGAGCGTCTGCGTATGCCGCGAGGCGCATTCGACGATCTTTTCCGCGACAAATCTTCGGGCGGGATGGCCCTCGAAGGCCGAGGGCATGAGCCTGCACGCCCGCTCAAGTGCCACGTCCATATTGGAAATGGTCCGGTCACTGAATCTTTCGGAAAGCAACATCACGCACTCCACGAACAAGCTTGCAATAAAGGTTGTCCACGAAGGCCGCTGCCTCGCTCGCATAAAGCGCCAGCAGCAATCCCCCAACCATATCAAGTACCCAACTCATTCCGGATCCTAGCTCACGGCCCGCATTTACGGATTCACACACGTTAAGGGACGATCGTCCGGCTAGATGCCCTCAGCCTCCTGCTCCCGGCCGCAATGGAACTCCGGACCTTCCCCTGCGTTCCTTCACTGTTGAGAAGGTAGACCTGTCCCGCCGTTGGCCCCCAACACCAGCGGCGGGGTCTTTTTGTGAGTTGCGTTTGTGGCAAAGCGTACCAGGGGTGGCCGGGCGGCGACGCCGGCGAGGACCCCAATGCCGGGCTTCATCAGCCCTCAACTGGCGACCCTGAAGATGAAGGCGCCTTCAGGGGCACAATGGATTCACGAAATCAAATACGATGGCTACCGCGTCCAGCTTCATATCGATGGGGAAGAGCGGACGGCCTTTACCCGCAACGGCCTGAACTGGACACGGAAGTTCTCCGTCATCGCCGGTGCTTTCGACATTCCCGGCCAGGCGATCGTTGACGGCGAGGTGGTCGTCATCCATGAGGCGCGGACCAACTTCTCGGAGTTGCAAGCTGACCTCGGAAGGGGCGACCAGGACCGCCTGCTGTATTTCGCCTTCGACCTGCTGTGGGTTGATGGCAGGGATCTTCGAAAGGAGCCGCAGATCGAGCGCAAGCGGCTGCTGAAAGACCTGATCGACCGGCACCGGCTCGAGAGCCCCATCCTCTACAGCGAGCATCACGAAGGCGACGGCCAGGCCCTGTTCGCTGCTGCCAGCAAACTCAATTATGAGGGTATTGTCTCGAAGCGCATTGATGCGCCCTACAGGTCCGACCGGGTTGAAGCCTGGCAGAAGATCAAGGTGGTGCAGAAGGGCAGATTTCCCGTCGTCGGGTTTATCAAGGATCCGTCCGGGGTTGCCGCACTTTACCTCGGCAAGCGAGAAGGCAAGGAGCTTGTCTACATGGGCAAGGTGGGCACCGGCTGGAACCGCACGACCTCTGCAAGGATACGACAGGCGCTCGACACCGTGGTCAGTCCAAGGAGTAGATTGAGCAAGCAGCTCAAAAAGCCCAAGGCGACATGGGTCGAACCAACATTTGTTGCAGAGATCGAGTATCGCGACATCACGTCTGAAGGACTCCTGCGCGCGAGCTCGTTCAAAGGTCTGAGCAAAAAATAAACCTATGTGTCTGCGCTCTTCGGCTTGCGAACGTACAATCGTCGCGCAATGGCAGAGGGACGTCGCAATGGGAAAGAAGCGCAGGCGGTTCAAGCAGACGGATTCACTCGCAACAAGGCTTTCGCAATTTGCGCAGCATATGCGCGAAGATGCCGCTCAAAAGCCCGCTGGCGAAGAACGGAACTCACTTCTCAAGCGCGCGTATAACGCAGATCAAGCAATCGAAATTGATCGCCAGCTACGCCAGCACGGATAGGAACGCGGACCAAAAGGACGGGTTGCCGAGATACCCTATGGGTCCTCTCCAGAAACTCAGGCCTCCTCCTCAAGGAGGCCTGTTCTTTGCTCGTCACAACTCCCGCATACTGTTGTCCGGGTACCAAACATTCCCATTCATTGCGGCCCGACTACCAATCCTTCCGATGCCGCTTCTCTTGCGGATTTCGTAGACCAGAGTCTCCTCAACTCACATAAGGAGACACTCCATGACTGTCCTCACCATCGGAAGAAAGCTCGTGCCACTTGCGCAGGTGGCGTTCGTCGAAGCGTTCGATCCGGCCGCCAATCCCGAGTTCAAGCCCGAGAAGGAATACAAGGCAAGGCTGGTCCTGCTCAGCCGCGACGTCGTTCTGACCGAGCAGACGGTCGAAGCTTTTGCGACAGAGCACAGCCTGCACCTCTTCACGGAGGATATGGTGGCCGTCAATCAGACCATCGTATTCCGTGTCGAGACCTTTGAGCCGACGAAGGACTTCAATCCTGCGAAGCCTTACAAAACCCGGCTCAAATGGCGCGACCTCATGGGAGCTGAACAGAGCAAGCTCCTGCTGACGGACCCGCAATCGGTCATCCAGGACCTTCTGAAGACCAAGGTTACGACAAGGCCGGCGGCGTCTCCCAAAGCGCGACGCCCGGCTCGTGGCCGCAACGGGTCCCGCCGCATGGAAGGATTCCAGAGTTAGTGCATCAGAATGATTGACGAAGACGAAGCCCTGTCGGCATCAACCGGCAGGGCTTTTTCTTTGCGCATGAGGACACAGCGAGCCGCGGCAACATTTTGCGCGGTCGCGATGGTGCTGATTGCCGCTGTCAGAAGTGCAAACCACGCATGTACATGACCCGGCGGATGTTCCCGAGCGACGTGAGCAGTTCGTGTCGTTGCGCCGTGCCGGGTTCGAACCGGCCAAGAGCATGCCGCAGGTTTTCATCGAGCCCGCAGAGCTCTTCGCGCGTCCTGTGCATCAGTTCAGTGATCGTCCAGAGCAGCATCGTTTCCTCCATCGTCTGGACCGCGCCAATCGCGGCCTTCTGACGGAGGCCCTCGCAACGGAGGAGGCAGGGCACACCTCGGGCGGGAGCGAAGCGGACGAGCGCAACGCGTTTGGGCCATGCCGAGGCCGGTGCGAAGGTGCCGCAGTGAAGGGCCGTGGCGCGGCCCACGATTACGGAAATGATAATGGTCTGGCCGGGCGCGTCCGCTGATGCGGACCGGGCTCTACAGGCTGCGCCTGCCGGGTCTTCGCCCCGGCCCATGCGGGTCACGATCCCTCGCGCAAGATCTGATGTGCTCCTCGCCGGGGGCACTCGCTGAAGCGGCCCGGCGGCAAGCCGCCGTCGTTATCACTGCCGCGTCAGACGGGTGCCCTTTTAACCGGTCTCGTCGCTGCACTCGTCCCGCGTGCCGGCTTCGCCGTCGCTATGCTCACGCGGCCCGGGTGCCATTTCATCCGGCGATGCGCTGCGCGCACGCGTTTCCTGGCAAGCGCTGACCCGGGCGGACGTGACGAAGCGCGAGCAACTCTCGAAGAATGAAGGGGTCTGCGACCCCACGTCCGTCAAGGGCAAGACGAGCGCCGCAGGCGGCGCCCTTGACGGCCTTACCCCGCTCATTGGCGCGGGCCTAGTCCGGTTGCATGCGCAACCGGCCTTTCAAGGACAAGCCATGAAATCCGACCTCTATCAAAAAATTACCGACAACATTGTTGCAAGCCTCGCGGCTGGCGTCAGGCCCTGGGCGCAACCATGGAGCGCCGAGCATGCCGCCGGCAGGATCACGCGCCCCCTGCGCGCCAACGGCATCCCGTATAGCGGAATTAACGTTCTGATATTGTGGTCTGCCGCTGTTGAAAAAGGCTACAGCGCACCGATCTGGATGACCTTCAAACAGGCAAGGGCGCTTAACGCCTCCGTCCGCAAAGGCGAGCACGGCGCGCCGGTCGTCTATGCCGACAGGATCATCCGCACCGCGACCAATGAAACCTCAGGCGAGCAGGAAGAATATGCCATTCCCTTCCTCAGGTCCTATACCGTGTTCTCGGTCGAGCAGATCGACGGACTGCCGCCGCATTTTTATGCGCCCGCAGCACCGCGACTGGATCCTGTCAAGCGTATCGGCCATGCGGACGCCTTCTTTGCTGCAACGAACGCGGTCATCCGGCATGGCGGTGCCATGGCTTGCTACAGCCCGAGCACGGATACCATCCAGATGCCGCCTTTTGAGTGCTTCCGTGACGCCGAGAGCTACTACAGCACACTGGCGCACGAATGCACGCACTGGACGCGCCATCCCTCGCGCCTTGATCGCGATTTCGGGCGCAAAAGATTCGGTGATGCCGGTTACGCCGCCGAGGAATTGGTTGCCGAACTCGGCGCCGCCTTCCTCTGCGCCGACCTCGACCTGACGCCCGCCATCCGCGACGACCACGCCGCCTATATCGCTTCGTGGATCGAGGCACTGGAGAATGACTGCCGGGCGATATTCACCGCCGCTGCCCATGCGCAACGCGCGGCCGACTTTCTGCACGGCTTGCAGGCCCCTGCTCACGATGAAGATCGCGCTGCGTAACGTGGCGAACAATGCGCTAGAGCTATACCAAACATTCTCATGCATCACGACTGGCGGTTTTCGAGAACCCACCTAATGTGTGGGTTCTGCTTCTTCCTGAATGCTGGAGTGTCCAATGTGGGTACCTCTCACGGCTACCGGCGAGCCTCTGCACGGGCCATCTGCGCATCAGCGTATCGAGCGGGAGCGGGCCGAAGCGTGGGCCTGCTTTTCCAACGGCGGGGGCGGCGCCATCGAGCATTTCGACGGCCAAAGATGGTTCGAAATGGCCTGCCGCCGGATTGCGGATGATGAAGAACGGGCCCGGGCGCACTCCCGCTAAAGTCCGTTACTCGCCTCGCGGTTGGCGGCTTTGGCGGCGCTGTTCATCAATCCGTCCCGGTACGAACAATCCGCGCGCCTCGCGCTGCCGCTGCACCTCGTCGGTGCGCGGCTGAGGTCGCGCCGCCAGATACTGCTCACACGCCTGCATGAAATGATGTCCCGCCCAGGCGCACGTGACGAACAGGTCAAATGCCCTGAAAATCGTATTGCTGAAAAGCGTCGCAAGCCACACGCCGATCATCACGAGAACGATCGCCTTGAGCGCTTCCCAGGCGGCGACTACCAGGCGAGACACGGAAAGCGACCGCTCGGCAGCTAAGCGGACAGGGTCAGTCATATCGCTTTCTCCGAGGATTGGTCATACCGAAATGCGACAGCCGCCCCCGCTGTTTCCACAGCAGGGGCGGCCATGTCTCAAGGTTCATGATGGTTCAGCAGTTGCTCGATGCTTGTGCGTGCGACCGCGAGAGCCGCAAGCAGCTTGATGTCATCCTCCACCGCTGATCTGGAGAGCAGCCGATCGAGCAAGGGCAAAGCCGCCTGCAAAGCCGTGTGCGTCTTCATGAGCAGCACGTCATGTTGCTGAATCCCACGAATCTCCTTCGCCCAGATGAAGCCGAGTATGCTCGACTTGCGGGCGCACAATCGTCCTCGCCAGCGGAATGTTGGGATCCGGGAGTTCTGGTTCTGGTCGAAGCGCCAATACGTAGCCCGGACGGCCTTCGGGTCCGCTCGGCCGACCGTATACATCGCAATCTCCCGCACGCTGATGAGAATGTCGTCGCTCAGCCGCGGATAATAGGACGCATCCGATGTTCGAACGGGCTCCGGCCCTGCGCCTTCGGGAAGCGGTTCATGAAGGGTCATTGCACTGCTCCATTGGTGTGATCGAAGTTATTCTTCCGAGGCCTGCCTGGACCCCTTCTCACTACTGCTGTGGTCGGTGAAGGTGAGGGCGGAGTGTCAGAGGGGCCCGGCTTCGGGGTCGCCGGGCTGGCGGCCGGCGGATCATCTGAAGGAGGTTCAAGACCCAGGCGCCGCGCGCCGTCTTCGCTCACGCGCGAGATATCGAGGAAGTGCTGCATTGCCATGTGAGCCGCATAGGCGGACGGAAAGAACCTGCCGCTCAGTGACACCCACATCGGCCCAAGTTCGAGCGCTAGCGAAATCGCCTGGAATCCGAGAACGAAGAGGAGAATCTTGATGTCGTTTTTAGTGAGAGCCGTGATGGCCTCAAGCGCACCACCGAGGCCGGAGAGGCGCGGGACAGCATTCGGCGACGACTGAATCCTCTTTTCGATTTCGGCGTTGCGATCCTTTTGCTGCTGATCGAGCTTCGTCTTGATGGTCTCCCGGTTAGAGGTTTCGGCAGCAAGCGCTCGCTCAAGTGCTCCGATTTGCGCATCTGAAGCTGCCGTTGAAGCGGATGTGCGAGAGGTGGCGCGAGTGACCTGGCGCACGTTGTTCTGGCGCAGGGACGACAACATAGCGTTGGTCTGATCAAGCCGTCTGGTTGCTGCTTTGAGATCGTCTGCCGTACGTGCGATAGCCGCATCGACGAGCTTGGTCGCTTCCGCCGATGCGACTGGATTATCGGTCATGAATCTGTGCTGATAATACCCCTCGATCGAGGGGGCCATGACGCCCAGCAGCATACAGGCGCCGCCCAGCATACCGAGGGCGGTTCCCTGTGCTCCTCGCACAAGATTTGTCGCGACGGAAACGAAACGGTCATGCACGATCTCGGGCAAGCGCATCCCAGTGCGCCGCAGCTCGGCGAACCCGCGTTCAAGCATCGGCTTTCTGTACTGGAGCAGATTGTCGATCGTGCCCTGCATGACACCGACGAGTGCGCCAATCAAACCAAAGAACGAGTGGAAGTCGCCATCTCCAAGACCGGCATGAAGTACAGTCGTGACGCTCAAAGTCGTCATCACCACCGTCCCGAGGAGAAGTAGCCCGAGGATCATGAAATCCAAAGCTTCCCGCGCGGAGCAGATCTGTCGAACGGTCGTCGGGTGCCCACCACCAAGGATGATGAGCAGGCCCTGCATCGTGGAAGAAAGAGACGTCGTTCGGTTCGCTGGCCGGTCGAACGATCGACCGGTGAGATCGTGCATTTCCCGGACCGGCAATACAGAAGAAACTACTTTCTCCTGTTTGTGTCCGTTATTGGCAGTCGTGAAATCGCTCATTCCATTTCTCCGTATGAGGTGAAACCGGACGTGACGAGCCGTTCGGCGCCGAGGGAGCGGCGTCGGGGTGGATTGCGAATTCTCGGCGCCGAACGCTGGCGCCGGTGGTTCAGACCGCGGGAAGTCGGGAATTCCGCTCGATTGGCTACGCGGCTGGAGCGGCAGCCGCGTGCTTGCCCGGCCAAGTCACTTCGGGTCGAAGGACGGATATTTCTATGCCGCGTGCGATAAACGACATCAGGCGCGCCTCTAGGGTAGCGCGCATTGTATAGTTAAGTAACTATCTTGTAAAGACGCTATACTCTACGGACGCGGATCTCTGCGGGGTTTCCGTGAGCGGACCAGCGTCAGACCTGTCGCATCTCCAAGATCGAGTTTCCTTGTTCGCCTCGCCGATACGTAGACATCATACGCTTGGAGAAGGTCCTTGTCGTAATTGGCGATAAGGGCGCGAGAAATCTCACCGTTTTGAATCTGGCTCTTCCAGACTTCCTTGATGAAAAGCGGGGCAGTGAGATGGCGAAGATGAGGAAACGGGTCTTTCTTGTCTTTTGGGGGCTTCCAAGTTGCCCGCCCGGCATTTTCAACTTCGCTCTTGATGGCACCGATAAGCTGGGACGCCCGATCACTGGACAGGGGAAGCCTCTTAAGAATTCTTTTTAGTTCTTTAAGCTCGTTCTCAATGCTCAATTCCTTTGCTGCCGGGATATCGCCCGGGGCCCGCCTTTTTCTTGGAGGTGATCTAAAATCATAGACGATAGAACCGATATTAGCAATTTCCGAAGTCGCATTCCTCTTGCTGCGATAAAACTTGAACAATAAGCGGTCGAAGTTCTCTGTAACTGACACGGTCGCCATGCATCCGTCCTCACGGCGTGCCCCAAGAATCGGGAGATGCGCCTCGCGCAGAAGCTCCCTCAGTTCTGCGACCATATCTTCGGTTATCTTAGCGTCACGCAATAGAGCCCGCGCTTCCTCCACGGCTTCCAATTGCCGAGAACGAGGCGGCTCTCCGCTGTCTAGGATGGCGCGTCGTTCGGTAGCTATTTTTGTCCGCGTTCCATGATTTATTGAGACCAACTTCCTTGTCTTAGCCATGTGGTTTCTCAGTGATCAATACGAGAACAGCGGGCAATCCCATGTTGTGCGACACCATTGGATCCGCTCTACGGCCCATATGGTTTTCACCAACTTCGATCTTCCGGCATTGGGTCCGGGAGGTGTGAATGACCTATCACAATCTCCTTTGGTATTTTGGACGAGTGGTAATCTTCTAAACGGATCGCACAAATAATTAACCCAGATCGCCGAAAGGAACATAAGAGGAACATGACGCTCGGGGCAGCAACGCGGAGCGCATCGCCACTCAGTTGAGCAGGCTGACGCAGGCCAACCTAGCACCCGGTTCAAGGTATGCCCTCTACGCCGCAGGAAAATCGCGCGGGCCATCGACCAGGGCCCGAATGACCCCATCATCCTGGCTGAGGCGATCGTCGGACCTGTGTTCGGTGATCGGCGCAGCCGACGCAAAATCTATTAACTCTCGGAGCGCTTTAGGATCGCGTATTCGGTTTGGTAGCACCCTGTGTCTCGGACTCTCTGCTTGCAAGCACTGATCGAGAGTCGGGCGCAGCGGGCAAAAGCAAATGATCCAAAAACTTGATCGATCTGAAGCGGTAGCCGCTTGCCAATTCGGGGCGCGGCTTTTCTGCGCAGAGATCAGGAATGTTTGGTAACGAACGGGAAAGCCCTTTCTCGTGTTTCTCTTCCTCCCTATGTCACGGTGATGAACACATCAACTCCTTCCAAATATCTCTTGGAATACTCCACTTCCTTGGCTGACGAATTGGTGGGGTACGACGCGGCGCGGACGGCTGCGCATTCTGCGCTGGCCCTAGGTCGCGATCCATTTGAGAGCTATGCGCGCAGCCTCACGCCTCGCGGAGGACTGCTGTTTCTGTACCGAGACCAGGCCGGCAATCGCGTTCTCGACACGTTGCGCTGCCTTACCTGGCTTGGGTCGACCAGCTCGGCCATCTGGTTGGTGTATAAGAGCCCGCTGTCCGGAAGTGCCGCATTTGGTGCGTTCGTTGTGGCGGTCCTGCTCATCACACTTGCGGTCCGTTGGAAGTTCAAGCGCTGGCACAGCATCGAAATCCATCCCGACGGAATGATCGTCGACGATCGGATGTTTTCGCTCGACGGGCTGGGCGAGCAATGGCCTCAGCTGCAAGCGAAGGGCGATAATGTTGATCGTCTGGTGTTTTGTGGGGTCTATGGCACACGGTTCATTGAATTTGCCACCTGCAATCGGCTGAACCGCAACGACCGCACACCCGAGGTGCTGGCGCCGGACCTTGAGATGGCGATGGAGCAGCTCTGGGGCCGCCGGGAAGCGTTCTTCCCAGCGGCCCGTTGACTGTTCAGAGGCAACCAGCGCCCGTCCGAATGCGAACGACGTCCTCATGCGAGAGGCGCGAAGCCGCTGCCGGCGGCTTTCCTTTCATAAGGAGCAACTGGCTCTGATGCTCGCGGGCGAAGCTCTGCTCGAACTCCCAGGGTACGATGAGCTTGCCAAGCCGTTTTGTAACGTACTCAAGTGTCTCACCATCGCCATTGGCGAAGACCTGAACTAAACCGCTATTGCCTAGAAAAGATTCCCATGATTGGCGATATGTAGCCTTGAGCTGCGTGATGTCCTGGACAACGAACCAGGGCTTGATCCCAAACCCTGGAAAGTAAGCCGAAGCGCGCTCCATAAAGGGCATGTTGAGTGTCGCGAACTCCTCAAGCATGAAGAGGATTGGATCACGACCCAGCGGATAAGTTCCCATGCGTTCGAGGACCGTGCAGGCAAGCTGCACAATTATTCGCAGAAAACGAGAGTGTGTTTCCATTTGCCCGATGGGCAGGCAAAGGAAAATGGATGTTGGTCTGTCGCTACGCAGATCGGCAAGGCAGAAGTCGGACCGCCGCAAAATCCGCTGCAACAGTATGCTCTCCAGAAAGTCCGTGTGCACAGCGGCCGTGCTGAAGATCGAACCTCTTTCATTTGCGGGCGCCTGCGCCATCCGGTTAGCAACGTTATTGGCTGCACGGCCGAATGGTGCGGCAATGTCTCTCATCATGTCGAACAGTGCTGTCATCAATACGCCGTTTGCGTCGAAGTAGCGTTTCTTCTCCCCTTCGGATGCTTCGGCCAGCATCTGAGAGGCACGGCGCTTTCCGTCGGCTACAAGAGGACCATACGAGAGGCATAAAAGGTCGCGGACGGTGATAAGGTTGCGTTCTGATTCCGGGAGAGACAGCACGATATAGATGAGACCAGCCAGTAAGGTTCTTGCGCTGTTGTTGAAGAATTTCGCATTCCCGCCGCTCTCAGTGTCTGGGACGATCGCGTTCGCGATTGCCATCACATCGTCTACAATCGACGGGCTCCGCGGGTCGAGCTCGTCGAGCGGATTGAAGCACGCAGATTGTTCACCCGATTGCTGAAACGGGTCACAAATGAAAACCCTGTGCCCTCTTGACCGCTTGAAGCTCGCTGCTTTTGAGAGCTCCCCCTTCGGATCAAGTGCAAGCATTGAGCCAGAATAGAGATAGATGTTTGGTTCGAGAATCGTGGTCGTCTTGCCCGCCCGTGTGCCGGCGATGGTCATGATTGGCCGATCATCGGTATGGCCGAGGAAAGTGTTGCCCAGCTTGCCGATGACCAATTGCCCGAATTCATAGCGATAGCCGAGCAGCTCACCCGGCGACATATAGTAGTTTGTCCGTTCGCGGTCCTTCTGTAGCCGCGCGATCGGAATACCGCGCCGCAGGAGTTGCTCAAAGAGCAGCCGTGAGCGATCGTCCATGCCCGGCAAGGCGGGATAGCTTCTGACGCCCGCGCTCTCGGCAGGCACTCCGTATTTACTGAATTCGTCCCAGGGAAAATGCATCGAGGTCTCCTTTGCTGGATGACTCTCGATAGATCACCGGCGCGTCATGTCACTCGAAAACACTGGGAATTAAGGCGACTATTGGTCGGCAGGGAACGGTCGCGAGCCCCACATTTTCTTCCAGTTGGTGCGAAGGCATCCGACATATTTCGTCTCGACCGTCTTGAGATCGTCGCCGGCAGCCACAGCCGGGATGCGCGCCTCCAGAACACATCGATATTCGAGAGCCGGTGGAACCTTGCCTGCTGTGTCGAATGAGCTCTTAGCCCGATGTGCGTCAAGTGTCGCGAGCGCAGACTTGGCCTTCGTATTGCCTTGCGCAGCTGCCTTCCCGAGCCACAGTCTGGCCTTCTCAGTGTCCTGCGCGACACCAATTCCAGCAACATACATTACTCCCAGACTGTATTGCGCTTGCTGTTCGCCCGCATCCGCAGCGATGCCAAAGAGCCTTGCCGCTTCAACGGGGTTTTTATCGACGCCTGATCCATTCAGATAGAGTATCGCAAGCATTGTACGAGCCTCGGCGTAGCCCGCATCGCTCGCTTTTCGGTACCATTCGGCCGCGGCGACATAATCCTTAGGCACGCCTTTTCCGAATTGGTACATGAATCCGAGATGCGTTTGCGCGTACTGATTATTACTGTCTGCTGCCGAGCGGTAAAGTTCGAGGGCTTTCGCGTAATCGAGTGGCGCTCCCTCGCCGAACTCATACATCCGACCTAGCTCGGCTTTAGCATCCGCGTCGCCGGTTGCGGCTGCTTTGCTTAGAAGGTCAAATGCTTTTGGAAGATCGATCTTGACACCTAGAAGACCCTCGAAATAGGCCTGCCCTAATTTAAATTGAGCCTGCGCGTTACCCTGATCGGCTGCCTTTCCATACCAATACAGTGCTTGTTTCCAGTCCTTTTGCGCAAAAACGCCGCTCTCATAGTAGTAACCGAGAGTCGCTTGCGCGGTCGCATTGCCGCGCTTTGCGGACTCCTTGAGATATGATCCGGCAATAACATAGTTATCCTTTGCCACAGCCTCCTTTGCACGCCGGAACACCTCGTCATCCGACAAAGCGCTCATTGAGCCGGAGTCCGACTGGGCGTACACGCGGCCGAATACGAAGGGTTGCGAACATATCGCCCCAACAGTCAAAGAGCTGGCGAGAAGGAGCAAGAATTGAAGCGCGCGTCGGGTCCGCTGAGCGTCAGCTCTGAGCCCGTATTGCCGATAGTGTTTAACTTGCGCGAAAAGTGTTGATTTAAGCTAGAAAACGACGGTAGACTCTAGGTCGAATTTTCGGCCGATTGCACGTTCTTCGCAGAGTTTTAGGGGATTCTTGTGCTGCAACCTTATCGGCAATACTGTTGCCGGAGGCGCGAATGCGGCACTCCCACTATCAAGACGGCACCTTGTTTGATTTCGCCGGTCGGCGCAAATATCTGAACGCGTATGAGCTTCGGCGGTTCGCCAACGCCGCGCGGCAGTCCACCACTGAGATACGGCTCTTCTGCCTGCTCCTGCGCTGGACCGGTGCCCGCATTTCAGAGGTACTCGCGCTCGTACCGGGATCTATCGATTTCGAGAGCGGCGTCGTCAACATCGTGACCTTGAAGCGGCGCAAGCACGGCGTGGTCCGGCAGGTCCCAATCCCGCCCTCGCTCAATGCCGAGCTCCGGACGTTTTTCAAGCTGCGCTCCGCTCAAAGCGACCCTCGGCTGGCGCGGCGAAGACTCTGGCGTTTTTGTCGTGCATCTGCCTGGCGATATGTGAAAGCGGTTATGGCGCTCGCTGGCGTTGTCGGCTCACAGGCCATGCCCAAAGGACTCCGGCACGGGTTTGGCGTTGGCGCCATTCAGGCGCAAGTGCCGGTCACGCTTCTGCAACGCTGGCTTGGCCATGCCTCGCTCCGCAGTACAGCCGTTTACCTCGACGTCTCCGGGGCGGAGGAGCGTGAGATCGCTCAGCGGATGTGGCGGCGTCGCTAGAGTCAGCAGGACTTGCCGTGGCCGGGTGAGAGCAGGCGCATGAGGAAGACTATGGCCGCTTGCCTTCGCCGCATTCCTTGACGCTGCCTTCGGGTTGCTCGCCGCTCGTGGCATTTCCTTTCGGAAGCCCAGCGGTGCTTGCTTGAGCGGGTTCTTGCGACCGTGCGCCGACGCGAAGCCGTCAATCGCTTTTCCCCATAACGCAGAGGGCGTTGCGCAGGAGCGCAGACGCCCTTGCGTTCCGGGTCCACTCAAAAGCGATTGACGCGCGCCAACGCCGGACGCGGCGAACCGCATCAAGCCCCGCTGTGGGGCTTCATTATCGAAAGGAGAATACCATGAGCAGCCACCAACCGAGCTTTATCGCCTACAGCATCAAAGAACGCGGCGAAGGCAAGGACGATTTCTTTTGTCGGATCGGCTCTGCATTCCCTCACGAAAAAGGGGCAGGTCTGACAATTCTTCTCAACGCCTTACCCATCGGTGATCGCATCGTTCTGATTGAACCGAAGGACGACAAGGCGTCAGCCGAAAAAGCGTCAGCCTGACCTGGCCAGGGGACGCCGTTCGGCGTCCCCTTTTTCGATTCAACGATAACTTGGGAAAAAACTATGATCAAACGCATCAAAGCTCTCTGGAAGCCCTTCATGCACAGTGAGTACGGTCCGACCAGATTCCTCTGGGTAGGGGACCAGGAATACGCTGCCTGCATTGATCCCAACTCCGGCCGCCTATACATGACAATGTGGCACGACGGCTGTGGGAAATTCTATCCAGTCGTATTCGTATCAATCCTTGCTGTGCGACGCGTTCTCTCAGGAGGCGGTGTCATTGCAATACGCCTACGCAGCCTTCCACGCATTGCAATCGAGCTCTTCCGCCTAAAGCAGCATTCCATGCAGGAAGCTCAAGAGGAAATGTATTGGCTGCTTGAAGAGTGGTTCAGAATATAATCCATAGCCACGAACCGATGAAAAGAGCTCGCTGAAAGGTGGGCTCTTTTTTTCTGCGTGATTTGGAATGTTCGCGAATACCAGGCATTTCGATCGGATGAGGGTAGGTGGTCGAATACAATCACGGGCAAAAGCTAGGCGAGTTGTACCGTTTGCCTAGGGCAAACGGACCTCGCGCGGATCATCGAATGATCCGCTCCACCTGGACGCATGCGCTCTGCATAAGAAGGAAAAACATGGGCCGCCCGAAGATAAATGAGCCGCGAAGCGTGCAGCTTAATATGAGCCTGACACGAGCGGAATATGAAAAGATAGCAAAGCGCGCCGATGCATTCGGCGTCCGTCCCGTGCACTTTGGACGCGCCATCCTGCTCGGTGAAACCGACGGAAATCATTCTCCAGCGCCCGTCGCTGACAACGGTTGGCGAGCGCTTGCGCTGCAACTGTCGAGGCTAGGAAATAACCTCAACCAGATTGCCCGGCATCTCCATCAGACCGGAGATCCGCTACCACCCGATCTTGAGCCCCTGCTCACTGACATCCGTAGCCTCATTGTGCGGATCACACCATGATTCCCAACATTAACGCGGACGGAGCGTCGTTCAAGGATCGCATTAATTATCTAATGCACGATAAGGATGCGAAGACGCAGGAACGGGTCGATTGGACACACACGTTTAACCTGTCGAATGATTTCGTGCCGGCAGCGATCAATGAAATGTACCTCACGGCCGAGAGCGCCGAATGGCTAAAACAGCAAGCCGGTATTCGGGGCGGAGGGCGAGCCACCGAAAAAACCGTGAAACACATCAGCTTGAATTGGTCTCCGGAGGACAATCCCACCAAGGAGCACATGATCGAAACCGCACTGGGTTTTTTGAAAACCATGGGCTGGGAGCAGCATCAAGCTATTCTGGTCGCGCACAACGATAAGTCCTTTAAGCACGTCCACATTTTGCTTAATGCGATCCATCCGGAAACGGGGCTGCGCCTGAATGATGATTTCGAATGGGCGCGAGCGCAAAAATGGGCGCTTGGCTACGAGCAGGAACAAGGCCGGATTTACTGCGAACAGCGTCTATTACCCGCCCATGACCGGGAAAGGAATATGCCGCGAAATCTCTGGATGGATATGCGGCGTATTGAATCCGGAATTTCGTCCAGCCTGAATGAATATTTTGAAAAGAAACAGCGCGAACCGAGGGACGCCAGGGACGCTGAGTGGATAAAGCTCAAGAATTATCAACGGCTAGAGCGAATGCGGTTTGTCGAAAGCGATCGCAGTGGTGCGCGCTCAATACGCGATGCAGTTTATCAGGAAATTCGGGACCAATTTCGCGACCGCTGGTCTACCTATTATTCCTTCAAGCGTTCTGGAATGGACAAGGAATTCGTCAATCGTCTGAAGGAAAGAATTACTGCGGACCGGAAAGCAGTGCTGGACGAAAAACTGGTGCTGGTCGAGGAATTCAAGCGGGATGGCAAGGACCGATATAAAATTCTGCTCGAAGAACAGAAGGAGGCCAGAGCCGAGCTGCGCTACCTGCAAAAGGCCAACCTGAGTACGGAGGCGTTTTTTGATGAGCAGCGCTCAGAGACACTCAGGCCTGCGTTGATGAGCGGATTTGCTCGGGCCGCTGCCGAGGTTGGCCAAAGAAAGCCGCCCGGCCCGGATGTGGAAATCGTTGCTACCCGGAATGCCGCTCCGAAAGTTCCTGAACCGCATCATAAGCCCCGGGCATATTCAAGGGATCCCGTCGGCGCAGGCGTCGTATCTCTGGTCGATGGTTTGTTTTCGTATTTCACCAATCTTGGTTCCGCCGGGCCAGAAGAGGTCTCGCCCGGAGAGAGACAAGACCAATTCCAGAAGGCTGCGGAAGATGCGGTGAAGCGAGAGCAGGACGCGTGCACCCAGGAGGACTACGAGCGATGGCGCGAGAAGCAGATGGGTTACATACGAGAGTGACACAGGGGTGGGCCCAGCCACGGTCGCGCCCCCTGTTATTCCGGCAACTAAAGGCAGAGAGGAAAGCGAGCGGGCAGCAATAGCAAAAACGTTTGTAGCGGCGCGCGCGGATGTGACCGATACGGATGGGGCAACTATAGACGCGACTGAGGAATGCGATGGCGCCGAGCTCGAGATCGAGGCAGAGTATCGTCGCAAGCTCACCGGAATCCGCAAGCTGCCCCGTCACGCCCGAGCCGGTGCAAGGCGTCAGGTGCGGGAGTGGCGAAGAGTTGCTTTCAAGGCGCTACGAGATAAGCGCACCCAGGATCGTGCGTACTTCCGTGTACAGCGTCGGCTGACCAGACGTCGGGACCGAACCCCCGGCGCCAATCTGTAATGCACAGTATCAGTAATAAGTTGTCGTTTTACGTTACCAAAAATTCTTACGGAATCCTTTTGACAGCGCAAGGTTGTGTCTGGCACAAGATGCGCGTCTAGTTAACCCGGTTGGTTAGGCGCGTTGATGAAAGAGCCGCTTCTGTCGAAGCAAGGAAGCCAGTCTCACCCGCTACAGCGAGTCGTCGCCGCGCTAAGCTTATTTCTTATCTCGTGCTTGATAAGTACTTCCTCGCCAGCGGCAAACGACCAAGCCTCGCCGTCTGCCACACCAAGCTCAAAAGACGACCTATCAACACAAACGCTAGCACTTAAAGATCAACAATCGTTCGATACGACCCCGGTCGAGTTTGATTTCTTGGGCGTGCATTACAGGGTGCCTCGCAATTATCTCGTCAGTACACCAGACAATCCCCTTCGGGGAGCTGTCTTTAGGGTGACATACCCCGGTTTCGAGCCGCTCACCGAAAAGACGAAGCAATGCCTGACGCAGCCTCGCGCCTACTGGCCTGAAGGATGCTTTCCCGTGGAGTTTTGGCTAGGTGGGTCTCAAGGCACGGACGATCAGCATTTCGAGAATTTCAAGAAATACACCGCAATGCCGCCGGTGCAAAAAGGGCCCGCCGGATTTGACCTGTACATAATCGGATCCAAAGAAACGGGGCTTGAGATCTATCACAAGCAGACCTCGAAACATACTCTGTTCATCGAGTGCAATCTGTTCGTCGGCTATCAAGGCAAGCGCGACGCTGTATGCGGAAATTATTTTTCGCCCTTGCTTAGTGGCAGTTCTCTTTCTTACCGGCTTTCTCTCGATCAGATGCCATACGCCGAGAAAATCGACGATGGCATTCGTGCATTGATTGAATCATTCACTGTTGTGGGAACTAAACAATGACACCATTTACGCTAAGCCAAAGCACCATCAACGCCATCAATCTCGCTTTAGCCGACAATGTTGCATCAGGAACATACGATCCGAATTACGTCGCAGCGTATCAGGCGATCTACAACGATCTAGTAAATGCAAATGCCCACGGAAACAGTATTCCAGCCAACGTACTTTCGTGGTTTCAGCAAGCCCCACTCGTGAATAAGGAAGCTTCCAGTCCGAGTGCGCAAGGAACGTTTATCTGGGACTACATGGCAGCAGCAGCGTATGCCGAGGGTGGGGTTAGACTGACGCAGGCCAATATACAAGATGCATCCAACGCGATTGCGACCAAAGTATTTAATGCCTTGGTGAGCAATAACTTTCTCTTTGATAGCAACAACGTCGGCGCTTTCTCGATGCAGAGCATCATTGCCGACGACGCAGGTGCTGGATTGCAGGTAATCAATAGTTTGTATCCGTCAGCCAATTTCGACAATGCAATATGGGGTGGGACGCTTTTTGCGAGGGCAGAGCTGGGCGACCAATCATATTTTCATGATTACAATATTGAACTTGGCCTTGGCACCAAAGACGCCGGCGCCGTGATTGCCGGATTTTTTGCCGGTATGGCAGGTGTCTCAGCTAATGCATCGATAAACGACGCGATAGCCGCAGCCGAAGGCTTGCTGCCTAAGAATTTTGATTGGAGCGCACTTTTCTCGGCGATATTCCCGACCAATCAGAGTTTCACTGCACCAAGCTGGCTTTCGAACCCACATTGGACTTTCGGGGCCGCGAATGCGCCGACGGGCTTGAACAATGACGCTGGAAGCGGGAACGTAGAGATTTATAACGCTTCGACCGGTACAGCAATTACGCTGGTTGGCGCCAGCACAAACACCACAGGAACCTCGATCATCTACAATCAGAGTACGGGACTGCAGGTTATCCAATATGCTGGCGCAGGCGAAAAGATTAGCAGCACCACGTACAGCTACGACACATCAAGTCATTTGGTTTCGACGACCGAGAATTACACCAACGGCCTGCATCTGACGGCGCCGGTATCGACCGTTCAGAATCTGGCCTATAGCGATGCGACCGGCCAAACGACGGCAACTCTGGTTTATGGCTCAACGCCTCTGGGGACGCTCACCCTCAATACATCCAATGATGGCAATGTCACGCTCGTTGACGGCACGGTGATCCCTGTCAATGTGAATGGCTCCGTCAATCTCACCGCCCCTCCAGCGGGCGAGACCCCCGAACAAGCACTGCTCAGCTATCTCAACAACAATCTTGGAACGCCGATGACGGCCTTGCAGTTGGACCA
This sequence comes from Bradyrhizobium sp. UFLA06-24, assembly GCF_054967145.1. Classification (NCBI taxonomy): domain Bacteria; kingdom Pseudomonadati; phylum Pseudomonadota; class Alphaproteobacteria; order Hyphomicrobiales; family Nitrobacteraceae; genus Bradyrhizobium; species Bradyrhizobium sp. UFLA06-24. The sequence goes on from NZ_JADFUE010000001.1 coordinate 69,974, forward strand.
GCTGCATCTGGCGCATCTTTATCCGGCTGCGCAGAGCTCTTACGTGGTGTCGTCGAGCTCCATTAGTGGGGGCAATGTGAATGTCACCAATGCGCCCGATACTCAAAATGCTTTCGTCTACTACAACCTGGCTAATTCCTCGTCACCGGGGGCTGTTATTACAGGGCAGTCCACCGTGCCCGTTACGGATTACACGGTAGGAACGGACAGCTACGGTCAAACTTTTTCACAACCGTATCCCAATGTCGAAACTGCCATTAACATTTTGGATGCCGGCGGTGACCTGTCGCACGATACCTTCAGCAATATTCAGGTGCTGGCAGCAACCGGCGATGTCACACTAACGGCTGCCCAATTCAACAGTTTTCATATCGTCTGGGGCGCTGGCGTTGTTACCGCTGCAAGTGGTGGTGTGTTTGATATGACGGTCCAGGGGCACGTGCTCGTTGATTATGCGGGCTACAGCGCGCAAAGTCTGGTGGCTACGGCCTGGAGCGGCACAACGCTCATCGGCAATGAGTACACCCCATTTCTGGTCGCCAGCCTTTTCGGTAATGATACGCTGAAGGAAGGTAATATAACGGGCGGCAACCTCATCGCCGGCGATGGCGTCGACACAATGACGGGCGGCACCGGTGGTGATACCTTCTATGTCGGCACGTCAGTGACTGTGTCAACATTTTCTAACCCGCCACCAGGCCTTACTGTCCCCACATACACTTACGCGGCAGGCAATCCCGCCAATGGCTCAGTTATCCAGGGCCAGGGTACTGGCAATACGCTCGTAGCCTCCGGCGATATCTCCGGCATCACGATCTCCGACATTCAAACGCTGCAGGTCACTGGTACAGTTACGATGACCGTCGCCCAGTTGAACGGCTTTGGCGCGATCACAGGAGCTGGCTCGATCGCGCTCACGACTGGCGGGACTTATAGTCTTCAGAACCTAAGCGGAGCCATCACCGTCACTACCCCTTCAAGCGGGGGCATGACAATTGCGGCGAGCAATACCGGCGGCCAGACATTGACAGCCGATAGTGTTACCAACACGACGCTGCTTACCGGCACAGGCACTGGATACAACCTGAACGCCAGCAATACCATCGGTAACAACATACTCGATGCAAGCAAAAGCGCTGGCGGTGACACGCTGGATATTAGCAACAGCTCGGGCAACAACACGGAGATCGCCGGCCTGGGCAATGGGTATCTGCTAAATGCCACAAACGCCGTCGGTAACAATACCTTCATCGCGGGGCCAGGCGATGCAACGATCGAAGGCGGCAAAGGTAATAATACCTATATTTTCCCTGCGTCCAGCACCGGCAACACGACTGTCATCAATAACAATACCGGCACCAATAAATCCATTATCCAATTCGGCACGGGAGTCGCTGTCGCGCAAGTTGCTCTTGCAAAAGTGAACAATGACCTTGTCCTGACCATCGGCGTCGATCCGATTACAGTCCAGAATTACTTCGTGGGCACCGGCAACAAAATTAACGCCCTCCAATTCGCTGACGGCACTTCCATCACGTCGGCACAGATCGACGCAATGTTTGCCCTTACACCGGCCCAGCAGGAAAGCGTCAATGTGTTTGGTCAGATCGTTTCTGCCTCAACTCTTGCCAACGTTTCCCACGTTCTCGGAACAGGCCCTTCCTTTGATGGCTCGGGAAATTTAAGCCATTTCGCTTCATTGAACACGACCGGACAGCTCACGGTTTCTGAGTTCGACAGTAGTGGCAACATCACTTATGCCGCTGGGCTGAACAATACGAATGGTACTGCCTATGTTGTCTCGTCCGGAACGACGCTCTTTGAGACAGCGCAAGACCTTCTCGGTGACAATGGCTATGACGTCGTTACACAGACGAGTGTCGGCGTCGCTACCATTGCCGAATTTAGTGCAGCGGGTATTGCGCTGGCGACCCAGACAGGAACTGTATCGACCATTGCCAATGGCGGCAGTCTTTCGGTTACGGGTACCAATAAGCTGATTGTCGGTTCAAGTGCGGCCGTAACGCTTGGAGCCAACAGCACAGGCGATATTCTGCAGGGCTCAAACGACACGGTCACAGCCGGCAACAACAGCAGTCTTTCTGTGCTTGGCTCAAACGATACATTCTCACTCGGCAGCAGTGACACACTTACTTTCTACAACGGCACCGGTGAAACCGTTAATTCTGTCGGTAACGTCATCAACGCGGTAGCCGGTGTTGCGCTGACGATTAACGGCGGCGGTAATACTGTCACTGAGGCTAATGGCAATGCCGTAACTATCGAAGGCAATAATCAATTTGGCTGGGCCGATGTTGTCCATCTAAACAGTGGTACGATTACTGTAGCCCCAAACTCGTCTTTAGAAGTTGTCGGCTCTAACGATACGCTCACTGGAAGCGATCACGCCCATATCGGCATCGACAGCGGCAATAACGAAAACATCACGGTCGGCAACAACGGCAACGTTTATGTGGAAGCCAGCACGGGCACGATCATCAATGAAACCGGCGGTGTTGTTAACCTCGATACAGGTGTGAGCGCTTCCATTGTCGGCGGCGGCGATAGTATTTCTGGCGCGAGCGGTGACACCATCGCCATCAGCGGTAACGGCAAATTCGGCTGGGCCGATAGCATCACGATGTCGGGCGGCACCGTTAACGTAGCCACCAATGTCTCCATGCAGATTGCCGGAGCTAACGACATCATCAACGGTACCGGTACCGATCAGATCGGTATTTACAGCGGCGACCATAATCAGGTAGCAGCGGGCTCAGGCAGCGATGTCTGGGTCAACAGCGGTAATTATACAATCATCACGACTTCCGGCTCCGAGATCGATCTGGCGGCAAATATTCACGGTGCCACCATCGTTGGCAGCAATGACACCATCTATGGAAGCAGTGGCGACAACTTTGACATCCAGGGCTCGAACATCACCGTCAACGGCTCAAACCTCACCCTATGGCTGGACGCCAACACCACCAATGTCACGCTTAATGGCAGCAATGACGTGGTTCATATCCGCTCCGGCGATACCGGCACCATCAACGGCTCAAACGACCCCGTCACAACGGATACGGTTCTGACAGTCAGCAACGGGACGACTATCAACCACTTCAACGGCACGAACCAACTGATCGACCTGCCAAGCCTCAGTTTTGATACTTCGATAACGGTCACCAAGTCGGTTAGCGGCTCATCCGGTACGCTTACCGTGCAGGATCACGGCGTCACGGTCGATACAATTAACCTGACCAATATCACCACCATCGGCAACTTTATCGTACGCCCCGATGGCAACGGCGGCACTCTGCTGCAGGACCCACCCGATGGTCCAAATAGCTATGCGACAGCTAGCCTCGCGGACGGGTTCAAGTTCGCTGCCTTCGATGACGCGCAATTCCGCCATGCCGCGCATGAAGTGGCAGGCGGGGGATCGCAAGCCAATCTGTGGGCCGGCGGTGATCAGTTCATATTCCACGCCGATCAGATGACTCGACCAGCTGCGCTGCCAGATCCTGTATCCTTCGTGGATGATCACGCTCGTGCGTTCGGTCCGGCACACGAACAGGTCATCGGCGGTATCACCCATCCGACCGAGCTTACAGACACAGCACAGGGCTTGCATGCCCCGCAGGACCTTCTAGAGCAATTGCACGGCCCCCAAGGCTTTCACCTGATATAGAACAGCCTTCTAAGGGAAGTCGGTCAGGTCGCCTTTTTATGGGTCTTTTCAATGCGTCAAACACCTGTCGTCCCGGACAATTCGGAATGTTCGGTAATCGGCGTTTTGGGGATTCTCAAGCATCTTGGTCAGTGTTAGCTTCGACCGGAGGTCTGCCTCATGTCGATCCGCAAGCGCAAATGGAAATCCGCCGATGGCCTTGAGCATGAGGCATGGGTTGTCGACTATGTCGACCTTGGCGGCACGCGCCGCAACAAGCAGTTCGACCGGAAGAAGGCCGCCGAGCAGTTCGAGACCACAGTCAGAAGCGAGCTGCGTTCTGGGACTCACACAGCAGATGTCGCGAGCATAACGGTCAATGAGGCTGGCGACCGATGGATTGCCGATTGCGAAAAGGCCGGACTTGAGCGGACGACAATAGACAGCTATCGCACTCACCTTGAGTTGCACATCAAGCCGTTTCTCGGTGGCCGCAAGCTTTCGCAGTTGACCGTGCCCATGATTACAGATTGGGAGCGCAAGCTTAGGGACGGATCTGAGGACCTAAAGCCGCGTTCTCCAGCGATGGTCAAGCGCGTCCGCAATGACTTAGGCTCCTTGCTTGCCAACGCAATGGATGAAGGGCTGGTGGCTCGCAACGTCGTCCGCGAAATGCGGTCAAGGCGCCGACGGAAAGGTGTCCAGGTCGAGCGTCGTGCAAAGCGAAAGCTCCAGGTCGGTAAGGACATTCCGCTACCGCAGGAAATCAAACTTATGATCGATGTGATGGAGGATAAATGGCGTCCTATCCTCCTGACGGCGATCTTCACCGGGCTCCGAGCTTCTGAGTTGCGCGGTTTGCGCTGGCCAAATGTTGATATTTCCCGGCGCGAGCTGCACGTTCGGGAGCGGGCCGACGAGTACAAGCAACTTGGGAATCCGAAGTCCGAAGCGGGCGAGCGAACTGTTCCGCTGCCGCCCATCGTGGTGAACGAGCTCCGGCGATGGAAGCTGCAATGCCCGAAAACCGAGCTTGGATTAGTCTTCCCGAGCCCGATTGAAGGGGTCGGCGTAGTTGGTCTGCAATACATAGTCAGACAGGGCTTCTGGACGACGCAGGTAGCCGCGGGCCTCACCAGGCCCGGTATAAATAGCCGGGGCAACCCCGGGAAGGTCGCGAAATACTCAGGCCTCCATGCTCTCAGGCACTTTTTCGCCAGCTGGTGCATCAACCGAAAGGCCGACGGAGGCCTTGAGCTGCCCGTAAAAATGGTTCAGGAGCGGCTAGGTCATTCCACCGTCGCAATGACCCTGGATATCTACGGCCACCTGTTCCCCCGGGTGGACGACAGCGAGGAACTAGCCGCGGCAGAGCGAGCTCTGCTAGGATAGCGTTTCCAGACCGAATCTGGACGCAGCATAGACGCAGCATGGGGGTATTTGCGAACCGGATTTGCAAATTCCAGAAAATGCGACTATACGCGTAACCGCCTAAAAGCATTTAGCTTTTTGGATTTCCATTCCATCGGATTGGGGCGTAGCCAAGCGGTAAGGCAGCGGATTTTGATTCCGCCATTCGGAGGTTCGATCCCTCCCGCCCCAGCCAGTACTTAAGCTCCTGAGTTCGTTACGTAAGTAGCTTTACCCAAGCGACAGAGCTGAAGGTCCTAGCAATAACCGGGCGCTGATCGGCGGCCGCGAGTCCGACGCGCACCAAACTGACGAGGCCCAGAAGGTGTCCGAGGTCATGATGGTCGCGCCGCCGAGGATGCTGGCCGACCTGATGTGAAGGCGCTGACCACAGCCGAAGTGCACGAGGATCTGACCAAGCATCCCGTGGGGGAGATCGAGAGGCATCTCATCGGAATACACTGAGACCAATCAAGTTGAGCCCACCCGACGCAGTCGGCCCTTCTGCTCGGCCTCTCGCACGACCTTGATCGTGCGCAGGACGCTCGACGGATTGACGCTGATGGAATCAATTTCGAGTTCTGCAAGAAAGGCCGCGATCTCGGGATAGTTCGCCGGTGCTTCGCCGCATATTCCAACATGGCGCCGGTTGCGCTTTGCGCCCTTGACGGCCATGCGCAACATCTCCAGCACACCGGGGTCTCGCTCGTCGAAATCGAACGCCACGATGTCGGAATCGCGGTCCACTCCGAGGGTGAGCTGGGTAAGGTCGTTGGAGCCGATCGAGAAACCATCGAACAGCTCGGCGAATTGGTCGATCAAGATGACGTTGTTCGGTATCTCGCACATCATGAAGATCTCGAGGCCACTCTCGCCCTGCTTCAAGCCATGTTCGCCCATGGCCTGGATCACGCGGCGCGCCTCGTCCACGCGGCGGCAGAATGGAATCATGACCTTCAGATTGGTCAAACCCATTTCCTTCACGACCCGCCGCAGGGCCGCACATTCCAGCGCGAAGCCCGGCGCGTAGGCGGGATGCGCATAGCGGGCGGCGCCGCGAAATCCGATCATCGGGTTCTCTTCCTTCGCTTCGAAGTCGGACCCGGCAATCAGGTTGGCGTATTCGTTGGTCTTGAAATCGGAGAGGCGGATGATCACGGGGCGCGGGTAAAAGGCCGCCGCAATCAAGCCGACTCCCTCGGACAATCGCTCGACCAAGAAATCGGCTGGCTTGGCGTACGCTTCAGTAAGCCGCCTGACTCTTTGCCGATCCTTTGCGGACTTGACCTTTTCCGGACAGGCCAAGGCCATCGGGTGCACGCCGATGTGCTGATTGATGATGAACTCCATTCGAGCAAGTCCGACGCCGGAACTTGGCAGCATCGCTGTCTTCAATGCAATTTCCGGGTTGCCGAGATTGATCATGATTTCGGTCCGCGGAGCCTTCAGTGCGCTGATTGCGATGTGCTCGACCTCAAATGGCACGGCACCTTCGTAAACGTGGCCGATGTCCCCTTCCGCACAGGAAACCGTAACGTTCGTACCGTTCCTGGCATGGCGGCTGAAGTTTTCCGTGCCGACCACAGCCGGTATACCCAGCTCTCGTGCAACAATCGCTGCATGGCAGGTCCGTCCCCCATGATCGGTAATGATTGCGGCGGCCTGCTTCATGACCGGTTCCCAATCGGGACTCGTCGACGGTGCGACCAGCACCTCACCGGGCTTGAACGAGCGCAGATCCTGTTTGGTCGCGACCTTGCGGATATTGCCGGTCGCGATCTTTTCGCCGACGGCTCGGCCGCTCGCGAGCTCGCGCCCTTTCGATTTCAGGCTGTAACTCTCCAACGTGGCAGGGCTCCTCTGCGACGCGACGGTCTCCGGCCGCGCCTGGATGATGTAGAGCTCGCAGTCCTTGCCGTCCTTGGCCCACTCGACGTCCATTGGCATGGGGGCCCCCGCCTTGGCCGAGTAATGGTCCTCCACCGCAATGGCATAGCCGGCGAGTTCGAGAACGTCCTGGTCCGAAATGCAGTAGCGGCGGCGTTCGATGGGCGAAGCGGCCACATTGCGCGTGGTCGAGCGGCCACTGCCATACACCATTCTCTTGTCCTTGGCGCCGAGGCGACGGGACAGAACCGCACGAGATCCCGTCTTGAAGGTCGGTTTGTGGACATAGAACTCATCCGGTTCGACCACGCCTTGAACGATGTTTTCGCCGAGCCCGTAGGCGCCCGTTATGAAAACGACATCGCGAAATCCGGATTCAGTATCCAGTGTGAACATCACGCCGCTGGCCGCGAGATCGGACCGCACCATCTTCATGACAGCGACCGAAAGCGCGACCTTGAAATGATCGAAGCCATTGTCGATGCGATAAGAGATGGCGCGGTCGGTAAACAGCGAAGCAAAGCAGCGGCGGCACGCATCGAATAGCGCGCGAGCGCCACGAATGTTGAGAAAGCTGTCATGCTGCCCCGCGAAGCTGGCGGTCGGCAAATCCTCGGCAGTCGCCGAACTGCGCACCGCAACAGCGAGATTGCGGCCATACTGCTTTTCGAGCTCGCCGTAGGCTGCTGCTACGCTGGCGCGCAAATCAGCGCGATCAGTTGCGTCGTACACGATCGCGCGGGCTGCCGTAGCGCGTCTGGCCAGATCGGCAATTTTGCGCTTGTCCAGTCCGGACAGCAGCTCGCGTAATGCGTCCCATGCACCGCTCGCGGTCAGCGCATCCCGGTAGGCGGCGGCGGTGATCGCAAAGCCGTTTGGCACCCTCACGCCTGCGCTGGCGAGTGCCGAATAGAGCTCGCCGAGCGATGCGGTCTTGCCGCCCACCAAGGGCACATCGTCGAGACCGATCTCGCCGAAACGCCGGATGTAGCTGGAGTTGGCCATCGCGTTTTCTCGCATTGCAGCGGAGGACCTTTTCGCGCGCGGCAAGGCGCATCTGCGTTTCCACAGAATATGCGGCTCAAAGGAAGGCAGCTTGATCTTGCTCAAGATCGGCTTTGGCAAAGAACGCATGCTCAATGGAGGAGACCGGAGCATCGAGATGTCTTCCATGAGCAAGATCGTGTTTCTGGGCGCCAGCAGCGCGGCGTTCGGCATGAGCATGTTTCGAGACCTGTTCTCAAGGTCCGATCTTGCGGGCAGCGAGTTGATCCTGGTGGGTCGGAACATCGAACGGCTTGATCGTTCGCTACGCCTTGCGCAGTTGCTCAATGAAAAGACCGGGGCAGGGTTGAGGATCGAATCGACGACGGATTGGCGCGCGGCGCTGGACGGCGCTGACTTCGTTGTTCATTCGACAGCGATCGATCGCAATCGATTGTGGCGCTTTGATTTCGAAGTGCCGCGGAAATACGGCATTCGCCACACGCTCGGCGAAAATGGGGGACCGGGCGGATTGTTCTTCACGTTGAGGACATTGCCTGTCGTCTTCGACTTCGTGCGTGAGATGGAGCGGCGCTGTCCGCGAGCGCTCTTCATCAACTTTTCCAATCCGGAGAGCCGGATCATTCTCGCCCTTGGCCAGCACAGTACGATTCGGAGCCTGGGCCTATGCCATGGCATCTTTTTGGCGCGCGGGCAGGTGGCTTCGATACTGGGGCTGCCTGAGGAGCGGATCGATGTCTGGGGCGCCGGTCTGAACCATTTTCAGTGCCTCATGCAGATCCGTGACCGTGAGACCGGTGCCGATCTCTATCCGCTTCTCAAAGAGAAGGAAAAGAGTATCGATGCGTCCGTCGCACCGCTGACGCGAAAGTTGTTGCGCGGCTTTGGCTCCTGGCTTGGCTGCGGCGATGCGCATGTCGGCGAGTATTTGTCGTTCGGATGGGAGGCGGGCGAGGGCGGTTACAACTTCGGCTGGGACGAGGACGAACGTGGCAAGCTGATACGACTGATAGATGATGTCCTTGCTGGCAAGGCATCAATCCCGTCGTGGTGGTTCCAGCCCTCCGGCGAACGCGCTGCAACCATCATTTCGTCGGTCCTTCATGACCGCAAGCAGCTGATCGAGTCGGCCGTTGTCCCTAACTGCGGAATTATCCCCAATCTGCCGGTGAACGCGGCGGTCGAAGTACCGGTCGTTGCAGATGCCGCGGGGATTCACCCTGTTTCCTTGGGACCGCTTCCGGATGCGGTCTCCAAGCTGATGGCAATCCAGGTCGGCGTTCAGCAGCTCGCGGTCGAGGCGGCTATGCAGGGCTCAAAGGAGCTCGCACTGCAGGCACTGCTGATCGATCCCGTCATAAATTCGGAGGACGCCGCGCGAGGGCTGCTCGACGAGCTGTGGGAAATCAATCGGCCCTATATTCGCAAGTGCATCTGAAAGAAGGCCCGGGTTCGGCGGCGCTTGGAACGCGCTATTTCGTTAGGTAGTTGCTCGACGCCGCGGTGCACGCTCCGACGGCGGTTCATCGCAAGCGAGATGCTTGATGTCCACATTCCCCATTCTTTACGCAATTGTGCTTCTGACGCTCGCAAACGGGACGCCGGTCGTGGCGAAGAAGCTCCTCGGTTCGCGCTTTGCATTTGCGCTGGATGGAGGACTTCTGTTCTTTGACGGCCGACCGGTATTCGGAGCGTCGAAGACTTTTCGCGGCATCGTCGCCTCAATCATCGTGACCGCATTCGGCGGAGCTCTTCTTGGCTTAAGCTACGAAGTCGGTGCTGCAGTCGCGATCGTCGCGATGGCGGGAGACCTGTTCTCTAGCTTCTTGAAACGGCGCATGAACATGCCACCGAGCAGCCAGGCGCTGGGTTTGGACCAGGTTCCCGAATCGCTGTTTCCGCTCCTGGCCTGCCAAGAGAGCCTGGGGCTGAGCGAGGCCGACATTTTCGTCGTCGTCTTGATGTTCTTCGTTGGCGAGCTCGCGATCTCTCGCGTGCTGTACATGTTGCGTATCAGGGATCAGCCCTATTAGAGGGATCGGCTGGGCGGCACAATCGGTGCAGCGTGATTTCTGGCAGGCAATTGAAGCGCACGGCAACGACGCTTGATCCCGCGCCCACGGAGGTGTACCCGACCATGCCGCGATAGCGCCAGGCGCCCGCGCCCATCCGACGTGGTAGCACCGAGTCAAGCGTGATGGGGATCGAGCCCGGCAGGCAGATCTGACCTCCGTGCGTATGTCCGCCGAGTAGCACATCGAACCCGGCATGCGCCGCCTGTCGGTAGATTTCCGGGGTGTGGGACAGCAGGATCGAGAATGCGCCGTCGGGGATCTCCGACCCGACCTTCTCAATGTTATCGACTCTGAAATAATGCGCATCGTCGATCCCGGCGACAAATATCTCCTCCTCGCCGCGCTTGATCGTCGCGCACTCGTTCTGGAGCATGCGTATGCCCATCGCCTCCAGACCGGGCAGCATCCTGATGGTGTCGTGATTGCCAAGCACGCCGAGAACGGGTTGCTTCAGGTGGGCAACTACCCGTGCCATGCCCTCCAGCGCGGCGTCGAACGCTCCGAAAGTCTTGCCACGATAGTCGCCGGTGAGGACGCATAAATCATAGTCCAGCCCTGGGATCAGCTCGACCAGGCGCCGCATGGCGCGCTGGCTCATATCGACGTGGGTATCGCTGATGTGAAGGATCGTGAAGCCGTCGAACAGAGCTGGTAAATTTGCACATTCGATCGTGTTATACTTCAGCGTAATTCGTTCGGCATTTCGGCGGCCCCGCCAGTACAGCCCGGACAGCTTCAGAATATTTCGTATCAGCGAATGGACAGAATACCAGTTCTCGATATGGAAGAAGTTGAGTCCCTGGCCGAAGATCTGTGCCTCATGATCAGCTTCGATGCCAAGCCGCTGCCGGGCGTGGATCCGCCCCAGACGCTGCTCCAGTTTCAAAAGCAGTTCGTCTTCCACCTGGTGTGCCTTTCGGTCCGCGGCGATGAACCGCGTATACGCGCTGGCTCATCATACCCGGGATATTGATCGATCTGGTCCAGAGCAAGATAAGGCGACGCAACGCGGTTGGCCGAAGCGCAGCCGCGGATAGTTGCCCGTAAACCAGCTGCTGATCTCAGCAATTGGCGTTCACTCGGCAACTGATCCACGTCGTCGCTAGGCATGATAGCCGACGATGGCAGTCACTTCCACGCTGGAAGCGAGCCGATGAATGTCCTCTCTCACACATAGCCCCGTGCCGGGACTCAGCAGGGCGGCCGAACCGCCGGCGACGCCATAGCGCAGAGCCGCTTCGAGGTCGCCGTCCTGTGCCAGGCTCGACACCATCGCTCCCAGGAAGCTGTCGCCGGCCCCGGAGACGCTAACGGGCTGGATCGGAAGGCCGTTCGCGCGCAAGGCGATGTCGCGCGTCAGGAGCAGGGCGCCCTGCGAGCCCATCGAGAGCGCGATCATCTCGATGCGGTGGCGAGCGAATAGGCTGCGCCCTGCTTCGAGCAGCGCAGGCTCGTCCTCGGTGCTAATGCCGGCGAGATCCTGGAACTCGTGAAGATTGGGCTTGATGAGATAAACGCCGGCATCCAAGGCGGCCTTCAGCGAAATACCGGTCGTATCGACGATGACCCTGGCCGCTCCTTTCGATGCCCGGACCACCCGTCCGTAGAAGTCGACCGGTATTCCAGGGGGCAGGCTGCCACTGGCGATGACAAATGCAGCTTCGGAGCTGATGCGCGTGACGGCGTCGAGGCACTGCTGCCATTCGAATTCGCTGAGCGAGGCCCCCGGAAAAACCAGACGAAACTGCTCGCGGGTCGTCTCGTCGAAGACGGTGATGTCCTCGCGGGTATCGTTCGCGGTCGGGATCACGATGCTGCGCACGGACTCGCGCTCGACCAGCCGCGCCAGCGTTTGCCCGGTGGCGCCTCCGGCCGGATAGATCGCGATCGCGTCGATGTCGAGGCGCGTCAGGACCCTGGCGACGTTGATTCCGCCTCCGCCGGGATCGCGCTGGGCTTCCGCGCAGCGCATTTTGGTGAAGGGCATCATCTTCCTGACCGAGGTCGAGATGTCGACGGCGGGGTTGATGGTCAGGGTTACGATCTGGACCGGTGGCATCTCAGTCAAGGCCTTCGACCTCCATCAGGGCACGAAGACCGGTGAATGCAACATCGTCGTCGAGGATGAGATAGGCCGGGATCGGCGCCAGGAATGTCTTGAGACGCCCCTTTTCCTCGAAGCGCATGCGAAACTGGGACGCGGCAAGATAGTCGGGCATATGACGCAAAATGCCCCCGCCGATGAACATCCCGCCTTTTGCACCGACTGCGAGCGCAAAATTGCCCGTAACGGATCCCAGCATCGCGCAAAACATGTCGACGGCAGCGCGGCTGATCGGACAAGTCCCTTCGATTGCGGTCCGCGTGATCTCGGCCGATCGGCGTTTTGGAACGGTCACCCCGTCTAGAAACGCAAGAGTGTCATGGAGGTTCTCCAATCCCGCGCCCGACAGGAGGCGTTCGGACGATACATGTCCGAAACGTTGCCGCAAATGCGCGATGACGGCGTCCTCGCGCAAAGAGCCTCCCGCCATCGTGGAATGGCCGCCCTCACTGGAAAGGACGATCTGACTGTCGCCGTGCGGTATGGTGACAGCCATGCCCAGGCCGGTGCCGGGGCCGATCGCCGCGAGGGGCGCTCCGGCGACCCGTTCTCGTCCCCCCAGTTGCAGCAGACTGCCCGGGAGAAGACGGGGCAGGGCCAGCGCGATCGCTTCGAAGTCGTTGATCAGGCGCACGGACGAGAATCCATATGCCCTGCGCAACTCCTCTGCATCGATGACCCAGGGATTGTTCGTGAGAGCGCAGCGGCCGTTCTGGACTGCGCCGGAGGCGGCGAGGATTGCGTGCTGAATGGTCCCGGCCTTTGCCGCCTCGCCGAGATAGGCAGTGAGCGCCTCCGAAAAGGTGCCGTGATCGCCGACGGCCGTATGAGCGATCGTGCCAAGCTTGCCGTTCGTCAGGAGTGCAAAGCGAGCGTTAGTTCCTCCGATATCGGCGAGCAAGGCGGTTCGCGTTGGAGGAGTTGGCTTCATCATGGCTGCCCCGCCTTGATCAGCCCTGCATACCAGTCGAACGAGGATTTTGGTGTTCGCCGCAGCGATGCATAGTCCACATAGGCCAGGCCGAACCTGATGCTGTATCCGGAATCCCATTCGAAATTGTCGAGCAGCGACCAAACGAAATAGCCGCGAACGTCGACGCCGCGGCAGGCGGCGGCAGCCATCGCGGCGATATAGGCCTTCAGGAATTCTATCCGGCCAGTGTCGATCACGGCGCCGTTTTGGTCCGGCTGGTCGAAGTTGCCGTATCCGTTCTCGAGAACATAGATCGGCAAGCCGTAGCAGTCGTGGACACTCTGCAATGTGTCGCTGAAAGCCTCGGGATCGACCGGCCAATCGATCGGCGTCAAGGGCGCGCCGGCTGGCTTGTCGCCGAAGTCGTAGCCCAGCATCGAAACAGGATCTGCCTTCACATAGACCGGGCTGTAGTGATTCAGTCCGAACCAATCGACCGGCCGGCAAATGCGCGCCATGTCGCCCGGCTGCAGATGCGGTTCGATCGCCGCTCGCATCGATTCCGGATACGCGCCACGGCATTGCGGGTCCGGAAAGGCACCGTTCCAGTAAACGTCCAGGCGTGCCGCCGCAGCTGCATCGGCCTCGCTGCTGCTGGACGGCCGGCAGGGCTGCCTGTTGTGAATGCACCCGATCGATGCGCCGGCAACGTTTGCGCGCAGAACATCAACCGCCGCACCATGCGCGAGATTGACATTGTGGATCATGCGATGGAGCTTTTCTTCGCTGCTGCGATCCCGCTCGCCGAGTGATCGGCTGAACAGGCTGAAGATCGATGGCTCATTGAACGTCGCAAATCGCTTGACCCGATCGCCGAAGCGGGTTGCGACCAGAGCCGTATAGTCGGCGAACCAAGTCGCCATTTCACGATTCTGCCAGCCACCGTGCTCCTCCAGAGCCTGCGGCAGGTCCCAATGGTAAAGGCACAGCCACGGCTCGATGCCGGCGGCCAGGAGCTCATCGATCAGACGGTCGTAAAACGAAAGACCGGCCTCGTTGGCAGCTCCGCGTCCCTGCGGCAGGATGCGTGGCCAGGCGATCGAGAACCGGTACGCTTGCACGCCCAGGGCTTTCATCAGGGCCACATCCTCGCGGTAGCGATGATAGTGGTCACACGCGACGTCGCCGGTATCGTGATTCTTGATCGTGCCGTTTTGGCAATAGACGTCCCAAATGCTGGCTCCGCGGCCGTCCTCCCGCGTGGCTCCTTCGATCTGGAAGCTCGAGGTGGAAACGCCCCAGATGAAGTCGGAGCGCAGACTGGCGGTGTTTGGCAGTTGGATTGTCGACATCAAACACCTGCGTGGGTTCTGCTCCGCTTGTCCCGGCTATGCCGTTGCGTGCGAGCCCGTTGGGTTTCGGAGCATTGATAGTCAGGCTGGTTCCGAATGGTATTGAGATAGGTCAAGCGGCCCGGATAGGGCCGTGCGACCAATCAAGAAGGTTGGTTGCTCGTCGGGGGAGGCCACAGTTGCAGAGAACGAAGTGGGGTGGGGTCGTCGACAACGGGCTCACTGGAAGTGGCTTCTTCCGCGTTGCCGAGCGCAACGGCGTATTCTGGCTCGTTGATCCCGACGGTGGCCGCTTTCTTTCCAAGGGCGTCAATAACATCCGTTTCGATCAGGACCACGTCGGACGGACCGATCGCGTGCCTTACGCCAAGGCCTGCACGGCCAAGTACGGCAGCCCGCAGATCTGGCGCACCGCGACGTCCGACCGGCTGGCGAGCTGGAAGTTCAACACGGTCGGCTGCTGGTCGGATGAACTCGTCGCCAGTGCGGGATCGCAATTGCTGGCGAGCACGCCAACCGCGGAGCTCGGCGCGTCCTTTCGCCTGCATCGCCGCGATCAGATCTTTCCGGATGTCTACGATCCCGAATTCCCGGCGCATATCCGCGTAAGCGCCCATCAACGCTGCAGGCATCGCCGCAACGATCCCGGCCTGCTCGGTACCTTCATCGACAACGAGCTCTACTGGTCGCCCGACTGGCGAGGCACTGATGAGCTTCTGACGCTGTTTCTGAACCTGCCATCGCATCGTCCGGGCAGGATTGCCGCAATCTCGGCTCTGCAGGCGCACTATCGGGATTTTGCCCAATTCAACACGGTATGGCGCACACAAGCGCGATCTTGGGAGGAGCTCGGCAGGATCGAGCACGTCGTGGCGCCATTTGTCAGACTCCGGCCTGGCGTCCTGAACGATGCGATCGAGACCAAGGCCAACTTGGCAGATCCCTCCCGCGAGGCCTTCTCGGCCGATTGCGATGCCTTCGTGGCCGTCGTGGCCGACAAGTATTTCGAACTGTGCGTCTCGGCGATCAAGGCAGCCGATCCCAATCATCTCGTGCTCGGCTCGCGGTTCGGATATCAACCGCTCAGCGGCGTGATTGCCGCGGCCGGTCGTCACCTGGATGTGGTTTCCTTCAATTGCTACGACTTCGACCCGGGGCCGGTCATCGATGCTTACGCCGCCGCCGGCAGGCCGTGCCTGATTTCGGAATTCTCATTCCGCGGCGATGATGCGGGCCTGCCGAATTCGAGTGGAGCCGGACCACGCGTGCCTACCCAGACCGAGCGCGCCCGGGCCTTCCAGGGCTACGTGGTGGCAGCCCTCAGCAAGCCGAATGTGATCGGCTATCACTGGTTTGAGCATGCCGATCAACCGGCCGAGGGCCGCTTTGACGGCGAGAATTCCAATTTCGGCACGGTGACCATCGAAGACCGGGTTTACGATGAGCTGACTGAGATGATGACCCGGGTCAATGCCGCGGCAGAGAGTATCCACGCTGCTGCCGTTTCAACCGCGATCTGATTGCGACAAGGCGCGGAACAGTCTCCTCGCCGGCGTCCTCGTCACGTCTAAGCCGGCGTTCCCGCGCGTCCCACCTCACCCCGGCGAAACGGCTGCTCGACAGATGGCAGCCCCAGGTTTGATCGGGCGCAACAATGGCATTTCACTCGCTTGCTATCGTTATTTTGCCAAGGAGTGGGAAGGAGTGTGCGCAATGGGCAAGAGTGGTCAAGCGGCGCAGGAGAGTGCTGCGAAACAAGAGGCGGAACGCCCCGCTCCGCATCGCGGAGGGCGCGTCGTCGAAACGGAGCCGGTGGATCGTGCGATCAAGGACGCTGTGGAAGACGACGAGGTGCGTGAGGCATTGAATTTGCGTGGTCGTAACAAGCGCCGGTAATCCTCTCGTTTCATATAGGAGCGCTTTACTGCCGACCAGGCGGTGCGATGGGCGATCTCTTCCTGCCGGACGTCGCCGACATGCGAGGCAAAGGACTGGTTGAACGCTTCCCGGTAGATGTCCAGAACATGAGGCGGCAAATGACGCCGCATGCCAACGGGAAGGTCTTCGTTTGAGCTATAGGGCATTGTCCCGCTCGCGGGGTGGCCTAGGCCTTCAAGAATGCCGGATCGAGGCGTCCGGTCGTTCCTGACAAGCTAACCTTTCTAAGGAGCATCGAACCTGAGCGGTCCCGCGGCGCGCTGATCGTCGCGATGTTCCACTGCGTATTGACCTGGCTCAAAGCGAACTCGGAGGCGTTCGACAGGTTGTTACGGCACAACAAAGCCGGAGAACCACCATGCGAAGCCAAACCATTGCTGCGGCCCTGCTACTCGCCAGCTTGAGCCATCCCGCTTTCGCTCAATCGGCAGCCGACCACGACGCCCATCATCCCGGCCAGGACCAGACAACCGCATCCCCGCAGACGAATCCTCCTGCAAGTCAAGGCACGGAGCGGCAGGGCGCGATGCACGGGGGAGATATGATGGACATGATGGGGCGCGGGATGAAGGGGCGTATGATGATGGGCGGCGAGGCGATGGGCCCACCGCCCATGTTCCGTATGATCTTCGCGCTGATGGATGCGGATGGGGACGGGACCGTCTCATTGCCGGAGTTTCAGGTCGCGCACGAACGCATTTTCAAGGCAATGGACAGCAATAAGGATGGAAAGGTCACTCCAGAGGAGATGATTGCGTTCATGCGGGGAACCAAGATCTCGCTCCCGCAGCAGTGAGCGCAGGCTTCGCCGCGCGGGGATCGAATGGCAGGTGTAGGAGCGGATTTCCCCAACAGCGGACCAAATGCCTGGGGCAGTCGTGAGCGATAGCCGCGCTGCGCCATCAGGAGATCGAGACCAAACAGGCGCCAGCCCATGCGGCAGCGATGACCAGAACGAGGCCAGGGATCAGCCGCAGCGCGAAGGAGCGCCCGCCGCTGACCCAGCCGACGACGATCTTGCTGAGAGTATTGGTCGACAGCGCCGCCAGTACCGGAGCGACAGCGTCCGTGGAGTTGATCTTGCCTGAGGCGGCGAGGCTGGCTGCGGCGACAGCGGGCGAATGCGTATCTGCTAGCCCGGCTACAGCCGCGCTGACAACCAGGCCGATTTCTCCAAAGGCCTCCCGCAGGCTGGCGGAGAGCAGGAGGACTCCGGAAAGCGTCAAAGCCAGCAATAAGGCGGACGGAAGGCTGAAAGCACGTCCTTGCTCGAACTCGGCTGTGCCGGTCTCCCTCATGCCCTTGACCGTGAAGATGACGCCGTAGAGCGTTGCGGCCGCACCGGCGCAAAGGAGCGGAACGAGCAGACTTTGCAGCGTGGGCAGACTCGTGGCTGCGAGAACCGCGAAAAGCTGCACGATCGTTGCGACCGTGGAAAGCGTTGCGCCGGCGATAGCGGCTCCGAGCAACTCCGGCGCCTTGCGAGCGCGGGCGCCCATCGCTCCGATGGTGGCTGTGCTGGAGACGAAACCCGAGGCGAACCCTGAGATCGCGAGGCCTCCTTTTGCGCCGAGCAAACGTGTTGAAACATGCCCTGCGGCGCCGATCGCCATCACCAGGATGACAATGATCCAGATGGCGCGTGGATTGAGGGCGCCGAACGGGCCGACCGGCTGATCCGGAAGCAAGGGTAAGACAACGAGCGTAGCAGCGGCAAAGATTAGGCCATCCTTAACCTCGTCGCCGCTGAGCACCTTGTGAACGAAGTCGTGCAATGCCGCACGTGCCGCGAGCAGAATGGCCAGGATAACGGCAACGCCAGCGGCCAAGACGGGACGTTGCGTGGCCAGTCCGCCGAGCAGAACCGTCAGGATGAGTGCGGTCTCCGACGTCAAACCGGGGTCGTCGCTCCTGGACCGCAGATAAGCGATCGCAACCAGGACCATGATCCCGGCGGTCACGACCGCCAGCAGACCCTTGCCACCGATCATCACGCTGATGGCGCCGGCGAGTGATGCGGCCGCAAAGGTGCGCAGCCCGGCAGGCGAGCGCCCTGGACCCTCGCCCTTGCGGCGTTCCCGCTCGAGGCCGATCAGGAGCCCGATGCCGAGTGCAACGACGACGCCGATCACCTCGGAATTCAGGCTCGGATTCAGGAAATCCATCACGGAACCTGTACTGCGTCACGCTGTTGCGGTGGTGCATCGATCGGGGCTGCCAGCCGACCCCGCCAGATCTGCACCAATGTCAGGGTGACCGCGAGCAGCAACGGGCCAAGCACTACGCCCGGTGCGCCCATGAGAACGAGCCCGCCGACGACGGCGATGAACGACAGCATCGTATGCATTCGAAGCTTGTTGCCGACCAGGATCGGATAGACAACATTGTCCACGAGGCCGACGACGAGAGTGCCCCAGATCGTCAGCACGACGGCTGATGTGTAGGCGCCGCTCAGCGCGAGAAAGGCGGCAGCCGGCGCCCAAATCACGAAGGCGCCGAGAAACGGCACGATGGCGAGAAGAGCCATCAATACACCCCAGAACACAGGGGCGGGCAGCCCCAGCCACCAGAACATGAGGCCCCCGAGGCCGCCCTGCAGCGCGGCAACCGCCATGGTCCCGAAGACCGTGGCGAAGATCGTATCGGTCACCCGAACGCTGACCTGCGAAAACTCCGGCTCCGAGAGCGGCAGATAGAGCCGCGCGGCGTCCGCTATCCTTTCCCGATCGCGCAGCAGATAGAACAGGAAATAGAAGGTCAACAGCAGGTTTGCCACTCCGGAAAAGGAGGCCCGCAGGACGGAGCCGCTGCCCGTCGCAAGCGCCGAAGTAGCCGTTCGCATCAGATCCGCAAAGTCCACCTTGTCGTGGATCCATTGCAGCGCCGGGGCAAGCCAACGATGCCCGCCCATGAAACGTGTCCAGTCCTCCGCGTCGAACATCGGCACGACGAGCGTTGCGCTCCGGACGGCCTCGTTGAGCAAGGTCCCCGCTACGAGGATCGCAGGAACGACCACAATGCAGGCGGTCACCGTCACCGTCGTCAGCGCCGAAAGACTACGCGACCCCAAGCGCTTGCTGATGGCCATGTCCAGCGGGACGAACAAGACTGCAAGCGTCGTGGACCAGACGAGCGCGCCGAGGAAAGGCTTCGCCATGAACGCGCAGACGGCAACGCCCAGCCCGATGACCACTGCAAGAGTGGTCCGAGCCAGCCTTCGATCGGGAAATTGTGTCGTTTGAAACATTGGCTGCGATTGACTGTTCTTTCCCATCGGTCTTGTTATGCCGTGAAAAGGGCGGTTCCGATCATGAGCACGCAGGAGACGAGACCAAGGGACGCTATCCAGAGCGGGACGCGGACGGCCGCTGGATCGGATCGAGTGTGCCGCGCGCGGATTCGAAGCAGAGACAGGTTGACAACGGCAAACATCAACAGCGTCGCGAGAGACGTACCTTCTGCCAGCCGTTCCAGCGGGAATATCAGCGCGAGAGCCGCAACGCTCAGCATGACCATCCCCGTGGCGATCAGCGGCGTCCCGGTTCGCGAATGGACACGTCCTACAAGTCCGGGCAGGTCGCCTTGTTGTGCCATGCCATAAATGACACGCGCCGTCATGGTCATCTGGGCGAGCACGGTGTTGAGCGTCGACACGACCGCGATCACGCTGAACGTCGTCGGACTTATGCGCGCCACGGCGCCGAAGACCAGGCTCAGCGGCGCCGTTGACCCGGCAAGGACGCTCGGCGGTACGGCGCTGACTGAAATCGCCGCGATCAGGACGTAAAGCACGCTCGTGATCAGCAGCGTGAGTGCCATAGCCCAGGGGATATCCCGTTGTGGGCTCTTGGCCTCTTCCACGACGTTGGCGAGGTCCTCGAAACCGACGAAGGCGAAGAATGCCAGCACGCCGGCAAAGGTGATTCCGGAAAAGGTACCGCCGTCGAGCGGGGGCGGCGTAAATAGCGCGGAGCTGAACGAGACATCCGAATGAATGGCGGATACGATGATCCATACCAGTCCGCCCGTCTCGATCAACGTCAGAAACCCCGCGAGCATTACCGATTCGAGAATGCCCCAGGCGGCGACCACGCCGAGGGCAGCGACGATCGCCACGACGATCACTGGTGCAGGCAGTGTGATCAACTGGCCTAAGTAGCCAGCACCCCCGACGGTCACCGCCCCAGCCGAGATGATGCCAATGGCGAGCCTCAATGAGCCGACGGTCCTGGATAGAAATCGGGAGTTGAATGCGGCACGGACGTAGGCGGCTTCCCCGGCGCTGACGGGGTAGCGGGTGGCGAGCTCGGCATACGAGGCGGCTGTCAAGGCCATGACAGCGGCCGCTAATGCGAACGCCCACGAGGCGTAGACGCCTGCATGGCCCGCAACGGCGCCGATCAATACGTAGATCCCGGCTCCCACGGTGACCCCCGTCGCGTAGAGGACCAGCAATGGCAGCCCCAGCCGCCGTCGCAAACCGGCCGCAGGCAGGATCCGATCTTGCGGCACTGTTTCCATTCACATCATTGCAAGCGAGGGCTGAATTCCGAGAGATTATATCAGCGGGCCTGGCGCGCAGCCTCTTGATTTGGGTCAATTGGACGCATGCAAGAGGTGCCAAAAAGTGGAAGCGCATCAATTAGCGGAGCCATGCCGATGACGATCGCGACCGTGATGGTCTACGTTGACCCCGAGCAGCAGGCGGAAGGTCAAGTCCGCATCGCCCGGGACATTGCAGACAGATTTGGAGCATCGTTGATCGGCGCTTCGGCTTTCGCGGTCGAGCCTCTCTTCGTGGCCGAGGGCGTCATCATCAAGGAGACCACCGCAGACGACCTGAAGCGGATGAAGTCGGCACTCTCGGACAAGGAGCAGTGGTTTCGCAGCGTGGCCGGCCTGCCGAAAGAGCGGGTCGAGTGGCGCTGCAGCGTAGACTACCCTACCGCGTTCCTGACCAATGAAGCGCGATCGGCCGATCTGGTGGTGATCAGGTGCAGGCAGGAAGGGACAGACCAGTTCCATTTCATTGATGCCGCCGAGGCCATGATGCGGATGGGACGACCGACGCTGCTGGTTCCTGACCACGTTCCGGCGCTGAAGGCCGATCGCGTTCTGGTCGGATGGAAAGACACTCGCGAGGCAAGAATCGCTCTGCGAGATGCGCTACCGTTCCTCTCTAAAGCTTCGCAGGTCACGATCGTCGAGATCTGCACCTGCGAGGAACAGGACGCAGCGCGCCGCCGCGTCCGCGATATCGCGAAATATCTGCAGGCCCATGCGGTAAAATGCCAAGCCGAAGTGCGCGTGCACATGGCTGAGCCCGATGCGCACCAGCTTCTTCGGGTGGCAAAGGACGAGGACGCCGATCTGATCGTAACCGGAGGTTATGGCCATAGTCGCCTCGGCGAGTGGATGTTCGGAGGCGTGACGCGCGATCTGCTGAACGAGGCGCCGATCTGCGTGATGATGTCGCACTAGGTCGTTCGGAGACACCATGGCCATCAAGGACGTTTTGCTCACGCTCACCAGCTACCCGGATCCGGCGCCGGTTTCAGTGATTGATCGCGCCGTGGCGCTTGCTTCAACGCTCGGCGCCCACATTGCGGCGATCTCATGTGAGGCTCATGTGCAGGTTCCCGGCACCTTCCTCGGCGGCGCCGGGCATCTCGGGTCGATCGTGGCCAGCGAGGCGCAGAAGAGCAGAAAGAATGCGCAGGACTTGCTGGCCGCGTTTGAAGCGGCCGCTCAGAAAGCCGGCGCGCTGCACGAGATCATTCTCGAACGCTGCCTGACATCCGAAGTGCCGGACCTGCTGGTGGAATATGCGCGGCTGCGCGACCTCACCATCGTGTCAGTGCCGGAATCCTACGACCAATGGTATGCCGAAGCCGTCATCTTCGGATCCGGACGACCCACCTTGGTGCTCCCCGAAGCCCCGGCGTCCAGGGCGGCTGACTTGAATAGGGTACTCGTCGCGTGGGACTTCAGCCGCGCGTCGGCGCGCGCAGTCTCCGATGCCATCCCGATCCTGGAGAAGGCGCGCGAAGTGTGCATTCTCACCGTGATCAATGAGAAGGCGATATCGAGCCGGCGTTCCTCGTCCGAACTCGCCAAGAATCTATCGCGGCACGGCATCGATGTGATCGTCGACGAGGTGGATGCCGCCGGGCGGGCCATCGGCGAGGTTCTTGCAGCGCAGATTGCGTCCCGCCGAACGGATCTCCTCGTGATGGGCGCCTACGGCCATTCGCGCTTCCGCGAGTTCATATTGGGAGGCGCGACCCGAAGCATCCTGACGAAGCCGCCGATTCCGGTCCTGTTCTCTCACTGAGCGGCGAGCGGCCGACGACATCACAATGTAGGTCGCAAGTCCGGCCTCCGACTTCGAACTTGAAACTCATGGACGTCTTTCCGGCCAAACAGGATCGCAAGAACGCTCCGGTGTTTCGCGCCCGCGGGCTTTCAAAGACCTATCGGATGGGGGAGGTTGAGGTGCACGCCCTGCGGGACGTCGATCTCGACATCTTCGAAGGCGAGTTCGTTGTGCTCCTCGGGCCGTCCGGGTCGGGGAAATCGACTCTGCTGAACATCCTGGGAGGTCTGGACAGTCCAACCTCGGGCGAGGCCCACTGGCGCGACCACAACCTGGTCGGCGCGACGGATGCCGAATTGACCCGCTACCGCCGCGAGCACGTCGGCTTCGTCTTTCAGTTCTACAATCTTATCCCCAGCCTCACGGTGCTGGAGAACGTCGCTTTGGTGAACGAGATTGCCGACAAGCCGCTCGATCCGCTCGAGGTCCTTGCGCTCGTCGGTCTCGAAAAGCGGATCGACCACTTTCCTTCACAGTTGTCCGGCGGCGAGCAGCAGCGTGTGGCGGTTGCCCGCGCCATCGTCAAGTCGCCGGATGTTCTCTTGTGCGACGAGCCGACAGGGGCTCTGGACTACGAGACCGGCAAAGTGGTGCTGGCGGCGATCGCGCGAGCCAATGAGCGTCTCGGTACCACAACGATTATCATCACGCACAATGCGGCGATCGCGGGAATGGCGGACCGCGTGCTGCGGCTCGGTGGCGGGCGGATCGTCGGAGAGGAACGTAATGCGCACCGACTCTCGGCCGACGAGGTGCACTGGTGAGCCTGCTCGATCGAAAACTGCTGCGCGATGTCGCCGCAATGCGGGGCCAGGTGATCACCATCGCCCTGCTGGTTGCCGCCGGCGTCGCCGTCTTCGTTGGCTCAGTCTCGACTTACAATTCGCTCGGCACGGCCGTCGAGCGCTTCTACGCTACCGCGCGATTCCCGCAGGTCTTCGTGACGCTCAAGCGTGCGCCGCTATCGATCGTTCCGCAGCTCAACGCCATCCCCGGGGTTGCGACGGTGGAAGCCCGTATTGTTCGCGAGGTCATCGTGGACTGGCCGGCCGCTTCGCAGCCGGTCTCGGCGCGCATGGTGTCGCTCAACCATGCTGGCGACGAACGGCTTGCCCGTCTGCATTTGCGCCGCGGCGCGGCGCCCGAACCGGGCTCCGCAAGAAGCGCGGCAGTCAACGAAGCGTTTGCCGAAGCCAATGGTGTGAATCCCGGCGACGACATCCGTGTGCTGCTCAACGGCAAGGTGGAAGCTTTTCACGTATCCGGCGTCGCGCTCTCGTCGGAATATGTCTATGCCGTCAAGCCCGGTCTGCCCATTCCGGACGACCGGCTCTATGCCATTCTCTGGGTCGACCGCCGCGCGGCGGAAGCCGCGTTCGACATGAAGGCGGCCTTCAATGATGCCGTCATTTCGCTGGCGCCGGGAGCCGATCCGAAGCCTGTGATCGACGAACTGGATCGGCTGCTCGAGCCCTATGGATCGATCGGTGCCGTCGCGCGGCGGGATCAACCATCCAACCGCTTCCTTGAGGATGAGCTGAACCAGCAAAAGGTGATGTCGACCACCATCCCGCTGATCTTTTTCGGCGTTGCGGCGTTCCTGCTCAACAGCGCACTGGGCCGGCTGGTGGCAGCCCAGCGCGAGCAGATCGCCGCGTTGAAAGCATTGGGCTTTCCAACCGCGACGCTGATGCTGCACTATCTGAAGCTCGTCCTCGTCATCGTGTTGATTGGATCGGCGCTTGGAATTGCCGCCGGCTGGGGCTTCGGACGAGCGATGATCGCGAGCTATCAGGGGTTCTTTCGTCTGCCGGAGCTGCCGTTCGGGCTGACGCCTTGGTCGGCCGTGCTGGGAATTGCGATCAGCCTGACGGCGGCTTCTCTCGGCGTCTTGACCGCGCTACGGCAGGTCGTCAGCCTCGCACCCGCGGTCGCAATGCGACCGGCTGCGCCTCTCGGCTTCCGGAGGTCCTGGATCGAAGCGCTTCTGCCACGCGCTGCGACCAGATCGCGCCGGCTGATGATCCTGCGGAATACCGCCGGGCGTCCATTCCGTTCGGTACTGACCGTGGCCGGAGTGGCCTTTGCGATCCCGATGATGGTGCTGGGAATCTTTTGGCGCGACGCCATCAATGAGATGATCGACCTGCAGTTCAACCTGGTGGAGCGCGGCAACGCGACGGTGACGTTTCCGCACCCCCTGGATCGTTCCATCCTGCGCGATCTGGCACGCGAGCCAGGCGTTCTCGTGGCGGAAGGGCAGCGCATCGTGCCGGTGCGCCTTCGGGCCGGGCAGCGCAGCTATTTGACCTCCGTGAT
Source organism: Bradyrhizobium sp. UFLA06-24 (assembly GCF_054967145.1). Taxonomy (NCBI): domain Bacteria; kingdom Pseudomonadati; phylum Pseudomonadota; class Alphaproteobacteria; order Hyphomicrobiales; family Nitrobacteraceae; genus Bradyrhizobium; species Bradyrhizobium sp. UFLA06-24. The sequence goes on from NZ_JADFUE010000001.1 coordinate 95,020, forward strand.
CGGCCTGTCTGCAGGGGATGAGCTGCGTCGGCCGCACGACGCCATCCTGCATCCGATCGCGGCCATGCCCGACGGGATCACGCTCACCCGTCGGCTTGCCGAGCGGCTCGATGTGATGGTCGGCGACATCATCGTCGTCGAGGCGATGGAGGGCCGGCGGCGCAAGCGCGACCTCCCGGTCACCGCCATCGTCGACGAGTCGATCGGAATGGCCTCCTACATGGAGATCGAAACCCTGAACCGCTTCACGGACGAGGGCGCCGTGATCTCGGCTGCGAGTCTGTATGTCGAGCCGACGGCGATGCCGGCGTTGGGGCGGAGGTTCAAGAACCTCCCGACCATCGAGTCCGTGACGATGAAGGCGTACACGCTCTCCTCCTTCATGGAGAAGATCGCCGGCCTCGTGTTCGTGACGGCCGGCATTCTTGCCGCCTTCGCCACGATCATCACGGTTGGCGTGGTCTACAACAGTGCGCGCATCAGCCTGCAGGAGCGGGCCTGGGAGTTGGCCAGCCTGCGCGTGCTGGGCTTCACCCGCGGTGAGGTTGGGGGCATCCTGTTCGGCGAGTTCGCCATCGAGATCGTGCTTGGAATTCTGATTGGCCTGCCGCTCTCTCACGCCGTTATCGGCCTGATCGCCGGATTTCACTCCAACGAGAGTTTCCAGATACCCGCCGTGATCGCGACGCAGACCTATTTCATTGCAGCGGGCGTCGTGTTGGCGGCGGCCGCAGCCAGCGCGTACATCGTCAAAGGCCGTGTCGATCGGCTCGATCTGGTCGCGGCTCTAAAGACCAGGGAATGAACATGCATATCACGGGCCGCCATATCGCCATCGCTGCCGGGCTTCTGGCCGCCGTCGGCATCGCGGTCTGGCTCTTGATCCCCGCCCCGGTGCCGGTCGAGACTGCCGCGGTGACGAAGGGAAGGTTCGTCGCCACCGTCGATGAGGACGGCAAGACGCGTGTGCGTGAGCGATACGTGGTCGCAGCGCCGCTCGCCGGGCGGCTGAGCCGAATCCGCTTCAAGGTCGGCGACCAGGTTCGGGTCGATGACGCCCTCGCGACAATCACCCCTTCTCCGGCGCCGCTGATGGATTCCCGCACCCGCCGCGAAGTCGAGGAAATGCTCGGAACAGCCGAAGCCAACCTGGAGCGCGCCAAGGCCATTGTCGAGCGTGCGCGGGCCCAGAGGGAGCAGGCCAACACCGACCTGGTGCGGACGAAAACCTTGGCTCAGCAAGGGGCCGCGACGGCGCAGGCCCTCGAGCGTGGAGAACTCGCGATGCGCCTTGCCGACAGGGATTTGCGCGCGGCGGAGTTTCAGGATCACGCCGCAGAGCACGAGATCAGCCAACAGCGCGCATTGTTGGCGCGATACGGCAGCGACGGCGGCGGGCACCCGGATAGCTGGAATGTCGCATCGCCTGTTGCCGGCGTGGTGCTGAAGGTCGCCCAGGAAAGCGAGACGATCGTCCAGCCGGGCGCTCCACTCCTGGACATCGGCGACGCCGGGGATATCGAAGTCGTGGTCGACGTTTTGAGCACCGATGCCGTCGAGATCCGTCCCGGAGCTGATGTCGTCATCGATCATTGGGGCGGGGAGGGGAAGCTGAAGGGCCGGGTACGCCGGGTCGAGCCGGCAGCCTTCACCAAGATATCAACGCTCGGCGTCGAGGAGCAGAGGGTCAATGTTCTCGTCGACATCCTCTCGCCGCCGGAGCAGTGGGCGCGGCTGGGTGACGCCTATCAGGTGGATGTTCAAATCGGCGTCTTCGCGCGGGACGATGCGACGACCATTCCGGCGGGCGCGTTGTTTCGTCGCGGAGAAGGCTGGAATGTATATGTCGCGAGGGACGGGCGCGCCGAATTGCGCCAAATTGAGGTTCTGCGGCGTTCCGGGCGCCTCGCGGCTGTTGCCAAGGGCCTCGCGCCGGGGGAAGAGGTGATTGTCTATCCGAGCGACCGGGTTGTACCGGGTGTGCGCATCGCACAGCGACCACGTTAAGAGGCCGCGCCATGAACCGCTCGGAGCTTTGTGGACGAAGAAACGGAAAATGCTGGTACGCGGGGCACGTCTCAATGCAGGAACGAACGACTTGAACCACGATCCCAAGCACGGATGCGATCACGTTGGTTATCTCGATGGCGATCGTGACTTGCGCCTCGACGCCTGTCGCGGCCTCGCACTCTGGTTCATTTTCATTGATCACATTCCTGGCAACGCTTTTGACTGGTTGACCCTTCGGAACTACGGGTTTTCTGATACTTCAGAAATTTTTGTGTTCGTGTCCGGCTATACCTGCATGCTTTCCTATGGCGGGGCGCTGCGGCGGCAGGGTTGGCCAACCGTCGTTGTCCGCAGCCTGCGGCGAAGCCTGGAAATTTACACTGCATTTCTGCTGCTCGTGATCGCCTATCTTGCTCTGGTCTGGGTCACGGGAAGTGACCTCTATCGCGACGAGACCAATACCCGGGTCTTTTTTGACAATCCGGGAATTGCCCTCATCCATCTTCTGGCGCTGCAATACACGCCTGTGAATACAGATATCCTGCCGCTGTTTGTCATGCTGCATTTCGGCTTTCCGCTCGTGCTGTGGTTCATGATTCGCAACGCAACGATCGCGCTCAGCGCCTCCTTTCTGCTCTACATGATGGTGCAGCTCTATAGCTGGAATTTGCCGGCCTGGCCGGCCCGTGAAGCATACTTCAATCCGTTGGCTTGGCAGATGTTGTTCGTGCTCGGCGCTTACTGCGCAACTCCCGGCGCCGCCCGGCTCGCAGGGATCTCGTTATCTCCGGTTGTGGTTTCGGTTGCCGCGAGCGTCGTCATATTCAGCCTTGTCGTCACGCTGAGCTGGCGTATCGAACAGCTCAAATGGCTGGTCCCGGACGCAGTTGTGGGCTGGATTTATCCGATTTACAAAACCCATTTGGCGCCGCCCCGGCTCGTGCACTTCTTAGCCCTGATGGTGTTGGGAATGCGCTTCTTATTACCGATCAAGCATAGCAAGCTGAAGCCGTGGGCGGTTGCAATGATTCGCTGCGGAGAAAACTCACTCTCGATCTATTGCTTCAGCGTACTCGCTTCATTTCTCGGCTTCGTCGTCTTGAATGAGATCTCCGGCGGACTGGCAATGGAGGCCATTGTCAGCGCCTCAGGAATTATCTTGATGATCGCGATTGCAAGCCTTCTTGCCTGGGAAGCCAAGCTCGACCGGCGTGGTCCGAAACCGTTTTAGGCGTTCTATACGAGCAAATTGCTTGGAAAGCGGAGTTCGGGACGCGATGTTGATTCTCCTCAAACAACCGGCTGGTTCCAGAGGATAATCATCATGTGATGTGGAGCGAGACCAAATCCATAGAGCGGGTCCTGCGATGGGGCCTGGTTGCGATTGCAATCGCAGGATTGACCGCGGGTCTTCTCGCGGGAGTGGCGGGTCGCGCTGATCTCGCGGATATTGCATGGCAACTCGGCACCGCGCCCGTGATCGGCGGACTGGCCGTCTCGATCGTCAGGGATCTTCTGAGCGGTCGCTTCGGAGTGGATGCGATTGCGCTGCTGTCGATGAGCGCAGCGTTGCCGCTCGGCCAGCCACTTGCGGGGGCCGTGGTTGCGCTGATGTATTCCGGCGGCAACGTGCTGGAGGACATTGCGATCGCACGAGCCGAGCGTGACCTGCACTCCCTGGTCGATCGGGCGCCGCGGCAGGCGCACCGCAAAATCAATGGTGGGATCGAGGACATTCCGGTCGACGCAGTCTTGGTCGGCGAAGAGCTCCTGGTGAGGGCCGGCGAGATCGTGCCGGTCGATGGCGTCGTTGGCTCGGTCGCGGCGACCATCGACGAATCCGCGGTTACGGGCGAGCCGATCCCGGTCGAGAAGACACGCGGCAGCGCGGTTTTCTCCGGTTCGCTGAATGCGGGCGAGACTTTCGAGTTGACCGCGACCGCGCCGGCAGGCGAGAGCACCTACTCGGGCATCGTGCGCATGGTGACGGCGGCGCAGACCGCGAAGGCTCCCTTCGTGCGGATGGCCGATCGTTTCGCGCTGGTCCTTCTGCCGGTGACGCTCGTCGTCGCCTTCCTGGCCTGGCGCCTGTCCGGTGATCTGACGCGCAGCCTTGCCGTGCTGGTGGCGGCGACGCCGTGTCCGCTGATCCTGGCTGCACCGGTCGCCTTCATTGCCGGGGTGGCGCGAGCGGCTCGGCGCGGCATTCTTGCCAAAGGGGGAGGGGCGCTGGAGGCGCTGGCCCGCGCTCACACGGTGCTGTTCGACAAGACCGGGACCCTGACCGTCGGAGGGGCACGGCTGCTTTCGATCGAGGTTGCTCCGGGGGAAGACCCTGACGAGGTCCTGCGGCTCGGCGCATCGCTCGAGCAGGCCTCGCATCACGTGCTTGCCAAGACCGTCGTCGCTGCGGCCCTCGATCGAGGCCTCAAGCTGAAAGCGCCGGAACAAGTCAAGGAGACCATGGGCAGCGGCCTGCGCGGTCTGGTCGACGGGCGCCAGGTCACCGCGGGCTCGCGAGAACTGCTGCGCTCGCGTGGCGAACTGTCGGCGTGGGAGCTGCGGGCGATCCGGCGCGCTTCGTGGCGCTCGGCGCTGATCGTCTTCGTCGCCGTGGATGGCCGCCCGATCGGCGCGCTGCTGCTGGCGGACGAGTTGCGGGCTGATACGCCGCGGGCGATCCGCCTGCTGCGCGATGCGGGGATCGCACGAATGGTGATGGTCACTGGCGATCGCGCCGCGGCTGCGCAGGCGATTGGTGCGGCGCTCGACCTCGACGACGTGCTGGCCGACCGCGTTCCTTCGGACAAGGTTGAGGCGGTGCGCACCGAACAGAGGCTGCATCCGACCATCATGGTCGGCGATGGCATCAATGACGCCCCGGCATTGGCCGTGGCCGATATCGGAGTCGCGCTCGGCGCGCGCGGCGCGACCGCCTCGTCCGAGGCCGCCGATGTGGTGATCTTGGCCGACCGGCTCGATCGCGTCGGGGAGGCCATTATCATCGCGCAACGGGCCCGACGCATTGCCTTGCAAAGCATTGTTGTCGGCATGGGGTTGTCATTGCTGGCGATGCTCGCCGCCGCCGTTGGCTGCCTTGAACCGGTGCCTGCGGCCATCGTCCAGGAGGTCATCGACGTTGCCGTCATTCTGAACGCCCTGCGGGCGCTCGCTCCGGCTCTTATGAGGGGCGGTGCGCACATCACCGCGGAGCAGGGGTTGGCATTGCATCACGATCATCAGGCCCTGTTCAAGGACCTCGATCGCTTGCGCAAAATCGTCGATGCGCTGGATGACGCAGCCCCCGAGTCAGCCGCGGCGTTGATCGGGGATGCTCAACGCATCGTTCAGAGCAGCGTCGTCATGCACGAGCGCGCGGATGAGGACAGCGTCTATCCGAAGCTTGCGACAGTGCTGCGCGATCGCCACGGCCTCTCAGCCATGAGCCGCGCCCACCGTGAAATTCTGCATCTTACGCGGCTGCTCGATCGGATCGTGGAGGATCTGCCGTCAGAGAAGGTCGATCGCTATCTCGTCCGAGACGCTCAACGGGTAATCGAGGCGATCGAAACGCTGGTGCGCATGCACACGGCCCAGGAGGAGGATATCTACGAAGCCGTGGCGGCATAGGCGGCCGGCATCTTGGCCATGCGGGGTACAGGCGAACTTATATCAATCATCGCACGGGCCATAGTAGTGCTTCGCAAGACGATAGTGCCTTCCGTATGCAACATACTCCTCGTGCAGGCAGCTCTCGCCCCTTCGGAATGCCTTGTCGCCGTCGCATCGCACGTTCTCGAAATGAAGTCTGACGGTCGTTGATCGGTTGAGATAGGTCCCGAAGTAGTGGAGGGCTTGAGCGCGCCCGCCACACCTCTGGAGCACGGTATTGCGAATGTCGGGCGGCAACCGATCGATGTGATCGGGATTCCACGGGCCGTCGTGCGAACTGGAGCTTCCGAGCGCTAACACGGTGCCCGGGAAGCAGGCCGCTTGCACCAGGAAAACGATCGCGAGCAGCGACAACGAGTGCGGCTTCCAATTGCGCATTGCAGCACCGATCGGTCATCGACTTGATCAATGAATCCTATCAGATGGCAGCGTCACGTGAAAAGAAAATCAGAACTGCGCATGCAAGCGAGTCGCGACGACTGAGACTGGTCCGCGATCGCGATTGTAGGCGGGGTTGTCGATGAACTGATAATCGAAGCCGAGCGTCCACGCCGCGATCGGAAGCGTGTAGTATATTTCCATGATCTTCTCGGCGCCCGGATGCGGAAGCTGCCCGTCGCCGATCAGCGCGCTGTAACCGCCTGTCGCGAAATAAGCCTGGTGCGGTGCGGAAATCGTGTTGCGAATGCCTGCTATCCCGAGCGTGTCGTTCGGCCTGTTCCAGAATTTTCCGGAGATCGAGGCGCCACCCGCGAGCGTCGCGTCTGCATCGGTAAATGCGTAGGCCTCCAGCCTGCCGGGCGTGTAACCAGCTCGTGCAAACAGGCCCACACCGGGGATGATCTGCTGCTCGATGTTGCCGGCAATTCCGAGCTTGCTCGTGTAGGTGCGCACCAGCGAGAGGTCCGGCGCGGCGCCGGTCAGGTTGGCAAGATTGACGGCGTCCTGGAAATTTCCCATCCGCGCGCGCGTCAGATAGCCAGTCACGGCGATCTTGCCGGGCTGCCCCATGACCTCGTAGCGACGCTCGACCTCGCCAACCATCTGGAATTGGCCGAAGGCCGGATCGAGGTTTGTGCTGTTGGGCGTCACGGGCCCGTCGAACACGCCGGCACGGAAGGTCCAAGGGCCGGTGTACCACTCGGCCGCGGCGCCATAGGTAAAGGCCCAGGCATCGGCGGCGTAGTCGAATGCCCCGGTGTTGACCAGCGTCCAGTTGAGGAAGTCGCCGCGCGGATCGTGCGCGTATTTGTTGGAGTCGAAGATGTCGACGACGCTGAACTTGCCGACGGTGAGCACGAGGCGATCGCTGGTCTGGGAGCCCGCGAACTGCATGGGCCCGGACTCGACCTTCTGCACGTCGCCGCCGAGATCGATCGTCTGCCGCAAAAAGGCGCGCGGAATCCTCGCATACGGATAGGTGGAGCCGACCTTGTAGGCTTCCGCGCTCGGGAAGCCCGCCACGCCGAATGTGCCGTTGAGACCGAAGCCCTGGTCGATTTCCGGATTGATCCAGATTTCTCCGCCGTCCCAGGGACGGAAGCCGACAAAGAGGTCCGCATCGAATGTCTCGCGCACCTGATTGGGCGAGAGGCTGTTCTGGCCGGCATAGGGCGCGCGGAACGGCAGCGCATATTGCGTGACGATCGTTGTCTGCCCATGCACGGCGAAATTATCGGTCTCCGCGGGGGCGATGCCCTTGATGGCAAAGTCGGTGTGGGCGGGATCGGGACCAAGCTGATAGTTGAGCCCGACCTGGACACGTTGGACCGAGAGGCCGGAGTTCAGCTGTTCTGCCGATGCTGCGAGGCTCTTGTGGTGATCGCCGAACTCCGAAGCCAGGAATTCGGCCTTGGCCGTCCAGTGCGGTGCGACCGGCAACTCGGCTCCGATGCCGGCGACCCAGCCGAGGCGCCATGTCAAGGCCGTATCCACGGTGCCGATGGCCGCGCTGCCGACCAGTGGGGTGCCCGCGAGTTGCGTCCGCTCCAGCCTGTCATAGGACCAGGCGAATCCCCCCGTCGCATAGAGCAGCCAATGGTCGAAGGCATAGCCGAGCCTGCCGCGCGCCGTCCCCATGCCGAGGACGGTGTCGCGATAGCTGGCGGTCCCGCCGGAGAGCGACGTTACGCTCTGATCTCCAGCCATGGTGTTCGGGGCGGACAAGTCGGCCTCGAAACCCATCACGAAGCGCGAGGGTAGCATCAGATTGTAGCCGCCCTGCACGCCGAAGAGATAGCTGCCTGTCCCTTTGAACGCGTCATAGGCGCTGAACAAGCCGGCCGATCCGTTCACGGTGGACAAGCCGTCGTTCGCACTCCAATTGGACCGACCGCCGGCATATCCGAAATGGCCGCCGAGATAGAAGCCGGTCCATTCCGCAGCGTCAGGCCTTGGAGCCTTGATTGGATACGACTCCGCCGCGCTCGCTGCACCGGGCGCAGCAAGGGCGAGGCTTGCGACTGCGCCTGTGAGACATATCCGCTTCATCGTCGTTCAACAGCCCTATTCAAAACCGCGGTCAAGCAGCAATCGGCGGTTCGCAGCTTCTCTCATTCGCAAGTGACGGATTTGCAACAAATAGCTTGTTGGAGATGCCTGCTCGAGCTCCACCGATGATAGGCCTCTGCATGGACGGATGAGGAATGCCCCGCCGACAATGTCCCCATCGCGCCGTAAGGGTCGCCTCGCCCATGGCCGTGACAAAAGCCGCGCCCTGACGTCGCAAATGGAATTCCCCACCCGAAGGTGCGCGCTTACCCGAACAAATGCGCGAGCCAATACGCCGCCCCGGCGGCCAATCCGCCTACCAGCAACGTCTGCAACGCCGACTTGATCTTGTTGACGCCCGTGAAGTGCCCCTTGACGGCCCCGAAGCACAGCAACGCGACGCCGGTCGCGGCGACGGAGATCTGCAGCGCCGTCCCGATGTTCTGGGTGAACATGTAGGGCACCAGCGGAATCAGACCGCCGACCACGTATGAGCCTCCGATCGTGGCGGCGCTGATCGGCGCGCGCTTCGGGTCGGGGCGCTCCAGACCCAATTCGAAGCGCATCATGAAGTCGACCCATCGCTGCCGGTTTGACGCCACAGCACCGACAACCGACTTGAGCGCATCGCCCTCAAGGCCATACTCGCGGAAGATCTGCTCGACCTCGTCGATCTCCCGCTCGTGCATGTGATCGATTTCATGGTGTTCGCGCTGTTCTTCAGCTGCGTCATGCTCTGCATCCGTGCGCGCGGCGAGATACCCGCCAAGGCCCATCGCGATCGCACCGGCGACGACCTCGGCCAATCCGGCAGTGACGATCACGTCCGTGTTGGTGACGGCCGCCGAAAGGCCCGCCGCCAGCGCGAACGGGACCGTCAAGCCGTCAGCCATCCCGATCACGACGTCGCGGACGCTTTCGGAGGCGGTGAAGTGCTTCTCGATGTGAGGGGTGGCTGGCACAGGACGCTCCTGGTTGTGGTTTGGGTTTGAAGAGAGCTGCCTAGTCGGCAGCTCTCTTGCGGCCGGAGATCATGGACGCGACCAGGTTCTCGCGATGCTCGAAGCTTGCGATCAACACGCCGAGCACATGCGCCACGACCAGGCCGACGGTCAGGTTGGCCAGGAATTCGTGGACGTGTTCGATCAGCTTGGAGCCCCAGTAGGCATCCGTCGTCATCATGTAGCCCGTCGCACACGTGCCGGCCAGCGCGACGACGAGAGCGATGATCATGGCACCGCCCGCGGGGTTATGTCCGATGTAGCGGGGAGCCCTGAGGAGAGCGACGTCGCGAAGATAGGCTAGCACCTCGCGTGGCGGACGAACGAAGTTCGAAAAGCGCGCATGTCGCGGGCCGATGAAGCCCCAGATGACGCGGATCGCGAGGAGGCCGGCAATGGCGTAGCCGGCCGCGACGTGCACCCGCTCGATCTCGTCGCCGGTAGCGTAAGCCAGAACGAACAAGCTCGCCAGCGACCAGTGGAAGATCCGGACGAAGGGATCCCAGACCTTGACCGTGGCCGGCGGCATCGCGCCGCCGGCTCCGATCGTGTTGCTCACGGTTCTCATTTGCGGACCGTTACATCTGGCCGATGATCTGGCCGTTGGTCGGGTCCACGAACAGCTCCACCCGATGACCGTTCTTGTCGAGCGTATAGAGTTCGCCGCAAGCGTTCTTGAGCTTGGCCTTCTGGACCTTGTAGCCCTGGGCCTCGACCTTGGCCTGCAACTGCCCCATCGGCAGCCATTGAGCCTCCGGGGCCGACGTGCACGGCTTGCCGAGGCTGCCGGCCTGGGCGGACGCCGCCCCGAGGATCACGGCGGCAACGGTAAGAATGAAGATCTTGCGCATGGGTATCTCCTGACGGTGGCCGGCCGCACCATGCGCCGGCCATGCGGAGCAACCTGCCAGAAGCGGCCTGACGGACACCTGTTGAGCTACGTCAGCTATTTGTCAGGTGATATCTGGCATCCATATCTTCCCGATGACGAGCTTCTTATGTGCCCAAGACTGCGCCGAATCCGTATCCTGATCCTCACGGCCGCCCTTGTGGGCGCGGGCGGTGGGATACCGGCGTTCGCGCGCGACCACGATGACGCGAAACGGGCCGTCGAGGCCGGCGAAATCCGTCCTTACGCCGACATCCTCAATGTGATGAAGGGTAAGCTCCCGGGTGAGGTCGTGGGCGTGAAGCTCGAGCGCGAAGCCGGCGCCTGGATGTACGAGCTCCGTGTGCTCGACGGCAAGGGCCGGCTGCTCGAGATCCACGTCGATGCGAAGAGCGGCGAAATCGAGCGAACCAAGGAGAAGTGATGCGCGTGCTTGTTGTCGAGGACGACCCGCGGATTGCGTCGGATGTCTCGCGAATGCTCGAAGCCTCCGGCTACGTGGTCGAAGCTGTCGCGAATGGCGAGGACGCTTGGTTCCTCGGCGACACCGAGGACTTCGGAGCCGTCATCCTCGATCTTGGTCTGCCTGGAATGGATGGGCTTGCGGTCCTGAAGCGCTGGCGCGCCAACGGTCGGCACATGCCCGTTCTCGTCCTCACCGCGCGCGGAAGCTGGGCGGAGCGGGTGGACGGGATCGACGCCGGGGCCGACGACTACCTGCCGAAGCCGTTCCGGATGGAGGAGTTGCTGGCGCGGCTGCGCTCCATCGTGCGGCGCTCTGCCGGGCACGGCTCTTCGGTCATCACCGCGGGCGAGATCACGCTCGACGAGCGGCAGATGAAGGTAACCCGCCGTGGCGTGCCCATCACGCTCTCTCCGCTCGAGTATCGGCTGGTCGCCCATCTCCTCCGCAATCGAGGAAGGGTCGTTTCGCAGCAGGAGATCGACGAGAACGTCTATGGCCACGGCGAAGAGCACGATTCGAATACGCTTGAGGTGCTGGTCGCGCGCGTGCGCAAGAAGCTGGGCGCGGAGGCGATCGAAACGCGGCGGGGCTTCGGCTATCTCATGCCGGAGGCGCCCGCATGAACCGGCATTCGCTCAGGCTGCGGTTGGTCGCCGGCGGAATCGTTGCGATCCTGATCGCGCTTGCGATCGCTGGCGGCGCGCTCGTCGTCGTATTCCAACGCCATGTCTCGCGAACCCTGGCTCAGGATCTCGACGTCCATCTGAAGCAGCTTCTCGCGAACATCGACTTGGATGCTCAGGGCAAGCTGGTGCTCGCGCAGACACCGGTCGATCCACGCTTCGCCGATCCGCTGTCCGGGTTGTACTGGCAAGTCAGCGATGATCGCGGGCAGTTGCTGCGTTCGCGCTCGCTGTGGGATTCCGCCATGAAACTGCCGGCGGATCGGCTGAGCCCCGGTGAAACGCATCAGCACGAAGCGGATGGACCGGGCGGTCAGCGCGTGCTGGTCGCCGAACGGGCGGTGACGCTTTCCGCGGAGGGGAAGCCGGTGGTCGTACGCCTTGCCGTCGCGGAGGACCTGGCGCGGGTCACGGCGGCGACCTCGGCCTTCGCCAAGGATCTTTCCATCGCGCTCGTCCTGCTCGGCTCCGTACTGGCCCTCGCGACCTGGGTCCAGGTCGGCGTCGGACTGCATCCGCTGGTCGCGCTGCGCCGGGGAGTGGCCGATATCAGGGCAGGACGCAGCCGGCATCTGCCGTCCTCGGTCCCGAGCGAAGTCCAACCGCTCGTCGAGGAGGTCAACGCCCTCGTCGATGCGCAGGAAGCCGAGATAGAGCGGTCCCGCGGCCGCGCAGCGGATCTGGCCCATGGGCTCAAGACGCCACTCGCCGCCCTTGCCGCCGACGCTTCACGCCTCCGGGAGCGCGGCGAGCGCGAGATCGCCCGCGACATCGAGGCTGTCGGCGAGGCCATGGGGCGCCATGTCGACCGCGAGCTCGCGCGGGCCAGGGTCCGCGGTCACGCAAGGGGGAAGGCCGCAACGTCCACCGTCGTGAGGCCTCTCGTCGAATCCATCGTGGCGACGATGTCGCGCACCCCCGACGGCATGCGAGTGGCGTTCGAGAACCTCATCCGCGACGACTTGACCATCCCGCTTGATCGGACCGACCTCGCCGAGGTGCTCGGCAATCTGATCGAAAACGCGGCCCGCCATGCTGCAGACCGGGTCCGGATCACCTCGGATGACGGCCAGCCGTCTGTTGTCGTCGAGGACGACGGCGAAGGCATCGACCCGGCCCAATTGTCGCGCGTGCTCGCACGTGGCGTGCGCCTCGATCAGCGCGGCGGCGCTGCGGGCCTGGGCCTGGCCATCGTGCAGGACGTCCTCGATGCGTACGGATGGGGCCTGGAGCTCTCCAGCTCGGAGCTCGGCGGCCTGAAGGCGGTCATCGCCGTGAGGCCAGGGGTGTCTGGCCCGCCGAGCCGCCCGGCGAAAGTGTCGGTCGCTCCCTCGGCCTGACATCTTGTTGACATCGGCCGTCAGCGTCTCGAGGGCGCCCGGGAAGATCTGTTGCGCGTGCGGTGAGGCCGTCCTCAACGCTCTTTACTTTTGGCGTTTCTTCGTTTTCGTATCGAGCAGTGTTTGCATCGCGTCGGCCCAGATCGCGACAAGCCGCCGGCGTGGGCCGCGAGGACGAAATGAAGCGGCCTGACTGAGGTCATCAGCAGCGCGGGCCGGCGGCCCCGCCGCTGCATTCTCTGTGCATCGAACAAGCTCCGGGAGAAACAATGAGGATGACGAACAGTGCGCCGGATGACGTGCAGGCCTATCGCGCGGTCGAGCGGATCTATCACTCCTATCTCACGGGACTCATCCTTCATCTCTCGTCGCGCGCCGGGGCGACGCGTGCGGCCGAGATCGTGTTCAGGATGTTTCGCCGCCAGCAAGCGACCCATTTCGTCGCGAGCCTCAAAAAGCTCGGTCTGGACGGGCTGCCGCATGCGGTCGCCAGCGCGCAGTACAACTACCTCGCCAATCAGGTAGGCGGCGTAAAGGTCGAATATGTCTATGAGAGCGACAAGAAGGCGTGGATCCGCTATCCGCCTCCCCGCTGGCTTTGGCATGGCACCGCGATCTGTGGAATTCCCTCGGAAGTGTCCCGCGGGATGCTCAGGGGATGGCACGGCAACAACGGCGTGGTTCTCGGTAATCCCCGCCTGGGCTTCGTCTGCACGGGACAGACCGTCGACGGGCAGCCGGGCCTTGAGGGATATTACCGGGAATACGATCACGAGCTTGCGCCGGAGGAGCGGCTGCAATTCTCTCCGGGAGAGCGATGCCCGCCGTTCAGGCCGGAGCTTGCGCCGCGTCTTCCCGAAACGCACTGGCCGGAAAGCCGGTTGCGAAAGGCGCTCCGCAATTACGCGATGGATTATATCACCTCGATTCTGCCTGAAATGATGGCGGTGCTTGGACCCGCCGAGGGAGGCCATATGGGAGGTCTGGCTGCCCGATTGATCGGCATGCATACGTTCGACGACGTTGCCGCCATGCTCGGCGGAGTGGACCGAGGCGTCGCGGGATTTGCGAGCGCATTCACGAGGCTGTTGCGGGGCCAGGGCGATGACGCCGAGATGCATCTTGAAGGTGACACGGCGATCGTACGGCAAACCACGTGGCGCCTCATGTCCGGTCGGGAGCAGATGTCTCCCGCCATATTCGATGCGTGGAACGAATTATGGCTGGGCGCGGCACTCGCCCACGATCGTTTCATGCGCGTCACCCTGGTCAGCCGCCGAGACGCCGGCGATTCCGTCTGGGCATGGGAGTTTCGACAAGGCCATTGAATCGGCGGACCGCTGGTTGGGCGAAAGGGTCGGCAAGAGAATGAAGCCGTTTGAATTCCAAGCTTGACACTGTCTGGCGAAAAGAACAGAAGTCGAACATGCACGCCCATGAATCAACGGCGGCCGGCGCCTCCGCATGCCGCGCAAGCTTGACCAAAGCCGGATTTCGCCACGCCGCGCCCGGGGCGAAGCACCGATGAGCCTGCCAGTTCTGCCGGTCTACTACTACCACGACCACTTCAAGGAGATGTTGAGCTTCGTTTGCGACACCTACGGTCCGGTGCTGACTGAAACTCATCACGCCTTCGTCGATCGTTTCTTGTCGCTGTCGAAAGACGCCCAGTGCCTGTTCATTCGGATGGTCAATCGCAGCGGTACGGTCTTCAATCCCTCGACGTTCAAGTACACGGAGATCGCGGATCCCGTCGGCGCGCTGGGTGAGCTTGCTGTCGCCGGTTATGTTCGAGCCCTGGTCGAACAGGATTACGCAGCGTTCCTGGCGTGCCTTGCCAAGCCGGTGCTGTTCGACGGTGCGAAGGCGGCCGGCTTGAGCGATGTCCGGGCATCGTGGCCGAAGGGCAAGTTGACGGAGTATTGCCTCGCTCATCTATCGTTCGGCACGGCATTCCGACACTGCGGGGGCGAGGCGTTCATCGCACTCGGCGACACCGAGCCGCTGGAGTTTCTGCTCTATCTCTACTTCGGCAAGACGGAGCACAACCTCAAGAACTTCGCGCTGCGCGACCTCGGCATCCTCAGTACCAACGACCAAGCGGATTTCAGCGCCCGGTTTGCCGACGCGGATGAAGCGAGGGCCTGCTTCCATTACGCCCGCCTGCTGCGCCAGCTCGAGACCAAATCCGACGAGGTCTATCGCAGTTCCGTTGCCGCCATTCTCGGCGGCCCGGTCTGTCCGACGGATTATGCCTTCGATCTGAGAAGCCGCGCGGCGCACAAGGCGGGTCTGCATTTTGAAAAGAAGAGCGAGGCCGGCCTCGCCGTCCAGCTCTACCGCGCCGGCTCTTCCGCCGAATGCCATGAGCGCCTCGCGCGCCTGCTTTATGCGGAAGGAGACAGGGACGCCGCCGAAGACCTGCTGCGCCGTATGATCGACGATCCCGCAAGCGACGACGAATTCGTCTTCGCAAGCGATTTCTATGCCCGCAAGTTCGATGGACGCCGGACGGGACTCTGCACCGAGTTGCTGCGGGCAGGGCGGACGCTCCGGGTCGACGATATCTGGCGCGGTCATCCGGAGGCAGGCATCGCAGGCGTCTTGCGCCGGCAGGGCCTCGAGGTCTTCCACGCGGAAAACACGCTCTGGCATTGCCTGTTCGGATTGCTGTTCTGGGACGAGCTGTTCGAATCCGGGCAGCTGCACAGCGGGTTCGACTGGATGCCGCATTGCCTGAAGGACAGAACGTTCGCGCTGATGTTCTCGTCCCGGATCGAGACGAAGCTGCAGGCCGTCGCATCGAATGCTGCGCTGCCCCAGATCCTGCGGATCGTCGCCGGGAAATGGGGAAAGCCGAACGGCGTGTTCGCCTGGGACCATGTCGACATGGATGCGCTCCGGGCGCTGCTTGCCGGCGCGAATGGGACCGGTCTCGCCACGATGCTTCGCCTGATGTGCGAAGACTATCGCGCCATGCGCGACGGTTTTCCCGATCTCATGCTCGTCACGAATGGCGCCGTCTCGTTCATGGAAGTGAAGGCCGAGGGCGACGTCATCAGGCGCAACCAGCTGACGCGGCTTCGCCAGCTCGGTCACGCCGGAATTCCCGCGGAGATCGGCCGCGCCGATTTCCGTTTCGATCCGGACCAGGATTATGTCGTCGTGGACATCGAAACCACCGGCGGCTGGATCGGCGGCGATCGCATCACCGAGATCGGCGCCGTCAGGATCCGCAATCACGAGGTCGTGGCGGAGTGGCATTCGCTGCTCAATCCCCAGCGGTCGATCCCGGCCAAGATCGTCGCGTTGACCGGCATCACCAACGACATGGTGCGGAGCGCGCCGCTCTTCGCGGAAATCGCTGACAGCTTCATGCAATTCATGGGCGACGGCGTCTTCGTCGCCCACAACGTCAACTTCGACTATGGCTTCATCGCCGCGGAATACGAACGCCTCGAACGCCGATTCCGCTTTCCAAAATTCTGCACCTGCGTCGGCATGCGCCGGCACTATCCCGGTCACAAATCCTACGGGCTCGGCAAGCTCACCCGTGCCTACAATATCGAGCTGAAGGACCACCACCGCGCGCTGTGCGACGCGCGCGCGGCAGCGCACCTCCTCAACCTGATCAACGCAAAGCGCGACGAGGGACGAGGCGGGGCAGAAGACATTGCGGCTTGATCGGACGGCGCGCAGCCGCCCGTCAGATTCCCAGCGTCAATTGTGGCTCCGCATCGTCCCCGGCCTGGAGGGAAGACAGCGCGACGCCGAGCAGCCTGACGGCCTTCGGCAACGGCATCTCGACTTCGAGCAAGCCGCAGGCGAGGCGCTCCAGCTCGTCCCGTCCTGCGACCGGCGCGAGGAGGGAGCGGCTGCGCGTGATGATCTCGAAGTCGGCAAACTTGATCTTCAAGGTGACGGTGCGGCCGCGGCTGCCGGTGGTCTCGCAATGGCGCCAGACCTTGTCGACGAGAGGCCGAAGCCTCGTAACGAGTGCGTCGAATTCGGCCAGATCGGCTGAGAATGTGGTCTCTGCGCCGATCGACTTGCGGATCCGGTTGCTCCGCACCGGCCGCTCGTCGACGCCGCGCGAGATCCAGTAGTAATAGGCGCCCGACTTGCCGAAATTGGCGTTCATGAACTCGAGCGTCTGGTTGCGGATGTCGCGGCCGGTGAACAGGCCGAGCGCATTCATCTTTGCGCTGGTCGCCGGGCCGATGCCGTGGAACTTGCCGACGGGCAGCGTCTCCACGAAGGCGGGTCCCATCTCCGGCGAGATCACGAACTGCCCGTTGGGCTTGCGGTGATCGGAGGCGAGCTTGGCCAGGAACTTGTTGTAGGAAATGCCTGCCGATGCGTTGAGGCCGGTCTCGGCCTTGATCTTCTCGCGGATCAGCCGCGCAATGTCGCGGGCGAGCTCGATGCCCTGCAGGTTTTCGGTCACGTCGAGATAGGCCTCGTCGAGGGACAACGGTTCGATGATGTCAGTGTGTTCGGCAAAGATCTCGCGGATCTGCCGGCTGATCGCCTTGTAGACCTCGAAGCGCGGCTTGACGAAGATCAGGTCCGGACATTGCCGCTTCGCGGTAACCGACGGCATGGCGGAGCGAACGCCGAACTTGCGCGCTTCATAACTCGCCGCCGCCACCACGCCGCGCTCGGCCGAGCCGCCGACCGCGACTGGCTTGCCGCGCAGCTCCGGATTGTCGCGCTGTTCCACGGATGCGTAGAAGGCATCCATGTCGATATGGATGATCTTGCGAACGCGTGTCGCCTCGCCTACCACCGTGTCGGATTCGCCCATGCGCGGATGATACAATCGGGCCACAGAAATCGCGAGCTGGCGGCGGGTTCCGGCGCACCGCTGTGTGATTGGCCTCACAGCACCAACGCTCCGGCGATGTTATACGTATCACCACTGATCAAGAGGGGTGGTCCCTCCCAAGGCGAATAGGAGATGGCGATGACCGAGTCTGCAACCTTCGAGAACAAGCCGTCCCGGAAATGACAATGTGCGCCGGTGTCATTCGTTCGGATGACCTCATTCGATCGGCCACCCGGTAACCTTGTCCGGGCATCCTAACTGTCGACAATTCCCCTCAAAGTCGAGAGCGAATAGAACTCAAAATTCCGGTCGTCGCGTCGACGACTTGCAGAGCCTGCTGAGCCTTGGCCAAGGCGAGGGGCGACCTCGCGCATTGATCGGGCAGCTGGGCGATCTTCTTGCGCTGGCTGGTCAGGATGTTGGTCGACTGCTCGACGGCGAATTTCACCACGTCGCGGGTCGGGTCATTTTCACTGACATTGGTCAGATCTTTCTCAATCGTGATCAGATATTCGAAACTGGACAGCTCTTGAGAAATCTCGACAAGATTCTGGATCGTGGACTTCACGCAATCTGCGTCGACAGCGGAGATGTCGGGTCGCTTAGAGGTCTGTACGAGATCGCCCATCAGGCCTGCGAACATCGGCCTGAGATCTTCGACTCTCTTCAGGTCCGCCTGGCTCAGGACGCCGGCCACACACGCATTGGTGGCGAGCAGCACTGCAAGCCCGGACCACCCCAGCCGAGCCGTCAGGGCGCGGACAGTTGCGACGGGCGTGATGCGATCGGCTTGCCGGTTCATCTGATGCGTCCGATGTCCTCTGCCTCGACAAATGCAGTTCTCGTAGTAAGCTTATCCCCGCTGACAATTTCGCTCAATCCTATTCTCGGCGTCGTGCGCGTGAACGCTGGCGCTGCAATATTTTCGCGAAGGGGCGCAGCGTGACCGATGGCACTGACAGAATCTTCCGCGCCAGCGCGCTGCAGCGCGCGGCCTCGCCGGAGGAGCTTGATCACCTCGTTGCGATCACCCGGCCGGCCGACTGGATCCTGACGGCGATCGTGACGATCGCGATGCTTGCGGCGCTCGTCTGGGGCATCTACGGGCGGATCCCGTCACGCGTCTCCGGGCAGGGAATCCTGGTCGGCAGCGGTCGCGTGGTCGATGCGGTGTCCGCTGCCGAAGGCAGGCTGGCTTCGCTCAGCGTCTCCGTCGGTGACCATGTCGAGCGCGGGCAGGTGATCGCCCAGATCTCGCAGACCGAGATCGAGCAGAAGTACCGCAACGCCGTCGAAACCTATCGGGAGCGCCAGCGCGAGCATGACGACATGGCGGCGAAAGTCGCCGCCGAGCTCGCGGTCAAGGCCTCCAATTTCGAGAAGCTTGAAGCGGCCTTCAACAAGGTCATCGAAGCCACCGATCAGCGGGTCCGGGCTCTTGCCGTGGACGTGCAGAATCTCGAGCAGCTGATGGCCAAGGGCCTGACGACGCGGAAGACGCTGGAGGACCGCCGTCTCGAATTGACCGAGGCGCAGCAGCGCCGGACGGATTCGCAGAACGAAATCCTCAAGCTGCACGCGCAGAAGACCGACCTGGAAACCCAGCGCGAGCGCGAACTGCAGCAGGCCGAATTCGCTGCGAATAACGCGCGCCGCGAGATGCAGGCGCTGGCGGGAACCCTGGGGCGCAATTCGCAAGTGGTCAGCCCAATCGCGGGCCGCGTGCTGGAGATCAAGACCTCGTCAGGCTCGGTTCTTGCCGTGGGTACGCCGGTCGTTCTCATCGAGGACGAGGGGGCGCGGTTGGAGGCGGTGGTCTACATCCCCGCTGAGCAAGGCAAGAGCGTCAAGCCGGGTTATCAGGTCCGCGTCGCGCCCAGCACGGTCAAGCGCGAGGAATTCGGCACGATGATCGGCGTCGTCTCCAGCGTCTCGGAATTTCCGGTCACGCCGCAGGGCATGACCGCCGTGCTCCACAACGATCAGCTCGTCAAAGTGTTCTCCCACGACGGCGCGCCCTACGCCGTTTCGGTGTCGCTGGAGCAGGATCCCTCGACCGCAAGCGGCTATCGCTGGGCTGTGGGTCAGGGGCCGCAGGTGCATCTGACCAGCGGCACGCTGGCGCAGGCCGAAATCACCACGCGCAGCCGCCGCCCGATCGACCTCGTCGTGCCCTTGCTGCGGAAGTGGACGGGGATCGATGGCTAGTCCTGTGACGCCGACCGCAGGCATCAAGCGCACGCCGACCATCCTGCAGATGGAAGCGGCCGAATGCGGCGCTGCGTGCCTCGCCATGGTGCTGGCGCATTACGGGGCCTGGGTGCCGCTCGAACGCCTGCGCGTCGAATGCGGCGTCTCCCGTGACGGCAGCAAGGCGAGCAACGTCGTCAGGGCGGCGAAGCGCTTCGGGCTGTCGGCGAAGGGATTTCGGCTCGACCTTGCATCGCTCGGCTCGGCGCCGATGCCTTGCATCGTTCACTGGAACTTCAATCATTTCGTCGTCCTGGAAGGCATCAAGGGCAAGTCCGCCTCCATCAACGACCCCGCCTTCGGACGCCGGCAGATCGGCATCGACGAGCTCGACAGGTGCTTCACCGGCGTCGTCCTGACGATGGAGCCGGGGCCGGGCTTTGCGCCATCAGGCGGCAAGCCGGCGGGACTGCGGCTGCTGCTGCGGGAGCTGCGCGGGTCGAAAGCCGCGGTCGGGCTGCTCATCCTGCTCAGCTTCGTCATGGTCGTGCCCGGCCTCGTCGCCGCGAGCTTCTCGAAGATCTTCATCGACGACATTCTCATTCAGCATCTGAACGGGTGGCTGCGTCCGCTGCTGATCGGGATGGCCGCAACCGCGCTGATCCGCACCATCCTGGTGCTGCTGCAGCAATCCCTGCTGCTGCGGCTCCAGACGAAACTCTCGGTGGTGATGATCAGCCGCTTCCTCTGGCGGGTGATGGCCTTGCCGATCGAATTCTTCACGCAGCGTCATGCCGGCGACATCGCGGCAAGAGTCGGCGCCAATGATCAGATTGCGCGTCTGCTCGCAGGCGGCATCGCCGCCAATGCGCTCAGCCTCACCTCGGTGGTGTTCTTCGCCTTCGCGATGATCGTCTACGACCATTGGCTCGCCGCGGTGTGCATCAGCCTGTCGCTGCTCAACGTTCTCACCTTGCGGCTGTCGATGCGGCGCCGGGAGGATCTCAGCCGCGGGCTCTCGCTGGAACGCGGCAAGCTGCTGGGAGCCGTCGTCAGCATCGTCCGCTCGATCGAGACCATCAAGGCGAGCGGGCTGGAGGACGAGGCGTTCGGACAATGGGCGGGTGTCCAGGCCAAGGTCCTGAACGCCGAGCGCGATCTGGCGTCGTCGTCGATCATCCTCGACATGATCCCGACCCTGATCGCCGGCCTGACGATGACTGCGATACTGGTCCTCGGTGGCCTCAGGGTGATCGAAGGCTCGCTCACGCTCGGCAGCCTCGTTGCCTTCCAGGCGCTGATGGCGAGCTTTTCCGAGCCGGTGGCGACGCTCGTCAATCAGGCCGGCAGCTTCCAGCTGATCAAGGGCGCGCTCGACCGCCTCGAAGACGTCTACAATTATCCGCTCGGCGATCCCCCGCGCACATCGGACAAGGCCTTTCCGGCAAGGCTCGCTGGACGCATCGAATTCAAGGACGTGCAGTTCGGCTATTCGCTGCTCGAGCCGCCGCTGATCTCGGATCTGTCGATCACCGTCAATCCGGGCTCGCGCGTCGCACTGGTCGGCGCCTCCGGCAGCGGCAAGTCGACCCTCGGCCGCCTGGTCTGCGGGCTCTACAAGCCCTGGGCGGGAGAGATCCTGATCGACGGGACGCGGCTCGCGGACATCCCGCCCGACATCCTCGCCAACTCCATTGCCTATGTCGACCAGGACATCTTCCTGTTCGAGGGAACGGTCCGCGACAATCTCACGCTCTGGGATCGGACCGTCCCGGATATCGATCTCACGCGGGCGCTCAAGGACGGCGAGATCCAGGACGACATCGCGATCCGCGCCGGCAATTACGATTCCTACGTCAACGAGGGCGGCACCAATTTCAGCGGCGGCCAGCGCCAGCGCATCGAGATTGCCCGCGCGCTGGTCGACCGTCCGTCCCTCGTCGTGCTCGACGAGGCGACCGCGGCGCTCGATCCCGTCACGGAGAAGGCCATCGACGATAATCTGCGCCGTTGCGGCTGCACCTGCATCATCATCGCCCATCGCCTCAGCACGATCAGGGATTGCGACGAGATCATCGTCCTGCGGCAGGGCAAGGTCGCCGAGCGCGGCACGCACGAAACCCTTCTTGCCCTGAACGGCGAATATGCTCGCCTGGTGTCGCAGGAATGACCGGCAGCATCGACAATATCGTGTCCGGTGCGAGCCTCGTGGCGGCGGGGGAGGTGACCCTCGACGGTCGCCGGCCCATTCTGCTCGATCACCACGGTCACGTGTTCGAAATCGTCAGCGGTCACGCCGACCTCTTTGCCATCGAGGTCAAAGACGGCCGATCCGGCAGCCGCCATCACCTGTTCCGCGTCGAAAGTGGGGATGTCATTCCCGATCTGCCTGGATTCCCGGCGTCGTCTCCGGACGGCCTGCGCTTCATTGCGGTCGGCGCGCAGGACACGCGGGCGTCCGTCGTGGCCAGGACCGATCTGGAGCCGGAACAGGCGGTGCACTGGATCGAGCGGCTCGCCCGCTTCGTCGCGGGACCGGCGCCGTCGTGGCAGATGGCCGAACTGCCGGAGGGCGAGGTGACGTTGGCCAGCGGCGAGTCGCGTCGCGGTCCGATGCGCGGTCTGCTTTGGCTCAACGTGGCGCGTGGTTCGCTCAGGCTGATCGGGACCGGTGCGCCCTATGCCGCCGCGAGCCCGCCGCTGCCTCTGACATCGGGCTTGTGGATCGAGGCGGGCACCGACGGATGTGCCACGAGCGCTGCGACCCATGCGCCGGCCGACGATCTGATCTGGCCGGCGATCGACCAGTTCCATCTGTGGTTTGGTGAGTGCATCCAGAACATCCTGGTCCGCGACACGCAAGATGAGAGCGCGCGGCTGCAGAGCCGAACCGGGCTCGCCGCATCGCAGGCGGTCGAAGCCTTCGACCGCCTCTCAGGCATCATCGTGCGGCGCTTCGATCATGACGCGGTCGATGCCTCCTGGTCCGACAGGCTGGCCGGCGCCTGCCAGATCGTCGGCAGCGCGATGCGGGCGCCGATTGCGATCTCCGGCCGTGTCGACGGCAGCGCGCAGGATTTTGCCGGCCTCGCACAGATCGCGCAGGCGGCGCGGCTGCGGCTCCGTCAGGTCCTGCTCCGGTCGGACTGGTGGAGACTGGATGCGGGTCCGCTTGTCGGCTGGTACGGCGAGACGCGCGCCCCGGTCGCGCTCGTCTACGAGCCACGCCGCGGCTATCTGATGATCGACCCGCTCACGAAGGCGCGCCGGGCGGTCGATCGCAGCATCGCGGCGCAAATGGCGCCGGAGGCGGCCACGTTCTATCCGCCGCTGCCCTCGCGGGCGCTGAAGTTCACCGACCTTCTGCAATTCTCGCTGCGCCATGCCCGTGGCAGCGGGCTGCGCATCGCGCTGTCGGTCGTCATGATCGGTCTGTTGTCGCTGGTGACGCCGTTCGTCACCAACCTTTTGATCAGCTCGATCATTCCGCGATCCGAGCTCGACCAGCTCGCCTTCTGCGCGCTCGCGCTGGTTCTCGCCGGCCTGTCGGTGGCGGGCGTCCAGGTCATGCAGGGTTTCGTCATGCTGCGGATGGAGGCCACGATCGACTGGCGGCTTCAGGCGGCGATGATCGACCGCCTGCTGCGGCTGCCGACCGCCATCTTCCGCGAGTACACGGCGGGCGAACTGGTCGACCGCGCCATGGGTATCGATGCGGCGCGGCGGGCCCTGACCGGTCACGCCTTGCGCGGCATGATCGCCGGCCTGTTCTGCCTGTTCAGCCTCGGCCTGATGCTCTACTACAGTTTCAAGCTGGCGCTGGTCGCGATCGCACTGACATTCCTCAGGGCGGTCGCCATCATCGGCACCAATCTGGTGCGGCTGCATTTCGAGAGCAAGCACTTCAACCAGCAGGGCAAGGTCAGCGGATTTGTCCTCCAGCTCCTGACCGGCGTCGGCAAACTGCGTGTCTCGGCGGCGACCTCGCGCGCGCTCGCGATCTGGTCGAGGCAATTTGCGACGCAGAAGCAGTATTTCGTCTCGTCGCAGCTGGCCGGCAACGGCCTCGGCGCGTTCGAGACCGCATTTCCCACCATCGCGACGCTGATCATCTACGCTTACGCGTCCTATTCGAGCAGCGGCCTGCTCACCGACATCGGCACTTTCTTCGCGTTTTTTTCCGCTTTCGGCCAGTCGATGGGATCGGTCGGCTCCTGGGCGGCCGGCGTCAGCGAAGCGCTGATCGCCATCCCGCCGCTGCTTCGGCTGCGGCCTCTGATCGCGAGCCCGACCGAAATCCCGGATGACCGGAAGTCGCCGGGAGAATTGTCCGGATCGGTCGAGCTCGCGCGCGTCTCGTTCCGGTATCTTTCGAATGGGCCGCTGGTGCTCGACAATGTCAGCCTGAAGATCACGCCCGGCGAGTATGTCGCGGTGGTGGGGCCGTCGGGCAGCGGGAAATCGTCCCTGTTCCGGCTGCTGCTCGGGTTCGAGCGGCCGGAATCGGGCGCGGTGTTCTACGACGGCAAGTCGATCGAGACGCTGGATGCGAGCGCGCTGCGGCGCCAGCTCGGCGTGGTGCTGCAGAACGCCAAGCTCGCCAACGGCAACATCTACGAGAACATCTGCGGCGGAATCCGGTTGCCGCTCGAGCAGGCCTGGGAGGCCGCGCGCCTTGCCGGTATCGCTGACGACATCAAGGCGATGCCGATGGGCATGCTCACCCAGGTCGCGGAGGGCGTCAGCACGCTGTCCGGCGGCCAGCGCCAGCGCATCATGATCGCGCGGGCGATCGCGCGGCGGCCGCGCATCCTGTTGTTCGACGAGGCGACGAGCTCGCTCGACAATCGATCCCAGGCCATCGTCAGCGACGCGCTGGAAAACCTGAACGTCACCCGCATCGTGATCGCGCACCGGCTCAGCACCGTTCAGCGAGCCGATCGGATCATCGTGCTGGTCGACGGCAAGATCGTCGAAACAGGGACATTCGCCGAGCTGAATGCCGCGTCCGGCATGTTCGCCTCCTTCGCGCGGCGTCAGATGCTCTGACCCGTTCGCCGGCCTTCCGCGCAAAAGAAAAACTCCCGGACGTCCTTGTCCGGGAGTTTCTTGGGCAGCCAACTTTGTTCGGTCCCGCCCTCAGTTCAGCTTCATGTTGGAGCCACCACCACCGCCACCACCGGCACCCGTGACGATCCCGCCGACCAGGATGACGCCGGCGGCAATCCCTGCCACGACCGGGTTGGTGAAGAACGACTTCAGTCCGTGCTCGACGGCGTGCACGATGCTGCTGAACCAGCCGCCGCCGGCGACGTTGTCGAGCTCTTCCATCGAGAGCTCGCAATTGATGCTGTCGTTATTGATCTCATGGGTCATGTTGTCTCTCCTGTTTTGATGCCGCGGGATCATCCCCGCAACTGTGGACAGCATGCCGCATGCTTCATACGAGCGCCGTGACCGGTATCACGTTGCGCTTCCTGTCGCGAATTTCGTCGCGGGAGTCCTATCCGTCATATTGATCCGGCCCCATCGCCCATGACGCCTGATCGTGGCCGAACGCATAGTTGCGGTTGTTGACCACGGGATTGCGATTGACCATCGGCCGCATGAACATCGGATGCGTCGCGCTGCGCACCTCGTGCTCGACGGTGAAGACGGGCTTGCCGTTGTCTGGATCGACGATGTCGCAGAAGCGGTACTGGTACTGGTTGTCCTCGCGCGAGACCAGGTCGCGCGCCAGCAGCTTACGATAGGGACCGGAGAAATCGGTGATGTACATCTGCACGTGGTGGCCGTCGTACGCGGGCTGCGGCCGATCGGTCTCGCGGAACAAGAGGTACTGGTCACGCCCGGTCTTCACTGCCGCAACCTTACCGTCACCGTTGCGCAAGGCCGCGGGCATGCCCATGACCTCAGGGTAGAAGGCGCAGATCGCCTGCGCCGATCCGGCCGGCACGTCGAACTCGACATAGGGAATGCCGAGCGTGATGCGGCCGAAGCGCGCCGCGTCCGGCTCGTGGATGCGAATGCGGTTGCCCCATGGGCAGGTCGCCTCGACATAATCGTTGTGCTCGGCGTACGCGAAGGCGGTGCCTTCGAGCTTCTTCGCAACCGAGGCCAATCGCGCCAGAAGCGCCTCGCGTCCTTCGATGACGAGGCCGGTGCGGCCGCGCAGCACCTGCGCACTGCCGCTGGGAAGATGAAACTGGCTGCGGCCGACGTTGATCCACATGTTGGTGTCGGACACCATCAGATAGGGATCGCGGGTCAACCCGAGGCCGGCGACGTAAAACAGCGTGGCGAGGCGCTGGTCCGGAACCTGGATGTTGACGTGCTCGAAATGGATGGCGTTGCCGAGATCTTCTGCGGATCGATCGAATTGTTGCGGCATGGGTGTGCCTCTGGCTCGAGGGCGGGTGGTCCATACTAGAGCAGAATTGCCGCCGGCCGAAACACCTGGGCGATCACATCTTGCAAGACTCCGCATGGCGCGCGCTGCCACCTTGCCGCGGCACTCATTCCCTGTAATCTGCGCGGACATGCGGAGGGAATGAGGTCGATGGGGGGAGTTCTGGAAGGCGTGCGCGTCCTCGATTTCGGGCGCTATATCGCGGGGCCGTATTGCGCGACATTGCTGGCCGAGTTCGGGGCCGAGGTCATTCGCGTCGAAAAGCGCGACGGCAGCGAGGATCGCTTCGTGGCGCCGGTCGGTGAAGGCGGCGAGGGGGCGCTGTTCCTGCAGGTCAACCGCAACAAGAAGTGCATCACGCTCGATCCGATGACGACGGAGGGGCAGGAGGTGATGCGCAAGCTGATTGCGACCGCCGATGTCGTCGTCGCCAATTTGCCGCCGCAGACCTTGCGCGCAATGAAGCTCGATTACGAGCAGCTCAAGGCGATCAAGCCCGACATCATCCTGACCACGGCGACCGCGTTCGGCGGACCGGGCCCCTGGTCCGACCGCGTCGGCTTCGACGGCGTCGGGCAGGTGATGTCCGGCTCGGTCTACATGACCGGCGCCGGCGATCCGCCCTATCGCGCGGCGGTGAACTGGGTCGATTTCGGCACCGCGCTGCACTGCGCGTTCGGCACGCTCGCCGCACTGATCGAGCGCGGCAAATCCGGGCGCGGGCAGATCGTCGAAGGCGCGCTGCTCGCGACCGCGCTGTCTTTCACCAATGCCACGCTGATCGAGCAGGCCGTCATCAACGTGAATCGCGTGCCGACGGGCAATCTCGGTCAGACCGCGGCGCCGGCGGATATCTACCGCACCAAGGACGGCTGGGTGCTGTGCCAGGTCACGGGACATCCGCTGTTCAAGCGCTGGGCGAGGCTGATGGGCGAGGAAGAGCTTTGGCTGAACGATCCGCGCTTTGCCGACGACATCAGCCGCGGCAACAACGGCGCCGTCATCAGCGAGCGGATGGCGCGCTGGTGCGCCGAGCGCACCACGCAGGAGGCTGTGGATACTCTCGGCAAGGCGATGATTCCGACCGGGCCGGTCTTGAGCCCGCAGCAGGCGCTGGATCATCCGCACATCCGCGCCGCAGGCTTTCTGCAGGATGTCGACTATCCCGGCCTGCCGAAACAGGCGCCAATTGCCCGCGCCGCGATTCGGTTGTCGGAAACACCCGGCGAGATCGCAGCGCGTCCGCCGACGCTCGGCGAGCATACCGAGTCCGTGCTGGCGGAACTTGGCTACGACGAGGCTGCGATCGCAGCGCTTCGACAGGGCGGCATCATTTAGTCGCCGCATCGAGACAAGAGTGGAAATGGGCCGGCGCGTCTGCTAGACGACGGGCGGCCTGCCCTCGCGCTTGTGCGTTGGCCGACGACCTTTGCGTCGTCTGAGGGTTGATGGGAGGCGCATGTTCGTTCGTGCGCCTCGTCCAATGTGCATGTCCGCGACCGAATCAATACGAGCCCGGCCGCGCGTGCCATCGACGATTGCTTACGACGAGAAACGGATCAACGTGCGTCATTCCAAGAAAGTGCGGCCAGCAAAGAACTCGCCGGTCAAGAGTTCGCCCAAGACGCGCTCGCCGGCCAAGCGAGCTACAAAGAGCTCCACAAGCAGGCGCACACCGGCCAAGCCTTCGCCGAAGCCGGGCAAGAGCCCGCAGCGCGCCGCGATATCGTCGTCGTCGCCGCTCGGAATGATGGCGCTGCATCTGCTGGCGCAATGGAAGGAGTCCGGGCGCAGCGGCCTCGTGTTCCTCGCCGAGAACGAGAACAGGGCCGAGCGGCTCGGCAGCGTCATTCATGCGCTGGACCCGTCCTGCGAAGTCCTGGTGTTTCCGCGGCTGAACACCCTGCCGTTCGATCAGTTGGAGCCGTCGCGCGAGATCGCGGGCCGCAGGGCTCAGGTGCTGCGGCGCCTTGCGAAATCCAAACAGCCGATCTTTCTCATCTCGACGGCGGAAGCCGTGATGGAGCGCTTGCCGCCGCCGGCGAGCCTGCTGCGCCTCAACATGAGCCTGAAGGTCGGCGGTACGTTTTCGGAGGCCGAGCTTCGCGGCCGTCTGGAAGAGCTGGGCTATGATCTCGACGACGAGCCGGATTATCCGGGCGGCGCCCTGTTTCACGGCCAGACCTTCGAGATCTTTCCCGCAGGCGCCCTGGGGCCGTTCCGGGTCGAGCATTCGGCGCGCACCATCAAGCGGATCGTGGCGTTCGATCCGCAAGAGCACGAGATCATCTTCGAGACGAAGGAGCTGCTCGTCGATCCCATGTCGACGCGGCTCGCCATGTCGGGCGCGCGGGCGAAGCGCGTGACGCTGTTCGATTATTGCGGCAAGGCCAAGTGGATCGCCGATGCCGGCGCGCCCGTGCACGCCGATGCCTGGCTGAGCACGATCGAGGAGGCGGCCGGCCGCGCGGACCGGGAGCGCGAATATCTCGGGCGGAGCGACTGGAAGCAGGCGACCCGCGGCATGAAAGTGCTGCCGCGCAGCGCGCCGTTCCAGGCGACGCCGGAATTCTCCAAGCTGACGTCATCAAGGAAAGCCCTGCGCGCCTTCGTCGAGGATGCCAGGCGCGCGGGCTCGCGCCTGATCTTCGTCGCGGCGCAGGAGGACGATCTGCGCGTGATGGAGCGGATGAGCGGCGTCAAGGTGGAACGCGTCACGGATTGGGACGAGGTCGAGAGCGCGCGCCAGCGCGACGTGGCGCTGCTGGCCGATCTCGACGCCGGCTTCGTCATTCCGGGCAGGAAGTCTGCCGTCGTCCTCACCGCGAGCGACGTGCTCGGCAGCCGCGCGCATCATCCGCAGCCGATGGCGCGCAACTGGGGCGCGGCCTTCGACCATGCCGACGTGCCGGAGCAGGGCACGGTGGTCGTGCATCTCCAGCGCGGCATCTGTGTGCTCGACGGTCTGCAGACGATCAACACCGGCGGCGGCGCGATGCGCGAAATGGTCAGGCTGTCGTTCGCCGGCGACGACGCCGTGCTGGTGCCGCCGTCTGATCTCGCTTTGATGTGGCCCTACTCGACGGAGCGCGGCAAGCTCGCGCTCGACAAGGCGGATGGCAGCACATGGTGGGCCCGCCGCGGCGAGGCCGAGCAGGAGATCCAGGCCGCAGGCAAGGTGCTTGCCAGGCACATCAGCCAGCGCAAGCGGCGAAAGGCGGCCAGGCTGGTCCCGCCGGGGGCGCCTTACGAGAAATTCGTCGCGCGCTTTCCCTATTTTACGACCATCGATCAGGCCAAGGCCATCAACGACGTGCTGGATGATCTGGCATCCGGCCATCCGATGGACCGGGTGATCTGCGGCGACGTCGGCTTCGGCAAGACCGAGGTGGCGCTGCGCGCGGCGGCGGCCGTGGTGCTGTCGGGCAAGCAGGTCGCGATCGCGGTGCCGACGACCGTATTGGCACGGCAGCACGTCGCGACCTTCCGCAAGCGGTTTGCGCCTCTCGATATCGAAGTCGGCAGCCTGTCGCGCGCCACCTCTGGTGCGGAAGTACGGGAGACAAGGGAGGGCTTGCGCAGCGGCCGGATCAAGGTCGTGGTCGGCACCCAGGCGCTGACCTCGAAGGACGTGAAGTTTAGTGATCTCGGCCTCGTCATCATCGACGAGGAGCAGCATTTCGGCGCGGCCGAGAAGGCCAAGCTGTCCGGGCTTGCCAGGAATGCTCACACGCTCTGGATGAGCGCGACGCCGATTCCGCGCACGCTCGCCGCAGGTCTCGCCGGCTTCAGGGATCTCAGCGTCATCGCTTCCCCGCCCGTGCATCGCCTGCCGGTCGCGACCAAGATCGCACCGCTGTCGGATGCCGCGATCGCCTCGGCGCTGCTGCGCGAACAGCGGCGGCACGGGCAAAGCTTCCTGATCTGCCCGCGCATCCAGGATCTCGAGCCGATGCTGGCGCGCGTGCAGGCGGTCGCGCCCGATCTCAAGATCATCTGTCTGCACGGCAAATTGCCGGCCGACGAGATCGACGAGCGCATGATGACTTTCGTCGAAGGCAAGGCCGACGTGCTGCTCGCGACCAACATCGTCGAGAGCGGCCTCGACATCCCGCGCGCCAACACCATCGTGGTGTGCTGGCCGGAAAACTTTGGCCTCGCCCAGCTGCATCAGCTGCGCGGTCGCGTCGGCCGCGGCGGCATCCGCGCCTTCGCCTATCTCCTGACCGAGTCGGCCTCGGGGCAATCCGAGAAGCGGCTCGCGGTGCTGGAGGAGTTCAGCCGGCCGGGTGCAGGCTTTGCCATCAGCGAGCGCGACCTCGATCTCCGCGGCGCGGGCGATCTGTTCTCCGAGCAGCAATCCGGCCACGTCCAGGTGTTCGGCCCGGTGCTCTACAGCCACCTCTTGAAGATGGCCTCGGAGAAGGTCGACGACGGCAGGTCGGTGGTGTGGGTGCCCGACCTCAATTTGCCGGTCGCGGACATGCTGCCTCCGAGCTACGTGCAATCCGCGCCGGTGCGGCTGGAGCTCTATGCCCGTGCCGCGCGCTGCGCCAGCGAGGACGAGCTCGAGGATCTCGAGGAGGAGACCTCGCGCCGCTTCGGGCCCTTGCCGCAGGCCGCCCGCGATTTCTTTGCGGCGGCGCGACTGCGGCTGGATTGCAAGCGCAGAGGCATCATCCGTCTCGACGTCGGCCAGAGCGCGGTGGCCGCGACGTTCCTGCCGGGACGGTTGCGGAAATCCAAGGGCAAGTCGCTGCAACGTGACGGCGATCGCGTCGTCTACCACGCACCGATGCGCGATGCTCCGTTCGAGCGTGTCGAGGAGCTGCTGGACCTTCTGGACGAGACGTGATCGCGTCATGCATCAGGCGTTATCGCCCGACCGATTCACATAGCCTAATGCGGAAATCACCTGGACAAGCCACAATGGTTCCGGGACCGGGGCTGCGACGGCAATGGATCGCGTCGAAAAAGTATTCGTCGGCACTGCGATCACGGGCTTTCTCATCATGCTCGGGGCGATCATATGGATGATGTTGAGCTAGCGGGCAGAGCGACCGCGGCGTTGCGCATCGCCCTGCCGTTTCTCGCAATCTTCATCTGCATCGCGGTCGCGGCGTGGCTGACCTGGAGCAGGCTGCTCTAGGCAGGCCGGGACCTTCGACCAAGGCAAGCGCGTCACATCTCACGCGGGCCGATCAGTCCGCCGAGCCCGCGGATCATGGCCGCGACGTCGATCGGCTTTTCCCAGCGCAGGACGTCCTGGAATTCAGGCGCGATGCTGACGGGGTCATAGCCCGTCGTGAACACGAACGGCACTTGGCGCGCCCTGAGCTCTTGCGCAATCGGGAACACCATCTCGTTGCGAAGGTTCACGTCGAGCACGGCACCGTCGACGACCGAGCCGTCATGGAGGATGCGCAGCGCGTCGCCGACTTCGCCAACCGGCCCGGCAACATCGGCGCCGACCGATCGCAGCGCGCGGCTGATGTCGTCGGCGAGGAAATATTCATCCTCGACGACCAGAACCCTGCGTCCGGATAATTGCGCGCGCTCACGTGACAGCGTTTCCGGCATCACCATGTTTCCCTCCAGCGCCCGAAAAGCATAGGAACATACGGCGAAGGGCCGCCTTGGTGCAAACGAAGCATGCGATGGCGGGTTCCCAATGAGCAACCGTGATATCATTGTGATCGGTGGCTCCGCCGGCGCCACTGCCCCGTTGAAGCAGATCTTGGCGGCACTTCCGCTCGATTTGCCGGCCGCCATCTTCATCGTCCTGCACATTCCGGCCCAGGGCATCGGCATCCTCTCGACAGTGGCTGCGGCCGCCGGAAGGCTTCCGGTGCATCAGGCGGTGGACGGGATGGCGTTCGAGCGCGGCCACGTTTATCTGGCGGCTCCCGACCACCATCTTTTGCTCTCCGGAAACCACATCCAGCTCGGACGCGGCCCGCGCGAAAACATGGTCCGTCCGGCCATCGATGCCTTGTTCCGGTCGGCTGCGGTGCATCACGGTCCGCGCGTGATCGGAATCGTCCTGAGCGGACTATTGTCCGATGGCGCCGCCGGGCTCCATGCCATCAAGCGCTGCGGCGGAATGGCGCTGGTCCAGGACCCCGCCGACGCGATCTCGCCGGAAATGCCGCAGCGCGCGCTGGAAGCCACCATCGCCGATCTCTGCGTCCCCGCTGCAAGGCTTGGCGACGTGCTGTCCGATCTCGCGCAGGAGGCGCCGGGGACCGCGCTGCCGATTGCTCCCGACATTCGCCTCGAGGTCGAAATTGCAGCCGGCGAAAGGATCGGATCCGAAAGCCTGGCCAAGATCGCCGATCCCGCGGCGCTGACCTGTCCGAGCTGCGGCGGGGTGTTGTCCGCGGTGAAGGGTGGCCATCCCATGCGGTTTCGTTGCCAGGTCGGTCACGCCTATACCGCCGATACGCTCGCCAGGGAGCAGGAGGGGCAGGTCGATGAAGCCCTGCGGGTGGCGTTGCGGATCATCGAGGAGCGCGCCGAGTTGGTGCAGCGCATGGCCGACGACGGGCGGCGCAGCGGGCGGGCCGCGGTCGCGGAAATGTACGACAAACGCGCTGCCGAATATCGCGAATATGCCGACATGATCCGGCGTGTCGTGCTACAATCGTTCGACCCGGCGATCCGCGCGCGAGAGACGTAAACAGGCGCTCCCATGGCCATATCCCTTGCCGAGCGGACCGAACAACTCCACGCCGAGCAGCGCCTTCTTGTGAAGGCGGATGCCGACATCGACGAGGGCTGGCGCCGGATTCGCAACCAGGAAGATCGGGTGCGCGAGCTTCGCGCCGGCGGGCATGACACTCGGCAGGCTGAAAGGCTGGTCGATCTGCTCAAGCAAACCCTGTTGGAATGGGAGCGACACCGTGGCCTGATCGTGCAGCGGGTCAACTACCTCCAGCGCGAGGTCGATTCCGTGCCGCCCGCGAGCCCCTGATCGCCGTTCTTCGGGGGATCCGGTCAGCTTTTTCCGTCCGTCTCATCACCCCATCTCCGGGCGGGAACGCGGAGCTATTTCCGCCATTTAGCTGTTGGGATAGGCTGGTTTTCTGCTATCTGCAGACGGCTGGGTTCCTTGATACCCGACAACGAGAGTAACGGCAATTATGGATGAAGTCGGCAAAGCGCCGGGGGGTGGGGAGCGTCAGGTCAAGGCCCCATTGATCATTGGCGTAGGTGCCTCGGCCGGCGCGATCGACAGCATCGAGCGCTTCTTCGGAAAGCTTGCTCTTGCGGACGACCAGACGCTCGTGCTGGTGCTTCAGCACCGCGAGGCGCTCGCGGACGAGCGGCTCAGGGACCTCATCCAGCGCGCGGAGGGAGCCCGCGTTTCCGAGCCCGGCGACGGGGCGGCGATCGAAGGCGGGACGATCTATCTCAGCCCTGCTGCCATGATCACCACGATCCAGGGTGGTCGTTTTGCGGTGCGTAAGGCGGAGCAGGGGCCCGGCGAGCGGGCGACCATCGACAGCTTCCTGGTCTCGCTGGCGGAAGAGCGGGCCGAGCAATCCATCGGCGTGCTGCTGAGCGGCACCGACGGCGACGGCACGTTGGGCGCGGCCACACTGAAGGACCATGGTGGCCTGGCGATCGCGGAAAAAGTCGGCGACGAGGAGTCCGAGCAACTCGCCGACAGCAGCAAGCCGGCTGCCATCGCCGACTACGTGCTGGTCCCCGAGGATATCCCCGAACATATCCAGGTCTATGCGCGCCATCTGCGGCGCCTGGAGGAGAAGCAGGGCTTCGACGAGGTGCTGGCGGCCGCCGCGACCTCGCTGTCGCGCATCGCCGACATCCTGCGCAACAAGACCGGCAACGATTTCCACGGCTACAAGCAGAACACGTTTTTGCGCCGCGTCCAGCGCCGCATGCAGGTGGTGCAGATCGAGGAGATCGCGTCCTATGTCGACTTCCTCAGGAACGACAAGGACGAGGCCCAGCATCTCTTCAACGATCTCCTGATCGGCGTCACCGAGTTCTTTCGCGACAAGCGCGAATTCGAGGTGCTCGAGAGCCAGATCATTCCCAAGATCTTCGAGAACAAGGGGATGGGGCAGCAGGTTCGCGTCTGGGTGCTCGGCTGCGCCACCGGCGAGGAAGCCTATTCGATCGGCATTCTGCTGCGCGAGCATATGGCAAGAATGGATTCCGCCCCGCAGGTCCAGATTTTCGCAACCGACATCGACGGAAGGGCGCTGGCGGCCGCGCGCGTCGGTCGCTACCGCACCAACATCGAGCAGGACATGACCGCCGAGCGTCTCGCCCGCTGGTTCGTACGTGAGGGCGATACCTATTGCGTGGTCAAGGAGCTCCGGGAGATGTGCATCTTCTCCCAGCACAACGTCATCAAGGATGCGCCGTTTTCGAAGCTCGACCTGGTCTCCTGCCGCAATTTGCTCATCTATCTCAACGCCGAGCTTCAGAACCGCGTCATCCCGCTGTTTCATTTTGCCCTGCTGCCCGAGCGCTACCTCTTCCTCGGCAATTCCGAGAACGTGACGCGGCATCCGAAGCTGTTCGCGCCGGTCGACCGCCGTGCCCGCATCTTCAAGAAGCTGGAGACCGGCACGCGGCTGCCGCCGGAATTTCCGATCTCGACCGCGGCTGGCCGGGTGCCGGTCGAGCTGCCGCCGGTCCGTTCGTTCGGTCCGGACGTCGGATTGGAGCGCCGCGCCCAGCGCATCGCGGAGCGCTATGCGCCCGCCTACGTGATCACGGACGGCAATTTCCAGATCCTGCATTTCTCCGGCCGCACCGGGCGCTATATCGAGCCGACGGCGGGGGCTGCCTCGCTCGACCTGCTCCAGCTCGTGCACCGCGACCTCAGGCTGGAATTGCGCACGGCGCTCAGCCGCGCGGCCGAAACCAGCGAGCCCGCGCATGCCGAGCAGGTCCAGCTCGGCGTCAACGGCCACCGGGTTCTCGTCGACATCACCGTCGAGCCGATCCAGGAGGGTACGGACGGCCATCGCAATTTCGTCGTCCTGTTCAAGGACGGTCCCGCGCGCACCGATGACGAGCGTGAAAGCAATCCGAGCGCGCTGGTTCGCACCGAGCATGTTGAACGCCTCGAGGGCGAATTGCGGGCGACGCGCGAGCGCCTTCAGGCCACCATCGAGGAGCTCGAGAGCACCAACGAGGAGCTGAAGTCCTCCAACGAGGAGTACCAGTCCCTCAACGAAGAGCTGCAATCGGCCAACGAAGAGCTCGAGACTTCGCGCGAGGAATTGCAGTCGGTCAACGAAGAGCTGACCACGGTCAATGGCGAGCTGGCGCACCGCGTCCAGGAGCTGACGCGCGCGACCAGCGACCTGAAGAACTTCCTCGAAAGCACTCAGATCGCGACCGTCTTCCTGGACAACGACCTGCGCGTGATGAACTTCACGCCGGCGATTACCCAGATACTGCATCTGGTAGAGACCGACGCCGGGCGCCCGATCGCGCACATCAAGGCGCGCATCCCGATCGAGGAGCTCTATGATGACGTTCGCCGCGTGTTGCGCACGCTCGCGAGCGCCGAGCGCGAGCTGACCGCGCCCGACAGCGGCACACGCTACATCGTCCGTATCCTGCCGTACCGCAGCATCGACAATTTCATCGCCGGCGTGGTCATCACTTTCGTCGACGTCACCGCGATCACGCGCGCGGAGGAACGGCAGCGGCTGCTGCTGGCCGAGCTTCAGCATCGCGTCCGCAACACGCTCGGCGTTGTCAGGTCGATCGCCCGCCGTTCGGCCGAGACGAGCTCGACGGTCGAGGAATATGCCGCGCATCTCGACGGCCGCCTGAACGCCTTTGCGCGAACCCAGGCGCTGGTGACGCGCGATCCCGAAGGCGGCGTCGATCTCGAATATCTCGTGGTCGAGGAGCTGCTCGCCTACAATGCTCGCGAGGGCGAGCAGATGCGCGTGTCCGGCGCCGTGGTCCGCTTCCAGCCCAAGGCCGCCGAGACCTTTGCCCTCGCGATCCATGAGCTCGCGACCAATGCGCTCAAATACGGCGCGCTCGGACATCCCTCGGGCCGCCTCGAAATCTCCTGGCGCATCGATGAATCGGCCGAACCGCCGCAACTGCTGTTCGACTGGCGCGAGCGGGGCGGGCCGCCTGTGGCGCAGCCGGCGCGGAAGGGTTTTGGTTCGGAGCTTCTGGAGCGGACCCTGGCGTTTGACCTCAAGGGGCACACCACGATGTCCTTCAACTCCTCGGGACTTCACTGCCAGATTGCAATTCCCTTGACCAAGCGAACCTTTCACACACCCTCGATGGACGGCTGATGCGCGCCCCAGGCAACGAAGGAACTTTGGCGCAGGCGGTCATTCGCCGCTTCAACCTGTTGCGGCCTTTATCCGAGGAAGCCGTTGCGGCCCTCGAGCAAGCTATTCTCGAGGGCCTGTTTCGTGCCGGTCCCGGGGAAGATCTGGTTGTCGAAGGCGATCCGGTCGACAGCGTGCGGGTCGTGCTCTCGGGTTGGCTGTTCCGGCACAAGACGCTCGAGGACGGCCGGCGGCAGATCGTCAATTTCATCCTGCCCGGCGAGACCTGCGACGCCTACGCCTATCTCCTGCCCGCCATCGATCACTCGATCACGACGGCGACGCCGGTCGCCTACGCCGAGATCAAACGCTCCCGGTTCGAAAAGCTCATGGCAAGCGATCGCACGCTCGCCGAAGCCTTCCTGTGCGAAACGGCGCTGAACAACGCGATTCAGCGCGAATGGGGCATCAATCTCGGCCGGCGCGCCGCCCTGGAGAAGGTCGCTCACCTGTTCTGCGAAATTTACGAGCGGCTTCGCCCGGTCGGTCTGATCGACGGCAATTCATGCGGTTTTCCGGTGACCCAGATGGATTTGGCCGATGCGACCGGGCTTTCCGTCGTTCATCTCAACCGCACGATCCAGGAGCTGAGGGCAGCCGGGCTGATCACGCTGCGAGACCGGATGCTCACGATCCCGGATCTGGATGCCCTCAAGAGTGCCGCGCTGTTTTCGCCGGGATACCTGCAACTCTACAGCAAGGGCTAAGCCGCCGCAGCTGGCGCTGCTGGCTGAAAATGGCCCCAGCGCTCTGGGGGCTTCCTGAGAGGATCGCGCGCTGGGGCCAAGATGCCCACCGCTGTTTGCGACGGCGGGAATATTCAGTGTCCGCGTTTGCCCGAAGCCCTGCATTAAAGCAGGTGAATCCGCGCAGAGCGCGCCATCAGCACAAAAATCCCCTTCGTTAACCTATGGAAATGCCGGAACCCGTTTGCAGCCCGAAGCTACAAACATTGCCGGCGCGGGTCTCGCTCACCCGGCAAGAACAAGGCTCCGGCGCATGACCTCCCCGCCGGAGCCGGCTCTCTCTCGAACCTAAGTCTCGCAGGGTATCCGATGACGGCCAAACGCAATCGAAGGAAACAGACGCAATCGCTCCAGGAGCGACTGATGGCATTCGCTGACGTCGCCAAGGAGCGCGCTCGCGGAATGCCGCCCGGCAAGGAGCGCGAATCTCTGCTGAGGCGCGCCAAGCAGAACGAGGTGGCTTCCGATTTGACCGATCTGCTGAGCGCACCGGCCTACAGACGCCATGGAGGGGCATGATGCAATCCGTCAAGCACTACCGCGCTTTCCAGATTGATCCCGACGGCCATGTGTTCGGCTGCATCAACCTCGTTTGCGGCGACGACGAGGACGCCAAGCGCCAGGCCGCAGCGCTCGTGCTGGTCCACCGCATCGAACTCTGGCGCCTGGACAAGCGCATCGCGCGGTTCGACCAGCCGTCCGAACTGGGTCCGGCGGCACTCAGCTGAGGACGCGCTGAACTTTGGTTGAATCGATGTGAGCCCAAACGGACACCTCTCCCCGCTGGGGAGAGGTGGACCAAGCCGTAGATTCGGAAAGGTCAAAGTTCAAAAGCGAGCTGCCGCCGCAGCCCACGACTTGCTGCCCGCCGATGGCCGCCTCTAATTCGCCGACAGCGCCGTCTTGGCGACTTCCGCCATCCAGCTTGATGCCACCGGCAGGATCGCGTCGTTGAAATCATAGCGCGGGCCGTGCAGCTCGGCGCCGTCGCGCAGGGGCCCGTTGCCGATCCACACGAACGCGCCGGGGCGGTGCTGGAGATAGAAGGCGAAATCCTCGCCGGCCATGCTGGGCGCGAGGTCGCGCCGCACGGGTGCGCGCACTCTGTCCGCGGCCATGCGCGCGAAGCCGGCTTCGTCGGGCGAGTTGACGACCACGCCGACGCCCATGACGATGTCGGGCGTCACCTTGACGTCGAAGCTCGTGGCGATGCCGGCGCAGATCTCGCCGATCCGATTGAGGATGATGTCCTTCACCTCGTTGCGGTGATGCCGCAGCGTGCCGCGGATCACGACCTTGCCCGCGACTTGATTGGGCGCAGTGCCGCCCTCGATCGTCGACAGCGAAAGCACGGCGGTGTCGAGCGGATCGACGCTGCGCGACACGATGGATTGCATTGCGACGAGCAGATGGCCGGCCGCCATGACGGGATCGCGGGTGAGGTGGGGCATGCCGGCATGTCCGGCATGGCCCTCGATGGTGATCGTGACGCGTCCGCCGGAGGCCATGACGACATCGTCATGGACCGCGATGGTGCCGGCCTCCAGGCCCGGCCAATTGTGGAAGCCGAACACCCGCTCCATCGGGAAGCGCTCGAACAGCCCGGCCGCGACCATCGCGCGCGAGCCGCCGAAACCTTCCTCGGCCGGCTGGAAGATGAAGTCCACCGTGCCGCTCCAGCTGGTGTCCGCGGCAAGCAGCGCGGCGGCACCGAGCAGCGCGGCAGTGTGTCCGTCATGCCCGCATGCGTGCATCACGCCCGATGTCTTCGAGGCATAGGGCAGGCCGGTATCCTCGGTGATCGGCAGCGCATCCATGTCGGCGCGCAGGCCGACGCGCGCTTGTGCCGATCCGCGCGTCAGCGTCGCGACCACGCCGTGGCCGCCGATGCCTGATACGAAGGGAATGCCGAGCTCGGTGAGGCGCTCCTGCACGAAGGCGGCGGTCGCCTTCTCCTGCAGGGACAGCTCGGGATGGGCATGCAGATGCTGGCGCCAGGCGGTCAGTTTCTTGTGCAGCTCAGGGGTCAAGGCGCGGCTCTCTCGGATGGTGATGGCTGGTGGTCACCATAGCGGATTATCGGCGCGGTGCATCAAGCGCTATCGAATGGCCCAGGTGCAGCAACATGAGCCTCCATCATTCCGGGGCGCGGCCCTTGGCGCGAACCCGGAATCCATTGTGCAGCAATCACCGTGGCCGGATGGATTCCGGGCTCGCGACTTCGTCGCGCCCCGGAATGACGGAGGATGATGTCACGCCAGCTTCGCCAACCCCGTCCAATCGAAGCTGATGCCGTGGCCCGGACGGTCCGGCGCGAGCGCCTTGCCGTCCTCGAGCACCAGCGGATGTTCGATGTATGTGTCGAGCCCGAAGCCGTGCGCCTCCAGATAGGAGCGGTTCGGGCAGGCCGCGAGCAGGTGCACGGTGATGTCGTGGGCGCCGTGGCTGGTGACGGGCAGGTTGAAGGCTTCCGCCAGCCGCGCGATCTTCATGAAGGCGCTGACGCCGCCGCAATTGGTGACGTCAGGCTCCGGATACGACACCGCACCCGATGCGATGTAGTTCTTGAACTCCCACAGCGAGCGCAGATTCTCGCCCGCCGCGATCGGCACGCCGCCGGCCTGCATGATGCGCGCGTGGCCGGCGACATCGTCGGGAATGATTGGCTCCTCCAGCCAGGTCAGATCGTACGGCGCGAACGCGCGGGCGCCGCGGATCGCTTCCTCCACCGTCCATTTCATGTTGGCATCCGCCATCAGCGGAAAGCCGTCGCCGAGATGGTTTCGCATCGCCGCGACCCGTGCGACGTCGGATTTCAGATCGGGCCGGCCGACCTTCATCTTGATGGCGCGAAAACCTTTGGCGAGATTGCCGCCGGTCTGCTTCAGCAGCGCCTCGACGGAGAGATCGAGGTCGATGCCGCCGGCATAGCACGGCACGTGCGCATCGAAGCCGCCGAGCAATCGGTAGAGCGGCAATTTGGCGCGCCGCGCCTTGAGGTCCCACAGCGCGATGTCGAGCGCGGACAGCGCCAGCACCGCCGGCCCGCCGCGGCCGCCGTAATGCAGGCCCCACCAGACATGATGCCAGAGCGCCTCGGTATCGTCGGCCTCGCGGCCGTCGACCAGCGGCGGAATCTCGCGCTTGAGGATATCGGCGACGGCGCCGCCATTGCGTCCGACTGTGTAAGTGTAGCCGACACCCTCCGCACCCTCGGTGTCGCGAACGCGGCAGGTGACCAGCTCGAACGCCGACATGTCGCCATGCGTGGAATCGGACAACGTGACGGGGAGGGGGATCCGGTAGAGCGCGGATTCGATGTTCGCGATGTGTGGCATGGGACCTCCCGATTTTTCTTTTTGTAGGGTGGGTTAGCCGAAGGCGTAACCCACCTCCTTGCTGTCCGCGGGAACAGAAGTGGTGGGTTACACCCTGCAGATGCACTTCGCGCATCTGCAGGGCTAACCCACCCCACCAATTCACCGCATCGTCGCGAGTTGCAACGCGAGTGCGCACGCCCGGTCGTATTCGTCGAGATTGATCCACTCGTCGATGGTGTGCGCCTCGTTCTGCCCCGCGCCGAAGGTGACGGTCGGAATGCCATGGCGAACCATCCAGTTGGCATCGAGGCCGCCATTGGCGGCGCGCACGTTCGGCGTGCCGCCGACGGCGGACACTGCCTCGATCGCGCGCTTCACGACCGGCAGGTTCTCCTTCATCCGGAACGGATAATAGTCGGTCTCGGCCTTGAACTTGACCTTGCCGGACTTGCCTTGCGCATTGGTGACTTTCTTCGCCGCCTTCTCGAACGCAGCCTTGTAAGCCTTCGTGATCTCCTTGAAGAATTTCCCGTCATGGCTGCGGCATTCCCCGCGCACATGCACGTAATCGGTGACGACGTTGGT
The DNA here is from genome assembly GCF_054967145.1 of Bradyrhizobium sp. UFLA06-24. Classification (NCBI taxonomy): domain Bacteria; kingdom Pseudomonadati; phylum Pseudomonadota; class Alphaproteobacteria; order Hyphomicrobiales; family Nitrobacteraceae; genus Bradyrhizobium; species Bradyrhizobium sp. UFLA06-24. The sequence goes on from NZ_JADFUE010000001.1 coordinate 135,998, forward strand.
GGCATCGCCCGCCGGGCGGCCCTCGCCGCCGGTGACCGGGCCGACATTGCTGGTGCCCATCCGCGCGCTCGCGCCCTTGCCCTTCACCACCTTGCCGAACCAGCCGCCGGCCTTCACGTCGGCAAGCGCCAGCGCCATGATCATGGTCGAGGAGATGCCGCGCTCCGGCGCGACGCCGGCATGGGAGGCACGGCCGAAAATCTCCACGGTCCAGCGGTCCGCGCCGACAGCGCCGATCACGACGTTGGAGGCCGAACCGCCGTCATAGTTGAAGGCCATCACCGGCGAGCCCAGCTCGTCGAGCTTGACGTGGCGCGCGCCGTAGAGCCCGCTCTCCTCGCGCACGCAGAACAGCAGCGTGATCGGTGGATGGTCGAGCTTCTGCTTTTCGAGCTCGGCCGCCAGCGTCACCAGCACGCCGCAGCCGCATCTGTTGTCGCCGCCGAGGGCGGTCTTGGCCTCGTTGACGATCTTGCGGCCGGATTTCTTCGGCCTGGCGCCGGCGCAGAGCGGCACGGTGTCCATGTGGGTCATGAACATGATGCGCGGCTGGTTGTGCAATGCGCCGCGGCCGGGCAGGTCGACGATGAGGTTGCCGGTCTCGGTCGGCACGGGGATGCGGGTGTTGGCATCGTCGAGCCGGATAGCCTTGGCAGGCACGCCGGCCTGCTTCAGCGCGGCGGTGAGCTCACGCCCGATCGCCGCCTCCTGTCCGGTGACGCCTTCCACGGAGAGGAAGCGCATGAGACGGTCGGTGGCGGCCTTGGTGTCGACGGGCATGATTGATTTCCTTGGATGCGAAGCCGTCATCCTACGAATGCGACGAGGTGTAAGTCAAAAAGATCATCACCCCCCCGAGCAGCGCCGCGGCCATGAACAGCAGCACGGCCGGCAATCCGGCGAACGCCGCCACCGCGCCGGTGAGCGACTGCATCAAGGCAGTGCCGAGGAAGAAGGCGAGGTTCACCGCGGCCAGTGCCTTGCCCGCGACCTGCGCATCGACGAGCTGCCGGCACATGCCGAACAGCAGCGGCTGGGCCGAAGACGCGAGCCCGATCAGCACGAACAGCGTCAGATCATATTGCGGCGGCATGACCGGCACGCCGAACAGCCATGCGACGGCATAATGCGGCGCCCCCAATGCCATCAGCAGAACCAGTAGCGCGGCCACGGCGTGCGCGCCGGCCACGAGCTCTCTTCGGCGGCCGACCCTGCGGTCGATCATGCCCATGCACAGGGGACCTGCGATCATCGCCAGCGTATAGGCGCCGAGCTGGTTGCCGGCCTCGACCCGCGTCAGTCCCTTGACCTGCATCAGCCACGGTCCGCCCCACAGGCCGCGCAGCACCAGCGATGTCGCCAGCGACACCAGCGCCAGCGCGATCAGGCCGCGCAAGGGGCGCGACAGTCCGAGCCTGAGCACCTCGATCATCTGCAACAGCGGCGAAGAATCGTCCTTGTGCTCAGCCGGCTGGTTCGGTACCAGCGCGAACACCGCGAGCGCCACCGCGATGCCGCCTGCTGCGGCGATCCAGAATCCGGCGCGCCAGCCGTAAGCGTCGACCACGAAGGCGAGCGGGCTCGCGGACAACAGCATGCCGATATTGCCGATCGACAGGATCGCGCCGGACCACAGCCCGAAGCGTGCCGCCGACAATTGTTTCGCCGCCAGCGTCATCGGGCACATCAGCATGCCCGAGGTGGCAATTCCGAGCAGCAGCTGCCCGAAGGCAAAGCTTGCGGGCCCGGTCGCGAAGCCCGACGCGATCGCGCCCACCACGGTCCCTGCGAGCAGGCTCAGCGACACCGGCCGCACGCCGAAGCGGTCCATCGCCGCGCCCACGGGAATCTGCGAGGCCGCGAAGGCGAAATGATAGACCGAGGTGAGGCTCGCCAGTACCTGTGGCTCGATACGGAAATCAGCCGCCATCAGATCGAGGCTGAGCGCCGGGATCGTACGCAGCAGGGTCGAGAGCATGTGCCCGCAGGCGAGCGCGACCAGCGCGAAGATCAGCGCGCGGGTGCCATGTCCCGCTTCTTCCCTGGCAACCACACTCATCAGCGTTCCGTCCCAATGGGCTTTTTCGTGCCGTTACACGATGGTGCGGCCCGTGCCAACAGCTGGAGGGAGGCGTTGGCGCAGGGCGGACCAGACCTGGGGGCAGATCACGCCGGCGAGGCTTGCGCGCCGGTCCATGGCGGCCGGCCTCCGGCCATCGGGTCCATTTCAGGTCTCAGGCCGATGAACCGGCCCCGCCGTCAAGACGTTGTTCTCGGCAAAACGTGGTATGACCGGGAGCAGGCGCTCCCGGTCTGCAGTTGCCAGCGGTGATGTCCTTGTCCGAGAGTACCAGCCAGACGACCAATGACGCCGCCCGCTGGGAGCGGAGAAGACGCAATACCTTCTTGCTGGTTCTTGCGGTCGGATTTCTTGTCTTTGGCGCGGCGTCGGGCGCCCTCTATTACGCGTTGCGGCCGGACACGCTCCGCATCGCCGTTGGACCGCCGGGCAGCGACGACGACAAGGTCATCCAGGCGATGGCCGATGCCTTCGCTGCCGAGAGCCGAACCGTCAGGCTGTCGCCGGTCAGGACCGAGGGGGCGGCGCAATCCCTTGCCCTGCTTGGCGCCGGCAAGGCCGACCTCGCCGTCGGCCGCGGCGACCTGGAGATGCCTGCCGAGGCGCAGCAAGTCGCGGTGGTGCGCAAGAACTTCGTCGTGCTGTGGGCGCCTTCCGGACTTGCAACCAAGAACTCGAAGAAAAAGCCGACGCCGAAAATCAAGGAAATTGCAGATCTCGCCGGGCATCATGTCGGCATCATCGGCAAGACGGCGGCGAATGCCGTGTTGCTGCGGGTGATCCTGAGCACCTCCGGGGTGGACGCCGACAAGGTCGCGGTGACGCAGTTCGGCACCGAGCATCTCGAGGAATTGGCGCGCGATCCTCACCTCGATGCCTTCATGGCGGTCGGGCCGCTCGACAGCAAGATCACATCGGACGCCATTGCTGCGACCGCGCACCTGCGCGGCGAGCCGAAGTTTCTCGCGGTCGAGACCTCGGAAGCGATCGCCTTGAAGCATCCCCGCTACGAATCCGAGGAGATTCCGCCCAGCGTCTTCAATGCGGATCCGGCCTGGCCGGATGACAAGGTCGAGACCGTCAGCGTCAGCCACCTCATCGTGGCGAGAAAGACTCTCTCGGAGACGACGGTGGCCGCTTTCTTTCGCGAGCTCTTTGCCGTTCGCCAGGCGATCGCGAGGCAGGTTCCCGGCGCCGCTCACATCACCAAGCCGGACCTCGAGAAGGACACCGAGCTGCCGGTCCATCGCGGAGCTGCGGCCGTGATCGACGGCAACGAGCGCACCTTTCTCGACCGTTACGGCGATTACTTCTGGTTCGGGCTGCTGCTTCTCTCCGGCATCGGCTCGGCCGCTGCCTGGCTGCGCCGCTATCTGAACCGCGACGAAAGGGAGGAAAACACCAGCCATCGCAGGAGAATCCTCGCCATGGTGTCCAGCGCGCGGACCGCGGAGTCCAACCAGGAGCTTCTGACCCTCCAGCGCGAGGCCGACGGGATCATCCGCGAGACGCTGGCATGCTACGACGACGGCTCGCTCGAGGAAGAGGAACTCGCGGCGTTCGGCCTGGTGCTCGAGCTGTTGAGCAACGCCATCGCCGAGAGGCGCGCCACGTTGCAACGTGGCAATGTCGAGGCCGTGCGAGGGCCGGCGACGACGATGGCGCGAGGATCGGGCGGCACGTAGCGCGGGAAGATGGGCGGAAGGCGATGTTCACTCCTCAAGGAAATCGCCCCACTCCTCCCTTAGGACCGCGCGATAGCTTCCGGGAGGCGGAGCTTGCTCCGGGACGTCGCCCTTCGAGGGCGCGTTTCGGTCCAAGAACATCCCGGTCGAGGGCATGCACGCCTTCATCGCGTAGCTCGCAGCGTCCTCGGAGGTCCGAACCCCCGCCGCTTTCGCATCAGGTGCGTGCAACCGAACACAAGCTCGAAAGCGTGAAACGGATGGCTGCTCTCCACGATGCGTCTGAGCGGAGATTTGAGGCGCCAGCAACAGCAGCGAGATCGCAATGGCTACTCTCAATGACGTTCCCCTCCACGCTGAAACGATGGCGCTGGTAGCAGGCTTCCCAACAATCCGAAAGTGCGGTCATATGCCGTCCGCGGACACTTGGCGGATGGCGCGAGAGGTCTCGGCTTGCGGGAGGAGAATGCGCGTGAAAGAACTCGCTGGAAAGACCGCGTTCGTCACCGGTGCAGCGTCAGGCATCGGATTGGGAATCGCGACCGCTTTCGCCCAGGCGGGCGCGAAAGTCATGCTGTGCGACATCGAGGAAGCGGCTCTGTCCGCCGCCCTCAGGCAGTTGAGGCTCACCAACGTGGACGTCGAGGGCGTGAAAGCCGACGTCTCACTCAAGGCCGAGCTCGTGGCGGCCGCCGAAGCCACGACGGCTCGCTACGGCAAGGTGCATATCCTCGTCAACAATGCGGGCGTCGGCGGCGGCGGCCCCTACGGCACCTGGACCGATGCGTCTTGGAATTGGACCCTGGGCGTCAACCTGATGGCGACCATCTGGGGAATCGAGATTTTCGGCCCCCTGATCGAGCAGCATGGCGAGGGCGGACACATCGTCTCCACAGCCTCGATCGCCGGCCTCATTTCAGGGGGGAGCACCTCATACAACGTTTCGAAATATGGCGTTGTCGCGCTGTCCGAGGGACTGCGGCAGGAACTCGCGCCCCGCGGGATCGGCGTATCGGTGCTGTGTCCCGGGTTCATCCGCACGCAGATCATGAACTCGAGCCGCAACCTCCCCAAGCGCTTCGAGGGGGCAGTCCGGGCCCCGCCGGCCTCGGGCCCGATTGCCGAGCGGATCAATCAGATCCGCGAGCGCGTCTCTCAGGGCATCGATCCCCTCTATGTCGGTGAACTCGTCCGCGAAGGCGTCGAAAACGATTGGCCCTATATCTTCACCGATCTCGAATTCGAGCCGATCATCGAGGCGCGCTTTGCCGCGATCAAGCAAGGCTTCGATCACATCCGCGGGCGCGAGCCGAAGCGTTGAGCGCTCAGCGTTCCACCAGGCCCGTTACCCCCTCGTGCCATTCCCTAATAGCCGGTTAACAAGACCAGCTTCGCAGCGGCGGCCGCCTCAACCTTTCAACAACAATTCTATTCTAGGTTGGTGTTGAAGGAATCCGCCAGCCACGCGAGTTCTCGATGTTGTCGTTCGCTCCGCTATTGTTCTTCATCAGAACAGCGCTTGGTCGATTTCGCTGCAGCCGCCGCGGATCAGCGGCCGTCGAATTCGCGTTGATCGCGCCCGTCTTCATCGCGCTGTTGTTTGCAATCATCGAGACGTCACTGATGTTCCTGGCATCGGATTACCTCGAGTCGATCAATGACAACGCGGCGCGGTTAATTCGAACAGGACAGGCACAGTCGACTTACCCGAATGTTGGCGCTTACCTCACACAAGTCATCTGCAATCCAGCGCCGGCGCTATTTACCTGTAACCCCAGCAACGGCACCTCAAACGGCATATCCGTCGATGTTAAGAGCTATTCGTCCTTTCAGACGATGTCCGTCAGCAGTCAAATCGTTGGCGGCAACTTCGACACGAGCACTCTCAGCTACAACCTCGGAGGCTCTTGCGATGTCGTGGTCGCCCGGCTGTTCTATAAATGGCCATTGTTCGTGACCCGGCTCGGTCTCAACCTTGCCAACTTGAATGGAAATCAGCGACTTTTGACGGCGACGGCCGTCTTCCGCAATGAGCCCTACGGCGGAGCCTGCGGGACATGACCTATCTCGTGAAATCAAAAAGAAGTGCCCTGCGGTCTTTCTGCTGGATTGCACGCCTGTCAAAGGATCGCCGCGGCGTGGCAGCTGTCGAATTCGCTTTCATTGCTCCGATTATGCTTGCGCTGTTTTTCGGCACGGTCGAGCTGACCAGCGCCATCGAGATCAAGCGCAAGGTTACGTCGATAGCCCGGACAGTTTCGGATTTGACGTCCCAAGCCGGTGTGGTCACCGACGCGGACCTCGCGAACTTTTTCGCGGCAAGCAGTGGGATCGTGATGCCGTACGACACGACGCCGATCAGCATAACGGTGAGCTTGTTGTACGTGGACCCCTCCAGCGGGCAGGTGCGCGTTGAATGGAGCAAGGGATACAACACGGCGGCAATACCGACCGGTACGCCTGTCCCAATTCCAAGCGGCTTGATTTCCCGCGGTTCGAACAACCAGGTCCTGGCCAATCAGTATCTGATCTACAGTCACGTCAGCTATCTCTACACCAACGCTACCCTGGTCGTGCTGAGATCGGGCGTTAGCTTGACGGATGATTCCTACACCAGGCCGCGCCAGAAATCCTGTGTTTTCTATCCGTCGATCCCTCAGACGAACATCTGTCCCACAGCGTGAGGTCCGCGTTGCGAGGATGTGAACGCGGCAGGAAGAGAGGCGAGGCACTCATGCTCTCGAATTCAAGCCTGATGAAGCGCTTCCGTAAGGATCGGCGCGGTAATGTAGCCGTCATTTTCGGGATCATGATTATCCCTGTGCTGAGCTTTGCGGGCGCCGCGATCGACTATGCGCGCGCGAGCCGCGCAAAAGCCACCATGCAGTCAGTTCTGGACTCCGTATCGCTGATGGTCGCTAAAGATCTATCGAGCGGACTCATCACGACCGCACAGATCAATTCAAAGGCTCAGACCTACTTCACTGCGCTCTATACCGATACGGAGGCCCAGTCGGTCAGCATCAGTGCGGTATATACTCAGTCCAGCGGCAGCAACGGCTCGACTGTCCAGGTCAGCGGCTCTGCCAAAATCCAGACCGCTTTCATGCAGATCGTCGGGTTTCCGTCGTTGGGCTTTAATGCAAACTCGACATCGACGTGGGGCGCCAATCTGCTGCGCGTAGCGCTCGTTCTCGATAATACCGGCTCGATGTCGCAGAGCGGCAAAATGGCGGCACTCAAGCCGGCAGCGCAGCAACTCGTGAGCCAACTTTCGGCGCTCGCCCAAAACCAGGGCGATGTCTACATCTCCGTTGTACCGTTCGAGGTCAACGTCAACGTCGGGACTGCAAATACGAGCGCAACTTGGCTGCGGTGGGATCAGTGGGATCCGAGTAACAAGGATTCCTGGGGTCGTTCCTATTGCAGTCAGAGCACCTACTCCTGGTTTGCCAGAGCCGAATGTGTGGGCCACGGCTATAGTTGGAGCGACGGCAGCCCTTCGACGAATAAATCGTCCTGGAACGGCTGCGTTGCAGATCGCGACCAGAGCTATGACGTGAGCGCCACCGCACCGTCATCACTGCCGACTTCGTTTCCGGCCAATCAAGAGGGCAACTGCCCGGCAGCCGCCATCCTGCCGCTCACTTATAATTGGACCACCGTCAACAATACGATCAACGCCATGTCGCCGAACGGAGCCACAAACCAGACTATCGGTCTGTTATGGGGGTGGCTCTCGTTGCTGCAGCAGAGCCCTCTCAACGCACCCGCCGAATCGTCGAACAACCAGTACCAGCACATCATCATCCTTTTTACGGACGGCTTGAATACGGCCGACCGCTGGTATGGCGATGGCAGTAGCATCTCCACACAGGTCGACAATCGCATGACCACGCTGTGCAGCGCCATCAAGGCGAGCGGCGTCGTCATCTACACGGTCCAGATAGACACTGACGGCGCTGGACAATCGGCCGTTTTGCCGGCCTGTGCCAGCGGCCCGGGTAATTTCTTCATGCTCACTCAAGCAAGTCAAATCAGCTCGGCGTTTGCCGCGATCGGCACATCAATCTCTCAGCTCCGTGTCTCCAAATAGGTGCATCCGGATTGCCGAGCGTTCCATTGCTCGGGGAAACAGCCTCGTATCGCGTCGCTTGCACCCGGCAGGGGTGCGCGTAAGTTCGTGAGTTGCGCATTCCGACGAGCTCGGCCGTGGAGTCCGGGCGAAGCCGGCCGCCGGTACCGATTGAAGCCGGCTAGGGATTCCGATGATCCCGGCCGCTTGCTGAGGCGGGCTGGGGAGCGGCATCCGGAGACCTTTAGCCGAGATGCCTCTCCCAAGGGCGTTGGTGGACTCCGGGACGGGTCAAACGCGGTGGTTGCGCCCGGCTGAAAACGTCCGGTCTGTCCCTGCAAGCGGACGTCGTGGCGCTACGCCTCGGCGGCGCTGACGGGCCTAACTGCAAAGAGCTCAGGTCGAACATATTTGGTCCGCTCTCCCGCGATGAGCGGACCTCCGACGGACGTGGCGCAATTTCGCATACGAGCCGCCGGAAGCAGACGTGAACCCGATTACAGCGAGGTCAACGACCTGCGTGCCATCGAAAACAGGCCGATAGACCAGCAGACCGGGCATCCTCGAAAGGCGATCAATGATATCAGCCCCAGAGTCACGGAGCCAAGCACTGCCGTCCAGCCTGCGTCTGTCCCGACCCAAACCGCCGTCCAGAGAGCTGCAATTCCGACGAGACCTCGGATAAGGTGCTCGGTGAGTGAACTGCTGACGAACATTCCGACTCCTCAGCGCACCATATATTCACGCACGAGCGCTCGACCGCGATGCAGTCGCGCCTTCACGGTTTCTCGGGTCAGCTGCAGCGATTGTGCTATTTCGCTGATCGTCATTTCGTCCACATCCCGCAACATCAGCACCTGCCGGTAGTGGCTCGGCAGCGACTGGATCGCGGCAGCTATATCGATGCGGAGTTCTGATTCGGGCCTCTTCGAAAGCTGCAGGTCATTTTCCAGGGAAGAGACGTCATCGGGAACGCCTATATGCTGCTTGGCCAACCTCAGGCAGGTTCGATGAACGATCTGAAAAAGCCAGAGGGAAAAGGCTCCGGCACGTTGGAGACGACCGATGCGACGGTACACGATCCATAAGGTTTCCTGAACCGCGTCTTCCACATCGCTCGTCGTGCGGCAGGTTCTTCGCGCGTAGCGGCGTATGTCGGGCTGCGACGTTTTGAGCAGCGTCAGGATGGCGTCGGCGTCCCCGCCGATGGCCGCTTCCGTCGTGCCCGGCGATAAAAAGGATCTGCTCATGGCTCGGCGCGCAGCTTTCGACCTGCGACCGCGCATGCCGGGCAGTATCCGAAAACGCCTGTCAGCGCGGTCATGACCCCGACACCGGCGATCAGATATCCAACGGGCAACCCTTTAAGACCTAGTAGTCCACACGCGATCATGATTGCCCCAGCCAGGAGCCGGACCCAACTTTCCCAGCCAGCCACGTTCTTCTTGTACAGCATATTAACCTCCTGCCTTTGTAGCGTCGTTTCTGACGCCCTCAAGACTTAGAGGCTTGGAAAATGAGAAACGGTTCGCGGCTCCGAAAAAATAGTCCAAGCCCGGCTGGGGCAAAAGCCGGCGGTCGGCGGGCTGCGTGAAGAGGTCGGCTCCGGATCAAACTGCGAAGAGCTCCGGTTGAGCAAATTGGGTCCGTCCTGCCGCGACGAGCGGAGCTCCGTCAGATCAGGCGCAACTTCCCAGACGGGCGAGAAGCGGACCTCCATCGATCGAGAACGTGTTATGCTTCGGAGCACGTTCGAAAGACATACTCGCCTTTCGCAGGGTGATTTATGAACGAAGTTCCTTCGTCAAAGCTCATTATTCATTCCGTTCATGGCACTTGGCCCTATGGCCTTTGGCGTCAGATGTTTGGAAAGACCTTTCGAGTCAAGACAAGGAGACGCCGTGGTTTGAAGACCACTCATCTTTTCAGATCGAATTGGCTACTCTGACGGGCCGACGCTTCGAGTGGGTGCCGTACCGATGGAACGGCAAAAATTCGTTCGAAGCGAGACACGGTGCAGCCAAAGCGCTTGCGCAACACTTGACCGGCTGGTTCGACAAAGAGCCTGAGGCCGAACACGTCGTTATCGCTCACAGCCACGGAGGGTCTGTGTCGATTGAAGCGGCTTGCATATTGGATGACCAAAATCGAAATCTTCTCTCGAAAATCATCACTCTTGCAACTCCCTTTGCAGAAATCAGACCCAGCGATCGAGACATCCGGAACTCGCGGCGCGCTATATGGCCCTGAGGTTCGGGTGGGCGCCTTTAACGCTCTTTGCCTGCCTGGTGTATGTTTTCGAGTTTCGTGATCCTCTTGCTGATCCCGCGCTCTTGTGGATGGTGTTTCCAGTGTATGTGACGGCGATGATCGCAGTGGTCACACCGACGTTCTTCGTTCTTTGGAAGATTGGACTGATCAAAGTGAGGGCTGCGGAGATTCACAAAGGGTTTCGACCAGAGTTGCAGGATTGGTCACTTTATGCAGTTCGTGGCCCCAGCGATGAAGCGAACATCGCAATTAGCACTTCGCAGTTCGTTGACTTGGTGTCGGATCTGCTGTTCACGCGCTGCATGCTTATCCCGTTCGACTGGCTTCGAGCCCGTCTAAACCGTGAGACTTGGATCGGGCGGTTGCAACTTTCGCTTGGATTGGGCTTAGTGCTATTCATTGTTACGTCGTTAATGGACGGAAGCTACAATCCGCAAACCGTGTGGCTCCTTATCGAGACGGACCCAGTTGCATTGGCACGGCACGTTGCAGCGGGGATTTTTAGCTCCGTGATCGAAGTGCCGTTGCTGGTTGCCCTGTTGATTGGCGCTGCATATGCGGCGCTTGCGTTGGTCGGTCCGCTGGTTCTTATCCCCGCGAATATTGTGTTAGCCCTCGCTCTTGGACGGGACGTTCTGCGGCACCAAGGCCTGATGCACATCGAATGCGAACCGATTCCCAGTGGCATTACGGGCATCGTCTCGACCGTCAAAGTGTCGGAAGATGAGCGTAACCAATTAGGCCTCATCCACTTTATCCACGCCACACGCGCAGCGAGGTTGCGCGTAGCGCAGATCCTGAGAGAGTGCGGCCCGCCGTGATGACCCGCTGCTTCTTGTCACGCAGAGCGTTTATCAGCAATTGGTCCGCTGGCCGCGGACTTCAGCTTTGGGCCGAACTGCAATGAGCTCCGGTTGAGCAAATCTCGTCTGCCCTAGGGCAATAAGCGGACCTCCGAGCGATGCGGCGCAACTTCGCAGTCGGGCCAGAAGCGGACAAGCTCTGAGTCACTAAAGACAAGGCAGGACCATCACCCATAGAGGCATGGAGCAAAACAGGCTCCACATCGCGATGACGAACCCGAACAACGCGTTTACCGGAAAAACGTAAGCGGCGGGCTTGCTCTCATAATCCCATCCTTTCGACGCAAGAAAGCGCTTGTAACGATCCTCACCGCTACCGCAAATGGTTCGGACGAAGCCTTTCCATCGCAAGACGATGAAGCAAAGCCAAGCCGTGGGAAAACCTGTGAAGTAGCCCACGACGACCCACAACGACGTGGCCCCGCCCTTCTTGTCGTGAATGGTCCAGGCTGGACATTGGCTACTAGGATGGACGAGGGCGAGAATGCAAATAGCGAGCGCCAACCACACTAAGCAGACGACTGCTCCCCACTTGGCAATCCTGCGGCAAAAGTCGGGATCGAAATCAAGAAGACGCTGGCTATCGTTCATAGAATGCATTTTCTCGACGACCCACCGGCCGAGTCAACGAACTTATCCATTGCAACAGCAGGTTGTTGGGGAGCAATGACCGCTTTGGGTCAACTGCGACTTCGACCGCGCCTCACGGCCGGTCCGGCCCACGTCGGAAAGCGGGCTGCGGCGGTTCGCAAGAGGGTCAGCAGCGGGCCAATTCCGGACAAAGGGCTCGGACTTTCGCAAAACATGCAGTCACGTTGACCTTTATTCGCGTGCACCATCCGATGAACCTTTGCAAGTTTTTCCCGACCCATAGTGAACAACTTCACATAGGGCATCCGGGGCCGGGGCTAGGCTGAGGTTGGAATTCGCGTTGGGAATACCTCCGATTCAAAAGGTGAGTCCCATGAAAAATCTCTTCTTAATGGTAACCGCCATTGCCGCCATCGGTGTAACCAATCACGCCGACGCGTGCGCATTACACCTTCCAACTTTTGAACTTGCGGGCTTGCCGATCTCCCAGCATCAAGTAGCCGTGCTAGGCTCGGCCCAGGTGGAGGAGAGCACAGTTAGGCCGACGCTAATGTTGGACGGTATGCCGGCCTCTCCCCATCAGATCGCGGTTCTGACGCCACGTGCGAGAACACTGAAAGTTGCTGAGGCGTCACTGGATCTCAGTCAACTCTCCGTTGTCTGACAAGGACTGGCTCGCAGAGAAGCGCTGGGCAGGCATTGCGTGTCTCTGAGTAATCTTCACGGCGTGAAACAGAAAATCCTGCTGGCGAAACGCTTTTCCGATTGTCAGGAAGTAGGACCAATTCACTTTTGATGAAAACTTTCGGAATTCATGCCTGATCAAATTCCAAGGAGCTTTTCCATGGATTATTTTAGCGAAGATTCCGCACACATCACCAACGGCTTTTCACCAAACGAGCCTGCTGCAAGCACTCGCGAAGACAGGATGACTCACAAGCGCTGGACTAAAGTCGTGCTGGGCTTCTACACCTGCTTGTTCTTGGCTGGCGGAACCGCGATTGGTGTCCACCAGCGCATGACCACGTCAAGCGGCATAGAACAGCACGCCACCTTGCGCACCGACATTCGATCGAATCACTAACGTCTGCCGCATTTCATAAGTGAGGAGCCACTCGCCGTCATCTCGGCGCGCCTTATGGTGCGCCAAAACTCGAAGGAGTCCGGTCATGGCAACCACCGAATATACTCACACCGCGTCGTCAGCGCAGGCGACACGAGACTACGACGGATGGATCACTGCTGGTTATAGCATTTTGGGAGCAATCGCTCTCATTGCGCTCTACTTTGCGTTGGGCGGTCCTGGAAACGGCGAGGCTGCCCTTCCGATGATGGTGGCTATGCCTTGATATGAGTCGCTCGATGCGGGGGCTTCTCATTGTTTTTGTAGCTTTCTCGCTTATGTTGGCCGGACGAGGCCAGCATCAAACAAATTTTTGGTACCGCCCGACCGCATCTATGCCACCAGTCAACGTGCCCTAGCTGGGTCGGATTGCAGGCTGCGCTGCCTGCGCGACCGTAGTTTCATGTCTCTGATCCTGGGCGCCCGACGCGAAGGTCCGCTCACGGTCAAACTGCAAAGAGCCCGGTTGGGCAAATCTGGTCCGCTCTGCGCAATGAGCGGACTTCCCTCAGATCAAGCGCAGCCTAGCCGATGGACTGGCATCGTCACTTGCTCGCGCCGTCAATACGGTGCTACGTTTCCGCACGGCGCCGATTTGACACTCAGCTTGCGGGCGCTTCTCAAAATGCAGCTAAAGCGAACGGCCAGTCCTGCATCCTCCCGCAACACGAGCATCGTCGGTCGTCCCTGAAGGCGGAGGGCGAGATGAAATTTGCTGCGATCGCGGACATCCATGGCAACTGCCCGGCGCTTGAAGCCGTGCTCGCCGATATCGCTGAGCTCGGCATCCGCGCGATCGTCAACCTCGGTGATCACGTCAGCGGCCCGCTCGAGGCTGCCAGGACGGCGGACCTGCTGATGGCGCGGGGCTTTCCATCGGTGCAGGGTGACCAGGACCGCATTCTCGTCGAGCTCTGGCGGGGAGGGACGTCGGCGCGGAGCGATTTCCGGCAGCTGGAGCGCAGGCATTTCGACTGGATGGCCGGCATGCCGCCGACGCTCGTCTATCGCGAAAGCGTGTTTCTCTGCCATGCGTCGCCCGAAGACGATGCGGCCTTCTGGCTCGATCAGGTCGCTGCCGACGGCAGCGTCCGCGCGAGCCCCATCGATCTGATCGAGGCCGGCGCTGAAGGTATCGACGCAGAGCTCATTCTCTGCGGACACACGCATATCCCGCGTGTGGTCCGCCTCAGGGATGGGCGAATGATCGTCAATCCCGGCAGCGTCGGGCTGCCGGGCTACGATGGACGCACGCCGGTTCCTTATGTGGTCGAGGTCGGCACACCGCACGCCTGCTACGCAATTCTGGAGCGGACCCGCGCCGGCTGGTCCGCGACGCTTCGCTACGTGCTCTACGACGGCACGGCCATGGCTGCGCTCGCGCGCGACAAGGGCATGGCGAGCTGGGCCAGCGCGATCGCTAGCGGTTGGATCGAACGGTGAGCGTGCGGGCTGCGCGGCAGCAAACAGCTGCTATTGCGCGGTCTCCGCGAGCAGCGCCGTCGGAAAGACCGGCTTGGTGATGAACCTTGCCCCCGGCGGCAGGGGACGGGACAGCGGGCGGCCCGAGATCACGACGATCCGCACACCGGCATTCTGCTGTTGCGCGAAGTGAGCGAGATCGACGCCGTTCATCTTCCCGACCAGGCTGATGTCGGTGACGATCAGGGACGGATGCCGCGCCTTCACCGCCAGAGCTGCCGTCTCGGCGTCCTCGCACTGGAGCACGTCGAAATTGTTGTCCTCGAGCAGCATCGTCAGCATCTCGCGCTGGATATCGTCGTCCTCGACGACGATGGCGGTCGGCCGGATCGGCATCGATTGGCCCATGTTGCACCTCACTTCCCAGCCTTTGTTAAGTGCGGAGGAGGGGAATCCGTTCCCGCTGCGCCGTGTGGGGTTCCGCTCGCGTCGGGCCTGCCGCTTGGCAAAGATCCCGCGGGGAGTTTGCGCAGGAAGGCCTCCGCTTCGGTCAGCACGGTCCGAGCGAACTTCCGCTCCTCGATGGCTTCGGCGGTGAAGAAGCCGTGCTTGACGGCGTTGCCGTTCCCGAATGGGGCTCCTGATCCCCATGCTCCGCCATGCATGCGGCAACGTACCTTGCCGCGTAGCGCCGGCGCGCGGCAGGTTTCACCATTGCGTGTCCGGGCGCCGCAGCGCGGGCTTGCTCGCATCGGACCGGTGTTGCGGTTGTGGCTCACGCCGTGACCGCATCGACCAGGTTCGGCTGCGCCGCGATCAGGTTTGCGTGTTGCGTGAAATGGCCGACGACGGCCTTGCCGCCGTCCTGCACCGACAGGTTCTGCACCGTGATCGCACAGGCGTCGTTGCTGCGATGGCGGTTCAGCGCCTCCATCTGGGCTGCATAGGTGCGGGCCAGCCGGGTCAGGGCGCGCGTGAGGCTCTCCTGCTGCGGCACGTCGTCGGTGCAGGCGAGGCGGCAGGCGCAGCGCATCGAGGCGACGTGGATGCTCACCATCTGCGCTGCCAGCATGGCTTCGAGCGAGTCCTTCGGCGTGATGCTTTTGAGCATAGAGATCATGAAGGACAGATTGCCCTGGTCGGGCTTGCGCGCCACCGCGCTGGCTTTGGCCAGCTGGCCCAGGAGGCCATGCAGCGCGTCGCGGTCGACGGCACCGAGCGCCTCGGCCAGCAGCTTTTCGCCCGCGCGCGTATCGGGATGCTCGATCACGATGCGGTTGCGGCGGAGCTTGACTTTCGGGCTTGCGATGATCGCGGCGGGAGCGCTGGGCGCAAGGGCCGTCTCGGGATGTGTCAGCAATGTCGTCATGCGATGTGTCCTTGGCCAGCGCAGACGCAGTGGCTCGCGGCAAGCGAGGCCGATCGCGCGTCTGTCGTCGCGGCGGTTGAGATTGTCAGATGTTGGTGAGGCGTTGTCGCGCAGCCTGGCCGAGATGCGCGCCATGACGTTATGGCGCAGGCAGAGGCTGATATCGCGATCATGTCATTATGCGCCTGTTTTGCCCGACGTGTCAAACGCGATTTCTGAGATTCCGCAATCGGGTCGGCCTAGGTCGTTGTTTCTGATGGCGCCTGCTACTGTGCATGGGGTTGTTCTGACGATTTCGTCCGGATAGCGGACGCCAGGGCGGCTTCCAGGACGATCAAGGCGCCTTTGCGCTGCGGCCCAGCTGTTCGAGCAGGTCGAGCAACGGGCGTTGTCCCTGGTTGATCTTCTCGTGCGCCTGCGCGAGTGCAAACCATTCGGCGCGGTCGACCTCCGGGAAGCGCTGCCGGTGGCCGCTGCGGGGCGGCCATTCGATCTCGAATGTGTTGCTGCGGATGTCGGCGACCTTGACGTCCAGCTCGGCTGCGAAGGCGGTGACGATTTTCCCGCCGCGCTGTTTGACCTCGCCGAGCAGGGTCAGCGGCCCCAAGACTTCAAGTCCGAGCTCTTCGGCAAACTCCCGGCGTGCTGCGACTTCGGCGTCCTCGTCTTCGCCATATTCGCCCTTGGGAATCGACCACGCGCCGAGATCCTTGTTGCGCCAGAACGGTCCGCCGGGATGGACGAGGAGCACCTCGCATGTGCGGCGTTTTCGATAGGCAAGGATGCCGGCGCTTCTCGATGGCATCGCGAGGTTCCGTGCAGGCTGTGGTTCTCTGGGCCTGCTTATCAGTTCCGCTAGCGCGCCGCGACTCGGATGGCGTGCGTCTTTGCGCTCCTGGCGCGCGCCGCGATCATGCTGCGTGCCTTGCCGTGGGCCGCGCCGTTCTTGCGGAGCAGGGACACGAGGTGCTTGCGGGCGCGGTTTGCTGCGAGCCGTGCCGCCAGTTGCTCGGCCCTGCGGATGATGCTGGTGGCCGAAGGCGTGAGGCTCGCCGGGACCCAGGCGACGTCCTTGCTCTTGGACAGGCTGCCGACGCCTTCGCACGGCGCCTCGCGCGGCAGGTCGATGCGGATCGCGAGCGCATCGGCGCGTTCGATCCAGTCCTCGGCCCTGGTGCCGGTGATGATGCGGACATAGTCGCGCGTCTCGCGCGGCAGGTCGCTTTCCTTCGCGAGCCATTTCTGGATCCGGCCGGGGCCTGCATTGTAGGCGGCCGCGGCGAGACCGAGATTGCCGAAATCGTCGCGGAGCTTGCGCAGGAACTTCGCCGAGGCGGGCAGCGCCTTGATGGGATCGAAGGGATCGTCAAGCCCGACCTCTGCGGCTGTCTCCGGCATGAATTGCGCAACGCCTTGCGCACCGGCCTGGCTGACCTCGTTGGACTTGAAGCGGCTCTCCTGCCAGAGCAGGCGGGCGAAGAACGGCACGGGAATGCCGCTCTCCTCGGCCGCTTCCTTGAGCGCACGGCAGAATTGCTCGGTCGGTGAAACCGGAACCTGTTCGGCCGTTTCGACCGCGGGCGGCGGCTCGATCGTCTCCTCGTACGAGGCGCGCGCATTGGCGAGCTCGATGGCCTGCACGCTTGCGAGGAACATTTCGACGAGCGGAACCAGCGAGGGTGCGCGATCGGACTTTGGCGTCGCGTCGTCGACATGAGCGCTTTGGGTCGGCGGAGAGCTGACGTCGCACATCAGAAGCAGGAACGCAGCGCAAGCCGCGACGAGAAATCGCATCTCGGTAAAAGTCCTCGAACTGTGGGGGAACGACCAGCGGCGCGCCGGTGACAAGGACTTCTTAACCGTAATTGCGGCGAAGCTGCGATGATGCGGGCACCTCCAGTGTTAGTACGGTGTTCCCAGTGCAGGAACGCGGTGGTGGTTCGAATTAGCCGGCAATGAAGGCGAGCAGGGTGCCGTTGGCTTTGGCGGGCGGCACGACGATCGCGCTCCTACTGCGGACGCCCGCCGAGCCGAGCGCCTTCTCGGTTGCCACGAGGTCATCGCTGACGAGCACCAGTGCCGCGCCGCCGCGTTCGGAGAGGCCAGTGAGCGGCACACCGGGATAGCGTTTGCCGAGCTGGTCGAGCGTCAGATAGACGAAGTCGGCGCGGTCGCCGCCTGAGGCCACCGTCACGGCACCGTCGGCTCCCGCTGTCGGTTCGCGATCGATCAGCCTCGCCAGATGCGCCGCTTCCTTCGCCGGCTCTGGCGTTGCGATCAGCACCTCGCGGATCCGCTTTGCCGCATTGGCGTGGGTCATCAACGCGGGGATCCACACCGTCTCGCGTGTCTTGTGCTGACAGGCGAAGATGCGAACGCCGCCCGGTGCTTCCGCGGTCGGCCACATGAAGGTGCGGAACTTGGCAGCCGAGACGGTGCCGTCGGGCAGTGTCACGGGGCGTTCGAAATCGGTCGGGCCGATCGGGGTGAGCCCGCGCGCGCGGATCTCTTCGGCGCCCTCGGCGGAATCCACCGCAGTGAAAGCGATGCGCTCGATGCCCTCGCCGTGCCGCTCGATAAAGGCGCGCGCCGGCGCGTTGTGCTCGGTCGGCACCAGCACGCCAAGCAGCTCCATGTAATCAGGGTCGAGCATGATGGTGTAGTTGCCGGTGCCCATATGTGCGCTGTGGGTGCCGCGCGGCGAGAGGGTGAAGCCGAGCTGCCGGTAGTTTTCGGCGGCGCTGTCGAGGTCTTTCACCATGACTACGGCGTGGTCGATACCGATGATGTTCTTGAGGGCCACTGTGATTTCCCCGAATGCAAAATGATCTTGGACAGTTTGAACTGCCGCTCTCCCTGTCTACGCCGGATGGGCGATCAAGTCATTTTCAATTCAGCGGAAGGTCGGGAATTTCATTCCGCGAAATGCGGCAGGGACGCGTCATGGCGTCAGCGATCCCGCTCGCCGATATAGGCCGCGAGGATGGCGCGCTCGTCGCTGGTCATTTCCGTGACGTTGCCCGGCGGCATCGCATTGGACCACGCCGCGACGCGGCCGACCAGGCGGATGTTGCGCTGGATGCGCCCCGGCGCGTCGAGCAGAATACCCTTCGGCGCGGTCACGATGCCGGCCCAGACCGGCTCGGCGGCGTGGCACATGCTGCAACGGGACGTCACGATGTCCTCGACATTGGCGAGCGTCGGCGGCGCCGACAACGCGCCCGTCTTCACCTCGCGCGGTCCGGCTGCGGAGAGGAAGAGAATGGCAATTGCGCCCGCTGCTGCGACACCCCACACCCACCATGGCGATTTGCGCCCGGCATGGCCCTCGTTGAAGAAATGGCGGATCACCGGTCCCAGCGCCAGCACGATTGCAACGATGATCCAGTTGAAGCGCGTCGCGTAGAGCAGGGGATAGTGGTTGCTGATCATCAGCACGACGACGGGCAGCGTCAGATAATTGTTGTGGACCGAGCGTTCCTTGCTGGTCTTGCCCAGCTTCGGATCGGGCGCTTCTCCCGCGATCAGGCTGGCGACGATCTTCTTCTGGTTCGGGATGATCACCGCAAAGACGTTGGCCACCATGATGGTGCCGATGATCGCGGCGATCTGGTTGAAGGCGCCGCGGCCGCTCAGCACATGGGTGAAGGCATAGGTGAGGGCGACCAGGAACAGATAGCCGCCGACGGCGAAGGGCAGCTCCCGCTGCGCGAGGCCAGTGCGGCAGGCAACTTCGTAAAGCAACCAGGCCAGCGCGAGGCTGCAGAAGCTGAACAAGCCGGCCTGGACCGGCGTCAGATCGAGAACCGACTTATCGATCAGGAACAAATCGGCGTCGAGATAGTACACCACCACCATCAACGCGAAGCCCGACAGCCAGGTGGTGTAGGCCTCCCATTTGAACCACGTCAGCTCGTCCGGCATCTGGCTTGGTGCCACCAGATATTTCATGATCCGGTAGAAGCCGCCGCCATGGACCTGCCAGGCCTCGCCCTGCACGCCATCGGGCAGATCACGCCGAGGCTTGAGGCTGAGGTCGAGGGCAATAAAATAGAACGAACTGCCGATCCAGGCGATCGCGGCCACCACGTGCAGCCAGCGCAGCAGCAGGCTGGCCCATTCCGTGACGATTGATCCCCACATGATCACCCCATCAATCGCGCGCCGATGCCGCAGCTTTGATGACCGCGCCCGGCGGTCGAGTCCTTACAATGTGTTGCACCGATCCGCCCCGTTTTCCAGTACGATGGGTCGCAACGAATGCACATCGTGCGGGCACGAGCTGACGTGGGATTTGGCAGGCAAAGTCCGGGAGGAAGGCGACGTGATATCTCGTATTTCGCACATTTCCTTAGCCGCATGGCTGTGGGTTGCCTGCGTTGGCGCGCAAGCCGAGCCCGTGCTGCAGGGCAAGGACGCTTTCGGCGACTGGCAGGCGGACAAGCCCGGCACCGTCAGGCTGATCCGCGCGCAGGACTTGCCGGCGCCCGGCGCCTCGCGCTCGGTTGCGAACCCCACGCGCGTGACGGCGCGTGGTGGCGCGACGCCGCTCGTGCCACAGGGATTCAAGATCGAACTGTTGGCTGATGGCCTGTCCGACGCACGCGTGCTGCGCGTCGCGCCGAACGGCGACATTTTCGTTGCCGAGACCGGACCCGGACGCATTCGCGTGCTGCGTCTTGGGGAGGGCGCCAAAGTCGCGACCAACGAGGTCTTTGCCAGCGGACTCAACCGCCCGTTCGGAATCGCCTTCTTTCCGAACGGCGACAATCCGCAATGGATCTATATCGCCAATGCCGGCAACATCGTCCGCTTTCCCTATCGCGTTGGCGACCTGAAGGCCTCGGGTAAGCCCGAAATCGTGGTGGCGAACCTGGCGCATGGATCGGGCCATTCCACCCGCGATATCGCGTTCACGCCCGACGGCAAGCGCATGCTCGTGTCGGTGGGCTCCGCCAGCAACGTCGCAGAAGGCATGGGGAGCCCACCCGGCGGACTCGAAGCCTGGTCGCGCACGCAAGCCCTCGGCGCCTCCTGGGGGTATGAGGCAGAGCGTGCCGCGGTGCTCTCCTTCACGCCCGAAGGCAAGGACCGCAAGCTCTACGCTACCGGCATTCGCAACTGTGTCGGTCTTGCGATCCAGCCGCAGACTGGCCTGCCCTGGTGCTCGACCAACGAACGCGACGGCCTCGGCGACGATCTCGTACCCGACTACGTCACCAGCGTGAAGGAAGGCGCCTTCTACGGCTGGCCGTGGTTCTACATCGGCAACAACGAAGACCCGCGCCACGCTGGTGCGCGGCCGGATCTAAAAGACAAGGTGACGGTGCCCGATGTGCTGCTGCAGGCGCATTCGGCCTCGCTCGGTATGACCTTCTATCAGGGCCCGCAGTTTCCATCCGAGTACCAGGGCGACGCCTTTGCCGCCGAGCACGGCTCCTGGAATCGCTCGAAGCGCACCGGCTACAAGGTGATCCGGATCAAGATGAAGGATGGCAAGCCAACCGGTGAGTACGAGGATTTCGTCACCGGCTTTGTCGTGAACGACGCGCAGGTATGGGGACGGCCGGCCGGCATCGCGGTTACCAGGGATGGATCGCTGCTGATTTCGGAGGATACCGGCGGCACTGTCTGGCGGATGACGTATTCGCACTGAGCGAGCTCTCTTCGCCTTCCCCCGCAAAGCGGAGAAGGACGAAGAAAGACCTAGCCCCGCCTCACGCTGGCCCCGCCATCCACCGGCAGCGTCACACCCGTGATGAAATTCGACTCGTCGGATGCGAGAAACAGCGCGGCATTCGCGACGTCCCAGGCCGTGCCCATCTTCCTGCGCAGCGGCACCTTACTGTCGCGCTCGGCCTCGACCTCGGCGCGGCTCTTGTGCCACTCGCGGGCGCGGGTGTCGACGGCCATCGGCGTGTTCATCAGGCCAGGCAGGATGACGTTGGCGCGGATGCCATGTTCGGCGTTCTGGTAAGCCAGCTGCTCGGTGAAGGCGATCATCGCCGATTTCGTCGCCTTGTAGGCGACATACGGATAGGTGGTGATTGCCGCCATCGAGGAGATGTTGATGATGGCGCCGCTCTTCTGCGCGCGCATGATCGGGATCACCTCTTTCGCCGCGAGGATGCAGCTTTTCAGGTTGATGGCCACGACGCGGTCAAACGCCTCCTCGGTGATATCAAGCAGTTCGGCATCGCCGCCGGACAGGCTGACACCGACATTGTTGTGCAGCACGTCGATGCGGCCCCAGCGCGATTTGGCGTCGGCGACCATCGCCTTGATGTCGCCAGACTTGGTCACGTCGGCCCTGAGGGCCACGGCGGTGCCTTGTTTTGCCGCGATCAGGTCCGCGGTCTCCTGCGCTGATTCCAGATGATGGTCGACGCACAGCACCTTCGCGCCCTCGCGCGCGAAGGTCAGCGCGGTTGCGCGGCCGTTGCCCATGCCTTCGCCGGGGCTTTGGCCGGCGCCCACGACGATCGCAACCTTGTCCTGCAAGCGCATCTCAGTTCACTCCCGGCAGAGGTACTGCTCGAGTACCGCGTTCCATCCCGTTGTTTCTTTCGACGATAGCAACGGACTGCGAGGGTGAGAAGGCCGGGCGTCCCGCGCTCATGTCATTGACATCGCGGGAATTTGCATGCCGCCCGCGAGAAGCGGGCCGGTCGGTGCGACGGCAGTAGGAACCGTCTTCACGCGATCGCGTTTGTTGCGGAGCCTTTCCCCACGTTAGGCTGTTTCCCGGGGCTCCCAACCGCCAGTGGCTTGCCGATGAATCTGCTCGATCCACAAGGCCCTGTGGCTGCGGCCAACAGCACCATTTTGGTCGATTCCGTCTTCATCATGCTCACGATCGTGGTGCCGACCATCATTGCGATCCTGGCCTTTGCGTTCTGGTTTCGCGCCTCCAACCCGAAAGCGCGCTTCCGTCCCGACTTCGTCTATTCCGGACGGGTGGAGATGGTGGTGTGGGCGATTCCCGCACTCACAGTGATCCTGCTCGGCGGCGTCGCCTGGATCGGCTCGCACCAGCTCGATCCCGCAGCACCGGTACCGGGCACCGGCAGCCCGGTGCGCATCCAGGCCGTCTCGCTCGACTGGAAATGGCTCTTCATCTATCCCGACCAGCGCATTGCGACCGTCAATACGCTGACAGTGCCGGCGGGAGCAGAGCTGAACATCCAGTTGACATCATCGAGCGTGATGAACGTGTTCTTCATCCCTCAGCTCGGCAGCATGATCTACACCATGAACGGCATGGTGACGAAGCTGAACTTGCGCGCCGACAACGAGGGGAAGTTCAGGGGCCTCTCGGCGCATTTCTCCGGCGACGGCTTCCCCGACATGATGTTCGACGTCAACGTGATCTCGCCGCTGTCATTTCCGGATTGGGTGGCGACCACCGCGAAGACCGACGCCGTGCTGAACGAGGACAGCTACAAGAAGCTGATGCAGCAGGGCATCGAGAAGGGCAGGCCGACCTATCGGCTCGAAGACCCGCGCCTGTTCGACCTGATCGCGACCCAGCACATTCCCCCAGGGCCAGGGCCGGAGCTCGCATCCGAAGCCGGCCGGTCGCAGAATGGAGGCCACGATGCTCGGTAAGCTCGACTGGTCGGCCATTCCGTTCGATCAGCCCATTCCGCTCATCGCGGGTGGCGTTGTACTGGCAGCTATCCTCGCGGTGCTCATCTGGGTCGTGGTGAAGGGGCATCTGCCCTATCTCTGGCACGAATGGATCACCAGCGTCGATCACAAGCGCATCGGCGTGATGTACATTCTGCTGGCCTCGGTGATGCTGTTGCGCGGTGGCAGCGACGCCATCATGATGCGGATCCAGCAGGCGGTCGCCTACCAGTCGCAGGGTTATCTCCCGCCGGAACACTACAACCAGATATTCTCGGCGCACGGCACCATCATGATCTTCTTCGTGGCAATGCCGTTCGTGATCGGGTTGATGAACCTCGTCGTGCCGCTTCAGCTCGGAGTGCGCGACGTCGCGTTCCCGACCCTCAATTCCGTCGGCTTCTGGCTGACCGCGACCGGCGCACTGCTGGTCAATCTCTCGCTGGTGATCGGTGAGTTCGCCCGCACGGGCTGGCTCGCCTTTCCGCCGCTGTCGGAGCTGTCCTATTCGCCCGGCGTCGGGGTCGATTACTACGCCTGGTCGCTGCAGATCTCCGGCGTCGGCACGCTGGTGGCCGGGATCAATCTCGTGACGACGGTGCTGAAGCTGCGCACCAAGGGCATGAACTACCTGCGTATGCCGATGTTCTGCTGGACCACGCTGGCCTCGAACCTGCTGATCGTCGCGGCGTTTCCGATCCTCACGGCCACGCTCGCGATGCTGCTGCTCGACCGTTATCTCGGCTTCCACTTCTTCACCAACGAAGCCGGCGGCAACGTGATGATGTTCATGAACCTGATCTGGGCCTGGGGACATCCGGAGGTCTACATCCTGGTGCTGCCGGCCTTCGGCGTCTACTCCGAGGTGGTGTCCACCTTCTCCAGCAAGCCGCTGTTCGGTTATCGCTCCATGGTGCTCGCGACCATGGCGATCTGCATCATCTCCTTCATGGTCTGGCTGCATCACTTCTTCACGATGGGAGCCGGGCCCGATGTCAACGCCATCTTCGGCATCGCCAGCATGATCATCGCGGTGCCGACCGGGGTGAAGATCTACAACTGGCTGTTCACGATGTATGGCGGCCGGATCCGTTTCGCGACGCCGATGCTGTGGTCGGTCGGCTTCATGGTGACGTTCATCATCGGCGGTCTGACGGGCGTCCTGGTGGCGGTACCGCCGGCGGATTTCATGCTCCACAACAGCATGTTCCTGGTCGCCCACTTCCATAACGTCATCATCGGCGGCGTGTTATTCGCCGCCTTCGCGGGCTTCGAATACTGGTTCCCAAAAGCGTTCGGCTTCCGCCTCGACGAACGCTGGGGCAAGGTGGGATTCTGGTTCACCTTCGTCGGATTCTGGGTGACCTTCATGCCGCTCTATATCGCGGGCATGCTGGGCATGACCCGGCGCATGCAGCATTACGACGTCGCGGAGTGGCGACCCTGGATGCTGGTGGCCGCGTTCGGCATGTTGTTGCTGACCATCGGCGTGCTCGCGCAGATCACGCAAGTCGTGGTCAGTATCAGGAACCGCGAAGCTTTGCGGGATCGCACCGGAGATCCATGGGACGGGCGTTCGCTCGAATGGGCGACTTCCTCGCCGCCACCGGTCTTCAACTTCGCGTTCTATCCCGATGTCCGTGGCGAGGACGCCTATTGGGCGCTGAAGCAGCATGCCAAGGAGCAGCAGCTCGGCGACCATTCGGGGCCGGAATATCAGGACATCGAGATGCCCAGAAATTCGCCGACCGGTTTCGTCTGCGCGTTCTTTGCCACCGTCATGGGCTTTGCGCTGATCTGGCACATCTGGTGGATGGTGATCCTCGGCGGCGTCGGCGCGTTCGCGACCTTCGTCGTGTTCGCTTGGCGCGATCACGACGAATACGTCATACCGGCAGCCGAGGTCGAACGGATCGATCGTCTCAACATCGAGGAGCGTCGTGACCTCGTCAGCCTGGCGGGGACGCTCTGATGGCAATGACTGCGACTCTCGAGCACGCCCATGCTGATCCCCACCACATCGGCCGGGTCAGCGAGAATCCGGGACCTGCGCCGAAGCGGATCGTCACCGCATACGGTTTCTGGATCTTCCTGCTCTCCGACATCGTCATGTTCTCCTGCTTCTTCGCGGCTTATGCGGTGCTGTCTGGCCAGACCGCCGGTGGCCCCAAGGGATCGGAGATCTTCGATCAGCGCAACGTCGCAATCGAGACGGTTTGCCTGCTGCTCTCGAGTTTTACCTGCGGCATGGCGAGCATCGCGGCCGACGTCCGCAACCGGCTCTGGTTCTATCTCGGCATGGCCGTGACCTGCGTGCTCGGGCTGATCTTCCTCGCCATCGAGTTCAACGAGTTCGCCGACCTCGTTGCCCGCGGCTACGGCCCCTCGCGCAGCGCTTTCCTGACCGCGTTCTTCTCGCTGGTCGGCTGTCACGGCCTGCACGTCTCGGCCGGCGTGCTCTGGCTCCTCACCATGATGGCCCAGGTCTTCGCCAAGGGCTTTCGCGCCGACGTCCTGCGTCGGATGATGTGCTTTGCGCTGTTCTGGCACGCGCTCGACATCATCTGGGTCGGCGTGTTCTCCGTCGTCTACCTGCTGGGAGGTGGCACATGAGCGATCAGACGCACATGCATCTCGAACACGACATCGCCCCTGGTGATGAGGAGCAACACAGCGTCGGCGAGCGCGTGCTCGGCTATGTCGTCGGTCTCGGCCTGGCGCTGGTACTCACCGCGACCTCGTTCTTCATCGCCGGCACTGATCTGGTCTGGCAGCCCTCGATTCCCGTTGCGCTGATCGTGCTGGCGATCGCGCAGATGGGCGTGCATCTCGTCTTCTTCCTGCACATCACAACTGGACCTGACAACACCAACAACGTGCTGGCGCTGGCCTTCGGTCTGCTCGTCGTCTTTCTGGTGGTCGGCGGAACGGTCTGGATCATGGCGCATCTCAATCAGAACATGCCGCCGATGGATCAATTCATTCAGATGCACAGCTAGATCCGTCCAAAAAAGAAGAGCCGCTTGTTGGTGACAAGCGGCCCAAGTCTAGGGAGGAAACGCCCGAGCAAAGCAATCGGACCAAAGCCGGATTGCCGCCAAGGAAACGCTCGCGCGAAGCGCTTGCGTACACATATAAGTGCAGCAACTCCCGTTTCAGTTCAATTCCGGATCAATACGGTCTCGGACTACCACTCACGGATGCGTGACCGTAATTGTTCACTTTGGCCGTCGGCAATTATAAGCCTTGCGGAAGCCAGCCGCCTGGGCGTCGTCCTCCGAGCAGAACCAGCGGTCCGGCTTGGTGGTCGCGGCATAGCTCGGGCAGCCCCTTAAGTGGTAGATGCCGATATTCCCGGTGACACGGGCGCGCACCGCGAGCTTGCCCTTGATGGTGCAACTCGGCGGCGCCGTCAGCTCCTCCGGAAACAGCACCGCGCGGATCTCCTTGTCACGGTCGGCCCGGCAGGCGGCGCCGAGCAATGCGCCGTCCTTCTTGCCGGTACGGAATTCTTGCGGTGCAACAAAGCAGCCCTTCCAGATGCCTGATGAGGCCGTCTTGGCCTCGGCAGCCGCCGGTTTGACGTTGGCCTTGATCGGCTCGCGCGCGATCGCAAAGCCCAGCTTGAGCAACTGCTCGTTCAACGAGGCCTTGTCGCCCTCGACCGTGCAGATCGCGCGATGGCGCTTGCCAAAATTCTTCTCGGGACCGACATCGTCGCAGCGCACCGGTTTTCCGCCGATCAGCTTCGTGAGCTGGTCGCGGGCCTCGATGCCGCAGGTCCAGGGATCGGCATGGTCGTCGATGCAGATCTGGTCCAGCTCGGGCGCGTCGACGCCGTCGAGCCGGTAGGTGACGTCGCCGAGCTGGATCGAATTGGCGTCCCGCACCGTCGCGGCTGCGGTCAATGCGGCGGCGGGGCTGGAGGTCCCCAGAAAACCGGACAGAGCGAGAAATACAACAAGCGCGAAGGCGCGGGCGACGGCCAATGAATTCTCGAAGGACATAACTTCTCACTATCGATTGCTCTTGCCCCTCGTTCCTAGCATCCGGCAGTCGCAAGACCAATGGTCTGCGCTGTGCGAAGTGCGACATTCGCCCGCCAGTCTTTACTCGCCCGCCGGTCTGCCCCTATCGTTCTCGGGCTTTGCAAGCCGTGATGGCCGAATCGCCCGGGAAGCGGCGAGGGCGGGAGGAAGAAGGTTTGATGAAAGACCCTGTGGACGTCCTGATCATCGGCGCCGGCGCTTCGGGCGCGGCTGTGGCCTGGTCGCTGGCCGAGACCAAGATGCACATCCTCTGCCTGGAGCAGGGCGGCTGGATGAACCCGGCGGAATATCCGAGCACAGGGCGGGACTGGGAAGCCAAATTCTTCGGCGAATGGTCGTCCAGCCCCAACGTTCGCGGCCGTCCCGAGGATTATCCTGTTAACGACGACAATTCGCCGATCAAGGTCGTGAACTATAACGCCGTTGGCGGCTCGACCGTGATGTACACCGCCCACTGGCCGCGGCTGCATCCCTCCGATTTCAAGGTGAAGACTCTCGACGGCGTCGCAGACGACTGGCCGATCGACTACGACGCGCTGACGCCGTTCTTCGAAGAGAACGACCGGATGATGGGGACGTCGGGCCTGTCAGGCGACCCGCTCTCGCCGCTGACGCATCCGCCGATGCCGCAGCAGCCGCTCGGCCTGTCCGGCGCGATCATCGGCAAGGCCATGAACAAGCTCGGCTGGCACTGGTGGCCGTCGGACACGACGGTCGCCACCATGGACTATGAAGGCCGTGCCCGCTGCATCAATCTCGGCCATTGCACGCCCGCCTGCGCGCAGGGCGCGAAGTCTTCCACCGACATCACCTATTGGCCGCATGCGATCCGCGCCGGCGTCGAGCTGCGCACGCATTGCCGGGTACGCGAGATCACCTCCGACGAGAACGGCATGGCCTCCGGCGTGATCTATTACGACAAGGATGGCGTCGAGCAGTTCCAGCCGGCGCATGTCGTCATCATCGCATGCAACGGCGTCGGCACGCCGCGGCTGCTGCTCAATTCGAAATCCGACCGCTTTCCGAATGGGCTTGCCAATTCATCCGGCCTCGTGGGCAAGAACTTGATGTTCCATCCCTATGCGCAGATCTACGGCTATGTGAAGGAGCCGACCGACTCCAATCGCGCGCCGCCGACCTGCCTGTGGAGCAAGCAGTGGTACGACACGGATTTGTCGCGCGGTTTCGTGCGCGGTTACGGAGTGCAGTTCGTGCGCGGCGCCGGGCCGGTGTTCGAGGCGGTCGTCAGCGAGCAGAAAGGCATTTTGCCGTGGGGCGAGGATCATCACCGTGTCTTCCGCAAGCTCAATGGTCACCGGCTCGGGTTCTCCGCGATCTGTGAGGATCTACCGGAGGAGCACAACCAGGTCACGCTCGATCCCGTGCTGAAGGACAGCCACGGTATCCCCGCGCCGAAGATCGATTACACGATCTCCGATAACAGCCGGAAGATGATGGAACACGCGCTCGCTCGCGGCACAGAGGTGCTGGAGATGGCGGGCGCGACCGACATCTGTATCAACTCTCCGATTCCCTGGGGCGGCTGGCATCTGCTCGGCACTGCGCGGATGGGCACCGATCCCAAAAAATCCGTCGTCAACGAATGGGGCCGCGCGCACGACGTCAAGAACCTCTTCATCGTCGACGGCAGCATCTTCGTCACCTCGGGTGGCGTCAATCCGACCTCCACCATCCAGGCCCTTGCGCTCTACATCGCTGACCAGATGAAGCAGCGCCTCGCCAATTTGTTCGACTGAGGCCGTCATGTCCGAAAGTCTTCAACTCACGCGGACCCAACGCGACGATCTCCGAACCATCGCCGGGATGATCGTGCCGCCCAGCGACGAGTACAAGGTGCCCGGCGCCGATGATCCCGCGATCCAGGCCGATATGCTGGCGACGCTCGGTCGCGATCTCAAACTGGTGTCGGCGGCGCTGGATCATCTGGCGCGGCTGGCAGGGCAGCCGATTGCGGAGCTCGATGCCGCCAGACGCCATGCCGTAGCGCAAGAGTTTCGCAAGCACGGCGGCGCAGCGGCCGCGACGCTCGTCCGCGTGGTCCTGCAATGCTACTATCGCGACGACCGCGTGCTGCGCTCGCTCGGGCTGGAGCTGCGAGCGCCGTTCCCCAAGGGCCACGTGCTCCCGGATGGCGACTGGTCGCTGCTTGATCCGGTCAAGGCAAGAGGGGGCAGGCTGCGGCGGGCGCCCTAGCCACCTGGGCAGTCCAGCCCCAGCCTCCCCGGCCGGGCACTTGCGTGAGGGGGAACAGGCCACCATTTGTGTGAGCCTCAAGGACTCCTACCATGCTGGATTTTACCTCGGATATCGCCGGTGACGCCGTGTCATCGCGAACGACAGCGGCTGCCCCGGTCGACGACCGGGCCCTGCTGGACGCCTATTCCAATGCCGTGATCGACGTGACCGACCGCGTCGGTCCCGCCGTCGTGCGCGTCGAGACCGGGCCAAAGACGCCGAACGGCCGTGAGCGCGGTGGGCTCGGCTCGGGCATCGTGATCTCGCCTGATGGGCTCGTGCTCACCAACAGCCATGTGGTCGGCGCCTCCAAGGAGATCCGGCTGCGGGATGTCGAGGGCAATGTCGGGGATGCCCGGGTGCTCGGCGTCGATCCCGACACGGATCTGGCGTTGCTGCGCGCCAACGGCGTGCGCGATCTGCCCTATGCTGCGCTCGGCAATTCCAAGAGTTTGCGGCGTGGCCAGCTCGTGATCGCGATCGGCAATCCGCTCGGCTTCGAATCGACTGTGACTGCCGGCGTGGTCTCCGCGCTGGGCCGCTCGATCCGGTCGGTCAGCGGGCGCACCATCGAGGACGTGATCCAGACCGACGCCGCGCTCAATCCCGGCAATTCCGGTGGGCCGCTGGTGTCGTCGAATGCGGAGGTGATCGGCATCAACACGGCCATCATCAACGGCGCGCAGGGCATCTGCTTCGCGGTCGCCAGCAACACTGCGCAATTCGTGCTGTCGGAGATCATTCGCCACGGCTACGTCCGCCGCGCCTTTATCGGCGTCGCCGGCCAGACCGCACCGGTCCCGCGGCGGCACGCAGTGCTGGCCGGCGTCGAGAACAAGATGGGCGCGCTGCTGATGCAGATCGAGCCGGATGGCCCTGCGGCCAAGGCCGGCCTGTTGCCCGGTGACGTCGTAATCAGGCTGGATGGCGTCGAGATCAACGGCGTCGACGATCTGATCCGGGTGCTCGACCGCGACCGGATCGGGCGGCGGCTCGCGATGGACGTGCTGCGGCTCGGCCGCCTGCGCGCGATCGACATCGATCCGATCGAGCGGAAGCCGCAGCGCTAGCTGTGAGCTCGCAGGCGGGGTATGACGGTGTCATGCCTCGCCTCCGGACCTTTGCCGCATGATGCCGGCCCAGGAGACTTACGATGTCATTGTCATCGGCGCCGGTGCCGGTGGCATGACAGCGGCCGTTGTCGCTGCCGCGGAAGGCCTGCGTGTGCTGGTGATCGAGAAGACCGCCTTTGTCGGCGGCACAACGGCGTGGTCTGACGGAATGGTCTGGATCCCCGCCAATCCTAAAATGCAGGAGGCAGGGCTCTCCGACAGCATCACCGATGCCGTCCAGTATCTATCAAGCACGGTGCCTGAGACCGCCAATGCAGGCTTGCGCGCGGCCTTTCTTGCGCGTGGGCCGGAGGCGGTCGCCTATCTCGAAGGCAAGACGGAGGTGCGCCTCCAGCCGGTGAAAGCCTGTCCTGACTATTTTCCGGAGCGGCTGGGCGCAACATCAGGCGGGCGCGTGCTGGAGCCGGTTGCATTCGATGGCACGAAGCTCGGCGCGCATTTTTCACGTCTGCGCGCGCCGCTGCCGGAATTCACGCTGTTCGGCGGGATGATGGTCGACCGGCTCGACATCCCGCATCTGCGCCGGATCGGAAAGTCGCTTCGTTCGACCTTGCGCGCGGCGCGGCTCATCTGCGAATACGCATTGCAGCGGCTGGGCAGTTCGCGCGGCACGACGCTGCATCTCGGCAACGCGCTCGCGGCCCGGCTCTATGCCTCGCTGCTGGCGCGGCAGGTGGAGGTCCTGTTCAGCGCCGACGTCGAGGATTTGTCGATGCAGGGCGATCGCGTCGGTGGTGTGGTCATTCGCCACGGGTCACGCGATCGTTCGATTGCGGCGCGGCGCGGCGTGGTGATCGCGACCGGCGGCTTCTCGCATGATGCGATCTTGCGCAAACGCTTTTTCCCGACGGCTGCCGGCGTCGTCTCGGCAGCTAACACGTCAATTACCGGTGATGGGCTCCGCCTTGCGACCGCTATCGGCGCGGCGCTCAACATGGACGCAACAAGCCCGGCCTATTGGGTGCCGGCCTCATTGTTCCGCCGTGCCGACGGCAGCCGCGGCGTGTTTCCGCATACGGTGACGGACCGCGCCAAGCCCGGTGTGATCGCCGTCAATGCCGCCGGCCGGCGCTTCGTCAACGAGGCGTTGCCGTATCATGAGTTCGTGCTCGCCATGCTGCGCGACCTCGATGGGGAGCCGAATCGGCCGTTCCATCTGATCTGTGATCGTCAGTTCCTTTGGCGTTACGGTCTCGGCCGCATCAAGCCGTTCACGCACAATGTGTGGCGCTACGTGGCGGCCGGTGAGCTGATCGAGGCGCGCGACATCGCAGGGCTTGCCGCCAGGATCGGCATCAAGCCGGCAGTGCTCACGGCGACCATTGCAAGTTACAATTCCGGTGCGAAGGAGGGGCGCGATCCCGAATTCGGCCGCGGCAGCAACATTTACCAGCGCCACCTCGGCGATGCCGCACACAAGCCAAATCCGTGCGTCGCGCCGATCGTTGGTCCACCGTTCTTCGCGATGCGCATCTATCCGGCGGATATCGGTACCGCGATTGGCATGAAGGTCGATGCGCAGGCGCGCGTACTGCGCGAGGACGGTACACCGATCGCGGGGCTTTATGCCTGTGGCAACGACATGGGTTCGATCATGAACGGGAATTGTCCGGGGCCGGGAATCATGCTCGGGCCGGCCCTGACGTTCGGGTATATCGCGGGGCGGCATCTGGCGGAGGGCGCGATGACGTCGGTGACGGCAAGCGCGGCTACAACGCCGGTCTAAGCACTCCCACCGCTGTCATGCCCCGCGAAGGCGGGGCATCCAGTACGCCGCGCCTTCTCAGTTCAACCACAACCGTCTCGGAGTACTGGATCGCCCGGTCTTCGCCGGGCGATGACACGGAGTGTGTGGTTGTGGCTCGTCACTCCGCCGCCGCTGCAAAGCGGCTGTTCTCCAGCTCCGCTTCCAGCCGCGCCGTCTCGGCGGCCGCCAGTTTCACGTTGGCTTCCTTGACGTGGCCGAATCCACGGATCGTCTCCGGCACACGGGCGAGACGCGCCAGCAGCGGGATCTGCTCAGCCTTCAATGCGGCGGTCCGCTGATCGATCATGCCAAGGTAGTCCTGGATCAGCTTGCGCTCCATCCGCCGCTCTTCGGTGCGGCCGAACGGATCGAGCGTGCTGCCACGCAGGAACTTCAACTTGGCGAGAATGCGGAAGGCATGGATCATCCAGCCGCCGAACTCCTGCTTTTGCAGCCGTCCCGTCGCCTTGTCGCGCTTTGCGAAAATCGGTGGGGCCAGATGGTACTTCAGCGTGAAGTCGCCGTCGAACTTCTCCGACACCTTTTTAGTAAAGCTGCCATCGGTGTAGAGCCGCGCGACCTCGTACTCGTCCTTGTAGGACATCAGCTTGAACAGGTTCTTCGCGACCGCCTCGGTCAGCTCCGTGGACGCGGGCGAGGCGGCCGCTTCCGCCTTGCGTACCTTGGCGATGACCGCGAGGTAGCGGTCGGCATAGGCCTTGTCCTGGTAGCGCGTCAGGAACTCGGCGCGCGTCGCGATGATGTCGTCGAGCGATTTGGTCGGCGCAGAGGCCCGGCTCTTGAACTGCAGCACGCTGCGCACCCGCGACATATCGTGGGCAGCGAGGCGGCCCCAGGTGAAGGCAAGTTTGTTCATCTCGATCGCCGCACCGTTGATCTCGATGGCGCGCAGCAGCGCTTCCAGAGACAGCGGGATCGCGCCCTTCTGGAAAGCGAAGCCGAGCATGAACGGATTGGTGGCGATGCTGTCGCCCAGCAGCGCCGCGGCAATGCCCGTGGCGTCGATGATGTCGAGGTTCTTGTCGCCGACCGCGTCACGCAACACGGTCTGCATCGTGCCCATCTCGAAATCGAGATCCGGATTTTGCACGAAGCTCGCCGTCGGCTGCAGGTCGGCGTTGATATAGGCCTTGGTCACACCGCGCTCGGCGCGGCTGAGCGCGCTCGGGCCGGCCGAGACGATCATGTCGCAGCCGAGGATGACGTCGGCACCGCCCGTGGTGATGCGAACGGCGGAGATGTCCTCCGGCTTCGGCGCGATGCGCACATGGCTCATCACCGCGCCGTTCTTCTGCGACAGGCCGGTGAAGTCCAGCGCCGAGCAGCCGCGGCCGTCGACATGGGCGGCCATGCCGAGCAGGGCGCCGATGGTGATGACGCCGGTGCCGCCGATGCCGGTGACGAGGATGTTGTAGGGGCTGTCCAGTTCACGCGTGGGCGGCAGCGGCAAATCGGCGAACAGCTGGCCGGAATCGACTGCCGAGGTCTTCATGCGCTTCAGGCTGCCGCCGTGGACGGTGACAAAGCTTGGACAAAAACCTTCGACGCAGGAAAAGTCCTTGTTGCAGTTGGACTGGTCGATCTGGCGCTTGCGGCCGAACTCGGTCTCGAGCGGCTGCACCGAGACGCAATTGGAGGCCTGCGAGCAATCGCCGCAGCCTTCGCAGACGAGCTCGTTGATGAACGCGCGCTTGGCGGGATCCGGATAGAGCCCGCGCTTGCGGCGCCGTCGCTTTTCCGCAGCGCAGGTCTGGTCGTAAATGATGACGGTGAGGCCCTCGATGTCGCGCAGCTCGCGCTGCACGGCGTCGAGCTCGCGGCGGTGATGGATGGTCGCGCCCTGCGGGAAGTAATTGCCGTCAGGGTATTTGCTGGGATCGTCGGAGACGATCGCGAGCCGCTTGACGCCCTCGGCCCAGACCTGATGCGCGATCTGCGCGACGTTGAAGGCGCCCTCCGCGGGCTGGCCGCCGGTCATCGCGACGGCGTCGTTGTAGAGGATCTTGTAGGTGATGTTGATGCCGGCGGCCGATGCCGCACGGAGGGCCAGGAGCCCGGAATGGGTGTAGGTGCCGTCGCCGAGATTCTGGAAGATGTGCTTCTCGCTCGTGAATGGCGACTGGCCGATCCAGTTCACGCCCTCGGCGCCCATATGCGAGATCAGATCGGTGCGACGGGTCGGCATGCTCAGGGCCATGCCGTGGCAGCCGATGCCCGCCATGGCACGGCTGCCCTCGGGCACGCGTGTCGAGGTGTTGTGCGGACAGCCCGAGCAGAAAAACGGCGTGCGTGCGAGCTTGATCGGCGCATTTGACGTGACGGGATGGTCGAAGGCCTCGAGCCGGGCGAGGCGCTGCTCCAGCAGCGGGCTGTGATGGCCGAGCTTGCGCAGGCGCGCCACCAGCGCACCAGCAACGATGGTCGGCGTCAGTTCGCCCTCGCTCGGCAGCAATGGCGCGCCGCGCTCGTCACGTTTCCCGGTGACGGTCGGGCGCCTCGATGCATCGATGTTGTAGAGGATGCGCATCAGTTGGTCTTCGATGAAGCCGCGCTTCTCCTCGACAACCAGCACGTCCTGAAGACCTTCGGCGAAACGCTTTGCCCCGCTTTCCTCCAGGGGCCAAGTCAGGGCCACCTTGTAGATGCGCAAGCCCAGGTCCTGCGCGTCCTTGTCGATAATGCCCAAGTCGGCGAGCGCCTGGCGCAGATCGAGGTAAGCCTTTCCGGTTGCGATGATGCCGAGCCGGGCCGGCTTGGAATCGAGCACGATGCGGTCGAGCCGGTTGGCGCGCGCGAAGGCCTGCACCGCTTCCATCTTCGGACCGAACAGGCGCTTCTCGGCCTCCAGCGGCGGATCGGGCCAGCGGATGTTGAGGCCGCCGGGCGGCATCTCGAAATCCTCGGGCAGCGTGATCTGGATACGTTCAGGATCGCTATCAATCGAGGCCGAGCTCTCCACTGTTTCGCTGATCGCCTTGAAACCGACCCAGCAGCCGGAGAAGCGCGACAGCGCGAAACCGTAGAGGCCGAGATCGAGATAATCCTGCAGCGTTGCCGGATTGATCACGGGGATCAGCGCTGCGGCGAACACCTGCTCGCTCTGATGCGCCAGCGTCGAGGACTGACAGCCGTGGTCGTCGCCCGCGAGCGCCAGCACGCCGCCGTTGCGCGAGGTGCCGGCCGCATTGGCATGCTTGAGAGCGTCGACCGAGCGATCGACGCCGGGGCCCTTGCCGTACCAGATGCCGAATACGCCATCGACCTTGGCGCCCGGGAACAGGCCGACCTGCTGGCTGCCCCAGACCGCGGTGGCCGCCAGGTCTTCGTTCAGGCCGGGCACGAAAGCGATGTCGTGCTGCTGTAGATGCGACTTGGCGCGCCACAGCGCGTGGTCGTACATGCCGAGCGGGGAGCCGCGATAGCCGGAGATGAAGCCGCCGGTGTTGAGCCCCTGGAGCCGGTCGCGTTCGCGCTGCAGCATGGGCAAGCGGACCAGGGCCTGCGTACCGGACAGGAATATCCGCTTCGATTCGAGCCGGTATTTGTCGTCCAGCTCGACCTGCAACAGCGTCATTTCAAGAGTCCTTGTCGTCGTGTCCGGTGGGGAATTTTGCGCCGCGGAAAGACGGGCGATCTGCGAAGCGGATGTTGCCAGTCAAAAGCATGCAGCCCCGAAGTCAATATCGCTGGCCGCATCCGTGGCGGGCCTGCTAGTCATGGCTGCCTGTGGAGGAGCCTATGACTGCAAGAGCGTTCGATACCGAGATCGTCGAGACAACCGAGGCCCTGATCGGGCCGTGGCGTCAGCCGCGCCAGATGCTGCACGCGCAGGTTTACGACGCGCATGCCTCCATCCACGACGATACCACCGCGCAGAAGCTCGGCTTCAAGGGCGGCACCATCGAGGGACCGACGCATTTCAGCCAGTTCGCCCCGCTCGGCGCGCGGCTGTGGGGACAGGCCTGGTTCGAGAGCGGCTGTCTCTCCGCGCATTATCGCAGCGTGTGCTATGAGGGCGAGGAGGTGCAGGCGATCCTGTCAAAACCTTTGCCCGGAACGGGCCAGTGCCAAATCCAGATGGTGAAGCGCGACGGCACCGAGGTGCTGCGCGGCACGGCCTCCGTCGGCGATGCACAGGTCGCGACCGCGCTCGAGACGCGCCTCTCCGAACTCAAGCCGCTCGCCGATCCCGTGATCCTGCGCGACGTGCAGGTGGCCCACACCAGCAAGCGACAGACGGTGCGGATGGCGTTCGACCAGAACATGGGTGACCTCTATCCCTTCTCGCTGCGGCAGAAGCTCGCCGTGATCACCGAGAACTCGCCCTATTATTCGAGCAGCGAGAATCCTTGGAGCAAGCCGATCATCCCTATGGAGATGCTGAGCGTGCTGTTTCAGTACCGCTCCAAGGACGATCCGTTGCCGGCGAAGGGACCCGCTGTCGGCCTCTTTGCTGACCAGGAGATCCGTCTGGTGAAGGGGCCGCTCTTCGTCGACGAGGAGTATGAGGTCGAGCGCGAAGTGGTAATGCTCTCAGGCAGCCGCCGCACCGAGAGCGCCTGGGTGAAGACGCGCGTGTTCGACAAGGCGGGCGCGGTGGTGGCGACGATGCTGCTCAACATGGCGACGCTGAAGGACTCTTATGCGCCGTATGAGGAGGAGTATGGGCGGCTCTATGGGGCCGGGCGGTAGTGGGAACGCGCTTCGCCCACTTACTCCGCTCGTCATTCCGGGGCGACGCGAAGCGTCGAGCCCGGAATCCATAACCACGATCGGGAGTATGGATTCCGGGCTCGCGACTTCGTCGCGCGCCGGAATGACGGGTGGAGAGTGCGCGACCGCCGCTCATCCTTTAAGCAGATGCACGTCGCAAAGCGGTCGCACATTGAATAAGCAGGTGCCGATTGCTAGCGTAAACTTCTGACCAAACAGCAAATTTCACCGCGGCCTGTTCGGCTCCGCGATTGTACACAATGGCACGCCGCTTGCAGAACTCCTGGCAAAGAGAGTTCTCGCGAGGGGCGTCATGTTGAACTCAGCCAAGCCGACACTGGGCGTCATCAATGCCGAGCCCGAGCCGATCAAGCTCGACTGGGCCGCTACCGCGCTCCTCATCATCGATATGCAGCGCGACTTCATGGAGCCCGGCGGCTTCGGCGAGACCCTCGGCAACGATGTCAGCCAGCTTGCGCGCGCAGTGAAGCCGATCGGCGCGGTGCTTAAGGCGGCACGCGACACCGGCATGCTGGTGATCCACACCCGCGAGGGCCATCTGCCCGATCTTTCCGATGCGCCGCCTGCAAAAGTCGAGCGCGGCGCGCCGTCGTTGCGCATTGGCGATCCCGGCCCGATGGGGCGCATTCTGATCCGCGGCGAAGCCGGCCACGACATCATCCCCGAGCTCTATCCGCTCGACAGCGAGGTCGTGATCGACAAGCCCGGCAAGGGCGCGTTCTACGCCACCGAACTTGCGGAAGTGCTCGGGAATTACGGCATCGAAAACCTGCTGGTGTGCGGCGTCACCACCGAAGTGTGCGTGAACACCACCGTGCGCGAGGCGAATGATCGCGGCTATCGCTGCGTCGTCGTCTCGGACGGTTGCGCATCCTATTTCCCCGAGTTTCACGAGATGGGCCTGAAGATGATCAAGGCCCAGGGCGGCATCTTCGGCTGGGTCGCAGACTCCGCCGCAGTTCTGGAGGCGATGAAAGTTTCGATCACATAGGGGCGTTATCATGAGCACATCGACGGGGACGGCCGGCAAGTCCGCTTTTCAGCCGGCGTTATGGACATCGGGCGACTGGAACGCGTTTTTCGGCTTCGGCACCAACATCCTCGTCAACATGCTGGTGCTCACGGGCCTGCTGCGCTTCGTCCTGAAGATGCCTGACAGCCTCGTGTTCGGCCGCATCCTGCCCGCGCTGGGGCTGATGATGTGCCTTTCCACCTTCTACTACGCTTACCTCGCCTATCGCCTCGCGCAGAAGACCGGCCGCAGCGACGTCTGCGCGCTGCCGTCTGGCGTCAGCGTGCCGCACATGTTCATCGTCACCTTCGTGATCATGCTGCCGATCACGCTCAAGACCGGCGATCCGCTGAAGGGGTGGTCGGCCGGCCTCGTCTGGGTGTTCTTCCAGAGCTTCATCCTGATGATCGGCGGCTTCATCGCGCCGTTCATCCGCAAGATCACGCCGCGCGCGGCGCTGCTTGGCACGCTTGCCGGCGTCTCCGTCACCTTCATCTCGATGCGGCCGGCGCTCGAGATGTACATGACGCCGCAGATTGGCCTCGTCTGCTTCGCCATCATCCTGGTGAGCTGGTTCGGCGGCGTAAAGTATCCGAAGGGCATTCCCGCAGGTCTCGTCGCCATCGCAGCGGGCATGATCATCGCCTGGGGCTCGAACCTGTTCGGGCTTGGTCTCGGCGGGTTGAGCGTCGCGGGTGTCGGCGCAGCCTTCGCCAATTTCGGCTTCTCGGTGCCGCTTCCCGCTGTCGGCTACGTCTTCTCGGGCTTCGAATTCCTCGGTGTTATCCTCGTCACCGCCATTCCGTTCGGCATCTATGATCTGGTCGAGGCCATGGACAACGTCGAGAGCGCGGAGGCGGCCGGCGACGAATATCCGACCACGCGCGTGCTCACCGCCGATGGCGTCGTCAGCCTGATCGGCTGCATGATGGGCAATCCCTTCATCAACGCCGTCTATATCGGCCATCCCGGCTGGAAGGCGATGGGAGGACGCATCGGCTATTCGGCCGCGACCGGGATCATGGTGGTGGTGCTGGCTTGGTTCGGCATCATCTCGGTGCTGCTGGCCTTGGTGCCTGTCGTCGCGATTTCGCCGATCCTGCTCTACATCGGCATGCTGATCGGCGCGCAGGCGTTCCAGACAACGCCGGTCAAGCACGCGCCCGCGATCGTGCTGGCGCTGACGCCGCACCTCGCCGCCTGGGCCAAGCTCCAGATCGACACCATGCTTGGCTCGACCATGATGGCCGCGACCAGTGTCGGAGGCCTCGCCGCCGACAAGGTCGACGCCGTCAAGGCTGCTGCGATCGCCGCGCTGCCCCAGCAGGGCGTGTTCTATCACGGCCTCGAGGTGATGGGCGGCGGCTCCATCCTCGGCGGTCTCATTCTGGGGGCGATCGGTGTCTTCATCATCGAGCGCGATTTCGAAAAGGCGTCGGCCTTCGCACTGGTCGGTGCCGTGCTGACTTACTTCGGTTTCATGCACGGCGAAGCTGTCGGCCTCGGCGGCGGCTTTGGCGTGACGCCCGCGGTGGCGTTCGCCTACGCCGTGATGGCCGCGGGCCTGTTCGCGGCGAGCAAGCTCGGCGCCACCGAGCATTATGCCGCGCATCCGGAGATGCACGCCGCACCGGCGGAGTAGGCCAATTTCAAGAAATGGCCGGTTTCCTTGTGTGGGTCGGCCATTTCAATTTCAGGTGTGACTACCCGCCCTTGACGGCCCCCGCCGTCAGCCCGGCCACGATCTGCCGCTGCGCGAACACCGTCAGCAGCAGCACCGGGAGGGTGACGATCAGTGCGGCCGCGGCGAGCGGGCCCCAGCTCAGCTGGTCGAACGAGATCATGTTGTAGACGGCGACGGGCAGGGTGCGGGTCTCCCGTCCCGCCAGCACGATGCCGAACACAAAATTGTTCCAGGAGAAGATTACGGACAGGATGAACGCGACGGCGATGCCGGGCTTGGCGATCGGCAGCGCGACGTGCCGGAACACCTGCCAGCGGCCTGCACCGTCGATGAGGGCGGCTTCTTCCAGTTCCAACGGCGTCGTCTCGAAATAGCCGATCATGATCCAGATCACGATCGGCACCGTCACCACGAGATGGATGATGATCTGCGGCACCAGCGTGCCGAGCAGGCCGAGCCACTGGAACAGCAGGAACAGCGGGATCAAATAGGACAGGCCGGGCGTGATACGGGCGATCAGGATCACGATCGCGGATTTGTGCGCGGCCATGCGTGCGATGCCGTAGCCGGCGGGAACGCCGACCATTAGCGCAAGTGCAGTCGCGCCCCCGGTGACGATCAGGCTGTTGAAGAAATAGGTCACGAAGCGGTTGGAGGCGAGCACGTCGGCATAGTTCTTCCAGGCGACATGCTCGGGAATGAACACGGGCGGGTAGGCGGCGTTGTCGACCTCGAACTTGAGCGACAGCGACAGCATCCAGAGGAAGAACAGGATGGCCGGCGATACGATGACGAGCACCGCGAACCACAGGCTCATCCTGCTGATGATTTGCTTTACGGTCATGCGTCGCTCGCCATCTCGCTCCACAGCATGCGCTGGCGCATGTAGAGCATCAGGGCCGCGAGGGCGACGATCAGGAGGAAGAACACCACCGCGATCGCCGAACCGTAGCCAAGGTCGTAATAGGTGAAGGCGACGCTGTAGAGATAGATGTTGATCGTCTCCGACGCCGAGCCCGGTCCGCCCTGGGTGATTGCGAAGATGATGTCGAAGCTCTTGACCGCGTCGATCATGCGGATCATGCCGGCGATGAACAGGAACGGCGTGATCAGCGGCAGGGTAATGAAACGGAACACTTGCCACAGGCTGGCGCCGTCGATCTGCGCGCTCTCATAGGGCTCGGTCGGGATCGCGGCGAGCCCGCCCAGCACGATCAGCATCACCAGCGGCGTCCATTGCCAGGTTTCGACCAGCACCAGCGAGGGGATCACTGTCGCCGGATGAAACACCCAGAGCTGCGCGGGAATGCCGACCAGCGAGAGCAGGTAGTTCAGCACGCCGAGCTGCGGGTGGAACATCATGGTCCAGACCAGTGCGATCGCGACAGGCGTCGCCATCATCGGCATGATGAAGATGCCGCGCAGGAAGCCGCGCCCGACGAATTTCTGGTGAAAGACCACAGCTGCGAATGTGCCGAACGCGAGCGGCAGCAGCACGGACAGCACGGTATAGACAAGCGTATGCCCGATGGCTTCGATGAAGCGGGGATCGCTGGTCAGCCG
Source organism: Bradyrhizobium sp. UFLA06-24 (assembly GCF_054967145.1). Taxonomy (NCBI): domain Bacteria; kingdom Pseudomonadati; phylum Pseudomonadota; class Alphaproteobacteria; order Hyphomicrobiales; family Nitrobacteraceae; genus Bradyrhizobium; species Bradyrhizobium sp. UFLA06-24. Next base: position 177,305 of record NZ_JADFUE010000001.1, read on the forward strand.
CAAATAGTTGGAGAACCCGACGAAGGTGGTCGGCGAGCCGACCTTCCACTCGTTCAGGCTCATCCAGATGGTGAAGACCCACGGGAAGATGATGATCGCGAGTACAACGACCAGCGCCGGCACCACGAACGGCCAATAGGACGGTGGCCGCAATTCCTTCTCCGGCGCGGCACCAGACTCTACCGCGCCCGGAGTCGCCTGTGTCAACGCACTCACGCCTTTTCGCTACGCTCCAGGATCGGCCGGTATTGGTCGTTGGCCTTCTTCAACTCGGTGGCGGGATCGGCGCCCGACAATGTCGCGGTGAGCGCCGCGCCGACGATGTCGCGGAATTCCGCGACCGGGATCACGACGGGAAGGCCGAGCTTGCTGATCTTGGCGGAGTCGATCACCGATTGCAGCCATTCCTTGGGCATCTTCACGCCCTTCTGGATTTCAGGATCGTTCAGGATCGAGTTGCGGAACGGCACGCCGCCGCCGGCCTGCAACAGCCGGGCGCCTTGCTGCTTCGAGACCATCCACTGGCACAGCAGGTAGGCGGCTTCCTTGTTCTTGCTGGCAGCTGGAATGCCGACGCCGTCACCGTAGGTGGCCGAATATTGTCCCTTTGGTCCGGCGGGTACGACGGTGTAGCCGACCTTGCCGACCACGCGCGAGGCTGCGGGATCCTCCAGCGGCGGCGCCCAGCCGACGCCGTCGATCCACATCGCCGAGCGTCCTTGCGTGAACGAGGCCATGGACTCCATCCAGTTGAAGCCGGCGACGCCGGGTGGGGCGACTTTCGTCAACAGCGTTTGATAGAGTTTTGTCGCAGCGATCGCTTCGGGGCCGTCGGTCAGGATGTTGCCCTTGGCATCGAGGAATTCGCCGCCATAGTCGAGGAAGAAGTTGGTCCACAATGTCATGTTGGCGTTGCGCAAGCCGCGCCCGACGAAGCCGAAGGTGCCTTCCTTCGGATCGGTGAGCTTTTCGGCAGCGGCGACCATTTCATCGAGGGTCTTCGGGACCGCGACGCCCTTCTTCTGGAACAGCTCCTTGTTGTAGTAGAGGATGAAATAGTCGACCGACCAGGGTAGCGACAGCATCTGGCCCTTGTCATTCTTGGCGTATTGCAGGCCGGCGGCCGAGAAATCGCTCTCGACAAGATCAGGCGCGGTCAGCGTCGGATCCTTCATGAAGGGCGTCAAGTCGGCGAGCCAGCCGGCCTTCTCGAATTGCCGCTTCTGCACGTGATAGCTGAGATGGACGACATCGAAGCTCGGTCGTCCCGAGGTCAGCTCGATCACGCATTTCTGCCGCTGCTGCTGCTCGGGGATCTGCTCGGATTCGACCTGGATGCCGGTGAGCTCGGTGAACTCCTTGACGTATTTCTGCAGATTGTCGCCGCGTGGTCCCTTGGCGAGGATCACCTCCAGCTTGGTCCCGGCATACTTCTTCCAGTTCACCTCGGCGCGCGCGGGCAATCCTGTCAAGCTGAGCGCGCCAGCCGCCGCAGTGCCCGTCAAAAGCGTACGGCGCGAGATTTTGTGGTCAGCCACTTCAGTCCCTCCCTGTGACTCGTTTTGGGGGGATACTAGCGGCCGTTCCGCGCCTGCCTAGTCCTAATTTGGCCGCTACGGTCGCACTGCCGGCGTTTCCATCGGCATTCCGCGGGCCCGCGACATCAGATAGAGCTCGAGCGCAACCAGTTCGGGCGCGCCATAATCATAGGCCTGGGCGCGAACACCGCTCATGCAGCTTCGCAGGCGCCGCTCCAGCGATCCCAGAGTCTGCCATTCCAGCCGATAGATCGGATAGCCGGTCGGTTGCCCTTGCGTGATCGGCGAGCCCGCGAGATGCCTGTCGAAGTTGTCGTCGTGACAATTTACGCAGGCCAGGTTGAGCTGACCTTCACGCTCCATGAAGAGATGGCGGCCCTGTTCGACAAAAGGTTTTGCCTCCGGGGCGTCCCCTGCCGTGATCGCGATGCCGCGCGATTGGTGGGCGACGAATGCGGACAGCGCGAGGATGTCGTGGCTCTCAAAAGGCAGCGGCGGGGCGTGTTGATGATTGGCTCGACAGAGATTGATGCGCTGGTCGAGCGTAACGGGACGGCCCAATGCCTTGTCGAAGGCGGGGTAGCGTGCCGCGATCCCTTTCATGCTGCTCTTGGCATCGCCGTGACAATCCGCGCAGGCCTTGTCTGCGCTGCCTTCCTTCTTCGTCCACAGTGCTTCGCCGTCGAGCACGAACAGCATGCCCGGATTGGACGTGTCGTCATCCTGCATGGCGCGGGTGTCAGACCCCATGAAGGAATAGCCGGAGCGACGTGCATCAGGCGGGATTTCTCCTGCAAGCAGGGCCGGGGCCGTGGCAAGAAGTGCCGCCACTGCTATCGCGCGCCGGAATATCATTCGACCGTGATCGATGCCGATGCGGTGGACGAATAGCCGTTATCGCCGATCCATTCGAACTCGAACTTGCCGCTCTCTTTGGCGACCGTAAAGAACGACAAATAAGGATTGGCCGCGATGGCCGGAAACAGATCGGCGCGAAAGATCTCGGTGCCGTTGTAGCGGCATGTGAAGCTCGTGATGATGTCACGCGGCACCAAGGCGCCGTCCATGGTGTGGCGGAAACCGGTTTCCATGATGTGCGAGGTCAGCGTGCGGATTTCGATGATGTCGCCGCGCTTGGCTTTCGCCGGAACGTTGATGAGCGCAGCCATCAGTTCATCTCCTCGGTGCAGGCGGCCAGGGTGACGACGACGTCGACGGCAACTTGCCAGAAGGTGTCGTCGGAGAGGCGCGCAATCGCGACCACCTTCTGGGTGTCGGCGAGCCGGATCCGGGTCGAGACCTGGGCGCGGCCGGAGGCGGGAGTGAGATAGAAATTACCGATGTTCGGCTGCGGGTTCTTCTCGTTGAAGATGTGAATGCTCTTGACGTACTCGGTCGCCGTCATCGGGCTTGCGATGCTCACCGTCATCGGCACCGTGTTGCCGTTCTCGACCAGCGGTGGAATGTCGAGCTTGATCCTGCCGCTGCGAATGGGCGCTTCGCCAACGACGTTGCGGATCGCGCTGTTGAGCATCGCTGGCGTCGCCTCGACCGGCCGCAGGGTGACGATCGGAATGACCGTAACCCCGCCGGCAAGGCTCAGGAATTGTCGTCGCGTCGTTCGCATGAACGGTCCTAGTCCCGAAGCGTTGCGAGAAAAGCCACGATGTCCTCGATCTCCGCGGCGGACAATATCGGCTTGCCGGCGAAAGTACGCCCAACCCGCACCAGCCCGTCGTTTCGATAATAGGAGGGCATGATGGTCTGCGGGTTGAACCGCGCGGCGTCAACCAGCCGAAGTCGCAACTGGCTCACCGTCCAGCGGTTCCCGGCACCGGCGAGATCAGGCGCGAGGTCGCCCTGGAACCGCGTTTCCGGGAAGGGGCCGGAATGACAGAGGATGCAGGTGGTGGTGCGTGCGACCACCAGCGCGCGTCCACGCGCGGCGTCGCCGGGCGCACCGGTAAGCGATTCCGCAATGCCGTCAGCTGTGATTTTGTAAGGCACGAGTCCTTCCGCGTGCGTATCGGAGATGAACGCGAGACCGACCAGCAGCACGGCGATGTAAAGGTCGGATCTAGCCAAAGGTGTCCGCCGTGATGGTTTGAAACCAGTGTTCGGCCTCAGCCGCTTCGCGGGCGCGCAGTTCGCGCGGCGCATCGACCGGGCTTGTCGCTCCGCCCTCGACCTCGGCGAAGATATCGCCTTTAGGCTGGTAATTGCCGGCAAGCGAGAAACCATAGCCGGGCGCCACGATGTTGTAGCAGACGCCGGTGAGCCGCGGTGTTTCCGGCGCGCGGCCGCCGAGCAAGGCGACGATCGCAGCGGCGCAAGCCTTGCCTTGCGCGCTTGCCGCCGATGCCGACTTGGGGATGCCGCCGCCAAGGCACGCGTCGCCGATGATGTGGACGTTCTTGACGAGCTTTGACTCGAAGGTCACGGGATCGATCGGGCACCAGCCGGTGGCATCCACGGCGCCCGCGACCGCGGCAATGTGGCCGGCGCGCTGTGGTGGGATGACGTTGGCGACGTCAGGGGTGTAATTGCCGAACTCCGTGACGATGGTCTTGGTCGAACCATCGACGGATGTCACGCGGCCACCTTGAGACAGGCCGATGCGCTCGATCATGTCGCCATAGAGCTCCTTCCATGCTTTCTCGAACAGCCGCTGCTGCGGGAAATTGTCCTTGGCATCGAGGATGAGGACTTTCGAGCGCGGCTTGTTCGTTTTCAAATAGTGGGCGATCAGGCTGGCGCGCTCGTAGGGCGCGGGCGGACAACGGGAGGGATTGGCAGGGATCGCCATGGCGACCGTGCCGCCATCGCCCATCGCCTCCAACTGCCGGCGCAGCAGCAGCGTCTGCGCCCCCGCCTTCCAGGCGTGCGGCATCTTTTCCGATGTGATCTCGTCATAGCCCGGCAAGGCTTGAAAATTGAAATCGATGCCGGGCGAGAGCACGAGACGGTCATAGGGTAGCGCGACGCCATCAGCCGTCAGGACGCTGCGCTGTTGCGGCTCGATCGTGGTCACGGCCTGGCCGACGATGGTCAGGCCCTCGGCCGCGAGCTTGTCATGGCTGAACTGTTGAGCTTCGATGTCGCGCAGGCCCGCGATTACCTCGCTGCTGAAGGGGCAGGCGGTGAAGACCACATCGGGTTCGATCAGGATGACCTGCAGGTCGGCTTGCGCGCGCTTGAGCGCGCGAGCACAGGCCGCTCCGCCAAAGCCGCCACCGACCACGACGACGCGGCCCGTCGACTGCGCGCGCAAGACCTGTGGCCGCGCCAAGGTCGCGGCCGTAGCGGTGATACCGAGCACGGCACTTCGCCGTGTCACCGGTCGCATGCTCATCAGGATCATCCAGGCAAGATGCCGCGGCGGCCATGATGGCCGCCGCGGCGTTTCTCAGGCAAAGGTGATGTTCTGGTCGCGCAGCGGGACCGATCGAATGCGCTTGCCGGTCGCCGCGAAATAGGCGTTGAGCACCGCCGGCGCGGCGACGCCGATGGTCGGTTCGCCGACGCCGCCCCAGAATCCGCCGCTTGGCACCATCACCGCCTCGACCTTCGGCATTTCGTTGATGCGCATCGAGTTGTAGCTATCGAAGTTGGTCTGCTCGATGCGACCATCCTTGACCGTGCAGCCGCCGTAGAACAGCGCCGAGAGGCCATAGACGAAGGAGCCGGCGATCTGCCGCTCAACCTGTGCCGGATTGACGACGTAACCGGGATCGGTGGAGGCGACGATGCGATGCACCTTGATCTTGTTGCCGTCCGTCACCGAGATTTCGGCGGCGCCGGCGACATAGCTGCCATAGCCCATCACCTGCGCGATGCCGCGATAGACGCCCTGCGGCGCCGGCTTGTCCCAGCCGATCCTCTCGGCCACGGCATTGAGCACCGCCAGATGCTTGGGGTGATTGCCCATCAGCTTGCGGCGGAACTCGAGCGGATCCTGGCCCGCTTCATGGGCGAGCTCGTCCATGAAGCATTCCATGTAGATCGCGTTGTGATTGACGTTCACGCCGCGCCAGAAGCCGGGCGGAACGTGCGGGTTACGCATCGAATGCTCGATGAGCAGGTTCGGCACCGCGTAGCCGAATGCGGCCTCGCCGGATTGCGCCACGCCTTGGAAGGCCGCCGGGTCCATGCCGTTCTGCAGCGCTTCGGGACGCACCGAGAACAGGATCGACTGTCCCGATAGCCGGTAGTGCAGCGCGATCAGATTGTTGTTGGCATCGAACGCGCCTGTCATCCTGCACTGGGTGACCGGGTGATACTTTCCGTGCGTCATATCTTCTTCGCGTGACCACAACAGCTTGATCGGCGTGCCCGGCATCTGCTTGGCGATCGCGACGGCCTGGCGAACGTAGTCCGTCGTGCCGCGCCGGCCGAAGCCGCCGCCGAGCATCAGCTTGTGCACGTCGCACTTCTCCGCCGGCAGGCCCGAGACCTCCAGCACTGCCGCGAAGGCCGCCTCGCCGTTCTGCGTGCCGCACCAGACTTCGCACTTGTCCGCTGTATAGAGCGCGGTGGCGTTCATCGGCTCCATGGTGGCGTGGTTCTGGTACGGATAGTTGTAGACGGCCTCGATCTTCTTTGCCGCGCCGGCGATCGCCGCCTTTGCATCACCGTTCTTGTTGCCGACGAAAGCTGGTTGCGCATCGTCGAGGCCCTCGGCGAGCCATTTCGCAATCGTCTCGCTCGAGACCTTGGCGTTGTCGCCTTCGTCCCAGACGATCGGCAGTGTTTCCAGCGCGGTCTTGGCGTGCCACCAGGTGTCGGCGACGACCGCGACCGCGGAATCGCCGACCTTGACGACCTTCTTGACACCTTTCATGCCGGCGATCTTGGTATCGTCAAAACTCTTCACCTTGCCGCCGAACACCGGGCAATCCTTGATCGCGGCGTTCAGCATGCCGGGCAGCTTGAAGTCGATGCCGTAGACCATCGCGCCGGTGGTCTTGTCGGCCGTGTCGAGCCGCAGCAAGCCTTTGCCGACGATCGTCCAGTCCTTCGGATCCTTTAGCTTGACGTCGGCCGGCGGGGTCAGCTTTGCCGCGGCCTCGGCGACCTTGCCGTAGGTCGTGGTCCGGCCCGACGCCTTATGGGTGATGACGCCCCTGGCGACGGTGCACTCCGAGGCTGGAACCTTCCACTCATTCGCGGCGGCCTCGATCAGCATCACGCGGGCAGTTGCACCGCCCTTGCGGACATAGTCCTGCGAGGAGCGGATGCCACGGCTGCCGCCGGTCGAGAAATCGCCCCAGGCGCGCTTGCGAGCGACGCTCTGACCAGGAGTCGGATATTCGGTTGTGACTTTCGACCAGTCGCATTCCAGCTCCTCGGCGACGAGCTGGGCGAGGCCGGTGAGCGAGCCCTGGCCCATTTCGGAGCGGGCAATGCGGATCACCACGGTGTCGTCGGGCCTGACCACGACCCAGGCATTGACCTCGGGCGAGCCGTCGGCCGCGCGCACCACGGCGGGGCCGCCGAACGGGATATCGAGACCGACGGCGAGGCCGGCGCCGACAGCGGCGGTGCCGATCACGAAAGCGCGGCGGTTTATCCTGGGAGAAACATGCTTGTTCATGTGCCGGCTCCTTACGCGCTTGCGATCGTGTGGATCGCTTCGCGCACCTGCTGGAAGGTGCCGCAGCGGCAGATATTGGTGATGGCCTCGTCGATATCGGCGTCGGTCGGCTTCGGTTTCTCGTTCAGCAAGGCCGCCACGGCCATGATCATGCCGCTCTGGCAATAGCCGCATTGCGGGACGTCCTTGGCGATCCAGGCCTGTTGTACCTTGTGCAGCGTAGCGCCGGAGGCGAGCCCTTCGATCGTGGTGATCTTCTTGCCCTCGGCCTCGGCTACCGAAATGCCGCAGGAGCGGGTGGCTATACCGTCCACGTGCACGGTGCAGGCGCCGCATTGTGCAATGCCGCAGCCGTATTTGGTGCCGGTCAGGCCCGCATTCTCGCGGATTGCCCAAAGGAGCGGAGTGTCCGGCTCGACGTCGAGGATGAAGGTTTTTCCGTTGATTGTTAGGTTTGCCATCGCAAGTCCCCTGATTGGCCCATCCACCGATGGACTCAGCGGCGCAATCTGTCCGGCCAACTGGAACTGTTCAAATCAAGAGTCTGAGGGTTGTCCTCGAAGAATTATCGCGGCTGCGGGAAGATTGTGAGGCGGGAGGTGTTATGGCGCTTTCTGAAAGTCTCCCGAATAGCATGGTCGCGCCCTCTCCCTGAACGCCAGCAGCATGGCCTGGCGCGACGTCCGGACGCCAGCGACGCGCGACAGCTTGTCCCTTTTACTGGGGTGCAAGGCTGCGCTGCTTTGCTAGAGTGATGGCAAGCATTCGAAAGTTCCCTGGGAGTTCCGTAAACGTGCCGCAGCCCTGCAACGTGCTCATGCTCTATCCGCTGTTCACCGCGGAGTCCTTCTGGAGTTTTGGCGAGTCCTGCAAGCTGATGGGTGTGCGGCGCCCTGCCGCGCCGCTGGGGCTGATCACCGTCGCGGCGATGTTGCCGGAGAGCTGGACGGTCAAGCTCATCGACTGCAACACGCAGCCTTTTTGCGATGAGGATCTCGCCTGGGCCGACGTGGTCTTCACCGGCGGCATGCTGCCGCAGCAGGCCGATACGCTGCGGCTGATCGACAAGTGCCGCGCGGCGGGCAAGCCGGTGGTGGTCGGCGGGCCGGATCCGACGTCAAGCCCTCACATCTATGAGAAGGCCGACTTCCAGGTGCTCGGCGAAGCCGAAGGCGTCATCGACGAGTTCATTGCCGCCTGGGACAGCGGGAAGCGCTCGGGCGTCTTCACGGCGCCGAAATTCCAGGCCGATGTCACCAAGACGCCGGTGCCCCGGTTCGACCTGCTGAGGTTCGAGGACTACCTCTATCTCGGTGTGCAATATTCGCGGGGATGTCCGTTCACCTGCGAGTTCTGCGACATCATCGAGCTCTATGGCCGTGTGCCGCGCACCAAGACGACCGAGCAGATGTTCGTCGAGCTCGAGCGGCTCTACCAGATGGGCTATCGCGGCCATCTCGACTTCGTCGACGACAATTTCATCGGCAACAAGAAGTCGCTGCGCCAGTTCCTGCCCCAATTGGCCGAGTGGCAGCGCGCACACGGCTATCCTTTCGAGCTGTCGACCGAGGCCTCGGTGAATCTGGCTGACGATCCTGAATTGCTGGAGCTGATGGGGGCGGCGAATTTCTTCGGCATTTTCGTCGGCATCGAAAGTCCGGATCCTGCGACGCTGGTCGCAATGCGCAAGAAGCAGAACACGCGGCGCAACATCGCCGAAAGCATCCACAAGATCTATGCCGCCGGCATGCTCGTCACCGCGGGTTTCATCGTCGGCTTCGACAATGAAAAGGTCTCGATGGCGGATGCCATGGTCGACTTCATCGAGGAGGCCGCGATCCCCGTCGCCATGGTCGGCCTGCTCTATGCCTTGCCGAACACGCAGCTCACGCGGCGTCTGGCCAAGGAAGGTCGTCTGCATCCCGATCACGATCTTGCCTCGACGACTGGCGGCGACCAATGCACCGGCGGTATCAATTTCGATCCGGTGCGGCCGCTGCGCGAGATACTGACGGACTACAGGAACGTGCTGGAACGGATCTACAGCCCGGCCGCCTATGCAGGCCGTGTCGACAAGTTGATGACCTTGCTCGACCGTTCGAGGCAGCGCCATGAGCTCGCCGACGGCGACATCCGCGCGCGGGTTGGTGCGATGGAGACCGTGCACCGCGTGGTCACCGCGATTCCCGAGGCACGGGGGCCGCTCTGGCAGACTTTCATGAACTGTGCCAAGCGCGACACCTCGTCGGCGCGGATCGCAGTGCAGATGATCGCAGCCTATGCGCATCTCGGCCCGTTCTCGCGCAAGGTCATCGATGCCATCGACGCGCGCCTCGCCGCGCTCGACGAGCAAATGCCTGTTCCGGTCCTTGCCGATGGCGCGACCGCGGCACGAAATCTGGCCTGACACCCGGGACTGAAGTCGAATTCTCGACCGCACTTGTGAGCCGGTCGCTTGACAGCGTGACAGCCTGAAGGGGATCGTTCTCTGGATAACGCCAGTTGCAGTGGCAGCGGAGTGCGGCATGTCCAGAAAGGTGATCGGCTGGTCGGTTGCGGCGATCGTCGCAGTTGTTCTGATCTTCAATTATCTGCCTTCGTTCGTCGCCGACTCCCTCTACAAGAACGTCGACGACATCACCGACGGGGAGATGCCCGCCACCGTCACCTCATTTGAATCGGGGCCCGATGTCGTCAGCACGATCGGCGGCAGTGGTGAGGGGTTGAATTGCAGCCTTCCTGCGCTAACCAACCTCTTTTTCGACGGAAGCAGCGATTCTCGAGGGAGACGCCATCTCGTGCTGCAGCGGTTCCGGCAGGCCTGCGTCTTCCACGACCTCTGCTACCGCCATGGCCTCGCCACCTACGGCTATAACCAGAATGATTGCGATCGCATCCTGCAGAATGCGGCGTTCCGGCTGTGCGTCTATATCCGCAACGGCAGCGGCACCGGCAGCGCGACGCGGTGCCAGACCGACTCGAAGATGGTCCTGGCGGGTGTCAGCATGGGCGGGTACAACGCCTTTCGTGGCTGGGACCGGTCAACCTATTTCGAGTTCGAATCCGATCCTTTCCGCTCGGACGGCTTCCAGGCCAGCCGGGTGGTAGATCATCCGTTCAAGGCCGTCGATCCCGTCAAATATCGCAACGACCCGGATCAAGTCATCCTGACGTTCGAGAACATTCGATCCGATATTGCCGTCACCTGCATCACCTGCGGGCAACTGCCGGTGTTCGAATATACGCAGGATCCGAACCAGGTCGACGCCGAACTGCGTTCGGTCGGCGTGACGAAACTGCCGGAGGCGTTGCTCAAGCGCGAGCCGATGTTGTCGGAAACCGTTCCGATCTGGCTGCCGCCACGGCGCCATCATGCGGCTCCGCATTTGCTGGTCGATGCTGCGGGCAAGGATCATCTGATCTGGATGAGCCGGAACAATCCGCAGGACACCATGTCCTGCATCGTTGGTTCCGATGCCGCGCGGCTTCTGACCAACACGTTGCCGCGGCGGGATCTGTGCTCGATCGATTCCGGCTCGTCGCTGACCATGGTGGAGATCGACATGTTCGCGACGTCGCCGTTGCCGATGGAAATTCCAGGCGCGCCGGACCCGATCTACGCGACAGCGATCAGCCCGCAGAGGACACCCGACAACGATCTTAGTTTCTGCTCGCGCTCGGCATCCCGGCCCGTCGATCGATCCGGGAACGACGACCGGTCCGCATGCATCGACTTCTCCGGAGACGATGTCAGCAAGGGCGCAGCCCTCGGCGCATTTCAGGACTTTCCGATCATTCGTCCCGGACAACAGATTGTCTTCGCGCGGGACGTCGACCAGCGGACGACTTCGCCGCTGACGGCGATCTTGCAACGTGCCTTCGGCGACACCTATTCACCGGGAGGAGCGCTCCTCGTGATCGACGTCGGGCCGCCGACCACGCCCAAAGGACCAGCGTCGGCCAGCCTGAAGAAGGTCGTCCGGTTCAACGTCGAAGATCGCTTCGATCCGATGATGCCGATGACGCGCAAAGTCGATGATTTGCGCTTCCTGAGCCTGGAGGCGTCGAAAGAGACCGTGCGCCTTCGGCAGATCGATTTCGCCAGGAACAACCCCGCCATGGGCAATGTCCGCTTGATGTCGGGAGGTGCCGACGTGGAGCTGGACCGCTCCTGGGCCGCAAGGCCCGTGATGGTGCTGGAGACCCGGGACGCTCGACCCAAGACCAGGCTGGTGTTCTCGCGTGGCGACATCGCGATCGACCCGGGCAAGCCCGTCGCGCCCGACGCGACGACGGAAGCGCTGACATTGCAGACCCTGGTGTTCGAACGCGACGCAGCCGCGCCTGCGGATGCGCCATTCGTCAGATCGGCAGGCGCGGCTTGCCGCATCACCTATGAATTCGCAGCCCACCACACCGACTGGCCATGCTATCGCGCTTTCGATCCCGATCGTTCGATGCGGGCCTCGCCGGCCGCTCGGATGCAGGCCTCGCAGATGCTGGTCGGGCATTTCTCGAAAAGCGCCGGCCATGCCATCGCGTTTCCCGATGCCTGTCTGAAATCGGAGCCGATCATTCTCGCACCGAAGGGGGATACGTTCACGCCGGTGAGAGACACCGCGGGGTGGAACGGTCCGCCAAAACTGAGACGGACGATCACATGCGAGCCGCTCGATGCGGCGGCAGTCGTAAGCCGGCCGATGGTGCAGAAGGCACCGTGAAAGCCGGTTTACTTCACCGCCAGCCGCAAAAAGCTCATCACGCTGCCGAGCGCGGCAAAGCCTGCACCCAGCGCCAGCGCCACGGTGGCGCCGTCATGGCCGGCGAACGCAAAGCAAGCGGCGGCGAGCGCCGCGCCGGTGGTCTGTCCGGTCAGGCGTGCCGTGGCGACGATGCCCGAGGCACTGCCGCCGCGGTGCGGCGGCGCGCTCGACATGATCGCCTTCATGTTCGGCGCCTGGAAGAAGCCGAACCCCATGCCGCAGATCACGATTCGCCAGACGATGTCGGGGATGCCGGGATTCGCCGGAAGCAGCGCGAGCAGCGCCATGCCGAGGCCGAGCAGGATGAGGCCGACGCCGCCGAGCAGGCCGACCGGATGGCGGTCGGAGAGGCGCCCCGCGATCGGCGCCATGATGCCGACCACCAGCGGCCACGGCGTCATGAAGAAGCCGGTCTCGACCTGCGAGCGCCCCAGCACATCCTCGAAATAGAATGGCAGCGAGACGAAGGCGAGGCCTTGCACGGCGAAGGAGCAGACCGCGGTCGCCGCTGACAGCGCGAACATCGGCCGGCTGAACAAATCGATCGGCAGCATCGGCGCCGGATGATCGGCGTGACGTCGCGTCAGGATGAAGCCGAGCGCGAGCGCCGTGATCAACTCGATGCCCACCAGAGCCGGCGACAGATTGTGCGCGGCGCTGCCGATACCCGTGATGAACAGGCCGAGGCAGACGGCGGCGAGCAGCGCGCCGAGGAAATCGAAACCGTGATCGGCGCGCGGCGTCTTCGGCAGCATCGCAAAGCCGATGCCGGTTGCGACGAGGCCGAAGGGAATGTTGACCGCGAACAGCCACGGCCAAGGGCCGACCGCGAGAATCGCGGAGGCGATCGACGGGCCGAAGGTGAAGGCGGTGGCGACCACCAGCGCGTTGTGGCCGAAGCCGCGGCCCTGCATCCGGCCGGGGTAGACGAAGCGCACCAGCGCGGTGTTGACGCTCATGATGCCGCTGGCACCCAAGCCCTGCAGCGTGCGCGCGACCAGCAGGCTGTCCAGCGACCACGCCACCGCGCAGAACAGCGAGGCGATGGTGAACAGCACGAGGCCGCCGAGATAGATGCGCTGGTGCCCGACGATCTCGCCGAGCGCCCCGAGCGGCAAGAGCGTCGCCACCAGCGCGATCTGGTAGACGTTGACCACCCAGACCGACTGCTCGGGGCTGACATGCAGGTCGGCGGCAATGGCGGGCAGCGCGATGTTGGCGATCGCGGTATCGAGCGAGGCCATCGCCAGCGCCGTGAAGATCGCGGCGATCGCCCAGCGGCGCTGCTCGGCCGGCAGGCCATCGGCAGCGGGATGATCGGGCTTACGCGCAGCGGCAGGTAACGTTGATGTCATTGCCTCAGCGCTTCGCTCCGGCGGTCTGGCGTCGATGATCCCAGGCCATGTACTACGCTTGAGGCGGCTTCCACAGCCATATGCTTGCATGCATTGTATGCGCGAAGGTCAGTCGCCGCGCTTGGAAAGGGAATCACCATGCATATCGTCGTTCTGCCGGGGGACGGCATCGGACCGGAGATCACCGCCGCAACCTCGGGCGTGCTGCGCGCCGCCTCCGAACGCTTCCAGCTCGATCTGCGTCTGGAGGAGCATGCGGTCGGCCATGCCAGCCTGAAGCTGTCGGGCACCACGGTGCGCCCCGAGCTGCTCGCCATCGTCCGCGGCGCCGACGGCGTGATCCTGGGGCCGACCGCGACTTTCGACTTCAAGGACGAGGCGCATGGCGAGATCAATCCGTCCAGGTACTTCCGCAAGAACCTCGACGTCTACGCCAACATCAGGCCCGCACGCACCTATCCAGGCCGACCGGGCAGGCTCGGCGATTTCGACCTCGTCGTGGTCCGTGAGAACACCGAAGGGTTTTATGCCGATCGCAACATGGAGCAGGGCAATGGCGAGCTCCTGGTCACGTCCGACGTCGTCATCTCGCTGCGCCGGATCACGCGGGCGTGCTGCGAGCGCATCGCGCACGCCGCCTGTCGGCTGGCGATGAAACGGCGCAGGCATCTCACCGTCGTGCACAAGGCCAATGTGCTCAAGATCGGCGACGGCATGTTCCTCGACATCTGCCGCGAGGCGGCGAAATCCTATCCCGGTCTCGCGGTCGACGACATCCTGGTCGATGCCATGATGGCGCATGTGGTGCGCAGCCCCGACCGCTTCGACGTCATCGTCGCCACCAACATGTTCGGCGACATCCTGTCCGATCTCACCGCGGAGCTTTCCGGCAGCCTCGGCCTCGGCGGCTCGCTCAATGTCGGCGACCGCTACGCCATGGCGCAGGCCGCGCACGGCTCGGCGCCCGACATCGCGGGGAAGGACGTCGCCAATCCGGTGTCGCTGATCCTCTCGACCGCGCTGCTGCTCGCCTGGCATGGCGAGAAGACCGGCGCCGTCCGCTACGAGGAAGCGGCGCGCGCGATCGAGGCGGCCGTGGCGAAGGCGATAGCAGAGGGCAGGGCGACGCGCGACGTCGGCGGCACGCTCGGCACGATCGCCGCCGGCGCCGCGATCGCGGCGATCCTGCAGGCGGCGTGAGTTTCCTTTCGCGCGTTTTCTTTCGCTCTCGAAGCAGGAACTCGAAAACAACCCCATGCACAGTAGAAGCCCCGTTGATCGACAAGGGATTTTCCATCCGAACCGGATTCGACCCGCGTCGCTCCGGCAAGGTTGACACGTCGGGCAAAACACCGGCACGATGTCACCATGGCGGCGATGCGCATGACGGCGCGACCACCTTTCCCGTTTTCACTCTTTCACCCGATGCCGCTGCGTCATGCTGTTGATAAATTCATCCAGCAATATGCACGCGCATACACGTCACGATTTTCAATAGCTAAGAATCGCGCGAGCATCCGTTTCAAACTTCGGTGAAAGATATCGGTTGCTTGACAGTCATTCTGAACTGCCGCAGTTTTAGGTTGAATGACCTTCGAATGATTTTGCTTTGCTCGTTTGATTTTCCAGGCACCAAACGCGGAGCATTCAGATGACGGTTGTTCCTCCCGCCAGTGGAGTTACGCTCCATAATGGCGATACGATGGATGTCAGCTACGGCGCTTCCGTCGACAGCACGACGATCCTGACTGGCGGCTTGCAGACGGTCGGCGGATCTTTCGGAACGAGTACGGCGACCCACACCCTCATCGATGGTGGAGAGCAGGACGTTATCCTTGACGGCGTCGCCAGCTATACCACCATCGACGCAGGCGGCGTGCAGCGTGTCACTGGCCAATTCGCCCATGAAGGTCCGACGCCCGGGGCGGTCGATCACACCACGATCAATAGCGGCGGCGAGCAGGATATCGATACGGGCACCGCAACGGCGACCACGGTCAATTCCGGCGGCGTCCAGAACGTGACGAAGGGCGGGAGCGCCGGCGGCACGATCGTCATGTCCGGCGGTGTTCTCAACGTATCCGGTGAAACCATAGACATCGCCCCCGTCTATCCACCGCCGGTGATTCCAAGCGTTGCGACCGGTGCAACCGTCAACTACGGAGGCGAATTCAACGTCACCGGCGGCGGGACCGCCGTGAACGCAACCGTCAACGGCGGCGTGATGACGGTCTCGGGATCGATACCGGATCCGTTCGCCAATGTTCCCGGTCAGCCGGCCGTCGACGCCAGCATGGCGACCGGCACCATTGTCGAAGGTTTTGGACTGCTGACGGTATCGAACGGAGCCTTGGTATCAGGAACAATGCTCCAGAATTTCGGCAAGATGAACGTGGATGCCGGTGGCACAGCGAGCGACACGACGGTCAATTACGGCACAATGCAACTGTCTGCCGGCGCCACGGCGACCAACACGACCGTCAGTCAATTCGGCGTTTTCATTGTGCTGGGGAACGCCCATTTTTCCGGGACGGTCTTCAACGCCGGCAGCACCTTCGAAATCGGCGACGGTACGATTGAAGGCGGGTTTACTGTCGCGAACGGGGCGACGCTGGACGTTTTGAACGGGGGTATCCTCAATGACAGCATCGTCGCCGCGGGGGGAACACTGTTCGCCGAAGCCGGCGCGACGCTATCCCATACGACGTTCCAAAGCGGGGCAACCTTCGTTGCCGACTATGGCTACACCGAAGACGGCTTCACCGTAGCGAACGGCATATTGTTCAAGGTGTTCGGCACTGCCACGAACACCACGATATCGGCCGGCGGCAAGCAACTCGTCGGCGAATACGATCTGGGTGGAGTCGCCAGCCACACGATCATCAATGGCGGCGAACAGGATGTCGGACTGCAGTCCACCGCGAGCTACACGACCATCAACGCAGGCGGGCTTCAGCGCGTCACCGGCGTTTACATCCACGATTTGCCTGGGCCGGGGCGGGCCGATCACACCACCATCAACAATGGCGGCGAGCAAGACGTCGATACCGGCATCGTCACGTCGACCACCGTCAATGCCGGCGGCGTTCAGAATCTCACGAACGGCGGAATTGCAAGCAATACGATCGTCAAATCTGGCGGCGTCCTCAATGCATCGGGAGAAACCGTCTATCATTCGCCCGGAGGCATGTACGCCGCCGTCATCAGAAGCGAAGTCGATTCAGCTGTCGTCGACAGCGGCGGGCAATTGCACTTGACCGGGGCGGGGATCGCCAAGAACACCACGATCGATGGTGGCGTGATGACGGTGTCGGGATCGATTCCTGATCCCGTAACCGACGACCCAAACGCACCGGCGGTCGATGCCAGCGCGGCGAGCGGGACCATCCTCAATTCAGGAAGCCTCTCCGTCTCCGAGGGCGGCATCATTACCTCCACGACCCTGAACGGCGGCACGCTCGATGTGCTCAATCGGGGCACCGCGAACGCTTCGAACCATTCATCTTGGGGCCTCGGAGTTCGTGGAGACCGGCGGCATTGTCGGTGCGACCACGATCGCCGGCGGCATGCTCGACCTCAAGGCGGGCGCGATCTCCGACGATGCGATCACCTTCTCCGGACAAGGCACACTCAAGCTCGAGCAGAGGCTGACGTCGGGTGCGGCGACCTTTGTCAGCGAGATCAAGAGCGTCTCGCTCGGCGACCGGATCGATCTTTCCGGGCTGTCCTATACCAGCCGCGCAACGGCGACCATATCCGGCTCGAAACTCACGGTCAGCAACGGCATGGCCAGCGAGACTTTAACGCTGGCGGATACCTCGGTCACGCATTTCGGGATCACGAAGGACGGCGCCGGCGGCATTCTGCTGACGGCCGCCGCTCTGCCGACCATCGCGGGAGCCATATCCGGGCAAACCACCAGCAACGAGGCTGCGATCAATCCGTTCGCAGCCGTCACGATCACAGATCCGAACGCAGGGGCAATGGATAGTCTGATCATCACCCTCGCGGGCGCGGCTGGTAGCCTGTCCGGGGCAGGATTGATCTCGCTCGGAAGCGAGACCTACGAACTGGCGGCGACCAGTGCGGCCCAGCTGACCGCCGAGCTGCACGACCTCACCTTCGTCGCTTCGCCTCACGGAGACGGCAGCGCGACGACCACGTTCACGCTGAGCGACACCAGCAGCGTCGGCCTGACTGTCAACGATATCAACACCTCCGTCATAGACACGCATCAGGCCGGTCCCACTGTGATCAACGGTCCGGCATCCGGCTACGCGACCATTCAGGGCACGACGGGCAACGACATCATCCACGCCTATGGCATGTTCAATGTCATCCACAGCAATGGCGGCAACGACACGATCTATGCCGGACTGTACGGGACGGTCGATGTGTCGAGCGGCGATAGCGCCGTCCATCTGGAGGGTTTCGGCAACCGCGTCACAGGTGGCGACGGCAACATCACGGTGACGGGATCGACAGGCGCCACCATGATGACGCTCGGGAACGGCAACAACGCCATCGACGCCGGCGGATACGGTGACTACATCACGCTGGGCAACGGCAACAATGTTGTTCATCCGGGCGACGGCGCCAGCACAACGATAGGCGGCAACGGCAACGACCAGGTGACGCTTTCCGGGTTTGGCAATACGGTCATACTTGGGAACGGAAACGATCTCGTCACGGGCGGAGGCGGCGCCAACAGCGTCACGCTCGGCGATGGCAACAACACCGTCAATCTCGGCGGGATGGTCAACCAGATCACCGTCGGTTCAGGGACAAACACCATCGTCGCCGGCAACGGGGCGGACAGCGTCGTCGCCGGCGCCGGCCACGACACGATCACACTGGGTGGAGCCGGCAACCACGTGGTGCTCAACGGCTCCCAGGCGACCGTGACGAACCAGATTGGCCTGGACGTCGTGACGGCCAATGGCGGATCGGACCAGTTCAACTTCGTCGGGTTCGGCAACCAGGCGATCATCAATGGCCCGGCCCATGTCGTCATCAACGATCACAGCACGGGCCTGATCGTCGCTGTCAATTCCGGCAACCAGATCGATACGATCTCCGGATTTGGCAATGACGTGTCGGGCGTCGTCGATCTTGCGAACGGCGTCGGCAATTACCATTCCGTTGCCGATATCATGAGCGCGCTGAGGGGCGATGGGCATGGCGGGACCGTGCTGGCCCTGGGCAGTGCGCCGAACGCGGGGGCCATCGATTTCGTCGACACCGCGATCAGCCAATTGCACGCGTCGAACTTTGTGATCGTGTAGTTGCGAAGCCGGGATCACCATGCCCGTGATGTATCGCGCCACCGGGTGGAGCCAGATCTCGTAGGGTGGCGTGCCCACTATTGGCAATGAGGATAAAGATCGTGGGCACGGCGCGCGAAAGCGCGCCTTTGCCCACGCGACGGCACCGAGCGGGTTGGGGGCGTCGTTAGCTAGAACTGATACCTTCTCAACCCGCCATCCACCGGGATCACCGTGCCCGTGATGTAGCGCGCCACCGGCGACGCCAGGAACACCGCGAGGGCGGCGAGGTCCTCCGGCTCGCCCCAATAGCCGACCGGAATCTCCTCCTCGGCAAAACGCTCGCGATAATCCTCAGGATAGTTGCGCCGGATCTGCTCGCTCATGATGCGGCCGGGCGGGATGCAGTTGATGGTGATGCCGTGCTCGCCGATCTCGCGCGACAGGCCCTTGGCCCAGGCATGCACGGCGGCCTTTGCCGCAAAGGCGGCATTGAGGCCTTCCGGCTCGGACTTGCCGGTGATGTTGACGATGCGGCCCCATTTGCGTTCGATCATCTGCGGCAAGAGCGCATGTGCGATGCGGCGGTAGCTGGTGAAGTTCAGCGCGATCGCCTCGTCCCATTTGCTGTCGGGCGCATCGACGGGGAGAGGGCGGCTGCCGCCGGCATTGTTGATGAGGATGTCGACATGACCGAGCTGCTTCAGCGCGAAAGCGGTGATCCTCTCCGCGGCGTCCTTGGCCATCACGTCCTGCTCGAACGGGGTGATCAGGCCGCCTCCGACCTCCTTCACCAGCTCTGCGAGCAGCTCGGTGCGTCGGGCCACGCCGACGACGCGGACGCCTTCGGCTGCCAGGCCCTTGGCGATGGCACGGCCGATGCCGATGCTCGCGCCGGTGACGACAGCGGTTTTCGATTTCAGGCCGAGGTCCATGGTCACACGCTCTCTTGGTGGTTCTTGCTTTTTGCTTTCGTTTCCCGCTCGCCTCGCAGGCTTTGCGAATTGCCTGGGCGGGACGAGCAGTGGTAACCAAGAGCGACAGTGAAGGAAACACCAAAAAGAAAAGGCGTAGGCCGATGGTCTGGGATCCGCAGCAATATCTGAAATTCTCCGGCCACCGGCTTCGGCCCGCCGTGGACCTGCTGATGCGAATTCCGGATGTCGGTCCGCGCACGATCGCCGATCTCGGCGCGGGCGCCGGCAACGTGACAAAACTGATCAAGGAGCGCTGGCCGTCTGCGGCGGTGACCGGCGTCGAGGGCTCCGCCGAGATGGTTGCCGCCGGACGCAAAGCCGCGCCCGATGTGGAATGGTCACATGAAGACCTCGGCCACTGGCATCCCGCAAAGCAATACGACATCGTCTATTCCAATGCCGCACTGCACTGGCTGCCCAATCATGCGGCACTATTTCCCTCGGTCATGGAGAAGGTCGCACCCGGCGGGATCCTTGCCGTGCAGATGCCGCGCAACTTCCTGGCGCCATCGCATGTCCTGATCGGCGAGACCGCCCTGGACGGACCGTGGCGATCCAAGCTCGAACACCTCGTCACGCCGCCCCCGGTCGAGGGACCGGCCTTCTATCACGACGTGCTCGCGCCGCTGTCCCAGAATATCGATATCTGGGAGACCGAATATCTTCAGGTGCTGGAAGGCGAAAATCCTGTGAAGGAATGGACCAAGGGCACCTGGCTGACGCGCTATCTCGACGTGCTCGAGGGCGACGAGAAGGTTGCGTTCGAAACGGCCTACGGGATGCGGGTTGCAAAGGCGTATCCGAAGAATGCGGCGGGGCAGACCCTGTTCCCGTTCCGGCGGCTGTTCATGGTCGCCCAGCGCAAAGGTTAACAACCTTCGGCAATGCGACATAAGCGCTCGCTTCCTCGCGGGCGAGCGAACGCCGGGTTGCGCATGCGACCGCCGTCAAGCTAGCCTGCCTGCGGCATAGCTTCGCTGTGGCAAATTGGGCTTAGGTCTAGTTGTTCGGGGTCCGGATTGCTGCCACTACTGAAATCCTAAAAACAAAAAAGAATCCGGTTTCCTAGGTTGTTGGGGAGGTCCTTCATGCGCAAACTGCTCTTTGCGGCCGCTGCGGCGGCGTTCGCTCTGGCTCCGGCCGTTGCCCAGGCCCAGAGCCCGATCATCATCAAGTTCAGCCATGTCGTCGCCAACGACACTCCGAAGGGCAAGGGCGCGCTGAAGTTCAAGGAGCTTGCCGAGAAGTACACCGACGGCAAGGTGAAGGTCGAAGTCTATCCGAACTCCTCCCTCTACAAGGACAAGGAAGAGATCGAGGCGCTGCAGCTCGGCTCGGTGCAGATGCTGGCACCCTCGACGGCGAAATTCGCCCCGCTCGGGATCAAGGAATTCGAGGCGCTCGATCTGCCCTGGCTGTTCAAGGACGAGGCGACCTATTCCGCCGCGATGAAGGGCACCGTCGGCAAGTGGCTGTTCCAGAAGCTGGAGACCAAGGGCATCACCGGGCTCGCCTATTGGGACAACGGTTTCCACATGGTGTCCTCGAACCGTCCGCTGATCAAGCCGGAGGATTTCAAGGGCCTGAAATTCCGCATCTCCGGATCCAAGATCGCCGACCAATACTTCCGCCTGATGGGGTCGATCCCGCAGATCATGGCGTTCTCGGAAGTCTACCAGGCGCTGCAGACCGGCGTGGTCGACGGCTGCGAGAATACGGCGTCGAACTATCTGACGCAGAAGTTCTACGAGGTGCAGAAGGACATCACCGTGTCCTATCATGCGCATCTGCAGTACGCCGTCATCGTCAATTCGAAATTCTGGTCGGGCCTGCCGGCTGATATCCGCACCCAGCTCGAGAAGGCGATGGCGGACGCAACCGACTACACCAACCAGATCGCGCACCAGGAGAACGAGGACGCGCTGGCCGAGATCAAGAAGTCCGGCAAGACCACGCTGCACTATCTGACCGACGCCGACCGCAAGGCCTGGCAGGAGGCGATGCAGCCGACCTACAAATGGGCCAAGGGCCGGGTCGGGCAGGAGGTGCTCGATCTCGTTGCCAAGGAACTCGACGTCAAGATGAACTGACGCGTTGTCCGGGAGAACAAGACGAACGGTCGGGAGTGCATGCACTCCCGGCCGTTTCGTATCGATAGGGGGACTTTGATTTGCTTCGCCTGCTCAACCAGGCGCTCAACCATCTCGAAGAATGGTTGATCGCGACGCTCATTGCCGCTGCAACCGGACTGATCTTCATCGCCGTCGTGCACCGTTACGGTGCGGGCGAATCGATCAACCTCGCGCGATGGGCGACCGCACACGGAATGCCCTGGCTGGCGTCGCTCGCGATGGCCGTGTTCACCTTCATGTCCGAGCTGGACCTGTCGTGGGCGCAGGAGCTCTGCATCTACATGTTCATCTGGATGGCGAAGTTCGGCGCGGCCTATGGCGTGCGGACCGGCATCCATGTCGGCGTCGATCTGCTCGTCAACCGCCTGCCGGAGCATTCGCGCAAGCACGTCATCCTGTTCGCGCTGCTCTGCGGCGCGCTGTTCACCGGCATGATCGCCGCCTTCGGCGCCTCCTTCGTGGGCGAGATGTTCCACACCGGGCAGCAATCCAACGATCTGGAAGCGCCGATGTGGTTCGTCTATCTGGCGATCCCGCTCGGCTCCGGCCTGATGTGCTTCCGCTTCCTCCAGGTCTCCTGGTTCTATTTCTGGACCGGCGATCTGCCGCATCACGACGAGACCCATGTCGAGGGCGTCCAGGCCGACGTCTCGCCGGCGCTGCATCCGCAGCCCGCGGGCGCGGCGACGAAAGCGGCGTCGCGAAAGGTCTCGCCGCTCGGCGTGATCCTGATCCTGACGCCGATCCTGATCTTCATGCTCTGTCTCGCCGAGAAAACCGGCTTCATCGTGCTGCCGCACTGGATGCGCGCGGCAACCGTGTTCGCACTGCTGATCGCGCTGATGCTGACCGGCATTCCGGTCTCGATCGCGCTCGGCCTCACCGTGATGACGTTCCTGTTCACGTTGACCGCGGTGCCGATCGAAGCGGTCTCGATGAAGCTCTTCACCGGCATCGAAGGCTTCGAGATCATGGCGATCCCGTTCTTCATCCTCGCCGGCAACTTCCTCACCCATGGCGGCGTCGCGCGGCGCATGATCAACTTCGCGACCTCGCTGATCGGGCACTGGCACGGCGGTCTCGGGCTTGCCGGCATCGTCGCTTGCGCGATGTTCGCTCTGGTGTGCGGCTCGAGCGTGGCGACGGTCGCCGCGATCGGCGCCATCGTGCTGCCGGAGATGGTCCGCCACGGCTATCCGATGCGTTTCGGCGCCGGCATCATCACGGTCGCGGGCTCGCTCGGGATCTTGATGCTGCCGTCGATCCCGAAGATCGTCTACGCGGTCTCGACCAATACCTCGATCGGCGCGTTGTTCGTCGCCGGCCTGTTGCCCGGCATCCTGCTCACCACCATGCTCTGCATCGTCACCTGGTGGCTGGCGCGCAAGCGCGACTATCCCCGGCTGACGAAGGCAACCTGGGCGGAAACCGTTCACGCCTTCCGCGAGAGTGTCTGGGGCCTGATGCTGGTCGTCATCATCATCGGCGGCATCTACAGCGGGCTGTTCACCGCGACCGAGGCGGCGGCAATGGCCGCGGTCTATTCGTTCTTCATCTCGGTGTTCGTCTACAAGGCGATCGGGATGAAGGACGTGCCGCGGGTGCTGCTCCGCGCCGCCAACACCAGCGCGATGCTGCTCTACATCGTCACCAACGCGGTGCTGTTCTCCTTCGTGCTCTCCAACGAGAACCTGCCGGCGACGCTCGCCGACTGGATCGCGGCGCAGAACCTCGGCTGGGTCGGCTTCCTGCTGCTGGTCAACGTGCTGCTGCTGCTCGCCGGCAACTTCATGGAGCCGAACTCGATCATCCTGATCATGGCGCCGATCCTGGCGCCGGCGGCCAAGAAGCTCGGCATCGACCTCGTCCATTTCGGCATCGTCATGGACGTCAACATGGAGGTCGGCCTCTGCCATCCCCCTGTGGGCCTCAACCTCTACGTCGCATCGATGATCGCGCGAATGCGCATCACGGATCTCGCGGGAGCGGTGATGCCGTGGCTGCTCACCATGCTCGGCTTCCTCGTCATCGTGACCTATTGGCCCGACCTGACGCTCTGGCTGCCGCGGGTGCTTGGGATGCACTAGCCGGGTTTGCGACGGCGGCTGATGGCTAATGTCGGGTAAACCGGCTTGCTCAAATACCGTCGCGCTGCAACGCACGCATTTTACGGATGTGCGGTAGGACCATGCCAGCGAGATGGATGCTGACATGTTGTTCAACAGAATGGAAACCGGACGGGCGTCGATCTCCGACGCCGTCTATATGGAAGTCATCACGGGCCTTCACGGCACGACGATGCCCAACATTCTTGCCGCCGCTGGTTTGGCCATGGTCGGCGCCATCACGACTTACGAGACCGGAGACGGGGTGGCGGCGGTCCTGACGGTCGCTGGAATCGTGGTCACCATCGTTCGTCTGATCGAGATTTTTGCGTTCCGCCGCCGCCTTTCGCGTTCGCCGCAGCTCGGTCGGGCGGAAGCGGCGATCTGGGAGCGGCGCTATGTGGCGGGCACCGTCGCGACGGCCCTGGTGCTCGGCGTGTTTGCCGCGCGCAGCATCGTGCTGGGTGATGCGCTCTGCTCCGTGATGGCGATCGGCATCGGCTTCGGCTTTGGTGCCGGCGTGGTGGCACGGCTGGCGCTGCGGCCTGTCGCGGCACTGCTCGATCTCATCGCCATCGCCGCGCCTGCCGCGATCGTGACCTTCATGCAGCCTGATCTGCGCCATGTCGGGCTCGGGCTTCTCATTCTGATGTATGTGGTCGCGAGCTTCGAGATGGTGCGGCTGAGCTTCAATGCTTCGATCAATCAGATCACGTTGAAGCGGCAGTACGAGCAGCTGTCGCGCCTGGATCCGATGACGGGCGTGGCCAATCGTCTGGTGCTTGCGGCGGATCTGCCCGCCATGCTCGCGGCCGGGACGATCGCCGTCCATACGCTCGACCTCGACCGCTTCAAGGAGGCGAACGACAAGTTCGGCCACCCCGTCGGTGACGCGCTGCTGAAGCACGTCGCCGGGCGGCTGAAAGCGATCGCTGCGTCCGACGACCTCGTGGTCCGGATGGGCGGCGACGAATTCGTCGTGGTGCAGCGCGCGGCGGCTGACGCGGAAGCGATGGCAGGCCGTATCGTGCAGGCGATCAGCGCGCCCTATGACGTCGCTGGACACGCGATCGAACTCGGCGTGAGCGTCGGCGTTGCCGTCGCGCCGGGCGACGGCCGGACTGCAGAGGCGCTATTGTCGCGCTCCGATAGGGCGCTCTACCGCGCCAAGGAGAGCCGCGGCGGCTACGTGCTGGCGCGGCAGCTGCGCACGCCTGACCCGACCGCAGCCGGCCAGCTCAGCGCCGAAGGACTGGCGGCATAAGGAACGGTTGGAACCGCAATCGAGATGCGGTTAGATGTCTCCCCAAACGAGACGCGCCGGGGAGAGGCCATATGAGCAGCATTGAAGCAGCTGACACGCCGAAGGATGCAACGCCGTCCGTGATTGCGCAGCATCAGGCGATGCTGAAGGCGCTGCCGTTTTCCGATACGCGGGATTTCGATGATGCCGCGCGCGGCTTCCTCGGCACGATCGAGCAGGCGAAGATCACGAATCCACAGGGGCGGACGGTCTGGAGCCTCGAGCCCTATGGCTTTCTGTCGGCTGAAGAGGCGCCGCCGACGGTCAATCCCAGCCTGTGGCGGCAGTCGCGGCTCAACATGCAGCACGGCCTGTTCGAGGTCGTGCCGGGCGTCTACCAGGTGCGCGGGCTCGACATCGCCAACATGACGCTGATCGAGGGCGACAGCGGTGTCATCGTGGTCGACACCCTGACCTCGATCGAGGGCGCGCGCGCCGCGCTCGATCTGTATTTCAAGCACCGCGGCCTCAAGCCGGTCGCGGCGGTGATCTTCACTCACACCCACACCGACCATTGGGGCGGGGCGCGCGGCGTGCTGGAGGAGGATGCGCTCGCCACGGGCCGCGTGCCGATCATCGCGCCTGATCTGTTCATGGAGCATGCTGTCTCCGAGAACATCATCGCGGGACCTGCGATGCTGCGCCGGGCGCAGTACCAGTTCGGGCCGTTCCTCGCCAAGGGGGTACGCGGGCAGGTCGATTGCGGCCTCGGCAAGACCATGGCGGCGGGCGCGGTCGCGTTGCTGCGACCGACCGACCTGATCATGGCAACCGGCGACAAGCGCGTGATCGACGGCGTCGAGTTCGAATTCCAGATGGCGCCGAACAGCGAAGCGCCGGCGGAGATGCACTTCTTCCTGCCGCGCTACAAGCTCTTGAACCTCGCCGAGAACTGCACGCATAATTTCCACAACTTGCTGCCGTTCCGCGGCGCCGACGTGCGCGACGCGCTGGCCTGGTCGAAGTATCTGGGCGAAGCGCTGCAGCTGTGGGGCGGCAAGGCCGAGGCGATGTGCGGCCAGCATCACTGGCCGGTGTGGGGCCGCGAGCGCATCGACGCCATGATCCGCGAGCAGCGCGACCTCTACAAGTTCGCGCACGACCAGACCATCCGGCTGATGAATCACGGGCTGAACGCGGCCGAGATCGCCGAGACGATCCAGCTGCCGAAGAGCCTCGAAGGCGCCTGGCACGGCCGCGGCTATTACGGCCATATCAGGCACAACGTGAAAGCGATCTACCAGAAATATCTCGGCTGGTACGACGCCAACCCGGTCAATCTCGATCCGTTGCCGCCGGTGGCGGCAGGCAAGAAATATGTCGAATACATGGGCGGCGCGGATGCGATCCTCGCGCGGGCGCGCGCGGATTTCGACAGGGGCGAATTCCGCTTCGTGGCGCAGGCGCTTGGCCATCTCGTCTTCGCCGAGCCCGATCATGGGGCGGCGCGGAGCCTGCTGGCCGATACGCTGGAACAGCTCGGTTACGCCGCCGAGAGCTCGACCTGGCGCAATGCCTATCTGTTCGGCGCCCAGGAGCTGCGGCAGGGCATGCCGAAGACGCCGCCGCGCCCGCCGATGCCGCGCGAGACGTTGGCCGCACTGCGCACCTCGCAGCTCTGGGACGTGCTCGGCATCCGCCTCAACGGCCCGAAGGCGGAAGGCAAGCGCATCGTGCTGAACTGGCGTTTTTCGGACACTGGCGAGACATTCGTGCTCAACCTCGAGAACTGCGCGCTCACCTATACCGAAGGCGTGCAGGCCGAAAACGCCGACGCCAGCTTTACGCTGGCGCGCGCGACGCTGGACGAAGTGATCGCGAAGCTGACGAGCTTTCCGGAAGCCGTCGCCGCCGGCAAGGTCAAGCTGTCGGGCAATCCGATGAAGCTCGCCGAGCTGATGGGGCTGATGGACGAATTCCCGCGGATGTTCGAGATCGTGGAGCCGAAGCGGGCGGTGGTGGTGTAGGGGGCGTTCCTCGCTCCGACCCCCGTCATTGCGAGGAGCTCTTGCGACGAAGCAATCCGACGAAGCAATCCAGAGCCTCCGCGAGACGGCCTGGATTGCTTCGCTACGCTCGCAATGACCTGTTGATAGAGTGGGGCTCAAAACGTCTATGGCCGGGACGAGCCCGGCCAGGACGCGCGCAGTCCTGTGGAGCCCTTACTCCGCGCTGCTCACCAGCTTGATCCGCGGCGCCTGCTCTTCCGCGAGGCTGCGATAGGCGGCCAGATAGTCCAGCGCCATCCGCCGCGCGGTGAAGCGCTTCTCGAACTGCTTGCGGATGGCCGTGCGGTCGAGCTGTGCCAGGCGGTTGACCACGCCGGCGGCGCTGAGGACGTCTTCGACCACGAAGCCGGTGAGGCCCTCGTCGATGATCTCAGGAACCGAGCCGCGATTGAAGGCCACGACCGGTGTGCCGCAGGCCATGGACTCGATCATCACGAGGCCGAAGGGCTCAGGCCAGTCGATCGGCAGCAACAGACCGAGCGCCCCGCTCAGGAAGTCCGACTTCTCGTGATCGCCGATCTCGCCGATGAAATCCACCAGCGGATTGTTATCGATCATCGGCTTGATCAGCTCGTCGTAGTAATCCTGGTCGGCCCTGTCGACCTTCGCCGCGATCTTCAGCGGGATGCCGCAATGGGTCGCGATCTTGATGGCGCGGTCGACGCCTTTTTCCGGGGCGATGCGGCCGAGCACGGCAAGGTATTCCTGTTTTGCGGGCTTTGGCGTCAGCAGGTTCTCGGGAAGCCCATGGTAGATGGTCGACACCCAGTTTGCCTGCGGCACCGGCCGCCGCTGCGCATTTGAGATCGAGATGACGGGCATCTTGGAGAAGGTGTTGAAGACGGGCTGATGTTCCGGCAGGTCGAGCCGGCCGTGCAGCGTAGTCAGGAACGGCGTCGGCTGCCGGTAGAACAGCGACCACGGATAATAGTCGAGATGGAAGTGAACGAAATCGAACTGCTCGTCGTCGCATTTCTGCCGCACGCGCTCCAGCAGCACCATGTGCAGCGCGTTCGGATCGCGCACCGAGCCGTCGAGCCGGAGCGCCCGCGGCCATAGCGCGTCCAGCTTCGCGGACGTCTGCGAATCGCCGCTGGCGAACAGCGTCACGTCGTGTCCGAGCGCAACCAGCTCTTCCGTCAACCAATGCACCACCCGCTCGGTGCCGCCGTACAGCTTGGGTGGAACAGCCTCCGTCAACGGAGCTACCTGCGCGATGCGCATCTCACCATCTCCTCTGCGATCATGTGGTTGAAACCCCCGCCGTGTATCGGGCACCGGCATGCCGACAAGGGAACGTTCCCGCAGTTGCGAAGTTCCTTATCCCGAACGTTACTTCTTCGACACAGTGCAGCTGCCATCACCTCTTCTCACATCGTCCGCATCCGCATGTCGTGATGAACTTGCCCGGGAACCGAGGCGAAGCGGTCGATGTTCAGTCGGCTTAAGAGAAAACTGAAGTCATCACGACGGGGTCGGTAGTCACATGGATCATCTTTCGAGATACGCGCGCAGACCATTTGCCTTTGTGTTGCGCTATCTGCGGCATCGGCTGGCGTCGCATCTGGTGATCCTGGGCGCTGTCGTCGCCGCGGTTGCCTGCTCCGTAGGCACGCAGTACGGCGTCAAATCTCTTGTCGACAGTTTGTCTGCAGGAACTTCGCATGGCGGCAGCGTATGGCTGGCATTCATTCTGCTCATGTCGCTGATCGCCGCCGACAATTTTCTGTGGCGGATCGCGAGCTGGACCGCGAGCTTCACCTTCGTTCGTGTCACGGGCGATTTACGTCGTGACATATTTCGTCATCTGACCGGACACGCGCCGAGCTACTTCTCGGACCGGATGCCGGGCATGCTGACCAGCCGCATCACGGCGACATCGAACGCGGTGTTCACCGTCGAGAACATGTTCGTCTGGAACGTGTTGCCGCCGTGTATCGCCACAATTGCGGCGATCATGCTGATCGGAACCGTCAGCCCGTACATGGCGGCAGGCCTGATCGTGGTCGCCGGCGGGATGGTGATCGCGATGTTCCGTCTGGCGGCGGCCGGCAAGCCGCTGCATGACGATTTCGCCGACAAGGCGGCGGTCGTGGACGGCGAAATGATCGACGTCATCAGCAACATGCCGCTGGTCCGCGCCTTCTGCGGCATCGGCCACGAGCATGAGCGGTTCGATGCGACCGTGAACCGGGAACTCACGGCCCGCGGGCGCAGCCTGCGCTATCTCGAGAAGCTGCGGCTCACTCATGCCGCCGTGACCGTCGTCCTGACGGTGGCACTGATGGCCTGGGCGATCACGCTGTGGCAGCAGGGCGAGGCCACCACCGGCGATGTCGTGCTGGTCTGCACGCTGGGCCTTTCCATCCTCAACGCGACGCGCGATCTCGCGGTGGCGCTGGTCGACGTCACCCAGCACGTGGCGCGTCTGACCGAGGCGATCGCCACGCTCCTGGTGCCGCACGAGCTGCGCGATCACCCCGAGGCCGAGCCGCTGGTCAAGAGCGGCGCCGCGATCGCGTTCAATAACGTCACCTTCGGCTACCCCGGCGGGGAGAAGATCTTCGAGCGCTTCAGCCTGCGCCTGCAGCCGGGCCAGCGCGTTGGTCTGGTCGGCCAATCCGGCGGCGGCAAGTCGACCCTGTTCACGCTGCTGCAGCGCTTCTACGACGTGGACGAGGGCAGCATCACCATCGATGGTCAGGACATCTCCATGGTGACCCAGCTGAGCCTGCGCGAGGCGATCTCCGTGGTGCCGCAGGACATTTCCCTGTTCCACCGCTCCATCCGCGAGAACATCCGCTACGGCCGGCCCAACGCGACCGACGACGAGGTGCTCCGCGCCGCGATCGCGGCGCGCTGCGATTTCATCGACAGCCTGCCCGAAGGTCTCGACACCATGGTCGGCGACCGCGGCGTGAAAATGTCCGGCGGCCAGCGCCAGCGTATCGCGATCGCACGCGCCTTCCTGAAGGATGCGCCGATCCTGCTGCTCGACGAGGCCACCGCCGCGCTCGACAGCGAATCCGAGGAGGCGATCCGCGAGGCGCTGAGCCGCCTGATGCGCGGCCGCACCGTGATCGCGATCGCGCATCGGCTGGCGACGCTGCGCAATTTCGATCGCGTGGTCGTGCTGAAGAACGGCAAGATCATCGAGGACGGCGCGCCCGACCGCCTGATGCAGGGCCACGGTCCGTACCGTGAGCTGGTGACCCAGGAAATGAGCCGGCTCGCGAAGTTCGCCGCGTAACACAAACTGTCGCGTTTGCGTTGGTCGCGTTCGAAATCAAGACGCAGGGGAGCAGCTCATGGCAGCCGAAGCCGTCACCAAGATCATTTCGGTATCGCAGACGGTGGAGTCCGTCGCGGAGCAGGCCTTCTACATTCCGATGACGGGCCCCGCCGCGCGGCCGCGGCGGTCGCTCAAGCACGACGACACCTTCATCGTTCTCGACAGCCATGGCGACATCGGCGCCTCGGCCGGCGGGCCCGACGGTCTGTTCAACCATGACACGCGCTATCTGGCGCGGCTGGAGCTCGTGCTCGACGATCTGCAGCCGTTGTTGCTCGGGTCCAACCTGCGCGACGACAATTCGGGATTGACGGTCGATCTCACCAATCCCGACATCTATCGCGAGGACCGTCTCGTCCTGCAGAAGGACCTGCTGCACATCGTGCGTACGATCTTCCTGTGGCGCGGCACGGCGTATCAGCGCATCGGGCTGCAGAACCACGGCGAGCAGCGCGCAAGCTTCGAGCTGACGCTGCTGTTCGACAATGATTTTGCCGATCTGTTCGAAGTGCGCGGTGAGCGACGGCCTCGCCGCGGGACCGGCACCAGCAAGCTGCTCGGACCGACCGACGTGCTGTTCGAATATCGCGGCCTCGACGACACCGAGCGCACCACCGGCCTGCATTTCGATCCGCGTCCGACGCGGCTCTCGGTCAATGCCGCGACCTGGCAGCTCGAGCTGGATCCGCACGAGGCCAAATCGCTGTTCGTCGCCGTCTCCTGCAACCGGCCGGTCGGCGAAAAGCCGGCGCGCTTCTTCAGGGGATTGCTCGCCCATCGCCGCGAGATGCGGCAGTCCACCAACGGGGCGGCGAGCATCGAGACCTCCAACAACATCTTCAACGAGGTGCTGTGCCAGGCCATGGCGGACCTCAACATGCTGATGACGGAAACGCCGCAGGGGCGCTATCCTTATGCCGGCATTCCCTGGTACTCGACGACGTTCGGCCGCGACGGGTTGATCACCGCGCTTCAGATGTTGTGGGTCGATCCGCGGGTCGCCAAGGGCGTGCTGCGGCGGCTCGCGCATTTCCAGGCCAAGGCGGTCGATCCGCTCGCCGATGCCGCGCCAGGAAAGATCCTGCACGAGATGCGCGGCGGCGAGATGGCGGCGCTGCGCGAGGTGCCGTTCTCGCAATATTACGGCAGCGTGGATTCGACCGCCGTGTTCGTCCTGCTTGCCGGTCGCTATTTCGAGCGCACCGGTGACGAGCAGACGCTGATCGAACTGTGGCCGGCGATCGAGGCGGGGCTTGCCTGGATCGACGGTCCCGGCGACCCCGACCAGGACGGTTTCGTCGAATACCAGCGCGCCACCGAAAAGGGCCTCGCCAACCAGGGTTGGAAGGATTCCTACGACGCGATCTTTCACGCCGACGGCAAGCTTGCGGAAGGCAATATCGCGCTTGCGGAAGTCCAGGGTTATGTCTACGCCGCCAAGCAGCTCGCCGCGCGATGTGCATTGAAGCTCGGCAAGCCCGATCTCGCCGGCAAGCTCGAGGCGGAAGCCAAGGCGCTGGCCGAACGCTTCGAACAGGCGTTCTGGTGCGAAGAGCTCGGTACCTACGCGCTCGCGCTCGACGGCAACAAGCGCCGGTGTGAGGTCCGCACCTCGAATGCCGGGCAGGTGCTGTTCAGCGGCATGATCCGCCAGGACCGCGCCCGCCTCGTTGCCGCCGATCTGATGCGCCCGCACTTCTTCTCGGGCTGGGGCATCCGCACCGTCGCGCGCGGCGAGGTGCGCTACAATCCGATGTCGTATCACGACGGATCGATCTGGCCGCACGACAACGCGCTCATCGCGCTCGGGCTCGCGCATTACGGGCTGAAGCACTCGGTCGCGCACGTGTTCAAGGGCCTGTTCGATGCCGCAACCTATATGGATCTGCGCCGGCTGCCGGAATTGTTCTGCGGCTTCCGCCGCGAGAAGCGGCGCGGTCCGACGCTTTATCCGGTCGCCTGCGCGCCGCAGGCCTGGGCCAGCGCGACGCCGTTCACGCTGCTGGAAGCGGCGCTCGGCATCGAGTTCGACGTCCCGCGTTGCGAGATTCGCCTGCGCAATCCGCATCTGCCGGCGTTCCTGAACGAGGTCATCCTGCGCGATCTGTGCCTCGGCGAATCCAGCGTCGATTTGCGCGTCAGCCGCCACGGCCACGATGTGGCGCTGGAGGTTCTGCGCACGCGCGGCCGTATCCAGGTGTCGATCGTGCTGGCGCATTAGCGGCCGGCAAGGAGGGGTCATGCGTACCGGCAGATGGTTGATCCTGAGTGTGGCGATCGTCGCGGGTGCGACGGTGGCCGTATCGCGGGCCGCTGAGGAACAGCCCGCGGCGACGACCGAGGCGAACGCGCCTCCGACGGTTCACCCGCCGGCATCGGTCGTTCCCGTGACGCCGAAGGACGCCGCGCCGCCGCCCTCGGTGACGATCATCGGCGCCAGCGACGCCCACGGTGTGCTCGGACGCGATGTGCGTAGTGCTGCCGACGAGGACATGGGCCGCATCGTCGACGTCATCGTCGATCGCGAGGGTCATGTCCGCGCCGCCGTGATCGATTTCGGCGGTTTCCTCGGGGTCGGCAGCCGCAAGATCGTGGTGGACTGGAATGCGCTGCGTTTCGGCAAGATCGCCAACAAGAAGGACAGCATCACGCTGGAATTGACCAAGGCGCAGGTCGCGGCCGCGCCGGAATACAAGGAAGACACGCCGATGGTCGTGCTGGGGGCGTCCGGCAGTCTTCAACCGCTGCAAGCCATCCAGTGAGATGCGGGAGGGCTGACCGCCTGTGCTCTTGTCGAGGAAGCCTGATCATGAGAAGCGCGAGGGACGCGTTGAACAGGACAACGTCGCCGCGCCCATGCTTGCGGGCGTTCCGGCGCCGTCGCGCCGCAGCCTGCGCGGTCTCGACTGGTTCATCTTCTTCCTCGCCGACGTGCAGACCGGCTTCGGTCCGTTCATCGCCGTTTATTTGACCACGCAGAAATGGACGCAAGTCGAGATCGGCTTCGTGCTGTCGATCGGCGGCATCGTCGCGCTGATCGGGCAGATGCCGGGCGGCGCCATCATCGATGCCGCGAGATCCGAGCGGCTGGTCGCCGCGCTTGCGATCGCGACCATCGGCTGCTGCGCGCTGGCCTATGCGGCGATGCCGGTCTTTGCCGTGGTGGTGACCGCGGCCACGCTGCATGCGGCGGCGAGCTGCGTCCTGGGGCCGGCGATCGCGGCGATCAGCCTTGGCCTCGTCGGTCCGCTCGCGATCGGCGAGCGGCTCGGCCGCAACGCCCGCTTTGCCTCGCTCGGCAACGGCGTCGCCGCTGCGGTGATGGGGACGGCGGGATATCTTCTCTCGAGCCGCTCGGTGTTCCTGGTCACCTTCCTGCTCGCGATCCCGACCCTGATCGCGCTGTCGCGCATCCGCGAGGAGGAGGTCGACATTGCGCGCTGCCACGGCGAGATGCCGCGCGAGGCGCCTGTTCCTGGCGATACCAATATCTGGCACCTGATTCGGCAGCGCCCGCTGATCGTTTTTGCGTTGAGCGTGTTGCTGTTGCAGCTCGCCAACGCCTCGATGATGCCCCTGATGGCAAGCGCGGTGACGGCGCGCTCGAGCCAGTGGGCGACGGTGCTGGTGGCTTTTTGCATCGTCGTGCCGCAGGCCATTGTCGCGCTGCTGTCGCCCTCGGTCGGACGCAAGGCGCAACTCTGGGGCCGCCGTCCGTTGCTGCTGATCGGCTTCGGCGCGCTGGCGATTCGCGGCGTGCTGTTTGCGACCGTGCGCGATCCCTATCTGCTGGTAATGGTGCAGGTGTTCGACGGCATCACTGCGGCCGTATTCGCGGTGATGATTCCCCTGATCGTCGCCGATGTCGCCTTCGGCAGCGGGCACTTCAACCTGGCGCAGGGCATCGTCGGCACCGCGACCGGGATCGGCGCCTCCCTGAGCACCGCGCTCGGCGGCTATGTCAGCGACAAGTTCGGCAATGCCACCGCCTTCTTCGGCCTCGCAGGCATTGCTGCGACCGGGCTGCTGCTGATCCTCTTCGTGATGCCGGAAACGCGGCGCACGGGCTTGATCGCCGCAAAAGAAATGGCCGGCTGAACGAATTCAGCCGGCCAAGTTGGTAGGGAGGACGAAAAGATCAGGCGTCGAGATTGTGCAGGCGCTGGCGGTTGCGCAGCACGATCTGGCGGGCGCCGGAGAAGCCGAGAATGCCTTGGGCATGGAGCTGCGACAGCGCGCGCGAGACGGTTTCGAGGGTGAGGCCGAGATAGTCACCGATGTCGCGGCGGCACATCGGCAGCGCCATCATGCCGGCAACGGCGAGGCGGCGGTCCATTTCGAGCAGGAAGGTCGCAACCCGCTCCATCGCGGTCTTGCGGCCAAGCAGCAGCATGTGGTCTTCGGCGTGGCGCAGCTCGCCGGCCGTCATGGCCCAGAGCTTGCGGGCGACCTGCACGTCGGTGCCGGCGGCCTTCTCGAGGCTCCCGCGCTTCACCAGGCGCACAGTCGTGTCGATGATGGCTTCAGCGGCGAGGCGATGGCTGGTGCCGGATTCGAGGCCGAACACGTCGCCGGCAAGATGGAAGGCGCCGATCTGGCGGCGGCCGTCGGAGAGGAGCTTGTAGGTGCGAACGGCGCCGGAGACGACCTGATAGACGTATTCGGCCGGCTCGTCTTCACCGTAGATCTCCTCGTCCTTTCGGTAGGAGAACTCGGTGGCGACCAGGCCGACATGGCCGGTGATTGCGCCGAACTGGTCCGAGACGGGATGGGCGGGGGCAATCTTGCCACCGATTTGGGTGTTGATCGCCTGGGTGTTGAACGTCTGGGTCAGCATCTGCGCCATCTCCGTTGTGATGGCGCTTTCCTACGCGGTATCCGGGGCATCGAAAATTTCGCGAGATATCTTAAGGGGGGTTACCTACGTACTATCCCGGAGGTCCCCGCGGGCTGAAAATACCGCTGTTCTCACACTTCGGTGTCCGGGAAATATCGGCCCTCCAACGCAGGTCTGGTCATCGGAAGCCTTCTCTCCAACGGAGACGCCCGATGACGTCGAAATCGATTCCGCCTGTTCTGGCTGCGCTGTTGCTTGCGCTGCTGCCGGACATGTCAGCGACAGCCCGGCCTCGAATCAACACCATCCACAGCTACCCGCATTCGAGCCCGATCGAGGGCCGGCAGATCGCGGCTCCGCCCTGGAGCGCCGCCTGCATGACGGATCACGGCCCAAGCGAGTGCGGCGAGCCGATGTGGATTTATGGTCCTCGCAGCGAGATCGCGCAGTACAGAAGCGCGTTCTGAGGCCGGCTCCGGTTACCGCGATCGGTCCTGGATGGCGCGGCGGATGCGTTTGATCAGGTTTTCGTCGAGAAGCGGCTTCAGGATCACGTCCTTGACGCCTGCTGCCGCCGCCCGGGCCGAGATGTTGCCGTCGGGATAGCCGGTGATCAGGATCACCGGGGTGTCGCCGTTGGACAGACGCAGCCGGCCAGCAAGATCGATGCCGTTGATGTCGGGCATCTTGTAGTCGATCACGAAGCAATCCGCCTCGGGCGCACCGCTGGCGTTGAGCAGCGCCGTGCCATTCCTGAAGGTCCGCACGGCGAAGCCGTCGGTTTCCAGCAGGAATCGAAGGGATCCCAACACGGCAGCGTCATCGTCGACCACAAAGACGGTGGGCTTTGTGGTGGGGGACGACAGCTGCTCAGGGGGCGCGCTGATCTCAATCATGCTGATTGGCTAGCACGGCGCCCGGGAACGGCTTTGACCTGCCTCAATTGGATTTGCCCAATCCGATTGCTTCAGTCCTTCAGCATGCCGGCGCGCATCGCCAGCCGCACCAGCTCCGACAGGCTATTGGCCTGCATCTTGGTCATGACGTTAGCCCGGTAGACCTCGATGGTCCGGGGGCTGATGTCGTATTCGCGGGCGATCAGCTTGTTGGAGAGGCCGGCGATCAGCCCTTCCATGACCTGGCGTTCTCTGGGACTCAAGGACGCGACCCGGGCGGCGATGTCCTGGGCGACGGCCTCGCTCTTGGCCGCCGGCTCGGCCTGTCGGAGCGCCAGCTCGATCATGGCGGTGAGACGATCGTCCTCGAACGGCTTTTCGAGGAAGTCGACCGCCCCGAGCTTCATCGCCTCGACCGCCAGCGGCACGTCGCCATGACCGGTCATGATCAGGATCGGGAACGGGCTTTGCTGCGCCTTCATGCGCTTCAGGAGCTCGATGCCGTCGAGCCCCGGCATGCGGACGTCGGAGACGACGCAGCCGAAGGCAAGGCCCGGCAGGGCCTCGAGGAAGGCCTGTGCGTCGTCGAACAGCGTGACGCCGAAGCCTGCGGAATCCAGCAGGAAGTTAAGCGAATCCCGCATCGCGGCGTCGTCGTCGATGACGTAGATATGTCCCTTGGTCGTCATGAATCAGGTCTCGTCCGTTGCCGGCAAGGTGAAGCGAAAGGTTGCTCCGCCCGATGCGTTGTTCTCGGCCCACATCCTTCCGCCGTGAGCC
Organism: Bradyrhizobium sp. UFLA06-24; assembly: GCF_054967145.1. Classification (NCBI taxonomy): domain Bacteria; kingdom Pseudomonadati; phylum Pseudomonadota; class Alphaproteobacteria; order Hyphomicrobiales; family Nitrobacteraceae; genus Bradyrhizobium; species Bradyrhizobium sp. UFLA06-24. The sequence goes on from NZ_JADFUE010000001.1 coordinate 214,149, forward strand.
TCGATGATCGAGCGGCTGATGGACAGTCCCACGCCCATGCCGGTTTCCTTGGTGGTGAAGAAGGTCTGAAAGAGGTTTGGAAGCACGTCGCTCTGGAACCCGGCGCCGGTGTCTGAGACCTCGACCTCGATCATGCCGTCGGCGATGCGGGTGTTGGCGACGACGAGCTCGCGCCGCGGCGACTGCGCCATCGCTTCCAGCGCGTTGCGGAAGAGATTGACCAGTACCTGCTGGATCTGCACCCGGTCGGCGAGGACGAGATCGGCGCCGGGATCGAGGCTGAAGCGAAGCTGCACGTTCTGTTCGCGCGCGCCGGCGAGCCCGAGCGCGCCGGCCTCCTCGATCAGTTTGGAGAGGCTCTCGACCCGCTTCTCCGATTCGCCGCGGGAGACGAAATCGCGCAGCCGCCGGATGATCTGCCCGGCGCGCAAGGCCTGCTCGGCCGCGCGGTCAAGCGCGCTTTCGACCTTCGGCGTGTTCGGATCGACGCTGCCGGCGAGGAGGCGCCGCGACCCTTTCATGTAATTGCTGATTGCCGCCAGCGGCTGGTTGAGCTCGTGGGCCAGCGCCGAGGCCATTTCGCCCATCGCCGTCAGCCGCGAAACGTGCACCAGCTCGGATTGCAGCTCCTGGAGCCGCGCCTGGGTCTGTTGGTGCTCGGTAAGATCGCGGACGAAGCCGGTGAAATAGGGCTCGCCGCCAGACTGCATCTCGCCGATCGACAGGTGCATCGGAAAGGTGGTCCCGTCGCGCCGCTTGCCGGTCACGATGCGGCCGATGCCGATGATGTGCGGATCGTTGGTGGTGCGATAGCGCGCAATGTAGCTGTCGTGGCGGCTACGGTCCGGCTCCGGCATCAGGATGCTGACGTTCTTGCCGATCGCCTCCTGTTCGGACCAGCCGAACAGGCGCTCGGCGGCCGTGCTGAACAGCTGCATGATGCCCCGGCCGTCGATGACGATCATGGCGTCGGGAATGGTCTGAAGAATGGACCGGAGGTGGGTCTCGCGGGTGCGCAGCGCTTCCTCGACCTGCTTCTCCTTGTCGATATCGAGGAGGATTCCGCTGAGATGGCGGGCAAGGCCGGCCTCATCCCTGATCAGGCCGGCGCGAGCCCTGATCCATTTGCCCCGGTCGGATGTTCCTGCAATCCGGAAGGAAACGTCGAATCCGCCGCCATGCTCGGTGACCTGTTTGATGGCGCTCTCGACCCGTTCACGGTCCGCAGGCTCGAGCCGCGACAGGAAGACGTCGTAGCTTGCCGGCTGGCCCCGCTCGATACCGAGCAGGATCCGCGCGGTTTCCGACCATTCCAGTTCGCGCGTCGAGAGGTCGAGATCCCAGGTACCGACGCCGAATCCCTCGATTCGGACCCGGAAATGCTCGCCGCGATGGTCGTCCGGCGGGTGCGTTACACGGGTCGGCGACAAGCGATGCTCCTCTTCTGATGCGGTTGGCTCCGGATGCGGTTACCGCTGGCCGCAATGTCGCCCAAGCCCGGCCCGGAGGCAAGGTCCGTCGTCTGACGCCGGCTGGCGTCGCGCGCGGCAGGCCGGCGATTGATCTATCTCATCTCCCGGCGCGGGGGCAGGCGTACAATTTGCTTAGATTGATTGCCTTGGAGGATCCACATGACATACGCGACCGTGATGGTCAGCTTGGCGCTGGATCAGCCGAACAACGCACGCCTCGAGGTCGCGGGCGAGCTTGCCGAGCGATTCGAGGCTGATATCATCGGAATCGCCGCGGCGCGCTTCGCCCCGCCGCTCTATTTCACTGACGGCATCGCGGCCCAGCGACTGATCGACCAGGAAGAGGGCTCCGTCAAACGGCGCCTCGCCGATCTGGAGGCGCAATTCCGTGCCGCGACCAGGACGCGCAGCGCGCGTGCGGAATGGCGAAGCGCCATGGATTTTCCCGCACGCTACGTCCTGGCGCAGGCACGCTGCGCCGACATCATCGTCAGCGGCGGGCAGAGCCCTGTTTTCTCCGACGCCTTTTCGCTGGTCAGCCCCAGGGATCTGGTGATGCAGACCGGCCGACCGCTCTTGGTCGTCCCCGACCGGATCAACTGGCTCGATTCGCGCAGCGTGCTGGTGGCCTGGAAGGACACGCCGGAGGCGCGACGGGCCGTGGCCGATGCGCTGCCGCTGCTGCGCAAGGCCAGGGACGTCGTCATCGCCGAGATTCCGGAAAAGGACGATGACCGCTCGGCCGTGATGACCCATGTCAGCGACGTCGCCGCCTGGCTCGCCCGCCACGGTGTCACCGCGACCGCGCGCGTCCCGGAAGCCGGGAACGAGACCGCCGCCGTGCAATTGGAGAGGGTCGCCGACGATGTCGGCGCCGGTCTGATCGTCGCCGGTGCCTACGGTCATTCCCGCTTCCGCGAACTCGTTCTCGGCGGCGTCACTGAATATCTGGTCACGCAAACCGCCCGCTGCGTGCTGCTGTCGCACTGACGGGAAGACCGGCAGACAAGAATTGATGAGGACGTGCCGTGTACAAATTCCTTGAGCAGACCGTCGAAGGTTACATGACGCGCAACGTCAGCACGGTGCAGCGTGACCAGAATCTGCTCGCGCTCAGCGAGATGTTCGAGCAGGACGATTTCAACTCCTATCCGGTCGAGGACGACGGGCAGGTCGTCGGAATCGTCACCAAGTTCGACATCCTGAAGTGCTTTGCGTTCACGCCGAGTCAGATGCTGCCGCGCTATCACGACCTGATGAGCCGCAAGGTCGGCGACGTCATGACTCCGGAATTCATCTACGTCAGCCCCGAGACGCGGTTGACGCGCGTGCTCCAGATCATGGTCGAGCATCGCATCCGGAGTATCATCGTGCTCGACAGCAGCCAGAAGCTGGTCGGAATCGTCGCGCGCCAGGACGTCATCGTGGCGCTGAAGGCGACCGCGAACGACTGATGCAACGCTGTTGAATCCTGCGGTTCCACCTCCGTGATGTTCCGGAGGTCGCGGCCCGCAATGCTCGGCCCGAGGCTTAAGACATCGCTGCGCTCGCCGATCGGCAGCCTCGCATTAACAGAAATCCATCTATCTTGATTTCAATCAATTCCCCGCGAGGGTGAATGTGGTTTCTGGCAGCGTGTTCTTTCAGAGAGAATCCGCGATGCCCCAGCCCTCCATCTCGAAATCCATGACGACAGGCGAAAGCGGCCTGGCGCTCATATTCGCGGTCACTGCCTTCCTGTGCCTGATCGCTTCGGCCAAGGCGCTCGATGCGCCCTTCGCCTTTCATGCTGCGCTCAGCGCCGCCGCGAGCCTGGCCGCGGTGTTCTTCATCATCAACCGCTATTACGATCGCCCGGCGGCGCTGCCGCCGCAGGAGATCAACGGCCGGCCCAACTACAATCTGGGCCCGATCAAGTTCACCGCATTCATGGCGATGTTCTGGGGCATCGCAGGCTTCCTGGTGGGGCTCATCATCGCCTCGCAGCTGGCCTGGCCCGCGCTGAACTTCGATCTGCCCTGGATTCAATTCGGCCGGCTCCGGCCGCTGCACACCTCCGCGGTGATCTTCGCCTTCGGCGGCAACGTGCTGCTCGGCACCTCCTTCTACGTGGTGCAGAAATCCTGCCGCGCGCGCCTTGCCGGCTATCTCGCGCCCTGGTTCGTCGTGCTCGGCTACAACTACTTCATCGTCATCGCCGGCACGGGCTATCTGCTCGGCGTCACGCAGGGCAAGGAATACGCCGAGCCCGAATGGTATTCGGACCTCTGGCTGACCATCGTCTGGGTCACCTACCTGCTCGTCTTCCTGGGCACCATCCTCAAGCGCAAGGAACCGCACATCTTCGTCGCGAACTGGTTCTATCTCGCCTTCATCGTGACGATCGCGGTCCTGCACCTCGGCAACAACCCCGCGCTGCCGGTGTCGATCTTCGGCTCGAAGTCCTACATCGCCTGGGGCGGCATCCAGGATGCCATGTTCCAGTGGTGGTACGGCCATAACGCGGTCGGCTTCTTCCTGACCGCCGGCTTCCTCGCCATCATGTACTACTTCGTGCCGAAGCGGGCCGAGCGGCCGGTCTACTCCTATCGTCTCTCGATCGTGCACTTCTGGGCGCTGATCTTCCTCTACATCTGGGCCGGCCCGCACCATCTGCACTACACGGCGCTGCCGGACTGGACGCAGACGCTCGGCATGACCTTCTCGATCATGCTGTGGATGCCCTCGTGGGGCGGCATGATCAACGGCCTGATGACGCTGTCGGGCGCCTGGGACAAGCTGCGGACCGATCCCGTGCTGCGCATGCTGGTCGTCTCCGTCGCCTTCTACGGCATGTCGACCTTCGAAGGCCCGATGATGTCGATCAAGGTGGTCAACTCGCTCAGCCACTACACCGACTGGACCATCGGCCACGTGCATTCCGGTGCGCTCGGCTGGGTCGGCTTCGTCTCCTTCGGCGCGCTGTACTGCCTGGTGCCGTGGGTGTGGAATCGCAAGGGCCTCTACAGCCTCAAGCTCGTCAACTGGCACTTCTGGATCGCCACCCTCGGCATCGTTCTCTACATCTCGGCGATGTGGGTGTCCGGCATCCTCCAGGGTCTGATGTGGCGCGCCTACACCTCGCTCGGCTTCCTCGAATATTCCTTCATCGAGACCGTCGAGGCGATGCATCCCTTCTACATCATCCGCGCCGCCGGCGGAGCCCTGTTCCTGATCGGCGCGCTGATCATGGCCTACAATCTCTGGATGACGGTTCGCGTCGGCGAGCAGGAAGTCCAGATGCCCGTCGCTCTTCAGCCGGCGGAGTGAGGAGCAAACAATGTCGTTCTGGACACGCCACCAAGTCTTCGAAAAGAACTCGATCATCCTGGTCGTGGGCATCCTGCTCGTGGTCGCGATCGGAGGTCTCGTCGAGATCACCCCGCTGTTCTACCTCAAGAGCACGATCGAGAAGGTCGACGGCGTCAGGCCCTACACGCCGCTGGAGCTGGCCGGGCGCAACATCTACGTCCGCGAAGGCTGCTATCTCTGCCACTCGCAGATGATCCGCCCGCTGCGCGACGAGGTCGAGCGCTACGGCCACTTCTCGCTCGCCGCCGAGAGCATGTTCGATCACCCGTTCCAGTGGGGCTCGAAGCGTACCGGTCCCGATCTCGCCCGCGTCGGCGCCAAATATTCCGACGACTGGCACGTGACCCATCTCACCAACCCGCGCGCGATCGTGCCGCAATCGGTGATGCCGGGCTATCCGTTCCTCGCCAGGACCGAAGTCGATCCTGACGCGATCGCCGACCACATGCGGACGCTGCGGACGGTGGGCGTGCCCTATACCGACGACCAGATCGCCAATGCGGCCACCGACATGAAGGCGCAGGCCGATCCGGACAACGCCGGCGCCGATGCCTTCACCAAGCGCTACGCCAAGGCCGTGGTGCGCAATTTCGACGGCAAACCCGGCACGCCGACCGAGATGGATGCGCTGATCGCGTACCTCCAGATGCTCGGCACCCTGGTCGACTTCAAGATCTACAACGAGAAAGCCAATCTTCGCTGAGAAGGCATCACCGATGAAAGCCATCCTGACACTCGACAATCTAGCGTCCGGTCTCGTGACCACGATCTGGACGCCGGTCTTCGTCGCGATCTTTCTCGCGATCATCGCCTACGCGTTTTGGCCCCGCAACAAGGCTGCGTTCGACGATGCGGCCAGCTTGCCCCTGCGGGAGGAGTGAGAGATCATGACCGACCATCATAGCGAAATCGATTCCGTCACCGGCAGGGCCACGACCGGCCATGAATGGGACGGCATCAAGGAGCTCAACACGCCGCTGCCGCGCTGGTGGGTGATCTGCTTCTACCTGACCATCGTCTGGGCGATCGCCTACTGGGTCGTCTATCCGGCCTGGCCGCTGATCTCGAGCAACACGACGGGCCTGTTCGGCTACTCGTCGCGCGCCGACGTCGCGGTCGAGCTTGCCAATCTCGAGAAGATCCGGGGTGACAAGATGGCGGCGCTGGCCACGGCTTCGCTCGCCGACATCGAGAAGGACCCGGCCTTGCTGGCGCTCGCCCGCGCCAAGGGCAAGACCGTGTTCGGCGACAATTGCGCGCCGTGCCACGGCTCCGGCGCGGCCGGCGCCAAGGGCTTCCCGAACCTGAACGACGACGACTGGCTGTGGGGCGGCACGCTCGACCAGATCATGCAGACCATCCAGTTCGGCGCGCGCTCCGGCCACGCCAAGACTCACGAGGGCCAGATGCTGGCCTTCGGCAAGGACGGCGTGCTGAAGCCGGACGAGATCGTCACGGTGGCCAATTACGTGCGCTCGCTGTCGGGCCTGCCGACCCGCAACGGCTACGACGCCGCAAAGGGCGAGAAGATCTTCGCGGACAATTGCGTCGCCTGCCATGGCGATGGCGGCAAGGGCAACCAGGAGCTCGGCGCTCCCAACCTGACCGACAAGATCTGGCTCTACGGCTCCGACGAGGCGGTCTTGATCGAGACCATCACGAACGGCCGTGCCGGTGTCATGCCGGCCTGGGAAGGGCGTCTCGACCCCGCCACCATCAAGGCGATGGCGGTCTATGTCCACTCGCTGGGCGGCGGCAAATAGTCGATCGGCGGACAACAGGTTCCAGCGGGGGCGAAGAAATCCGCCCCCGTTTGCGTTGGATCAATGGCCTCGTTGGCGCGGGGGCTAGGTTCAATCGCACCTTCCAGGAAGCGCTGAGCGATGAACAAAGCCGTAAATCCGAAAGACCTCACACCGGTTGACGACAACGCGCCGCTCTACGCCGCCCGCAAGAAGGTCTATCCCCAGAGCGTCTCCGGTACCTTCCGCCGCATCAAATGGGGCCTGATGGCGTTCTGCCTCGGCGTCTATTATTTCCTGCCCTTCGTGCGCTGGAATCGCGGCCTTGGCGCCCCCAGCCAGGCGGTGCTGATCGATCTGCCCAACAGCCGCTTCTATTTCTTCTTCATCGAGCTGTGGCCGCAGGAGGTCTATTACTTCACCGGCCTTCTGATCGTCGCCGCGGTGGCGCTGTTCCTGATGAACTCGGTCGGCGGCCGCATCTGGTGCGGCTATCTCTGCCCGCAGACGGTCTGGACCGATCTGTTCTACGCCGTCGAGCGCTTCGTCGAGGGTGACCGCCGCGAGCGCATGCGCAAGGACAAGCAGGCGGGTTCACTGACGCTGAAGCGAGTCTCGGAGATCGCCGCCAAGCATACGATCTGGCTCCTGATCGCGTGGTGGACGGGCGGCGCCTGGGTGCTCTATTTCAGCGACGCACCGACGCTGGTGAAGGATCTCCTGACCTTCCAGGCGCCTATGGTCGCGTATGCCTGGATCGGCATCCTCACCGCGACGACCTATCTACTCGCCGGCTATATGCGCGAGCAGGTCTGCACCTACATGTGCCCCTGGCCGCGCATCCAGGCCGCGCTCACCGACGAATGGGCGCTCAACGTCACCTATCGCTACGACCGCGGCGAGAAGCGCACCTCGGTCAAGAAGGCCGCGGAGCTGCGCGCGCTCGGCGAGCAGGTCGGCGATTGCGTCGACTGCTACCAATGCGTCGCGGTCTGCCCGACCGGCATCGACATCCGCAACGGACCGCAGCTCGAATGCATCCAGTGCGGACTCTGCATCGACGCCTGCGACAACGTAATGAGCAAGATCGGCCGGCCGAAGCGGTTGATCGGCTACGACAACGACATCAACATCCACCGCCGCCAGGAAGGCAAGGCGCCGATCTACCGCTTCGTCCGCGCCCGCACCGTGGTCTACAGCGCGATCATCGCGGCGGTCGGCGGCATCATGATCTATACGCTCGCGACCCGCAGCCTGCTCGACGTCAACGTGCTGCACGACCGCAACCCGCTCGCGGTCAAGCTCAGCGACGGCTCGATCCGCAACGCCTATACGGTGCGGCTCTTGAACAAGAGCGGCTATGATCGCGTCATCGCGATCGATGCGGACGGTCCGGTCAATCCCACGATTCACGTCGTCGGCGTCGATTCGGTGACGCCGGACAGGCCGATGATCGTGATCCCGCGCGACTCCACCAGCGAGCTGCGTCTGCTCGTCACCGCGCCGGCCGACAACAATCCGGAGAAATCGATCCCGGTCCGCTTCCACGTCACCGATATTGGGCTCGGCGTGGTCGCCTCCACCACCGACAATTTCGTCGCGCCGTAAGTTCAGGAGATCGCCATGGCCGCCAAACCGCTGACCGGAACCAAGGTGTTGCTGATGCTGGTCGCCTTCTTCGGGGTCGTGATCGGCGTCAACGTCACCATGATGAAGCTCGCGATCGCGACGCTGCCCGGCACCGAGGTTGACAGCCCCTATGCCGCAGGCCTCGTCTATGACCGCGAGATCTCGGCGGCGCAGGATCAGGCGGCGCGCAAATGGAAGGTCAGTGCGCATATCGAGCGGCGCGCCGACGGCAATGCCGTGCTTCAGGTCGAGGCCCGCGACGCGGCGGACCGACCGGTGACCGGATTGACATTCGAGGGGCGCCTCGAGCGGCCGACCGACAAGCGCGCCGACCTTGCGGTCGAGCTCGCCGAGGCGGGCAGCGGCGTCTATCGCGGCAATGCCGCCTCCGTCGCGCCGGGCCAGTGGGATCTCGTCATCGAGGGCGATGCCAAGGGCGAGCGCGTGTTCCTGTCGCGCAACCGCGTGATCCTGAACTGAGGTTTACGCCATGCAGGTGACGCGCGATTTCTCTCACTACGTCCGCGCCGCGGGCGCAGGCGTCCAGCATATCGACCTGGCGGTCGAGGGCGTTCATTGCGCCGGCTGCATGGCCAAGATCGAGCGCGGTCTGTCGGCGATTCCCGACGTCACGCTGGCGCGGGTGAACCTCACCGACCGGCGCGTCGCGCTGGAATGGAAGGAGGGTACGCTCGATCCGGCTCGCTTCATCGATCGGCTCGAGGAGCTTGGCTACAAGGCCTACCCTTACGAGACCCAGAGCGCGGAAGCGACCGAGGTCGCGGAATCCCGCTTCCTGCTGCGCTGCCTCGGCGTCGCCGCGTTCGCCACCATGAACGTGATGATGCTGTCGATCCCGGTGTGGTCGGGCAACGTCACGGACATGCTGCCGGAGCAGCGCGATTTCTTCCACTGGCTGTCGGCGCTGATCGCACTGCCGGCCGCGGCCTATGCCGGCCAGCCGTTCTTCCGTTCGGCCTGGCGCGCGCTGTCGAACAAGACCACCAACATGGATGTGCCGATTTCGATCGGCGTGTGCCTTGCGCTCGGCATGTCCGTGGTCGAGACCATCAACCATGCGGAGCACGCCTATTTCGATGCGGCGATCATGCTGCTCACCTTCCTGCTCGTCGGCCGCTTCCTCGACCAGAACATGCGGCGGCGGACCCGCGCTGTTGCCGGCAACCTTGCGGCGCTGAAGGCGGAGACCGCGGCCAAATTCGTTGGACCCGACGAAATCTCGCAGGTGCCGGTCGCCGCGATCCATCCCGGCGATATCGTGCTGCTCAGGCCCGGCGAGCGCTGCGCGGTCGACGGAAGCGTGATCGAGGGGCGTTCCGAGATCGACCAGAGCCTGATTACCGGCGAGACGCTCTACGTGACGGCCGAGCAGGGCACGCCCATCTATGCCGGCTCGATGAACATCTCCGGCACGTTGCGGGTACGGGTTTCGGCGGCTTCGGAAGCAACGCTGCTTGCCGAGATCACGCGGCTGCTCGACAACGCGCTCCAGGCGCGCTCGCGCTACATGCGGCTCGCCGACCGCGCTTCGCGGCTCTATGCGCCGGTGGTGCATGCGACCGCGCTCATCACCATTTTGGGCTGGGTCATCGCGGGCGCGAGCTGGCATGACGCTATTGTCACCGGCGTTGCCGTCTTGATCATCACCTGTCCCTGCGCGCTCGGTCTTGCGATTCCGACCGTGCAGACGGTGGCCTCGGGCGCGATGTTCAAGGCGGGCGTGCTGCTCAACTCCGGCGATGCCATCGAGCGGCTGGCCGAAGCCGACCATGTCATCTTCGACAAGACCGGCACGTTGACGTTGCCGGATCTCGACGTCACCAACGCCGCCGACATCCCGGCCGATGTTTTCGATCTCGCCGGTCGCCTTGCACTGTCGAGCCATCACCCGGTCGCCGCCGCGGTCGCGCAGGCCGCGGGTGCAAAGTCACCGATCCTCAATGCGATCGAAGAGGCCGGGCAGGGCGTGCGCGCCGTGGCCGACGGCGTCGAGCTTCGCCTCGGCCGTCCATCCTTCTGCGGCGCCGAGGCGCTGGTCGCCGACGCGACCCGTCTCGATCCCGAAGCGTCCATCGTGGCCTTCAGCAGGGGAGAGGATAAGTTCATCCTCTCCGTGCGCCAGGGCCTGCGTCCGGACGCGCAGGCGGTGATCGCGGCGCTGAAGGCCCGCAATATCGGCATCGAGATCCTCTCCGGCGACCGCGAACCCGCGGTGGTCGCAGCGGCTCACGCGCTCGACGTCGCCGAATGGCGCGCCGGCGTCACGCCGGCCGACAAGATCGCGCGGATCGAGGAATTGAAGCAGCGTGGTGCAAAGGTGCTGATGGTCGGCGACGGCATGAACGACGCGCCGTCGCTGGCGGCCGCCCATGTCTCGATGTCACCGATCTCGGCCGCGCATCTCAGCCAGGCCACCGCCGATCTCGTCTTCCTCGGCCGGCCGCTGGCTCCGGTCGTCGCTGCGATCGATTCCGCGCGCAAGGCACTGCATCTGATGCGGCAAAATCTCTGGCTTGCGATCGGCTATAATGTGCTTGCCGTGCCGATCGCTATCAGCGGCGTCGTCACGCCCTTGATCGCGGCGGCCGCCATGAGCGGATCGTCGATCGTGGTGATGCTCAATTCGCTGCGTGCCCGCAGCGCCTCGCGGGAGATCGTGTGATGGAGATCCTGGTTTACCTGGTGCCGCTGGCGCTGCTGCTCGGAGGCGCCGGCCTTGCCGCCTTCCTCTGGTCGCTCCGCAGCGGCCAGTACGACGATCTCGACGGCGCGGCCTGGCGGGCGATTGCCGACGACGACCCGCCGCCGCAGGAAGTGCCCGCGAAGCGCTAGCGCTTCAACGCGAAGGTGAGCAGGGCCGCGGCCGCGAGGGCGAGCGCGATCCCGGCAACGCACGCATGCCAGCCGAAGCCGTCGAACAAGCGGCCGAGCACGGCTGTGCCGACGAGCCCGCCGCAGAAATAGCAGGCGAGATAGGTGCCGCTGGCAACGCCACGATTGTCGGCTGCCGCCTGTCCGACGAAACCGGTGGCGGCGGCCTGCGCGAAAAAGGTGCCTACGCCGACCAGGACCATGCCGGCGAGCACCTCGCCGAGATGCGGCGTGAGCATGAGCGGCAGGCCGACGCCAGCAACGGCGAGCGCGCACCAGATTGTCGGACGTATCCCGAGGCGCGATACGACCCGTCCGGCCAGCAACGTCGTCACGATTGATGGCAGGAAGACGAAATAGATCAGCCCCAGGTCCATCATGCCGAGCGACAGCGGCGGCCGGACTAGCACGAAGTTGACGAATGTGAAGGTGCCGATAAAGGCGAACAGGATGCAGAAGCCGATGCCGAAAGCCGCCCGCAGCCGCGGATCGCGCCAATGCGCGACCATGGCGGCAAACGGCGCTTCTATCAGCCTCGTCGTGGCCATCGGCTGGACACGCTTGATGTTGAAGTAGACCAGCGCGGCACCGGCAAGATTGAGGGCCGCAAAGAAGTAGAAATTCCAGGCAAGCCCGAAGCGATCGGCGACCGCGGCCGAGATCAGCCGCCCGACCAGGTTGCTGGCGACGTTCCCGGTAATGTAAGCGGCAAACGCGCCGCCCGCGTCCATCGCGCTGCATTGCTCGCCGAGATAGGCGAGGGTCAATGCGAAGGCAGAGGCCATGCAGAGCCCTTGGACGACCCGGAGCGCGGTGAACACAGCAAGATTAGGCGCGACCGCGAGCAGGCTGGTCGGGATCGCCAGAAGCATCAGGCTAAGCAGAATGCCGGTGCGGCGATTGATGTGTGGGCTGAAGAGACCCACGACAAGCCCGGCGACCGCCATGCCGAACGTGCTGGCATTGACGGCGAAGCCCATCGCCGCGGGCGTGACGCCGTAATGGCGCGTCAGCGAGGGCAGGATCGCCTGCGTCGCGAACAGATCGACGACAGTCAGGAATGCGGTCAGCCCGATCACGAGCGAGCGAAGCGCCTGCCCGGGCGAATGCATCGCCATCGCAGAGGGCTTCATATGTGCGGACAGATCAGTCATGAGCCGACATCTCCTATTAAGAGTGAGAGGCACCCGGCTTGCGGGGGAAAGGCATCCGGGCGCCACGTCACGAGCAAGCGGGGCCGGCGTGCTCGTCACATGTTGTGATCGTGCGGATCCTTGCGGACGTCGCCGACATAGAGAACGACCGTCTCCTTGCCGAGGTTCTTCCACCAATGCGAGGTGCCAAACACTTCCGGGCGAAGGTCGCCCGCCTTGTGCACGATCGGATCGACGCAGTTGGAGGCGTATTCGACGATTTCGCCTTGCTGCACGAAGATCAGGGCAGGGCGATCGTCATGGCTGTGCCAGGGCACGATGCCGCCGGGCGCGATGGTGAGCTTGCGGAAACGCAGCTCGCGGCCTTCGAGATGCGCCGGCTGCTTGCCGAGGTCGATCGCGCCAAGCGTGACGTCGGTGACGCCCACCGGCTTGTAGTCGACCATCTGCTGTGCGTTCGGCTTGATCTTGTCGGCCGGACATTCGCCGGCGAACACGGGCTGCGCCGAGAGTGCGCCGACGATGGCAAGGCCGGGCCAGATCAGGCGCGACAATGTGTGGCTCGTGGACATGGGAGGTCTCCTGTGTTGGCCGCAACCCCGCTGGTTGCCGGCTATGCCAGCAGTGTCGCGAAAGCTGCGTCGCTCCTGAAATGCCGGCTTGCTCTCGATGCGATAGCCGAGCGCTATGTTGATGCGTGGCGGCTATCGAACCGATTGGGCATCGGCATTTCCGCTTTCGACCTAGCCGGTGTCGGATGGGCCCACGCCCGATCGGCGGGCGTTCACGTCAATCCGGAGGAGCATTCCATGACGAAATTGTCCAAGACCATGATCGCCACCGCAGCTTTCGCGGTGATCGCCACGTCGGCCTTCTCGGAGGCGGCCTGGGACTTCAAGGCCGGAATGGCCTATGTCTATGGTGGGCCCGGCAAGATGTCGGCGATGGCGATGGCCCCGGCCGAGAAGAACCACGAGGCGATGATGAAGAACGCCAAGAAGGTGCCCGAAAACACCGTCTTCTTCATGGACAACGGTTCGCTGTACTACACGCCGGGCCGGCTGGATCCGACAGGCAATTTCTACGTCAACTGATCGGCCCCGAGTCGCGGCCGCCCCTTGCGGGCGGCCGGAACGGGAAACTAGTATTCGTCTCAAGAATGCCGGAGCTGAAGATGACGTCTCTCTCGCCAGCCGATGCCGAGCGGCTCAGGGCCGCCTTCCAGCGCTGTCGCGACATGGATGGCACGCTCAACGAACAGCTCCGCGCCTATGCCGATGCCAGCCGCGAGGTCTTCCCGGCCTATGGCGAGGCGGTCGATCGCCTGGTGGCGCGATTGGGTGGGAACGGCGGTGGCGAGACAGCGCCTCGTCCGGGAGATCCGATGCCGCCGTTCATGCTGCCGGATGAAAGCGGACGTCTCGTCACCTTGCCGACCCTCCTGGAGGATGGGCCGGTCGCGGTGATGTTCTTCCGTGGGCACTGGTGTCCTTATTGCCGGCTCAACGTCCGTGCCGTGGTTCAGGCGCTCGATCGCATCGAGGCCATGGGAGCGCGGATCGTCGCCATCGTGCCGGAAACCCAGGAATATACACGGCAACTCAAGGTCGATTCCGCTGCGCCATTCCCGATCCTGACCGATCTCGATAACGGCTACGCGCTGTCGTTGAATCTGGCGATCTGGCTCGGCGCCGAGATCCAGAACTTGCTGTCCTATCAAGACATGGCGAAATTTCACGGCAATGACGGCTGGATGCTGCCGATCCCGGCCGTGTTCGTGGTCGGCCGCGACGGCATCGTCAAGGCCCGCTTCGTCGATCCGGATTTCCGCAAGCGCATGGAGATCGACGATCTGCTTGCAGCGCTCGAAAGCGCAAGCGCCGATCGCTGACGCGACCTGCACGCTCCTCAAGCGAATTCAGCCGGCAACCGCTCGCCAGTCCGCGCCGCGCAGCATCCGCATCACGGCATTGGCCACCGCCGTGCGCTGGCGTCCAGCCACACCGTAGAGGCTCACGGTGCGGCGGGCGTCGAGCCCTGTGACCGCGGCGCGGGTCAGCGTTTCCGGCACGGGCGAGGTGTGGGGGACCATGGCAACGCCGATGTCGGCTTCGACCAGCTCGATCAGGTCGCGCTCGCTCGATATCTCGTGGCCGTGATCAATGCCATGCTCGCGCAGGCTGGCAGAGATGCGGCCGGAATGCTCGCAGAAGGTCCGGCTCAGCAATTGTTCGGAGCGCAAATCCTCCACCGATATGTTGCTGCGGCCGGCCAGCCGGTGTCCGCTGCTGACGACGAGCTCGAAGCCTTCGGTGAAGAGTGGCCAGGTATCGAGCCGGTCCCAGGCCTCGTCGATCTCGGCCGCGATACCGAGCTCCGCCTCCCCCTTCTTCAGGAAGTCGCCGACATCTCTGCTCAAGCCGCGCAGGAATCGGAATTCGAGCCGGTTGAACTGTCGTTTGATCTCGTTGAGGTGCGGTATCAGCAACGCAAGGTCGACCGAATGCGTCAGCGCGATACGCAGCGCACCGATCTCGCCGCTCTTGAATGAGGAGGCAAGCGAACGGGCGCCGGCGGCGGCGTCATAGCACTGCTTGAGCAGCGGATGCATGCGCTGGCCGAGCTCGGTCAATTGGGCGGCCGGGCGCTCGCGGCGAAACAGGTCGCCGCCGAGCTCGGCCTCGAGCTGCTTGATCGCGCGCGTCAGCGACGGCTGCGTCACGTTGCATTCCTCGGCGGCGCGCGTGAAGTTCAAGAGCTGCGCCACGGCGAGGAAGTAGCGGACCTGATGCATTTCCATGGTTCGGCTCCCCAGCAGGATCGACGAAAATCTAGCCCATCGGCGCCGGGAATAACATCCCGGCTGCGATAGCGCGGACGTATGGACTTGGAAGCCAACCGGCATTTTCACAGGATTGGATGATCCGGCACATTTCGGCCTGACCACGGCGCTGACCCGCGCCGGCTGTTTGCCCCGAAGAGGTTTGGATCATGAATATCCCGATCAAGACGCAGGCGTCCGCTTCGTCACGCGTGCTCGCCGGCAAGGTGGCATTGATCACCGGATCGACCAGCGGAATCGGCCTCGGCATCGCGCGGGCGCTGGCTGCCGCCGGCGCCGACATTGTGCTCAATGGCCTTGGTGTCGTCAGCGAAATCGGCCGGACGCGCGAGCAGATCGCTGCCGAATTCGGCGTCAAGGCGAGCTATTCGCCGGCCGACATGACGAGGCCGAAATCGATCGCCGAGATGATCGCAGCCACCATCGCCGAGTCCGGCCGGCTCGACATCCTCGTCAACAATGCGGGCATCCAGCATGTCGCGCCGCTGGACCAGTTTCCGGTCGAGAAATGGGACCAGATCCTTGCGATCAACCTGTCGTCGGCTTTTCACACGACACGGCTCGCACTGACGGCGATGCGCCGGAACGGCTTTGGCCGCATCGTCAATGTCGCATCCGCGCACGGCCTGGTCGGTTCGCCGTTCAAGGCGGCCTATGTCGCCGCCAAGCACGGCATCGTCGGCCTGACCAAGGTGACGGCGCTGGAGACCGCGGAAGAGGGCATTACCTGTAACGCGATCTGCCCCGGTTACGTCTACACGCCGCTGGTCGAGGCGCAGATCGACGGGCAGGCCACCGCGCACGGCATTTCCCGCGATCAGGTGATCCGCGATGTCTTGCTCGCGCAGCAGCCGAACAAGCGCTTCGCCACGGTCGAGGAGCTTGGCGCGCTCACGGTGTTCCTGGCGACGGACGCGGCCGCCTCGATCACCGGCATTGCGCTTCCCGTCGATGGCGGTTGGACCGCGCATTGACATGAAACGGGATCGTTCGCAGCGGCGTAACAAGTCGCGGCCGTCGGCGAACATTCGACCGACGCAGGCCCATCAGGAGCGAACCATGAACGGCACACAGGACAACGCAAAGAGCAAGGACCTGCCGGGCCAGGTCGTGCTGGTCCTCCAGGGCGGCGGCGCCCTCGGCTCCTACCAGGCTGGCGTGTACCAGGCCCTGCACGAGGCCGGCATCGAGCCGGACTGGATCATCGGCACCTCGATCGGCGCGATCAATGCAAGCCTCATTGCAGGCAACGAGCCGGGACAGCGGCTGGCGCGGCTGAAAGAATTCTGGAAGCGGATGGAGCAGAACCCGGTCTGGAATCTGCGCAGCGCGTTTCCCGGCTTCAACGACAAGCTGGCCTATTGGTCGACCGTCACCAACGGCCTTCCCGGCTTCTTCCGGCCCAATCCGCTGGCGCATGCCGGCGATTCCTACCCGCTGGGAGCCGAACATGCCGGCTTCTATTCGACCGCGCCGCTGGAGAAGACGCTCTGCGAGCTCGTCGATTTCAGCCTGGTCAATCGCTGCGCGCCGCGGCTGACGGTCGGCGCGGCGCATGTCCGTAGCAGCCAGATGCGCTATTTCGACAGCCGCGACGGCGAGCTCACGGTGAAGCACATCATGGCCTCGGGCGCGCTTCCACCGGCGTTTCCGGCGGTGCGCATCGATGGCGAGCTCTATTGGGATGGCGGGATCCTGTCGAACACGCCGACCGAGGCGGTCTTTGACGACAACCCGCGCAAGGATTCGCTGATCTTCGCGGTGCATCTATGGAATCCCGTCGGCACCGAGCCGACCACGATGGCGGAGGTGCTGAATCGTCACAAGGACGTGCAGTACTCCAGCCGCATCGCGAGCCAGATCGTCCGCCAGCAGCAGGCCCATCGTCTCCGCCACGTCATCAACCAGCTCGCCGGGCGTCTGCCCGAAAGCGAGCGTGCCGATCCCGCGGTGAGGGAATTGACCGGCTATGGCTGTCCGACCCGGATGCATGTGGTGCGGCTGCTCTCGCCCCAGCTCGACCGCGAAAGCCACACCAAGGACATCGACTTCAGCCCGTCCGGGATCATGCAGCGCTGGGATGCGGGCTACGCACATACCCGCTCGGTGCTGGCGCGCGCGCCGTGGGTCGGCGAATTCGATCCCCTATCGGGCGTAGTGTTGCACGAGCATCTGGACGACATGCCGATGGCCGCGGAATAGCGCCTCAGGCCGCCGTTCGCTTCATCGAATTGCCACAGGCCTTGCGGATCGTAGCAAGCCGCAGTCGATGAGGTCCCAGCAGGTGGTATCCGGGAACGAGCTGGAGATAGCTCTCGATCAGGTCCGCGCTCGCGCGGCGGGCCCGGTCGCCGGCGTGTTCGGTCCTGACACGGTGACCTGGCGGATCGACCGGGAGGCCGTCATCTTCCTCGGCGCCGGCCGGGCGCTGCTGCTTCAGCTCGCGCATCCCTGGGTCGCGGCCGCGATCGCCGAACATTCCAAGACCCTTGCCGATCCGATCGGGCGCTTCCATCGCACCTTCGACATCGTCTTCGCCATGGTGTTCGGCTCGCTCGACCGGGCGCTGTCGTCATCGCGGCAACTACACCGGCGCCACAGCATGATCGTCGGCGAGATGCCGGAGACCGTCGGTCCGTTCGCGGCCGGCTCGCGTTACTGTGCCAACGACATCCCGTCGCTGCGCTGGGTTCATGCCACGCTGGTCGAGACCGCGTTGATGGCGCACGATCTGGTGCTGCCGCCGTTCTCGGTGGCGGAGCGCGAGCGCTACTGGACCGAAAGCCGGACGTTCGGCGCGCTGTTCGGACTGACGGCGGATGACCTGCCGGCCGACTGGTCCGGCTTTGCGGCCTACACGGCCGCGATGGTGCAGTCGGAGACGCTCACCGTGAGCCCGGCCGCGCGCGAGATCGCGGCGCAGATTTTCGGCGGCGCGCGTCCGTGGCTGCGGCCGCCGCGATGGTACCGCGCGCTCACGGCAAGCCTGCTGCCGGAGCGCCTGCGCTTAGGGTTCGGTCTTGAGTTCGACGCGCCCGACAAGAGATCTGCGGAGAACGCACTGCGGTGGATCAAGCGCGTTTATCCGAAACTGCCCGACCGGCTGCGGTATGTCGGTCCCTACCAGGAAGCGCTGGCGCGCCTGCGCGGCGAGCCGCAGCCGGACTGGATGACCCGCTGCCTCAACCGCGCCTGGATTGGTCGCTCGCAGATGGACGTGCGCGGGAAGGGGTGAGGAATGATCTCCGTGTCCCGGACAAGCTGCAACGCGTGAGCGTTGCGGCGCAGAGCCGGGATCCAGGAGCCGCGAAATCCGGTGCCACATGGGCCCCGGCTCAGCAGCGCACCGTGGAAGAGACGCTGCGCTGCGTCCGGGGCATGAGAGAACGCGCAGCTCACGCCGCCGCCAGCTTCCGGTACAGCTTGCTGTAACTTCCCGCCGAGATGCTCCAGGAGAATGACCGGCCCATGGCGCTGCGGCGCATGGTGTCGAGCTGGTCGTGGGCCATGAACGCCTCGAAGGCACGGCGGACGCCGCCGAGGAAAGATTCGTGCGACGGTCTCGAGAACAGGAAGCCGGTCTCGCCGTCGCTGATGGTTTCGGCAAGGCCGCCGGTCTGGTGCCCGATCGGCAGCGAGCCGAAGCGCTGGGCGTACATCTGGCTGAGCCCGCAGGGCTCGAAGCGGGAGGGCATCAAGGTGAAATCGCTGCCGGCGAAGATGCGCCGCGCCTGAGCGTCGTTGAAGCCGATGGTGACGCCGATGGCGTCGGGGCGGCGGCGATGCGCGTCGATCAGCGCCTGCTCGAGCGCGGGCTCGCCGGAGCCGGTGACCACGATCTGCCCGCCGGCGTCGACGATCTCGTCGGCGGCCGACAGCACGAGGTCGATGCCCTTCTGATGCACCAGCCGCGCGACGATCGCAAACATCGGCCCGCGCGAGACTGCAAGCCCGAACTGCTTGCGCACGTAATCCGCATTGGCTTTCTTGCCGACCCAGTCGCCGGCCCCGAATTGTTGCGCGAGCTGGGCGCAATAGCGCGGGTCCCAGCTCTCGTCGATGCCGTTGAGGATGCCGGTGAGCTCGGACGCCTCGGAGCGGACGCGCAGCAGGCCTTCGAGGCCGCAACCGAATTCCTCGGTCGTGATCTCGCGCGCATAGGTGCCGCTGACGGTGGTGAGGTGGGAGGCGTAGACCAGCCCGGCCTTCAGGAAGGAGAGCTGGTCGTAGAACTCGACGCCGTCGATGTGGAAGGAGCTTTCGGGGACGCCGACCCGCCGCAACGACTCCTTCGGGAAGAGACCCTGATAGGCGAGGTTGTGGATCGTCAGGATCGACGGCAGCTTGGCGCCGCGCCAGGCGAGATAGGCCGGCACGAGCGAGGCCTGCCAGTCATTGGCATGGATCAGGTCTGCTGCCCAATTCTTGTCCAGCATGCCCATGGCCAGCTCAGCGGCCGCCGAAGCAAACCGCGCGAAGCGGATGTCGTTATCAGGCCAGTCGCGCCCGGACTCGTCGCCATAGGGGTTGCCGGGCCGGTCGTAGAGCTGCGAGCACAACAGCACATAAACAGGCATTCCGTCCTTGGTCGCGGCCCGGCCCAGCGAGCAGGCCGGCATTTCCGCGAATGCCGGGCAGCGGCCAACGATCTGAATATGCGTGAGTTGCTCGATGATGTCGCGATAGCCGGGCAGCATGATCCGGATGTCGGCGAAGGGACGCAGCGCACGAGGCAAGGCCGCGGACACGGCGCCGAGTCCGCCGACGCGGACGAAGTCGTC
The DNA here is from genome assembly GCF_054967145.1 of Bradyrhizobium sp. UFLA06-24. NCBI lineage: Bacteria > Pseudomonadati > Pseudomonadota > Alphaproteobacteria > Hyphomicrobiales > Nitrobacteraceae > Bradyrhizobium > Bradyrhizobium sp. UFLA06-24. The sequence goes on from NZ_JADFUE010000001.1 coordinate 234,012, forward strand.
CATCTCTGTCGTGACGAACAAGACCCTCAAGAACAGCTGCCCTCATCCGATCCCGTTTGCTGCTATGCAAGAACGGGTCCAGTTGCTCCGGAAATTCTCCAGCCCCCCACGCGGCGCCTCTGTTCGGTAAAGACTTTCCTACTCAGCCGCCGCCCTCTAGGGTCGCCGCATCAACAAGAGAGAACAATGAAGGTTCCAAAGGGGCATGGGGATGCAGCTAGCAGATAAGCATGAGAGGATGACGACAAAGGCCTTTGCGGGCCTCAGGGTGCTGGATTTTTCGACCACCATCGCCGGGCCTCATTGCGCGCGGATGCTGGCCGACATGGGCGCCGAGGTCATCAAGATCGAGACCGACGGCGGCGAGACGATGCGCACCCGGCCACCGCTGCGCAAGGGCTGCAGCACCGTGTTCGGCCAGCTCAATGTCGGCAAGAAGAGCGTCGTGCTCGACCTCAAGTCCGAGGACGGGCGCGAGGCGGTCCGCCGGCTGGTCGCCACGTCGGACATCCTGGTCGAGAATTTTCGTCCCGGCGTGATGCGCCGGCTGCGGCTCGACTACGACAGCCTGCGCCCCGTCAATCCCAGGCTGATCTATTGCTCGATCTCCGGCTACGGCCAGACCGGCCCCTCGGCCGAGCTGCCGGCCTACGCGCCGGTAATCCATGCCGCCTCCGGCTACGACATGGCGCATCTCGCCTATCAGCCCGGCCGCAACAGGCCCGACTATTGCGGCATCTATCATGCCGACGTCGTCACCGGCACCTACGGCTTCGGCGCGATCGCCTCCGCGCTCTATCAGCGCAGCGTGACCGGGCTCGGCCAGCACATCGACGTCTCCATGCTGGAATCGATGCTGTCGCTGACCTTGACCGAATTGCAGGGCGCGCAATTCGCCGTAAAGCCGCCGCCGCGCCCGATGTTCGGGCCGACCGAGACGGCGAACGGCTATGTGATGATCACGGTCGCCAGCGAGAAGACGTTTCAGGCCCTGATGGGCGTGATCGGCCGCCCCGAATGGATCTCCGATCCTCGCTTCTCGACCTATGCCCCGCGACGCGAGAACTGGGCAGAGGTGATGGATGGGGTCGAAGCCTGGTCGCGGCAGCTCGCAACCGACGCGTGTCTCGCAGCGCTCGGCGCCGCCGGCGTGCCGGCTTCGGCCTATCGCACCGTGTCAGAGGCGCTGGCCGATCCGCAGCTCGCGCACCGGCAAGCGCTCTCGTCCGTGCAGGACGGAGGCGGCTCGTTTCAGGTGCTCAATCTGCCGTTCCGGATGTCGGGTGCCGACACCACGCCGGGTAGGACGATCGCCGTGCTCGGCGAGCATACGGATGCGCTGCGCGAGGAGATCGGCCTTCGCGAATGATACGTCAATTCCGACAGGCAAAACATCCGCGACGCGCCGAGCAACATTGCGCCGCCGCATGCGGCAACTGATCGCTCGCGCGTCCCTCTTGCCGTCGCGCGCGTTTGTCGCCAATCTCGCCTCCGAGTCATTCAACGATCCGAAACATCGGACGAGGATCCCGGGAGGAACCATGACCAGGATTGCTGCTGCGGCGCGCAGGCACGCGCCGATTTTCCTTGTTGCGGCATTTGCGATCGTCCCGCTGGCCGGGCCGGCGTCGGCGCAGAAGGCCGGCGGCAGCATCACCGTCGGCCAGGAGCTGGACATTCCGGGCTTCGATCCGCTCAAGGTCGGCGTCTACGATACCTCCACCTTCACCGCGGCGGCCGCGATCTTCGACACGCTCGTCACGCTCGACGACAAGGGCGAGGCGGCGCCGAAGCTCGCGGAATCCTGGACCCATTCCGACGATTACAAGACCTGGACCTTCAAGCTGCGCAAGGGCGTGACATTCCATGACGGCACGCCGTTCAATGCGCAGGCCTTCAAGGAGAATTTCGACCGGCAGAAGGACCCCGCCAACAAGTGCCGTTGCGCCTTCTACATCACCAACGTCAAGGAGGTGCTGGCGCCCGACGAATACACCGTGGTCTATCATCTCACCGACCCCTCGGTGAACCTGCCGGCGACGATCACCATCCAGAGCCAAAACAACGTCGTACACTCGCCGACGGCGTGGAAGACCAAGGGCGACGACTACAACCGAAACCCGGTCGGCACCGGTCCCTATATCCTGAAATCATGGACGGCCGGCGACCGCATGGTGCTGGAGAAGAATCCCAATTATTGGGACAAGAGCCGTCCGTACCTCGACCGCATCGTTCTGAAGCCGCTGCCCGATGCGCAGTCACGCTTCGCCTCGCTGCAATCGGGCGAGGCCGACATTATCTGGGACGACGAAAACGACGCCGACAACATCATGAAGGCGCAGAAGGACTCTAAGCTCACCGTACACACCTACAAGGGCTCGGGTGCGCAGGTCTACGCCTTCAACACCAAGGTGGCGCCGTTCGACGACGTCCGCGTGCGCCAGGCGCTGGTGATGGCGATCGACCGGCCCAAAATGTCGCAGGCAATCAGCAACGGCCTGAGCCGGCCCGCGAGCAATCCTTACGGAGATGGGTCCTGGGTCAAGTGCAAGGACGATGGCGCGCTGCCTTACGATGTCGAGAAGGCCAAGGCGCTGATCAAGGACTACGGCAAGCCGGTCGAGTTCAAGATGCTGGTCACCGCGACGCCCCGCGGCCGCATGATCGGCCAGGTGCTGCAGCAATTCTGGAAGCGCGTCGGCGCCAACATGGAGATCGAGCAGGTCGATCAGGCAACCATTCCCTCGCGCGCTTTCACGCGTCAATTCCAGCTGACGCCGTGGCGCATCGTCGATCTCGCCGATCCCGATCCGCAGATGTACGCGAACTTCCACACCGGCAGCCCGCTCGCGCTCGCCGGCTTCTCCGATCCGGAGCTCGACCGGCTGCTCGACCATGCGCGCGTCACAGCCGATGTCGGCCAGCGCACCGAGGATTATTGCGCCATCAGCCGGCTCATCAACAAGGAAGCGATCTGGTTCTGGACGTTCCAGAACACCTATTATGCGCTGTCGAGCGCGAAGCTGAAAGGCTTCGCGAAAATCTACAACAGCGTGATCGACGTCTCCGACACCTGGCTGGAATGACCTGGTGATGCTGAACTTCATCGTGCGGCGGCTGCTGGCGATCCTGCCGGTGCTGCTCGCCGTCTCGCTGCTCACCTTCCTGATCGCCTCGCTGCTGCCGGGTGATCTTGCCATGGTCATCCTCGGCGATCAGGCGACGCCGGAGAACGTCGCGGCGCTCCGCCATGACATGGGGCTCGACCAGCCGCTATGGTGGCGTTACCTGAGCTGGCTCGGGCACGTCCTCCAAGGCGACCTCGGCCGCTCGTTCCGCACCGGGCAGACGGTGCTGCAGGCGGTCTCCGAGCGCATTCCGGTCTCGCTCGAATTGATGCTGATGGCGGAGTTCGTCGGGCTCCTGATCGGCGTGCCGATCGCGATCGCCTGCGCCGCGCGCGCCGGCGGCGCATTCGATCGCTTCATGACCGGCAGCGCCTTTGCGATGCTGTCGATGCCGTCCTTCCTGGTGGCGATCCTCCTGATCTATCTGTTCGCGGTCGAGCTGCACTGGCTGCCGGCGACCGGCTATGTGCCGTTCACCGAAGAGCCGCTCTCGAACTTGCGCTTCTTCGTGCTCCCGGCGCTGACGCTGGCGCTGGCGGAATGGCCTGGAATCATGCGCGTGCTGCGCTCCGACATGATCGCGACCTTGCAGGAGGACTATATCGCGCTCGCGAAGGCCAAGGGCCTGAAGCCGTCGCGCATCCTGTTCGTCCATGCGCTCAAGCCGTCGTCGCTGACGCTGGTGACGGTGACGGGCATCAACATCGGTCGCCTGCTCGGCGGCACCTTGATCGTGGAATCGATCTTCGCGCTGCCCGGCATCGGCCGGCTGCTGGTCGGGGCGATCTATACCCGTGACCTCGTCATCCTCCAGGGCGTGGTGCTGCTCGTCGCCTGCGGCTTCGTGCTCGTGAACTTCATCGTCGACATGCTCTATGCCGTGCTCGATCCGAGGATCCTTCATGGCCACGCTTGAGCTCTCGATGCAGGACGAGGTGACAGCCGCGCCGGTCAGGCGCAAGCGCAAGCTCGGGCTGTTGTTCTGGATCGCGAGCCTTTGGCTCGCCATCATCCTCGCGCTTGCGATTCTTGCGCCTCTGCTGCCGCTGCAAAATCCCGTCGACATGGACATGCTGGAGCGGCGCGCCGCCTTTTCCAGCGAGCACTGGCTTGGCACCGACGGTCTCGGCCGCGACGAACTGGCCCGGCTGATCTTCGGCGCGCGCGTCTCGCTGACAGTCGGGTTGATCGCCCCATTGATCGGCCTCGGCATCGGCGGTGCGCTCGGTCTGCTCGCCGGCTATTTCCGCGGGAGGTTCGAAACGCTGGTGGTCGGCAGCATGGACGTGCTGCTGGCGTTTCCGCCGCTGATCTTCGCGCTCGCGGTCACAGCCTATCTCGGCCAGTCCATTCCCAATCTCACCGTCATCCTCGGCGTGCTCGGCATTCCCGCCTTCATGCGGGTCGCGCGCGCAGCGACGCTGTCTCTGGCGCGGCGCGAATTCGTGATCGCGGCCGAGGCACTGGGTGCCAGCCATGCGCGCATTCTGCTGCGCGAGCTGCTGCCGAACGTGATCCTGCCGCTGCTCGCCTTCTTCCTGCTCGGTGTCGCCGTCACCATCGTGGTCGAGGGGGCGTTGTCCTTTCTCGGCCTAGGCGTGCCGCCGCCGATGGCGAGCTGGGGCAGCATGATCGGCGAGGGGCGCGACAGCCTCGACGTCGCGCCGCGGCTCGCCTTCCTGCCGGCGGCCGGATTGTTCCTCACCGTGCTGGCGTTCAACCTCGTCGGCGACACCATGCGGGCGCTGACCGACCCGCGTCAGGGGGCGCTGTGAGCACACAGCTCCTGACCATCGAGGACGTCGCGGTCGAGCTGCCGACCCCGCGCGGTATCTTGCGCGCCGTCGACCATGTCGATCTGTCGCTGGAGGCGGGCCGCACGCTCGGGATCGTCGGTGAATCCGGCTGTGGCAAGACGATGCTGTCGCGCGCGGTCCTTCAGCTGCTGCCGAGGAAGGCGAAGCTCACGGGGCGCGTCACGTTCGACGGTCAGGATCTGGTCCGGCTCGCCCCTGAAAGCCTGCGGCGCCTCCGCGCGCGCGACCTCGCGGTGGTGTTCCAGGACCCCATGACCTCGCTCAATCCGGTGCTTACCATCGGCACTCAGCTGATGGAGACGATCCAGGAGCATCTCGAGTTAGAGGCGCCCGCCGCGCGCAAACGCAGCATCGAGCTGCTCGCCGCCCTCGGCATCCCGGCGCCGGAGCAGCGGCTCGCGCAATATCCCCATCAATGCTCCGGCGGCATGCGCCAGCGCATCGCGATCGCGATCGCGCTGTCCTGCGAGCCGAAACTGCTGATCGCGGACGAGCCGACCACGGCGCTCGACGTCACCATCCAGGCGCAGATCCTCGATCTGCTGGCGCGCGAGCAGCGCCGCCGCCATATGGCGATGATCATCATCACGCACGATCTCGGCGTGGTCGCCGGCCGCGCCGACGAGGTCGCGGTGATGTATGCGGGCAGGGTGGTGGAGCGCGCGCCGACGCAGGCGTTGTTCAAACGCATGCATATGCCTTACACGGAAGCGCTGCTGGCGGCGATCCCGAAGCTGGAGACCGCGCCGCATACGCCGTTGCCGGCGATTTCCGGCCGGCCGCCCGATCCGACCCGGCCGCTGAAGGGCTGCTCCTTCGCGCCGCGCTGCCGCTATGCCACCAGCCGCTGTCGTGAGGCCAAGCCGGGCCTGATGAGCGCCGAGACGGCGGATCATCTCTATGCCTGCTTCCACCCGATCCAGATGGCGGAAAGGATCGGCGCATGATGCAGCTGGCCGTGCGCGACGAGCCGCTCCTGAACGTCGACAATCTCGTCGTTGAATATGGGCTCGGCAACAAGACCGTGCATGCCGTCTCCGGCGTCAGCCTTCATGTAGCGCGCGGCGAGACGCTGGGGCTGGTCGGTGAATCCGGCTGCGGCAAGTCGACGCTGGGGCGCGCCGTGCTGCAATTGCGCCGCGCCAAGTCCGGCCGCGTGCTGTTCGACGGCGAGGACCTCACCGCGATGGAGGGCGAGGCGCTGCGCAAGATGCGCCGCCGCGTGCAGCTCATCTTCCAGGATCCGATCGCCTCGCTCAATCCGCGCCGGCGCATCGGCGACATCGTCGCCGAACCGCTGATCATCGCCGGTGTCAAGGACGCCGCCGAGCGCAGGCGCAGGGTTCACGACGTGCTCGCCGCTGTCGGGCTCGATCCCGAACTCGTGGCGAACCGCCTGCCGCACGAATTCTCCGGCGGCCAGTGCCAGCGCATTTCGATCGCGCGATCGCTGGTACTCAATCCCGAATTTATCGTCTGCGACGAGCCGGTCTCGGCGCTCGATGTCTCCATTCGCGCGCAGATCCTGAATCTGCTGGAGGAGATGAAGGCGCGGTTCGGCCTGACGCTGCTATTCATCGCGCATGACCTCGCGGTCGTCAAAGCCGTGAGCGACCGCGTCGCGGTGATGTATCTCGGCCGGCTCTGCGAGGTCGGGCCATCGGAGCAATTGTTTGCGAGGCCCGCGCATCCCTATACGGCGCTGCTGCTGCAGGCGATCCCGGTGCCGGATCCGGATGTGCGCCCCGCCGAGAGTGTAGCAACCGGCGAGCCGCCGTCGCCGATCGCACCGCCCTCCGGCTGCCGCTTCCGCACCCGCTGCCCGCGGGCGGACCAGCGATGCAGCGCGGAGATACCGGAGTTGCGCGAGGTCACGTCAGGCCAGTTCGCGGCTTGCCACCATCCGCTGGCCTGAACTAAGACGAGTCCCGGATTTGTCTCACTTGGCCGCCCGTGGCATGGTGGCGACGACAAGACGAATGCCGGGAGGAAGCCGATGAAGAGTTTCAAGGTTGCCGATTTCAAGGCGCCGCTGCAGGAGTTCGATGAGGCGACGCCGCAGCCGTCGGGCACGCAGGTGCTGATCAAGGTCAAGGCCGCCGGCGTCTGCCACAGCGACCTTCACATCTGGGAAGGCGGCTACGATCTGGGCCATGGCCGCAAGCCGCTGTCGCTGAGGGATCGCGGCATCAATCTGCCGCTGACCATGGGCCACGAGACTGTCGGCGAGGTTGTTGCGTTCGGCCCCCACGTGAAGCCGGCCGACCAGGGCGATCTCAAGCTCGGCGATGTCGGCCTGGTCTATCCCTGGATCGGCTGCGGCAAATGTGCGACGTGCCTTGCCGGTGACGAGAACATGTGCCTGACCCCGCGCTCGCTCGGCGTCTATTGCGATGGCGGTTATTCCGATCACATGCTGGTGCCGCATCCGCGTTACCTGCTCAACCTCAGAGGGCTCGATCCCGCGACGACCGCGCCTTATGCGTGCTCGGGCGTCACCACCTACAGCGCGCTGAAGAAGGTCGAGCAGCATTTCGACACGCCGATCGTGATGTTCGGCGCCGGCGGTCTCGGGCTCATGGCGCTCTCGCTCTTGAAGGCGATGGGGGGCAAGGGTGCGATCATGGTCGATATCGACGCCAGGAAGCGCGAGGCCGCGGAAAAGGCCGGCGCGCTTGCAACTGTTGATCCCAAGGCGCCGGATGCGCTGGAGCAGCTGGCAAAGAAGGCCGGCGGTCCGATCCGCGCGGTGATCGATCTCGTCGGCAACGCCGCGACGACGCAGCTCGGCTTCGACTGTCTGACCAAGGGCGGCAAGCTCGTCATCGTAGGCCTGTTCGGCGGCGGCGCGACCTGGGCGCTGCCGCTGATTCCGATCAAGGCGGTGACGATTCAAGGCAGCTATGTGGGAAACCTGCGCGAGACGCAGGAACTGCTCGATCTCGTGCGTGCGAAGAAGGTGCCGCCGATCCCGGTGACGCGGCTGCCGCTCGACAAGGCCAACGAGGCGCTGCTGCAATTGCAGCAGGGCGCGGTGGTCGGGCGCACCGTGCTCGTGCCGTAGTTCGACGCGTCATTGCGAGGAGCGAAGCGACGAAGCAATCCAGAATGTTTCCGCAGATGCAGTTCTGGATTGCTTCGCTTCGCTCGCCATGACGGGCCACTTCTTTCGTCGCGTAGGAAACCCATGTCCGCAAACAACGCCTTTCACATTGCCGTGCTCGCCGGTGACGGCATTGGTCCCGAAGTCATGGCGCCCGCGCTCGAAGTGCTGCGCAAGGTCGGCGACAGGTCGGGCCTGAGCTTCCGCTTCACCGAGGCGCCGGCGGGCGCCAACAATTATCTCGCCACCGGCAAGTCGATGCCGGATTCGACGATCAAGCTGTGCGAGGGGGCGGACGCGATCCTGCTCGGGGCCTGCGGTCTGCCGTCGGTGCGCTACCCCGACAACACCGAAATCGCGCCGCAGATCGAGCTGCGCTTCATCTTCGATCTCTATGCCGGCGTGCGCCCGGCGCGCCTCATTCCCGGCGTGCCGAGCCCGATCGTCGGCGCCGACCAGCGCGGCATCGATCTCGTGGTGATCCGGGAGTCCACCGAAGGCCTGTTCGCCTCGATGGGCAAGGGCGTCGTCACCCACGAGGACGCGCGCGAGACCATGGTGATCACGCGCAAGACATCCGAGCGGCTGTTCGACTTCTCGTTTCGCCTCGCCGAGCGGCGCAAGGCGCGCGGCAAGCAGGGAACCCTCGCCTGCGTCGACAAGGCGAACGTGTTCAAGGCGTTTGCGTTCTTCCGCGGCATTTTCGACGAGATCGCGAAGAAGCATCCGGACGTGAAGACCGATCGGCTCTATGTCGACGCCTGCGCGGCGATGCTGGTCAAGCGCCCATGGGATTTCGACGTGATGGTGATGGAGAACATGTTCGGCGACATCGTCTCCGACATCACCGCAAGCCTGATCGGCGGCCTCGGCATGGCGCCTTCGGCCGACATCGGTGACACCTACGCGGTGTTCCAGCCATGCCACGGCACCGCCCCTGACATCATGGGACAGGGCAAGGCCAACCCGACCGGCATGATCCTGTCGGCGGCGATGATGCTGGACTGGCTCGCCGACAAGCACGGCATCGAGAGCGCGACGGAGGCAGGCGAGCAAATCGAGCGCGCGGTCGATCAGGTCTATGCCGGCGGCCTCAAGCCGATGGAATTTGGTGGCAGCAACGGCACCGCCGACATCACGAAGGCGGTGCTTGAGGCATTGTAGTTAGACGCCATGGCAAAGGGGCCTTGCGGCCCCTTCTCGTTCACCAGCGGTGCCAGTAGCGATGGCGCCAGCCCCAGGGGCGCGGGCCGTAGAACGGCCGCGGGCCATAAAAGCCGTAGGCGCCGTAATAGTTCGGACGCCACCAGCAGCGGCCCCAGGCATTGCAGACCATCCGCACTTGATCGACATGCGCCGCCGGACCGCTCGCAACCTGGTCGGCCTGCGGGATGCCGTTCGGCATTGCCGCGAGCGCTTGTCCCGACGCCAGCGCGGCACCGCCTATGGCAGCCAGAACAGCAAATTTGAGTTTCATCGCAATCTCCCTCGTTGGTGGCGGAAGAACTTGCGAGGGATCAAGTGGTTGCTACCGCGACAAACCGCGCGAGGAATTTAATCTTGGTGAATGAAGGTTCAGGATCAGCCAGGAGTTCCAAGCGTTGCACTCTCGCCGGCGTCATTGCGAGCACAGCGACGCAATCCAGAATCTCTCCGCAGATGCGTTCTGGATTTCATCGTCGCAAGGGCTCCTCGCAATGACGGCGGAAAGACGTGCGCTCGAGGCGACCCTTTACTTTCCCCTGAACTGCGGCTTCCGCTTTTCCATGAAGGCCTGCCGGCCCTCGCGAAAATCGGCGCTGTCCATGCAGGCCGTGCCGATCGCCTTGATCGCGTCCATGTCGCGGGCGCTTTCGTCCTTCAGCACCTGCGCGATGGTGATCTTGGCGGCCTTGATCGCGAGCGGGGCGTTTTCGGAGATGGTCTGCGCGATCGCCATCGTCTCTCCCCAGAGCTGATCGATGGGGAACAGGCGCTCGACGAGGCCGATGCGCAGCGCCTCCGCCGCGTCGATGCGCATGCCGGTATACATCAGGAGCCGGGCCCAGGACGGCCCGACCAGCGACACCAGGTGCTTCAAGCCGTCATAGCCATAAGCGATGCCGAGCTTTGCCGCGGGAATGCCGAACTGGCTGCCATGCGCTGATATCCTGATGTCGGCGAGCATCGCGACCTGCATGCCGCCGCCGAGGCAGAAGCCCTCGATACACGCGATGGTCGGCTTGGGATAATCGGCAAGCAGCGCGCGCTGGGCGGCGCTGCGCCTGGCATACGCTTCGGATGCGGCAGCGTTGTGCCTGACCTTCTCGAACTGGCTGATGTCGGCGCCCGACACGAACGCCTTGCCGCCGGCACCGCGCAGGATCACGACGCGCACCGTCTCGTCGTCGCGCAAGGCTGTCAGCGCCTCGCCGAATCCCTCCCACATCTCCAGCGACATCGCATTGCGCTTGTCGGGATTGTTGAAGGTGATCACGCCGACGCCGTCGATGACCTGCTTGAGGATCTTGCCGTCGGCGTAGGGGGTATTTTGGGAGAGGTCAGGCATCGCGCGCTCGCTTGTCTTCAGACAAGGCGCAATGTGCTGTCAGCCCGAGGTCCGGGTCAACTGCGGCGGGTGAAGAGATCCGCAGCCACCCGTGCCGCGATTGCATGCCTATTGCGCCATATGCGCGGTCAGCGGGTGGTTGCCGGCGTTGCTGAAGAACGCCGCTTCCTCGGCGGTCGCCTCCAGCAACTGTTCGTCCTGGTTATAGACGTCGTTGCGGAACTGGATGGTCTGGTCCTTGGTCATCCAGGCCGTGAGATAGATCCAGGCGACCGGGACCTTCCTGGCCATGGCGACGTCCTGATGTTGCCCGGTGGCGATCTCTGCATCGATCGCGGCGCGGGTCCATTTCGGCTGGTCCTTGAGCAGCCAGGCGGCGAGATCGCGCACATTGTCGACGCGCGAGCAGCCGTGGGAATCGAAGCGGTAGTCGTCGCTGAACAGATTGCGCTGGTTGGTGTCGTGCATGTAGACCGAATAGGAGTTCGGCATGTCGATCTTGACCGCGCCGAGTGCGTTGAAGCTGCCGTTCTGCTGGCGCACGGTGAAATTCGGCGTGCGCGTGCCCGACCAGTCGACCGAATGCGGATCGATCGGATTGTCGTGGGCATCGAGCACCTCCATGTGCATGCGCGACAGATAGGTCGGGTCCTTGCGCATGTGGGCGGAGATCTCGGTCTTGGCGATCGAGGAGGGGACCGTCCAGGTCGGATTGAGCACGACGCCGGTGATCTGGGCCGTCAATGTCGGCGAGGGCTTTTCGGTCTTGCCGACGATGACGCGATAGCGCCGCACCACCACGTCGTTCTCGACCGCCTCGGCGTAGGCAGCGGGGATGTTCACCACGACATAACGCTGGCCGAAGCTGAAATTGGTGTTCTCGAGCCGCTCGAGCGAGGCTTCCAGCTGGCGGATACGCTTCTGCACCGGGACGTTCATGGCCGCGAGCGTGCGCGGCGTCATCAGGCCCGTGGGTGCAAGGCCGTGACGGGCCTGGAAGCGCTTCACACCGTCAGCGAGATCCTGGTCATAGGCGCCGCTCGCTTTGTCGGACGCAAGGTCACCGGAGAGGATCAGCCGCTTGCGGAGCAGATCGTCATTGGCCCCTTGGACGCCGAGCGCGAATTTTGCGTCCGCGGGAATCGTCGGCCAGCCGCCGCGCACCGCAAGGTCGGAATAGCTCAGCGCCGCGTCCTTGATCCGCTGGGCGGTGCCTTCATCATAGGTCGGCTCATGCGTCAGCGCGAGCGCCGCGGCGGAGCGGCTCTCGGCGGTGGAGGCCGGGGCTGCTGCGGCTTTTGGCGCGGCGGCGTGAGCCGGGTTGGCGGTCGCGGGCACCGTGCCGGACGAACTATTGGCCTTGGGGCCGCTCTGGCCCGTGGTCTCGGTCTGCGCAAGCGCCGAAGCGCTGGCAAGCAGGCCCATGGCAATGATCACGACATGGCGTTTCGACATTTTGTCCGGTCTTCCCCATGAGGACGAGACCCGCAACGGGCGCTCGTGTCGGCGCGTCCCGGCCGCCCAGGCCGCATGCGCCGATTCGCTGAAATTGGCGGAAGGCTAGGGCATCGGGGTTGCGGTCCCATTAAGCGTGGCACATCGAACCGGTGCATTCCTGGCACCACGGCTCTCGATTAGGTCGCAGCAAGGTCAGGAAGGGTTCGCGATATCAGCGATCAATGACGGCGGATGCCGGCATAGCGCAAACAAAAGGGGCGGCCAGGCCGCCCCGAAAAGCCAAGACCGCGCGGATGGCGCGCGGGCCCAAACCGGAGTCGTCATATCACGCCCAATCCGGCCGCGCCCCCGCGGCGCGGCGGATTGAACATCGGGCCGGAAGGACCGGACCGTCGACCGGCTCAGTCCTCGTTCGCCGCGATCGATTCCATCAGCGAGACGAGCTGACGCTGCACCGGCTGGTCCTTGATCTTGCTGTAGGCGCGCAGCAGGCGGAGGCTGAAAGCCGAGTCCAGGAACAGGAGGCTTTCGACTTCGCGGGCCTTGTTGTCGCCGTCATAGAAGAAGGTCACGGGCACATCGAGGGCGGAGGCGATCTGTTGAAGACGAGCCGCGCCGACGCGATTGACGCCCTTCTCGTATTTCTGGACCTGCTGGAAGCTGACGCCGAGCTTTTCGCCCAGCTCGGCCTGCGAGATCTTCATCTCGACGCGCCGCAGACGGATCCGCTTGCCAAGCTCAATGTCCGGCTTGCCGGCACTGCGCTGCTTCATCCTTTTCGCCGCTGCTTTCATCTCTGTTTTCACCTTTGTTCTTCGGTTGAAAATCCCCCGAAGAGCTGGGTCAGGGGTTCGCCCATATACGAGTCCTTGAATTCATGCGGGTGCACGAACTCTTCCTTAAACCACGGGAAGCGAGCCGGATTGAAAGCTTCGATCAGCCAGTCAATCATGTGCCGCACGCGGGGAATCCGGCCGCTACCGGGATGGTAGGACAACCAGATATCCAGCGGTCGGTTCAACTCGACCTCTAGTGGAATCAACTTCCCGCCAAGCGCAATGGCATAGCTCGGGAAGACGCCGATGCCGGCGCCATTCGCGACCGCCCAATAATTGGCGCTTGAGACGTTGGTCTTCATGACCAGAAGGTCACGCTCCGGAACGCCCGGGAAGAAGCTCTCGAAGGTTTCCTTGGCGGCGATCTGATCGGCGAATTGCAGCACCAGGCGGTGCTTGATCAATTCCGCCGGCGAGCGCGGCGCGCCATATTTCTCGACGTAGCTCCTGGAGGCCCAGAACATCAGGTGCATGCGGCCGAGCCGCACCAGCTTGACGTCGAGCGCCGAGGGGCGCGACAGATGAATGGCGACGTCGGCCTCATGGCGGGAGACGTCGGCCGAGCGCATCGCGCAATGCAGATCGACCAGGATCTTCGGATAGGCCTGCTGGAATTCCACCAAGCGCGGAGCGAGCCAGAACGTACCCAATCCTTCGGTGACGGCGACGCGGACCTCGCCGGTGAGGGCGTTGGCGGTCGAATCACTGGTGCGCATCACGTCGAAGGCAGCTGCCTCCATGCGCTCGACGGCCGCGACCACCAGTGCGCCTTCATCGGTAAGATGGGTGCCATGGACGTCGCGGGTGAAGAGCGTGGTGTCGGTCTGGCGCTCGAAATCATCGATTCGGCGGCGGACGGCGTTGATCGATAACGACAGGCGTTCGGCCGCCGATCGGAAGCTTCCGCATCGAACGACTTCAAGGAATATGCGGGCGGCATCCCAGTCCGAGAGGCCGCTGATGTTTGTCTTTAGGCGTTCCTCTCGTGGAACGCCCCTTTCCGCTAAGGAATGCATACAAGTCCCTTCGGGCCGCTAAACTGGCAGAATCTAGCGCAAACCACAACCACGACGGGTTGGGGAACGGTGAGTTTTGAACTCATACTTACCGCGCCAGAGACGGTATTTAGGTGTGCTTGGGGTTGGGAACGGGCTGATTTCTGTCCGGAAGAGGGGTAGGCGTGCGTTCCGTTGCGAGCCGTAGAATGGCTGCGGGATTGCCGGGTCCAACTGGACCAGAGGCAGGCATGCAAGACGTCTTGCGCCCCGATGAGACGGATCAATCGCTCCCGCTCAAACGTTTCACCCTTCACCGTTCTGGCTTGCTGCGCCGAATGATGCCGTCTGGAACCGCTGTTTCAACGCAGGAACACACCGAAATCGTCTTCGAGGGCACGGAGTCCTCGTGTTATCCTTGGTGCTCTTTGGGGGCCGAGGGGATCGTTTCAAGCACGTCTCGCAGGCCGAATTAACGGAAAGAACGCCGGTGTCGCATTCAGACGAACAGTTGCAGGCGGTGCTCGAGACGCTCGAGGAGTGCCGGAAGGTTCTCAACGAAGGCAACAGCCGCGAGTCGGCCGAATTGCTCTCGATCGTCATCCTCGACGTCAGGATGAAGCTCAAAGGAATTGACAGTGCCGACCTCAAGGCGCTGTGCGACGAGATGCTGCGGAGCGCTGCCAGCGAGCCGCCGTCCCCCTCCAAGCAGACGCAGGACCAGCCCCGGCGTCCGCTGCTCCGCGTGGTGAAGTAGCCGCGCCGCCGGATCTCGCTTTTTTGCGAGATCTGTGCGCGTCCCGGTGCCGCATCTGTGATCGCAGATGGCATCGGGAGGAGCCCTGCTTTGATCGCGCCTCTGTTGCGCATTCCCCGGCATCGGCTACACCAGAGCCGGTTCGGCTCTGGTCCCGTGCGCGTTGACCGCGCCCAGCCCGAGCGCCCGGGATGGTTTTGACTGCATCATGCAAAATGTTTCGATTACGGCGGCGCTGATTGCCGGCCTCGTCAGCTTTCTCTCCCCTTGCGTGCTGCCGCTGGTGCCGCCCTATCTGATCTATCTCACCGGCGCCACGATCGAGCATGTCGAGAGCGACGAGCCTGACACGGCCTCGAAGCGCGCTATCATGATCTCGGCGCTGCTGTTCGTGCTGGGCTTCTCCACGGTCTTCGTGGCGCTCGGCGCCAGCGCCTCGCTGATCGGCGGACTGATCCGCGCCTGGTCGGCGGAGCTGTCGATCCTCGCCGGCATCGTCATCATCGTGATGGGGCTGCACTTCCTCGGGCTGACGCGCATCGGCCTGTTGATGCGGGAAGGGCGGCTTCCGATTCCGAAGCCCGTCGGGCTCTGGGGGGCCTACATCATGGGCCTCGCCTTCGCCTTCGGCTGGACGCCCTGCATCGGCCCGATCCTCGCAGCCATCCTCTCGATCGCCGCCGCCGAAGCCACCGTGACGAAGGGCGCGGGCCTGCTCGCGGTCTATTCCGCCGGTCTCGGCATTCCCTTCCTGATCGCCGCGCTGATGATCGAGCAGTTCACAAAGCTGTTCGCGCGCATGAAGGGCCACCTCGTCAATGTCGAGCGCGCCATGGGCGTGTTGATGGTGATCACCGGCATCGGCTTCCTCACCGGCGCGGTCTCCAACGTGAGCATCTGGTTGCTGGAGACGTTTCCGTCGCTGCAGACGATCGGGTAGGGCGCCGTCGCGGACGGCGCATTTGATCCCTTCGACGGTGGCTTGCGTCGCCGCTAAAGCGGGACAAGCGCGACGATCTTTCGGTGCTACGCTAAGTCAGCGCAAATCGCGCCAGCGCCTCGCGGTCGATCTCGATGCCGAGGCCCGGACCATCGGGCACACGAACCACGCCGTTGACGTGCTCGATCGGCTCTCTCAGGATCGCCTGCCGGATCGGATGTTCGGTGCGATCGAACTCGAGCATCGGCTCGAGCGGTGCCAGTGAAGTCGGCGTGTGCGAAGGCAGCACGGCAAGGAGCTGAAGCGAGGCCGCGAGCGCAATTCCGGTGCCCCAGACATGCGGATTGTAGCGGATGCCGAACGCCTCGCTCATGTCGGCGATCTTCTTGCATTCGCTGAGGCCGCCGGCTGCGCAGGTATCGGGTTGGGCGACGTCGAGCGCGTGCGAGGCGAACAGGTCGCGGAAGCCGAAGCGCGTGAATTCGCATTCGCCGCCGGCGATGGGGATCGTCAGCGCGGCTTTCACCGCGCGATAGCCCGCGACATCCTCCGGCGGCACCGGCTCCTCGAACCATCCGATCTCGTAGGGTTCGATCAGCCGGCCGAGCCGGATCGCGCCGACGGCATCATAGGCGTGGTTGGCATCCACCATCAGTGCAACGTCCGGACCGATCGCCTGGCGCACGACGCGGGTGACGGCGGCGTCCTCCGCTATGCCGAAGCCGACCTTCACCTTCACGGCGCGAAAACCTTCGGCGGCATAAGCGGCCGCTTCCTCCGGCAGATATTTGAGCGGATCGCCGGATTTGCGCCGGTAAAGCCCGGTCGCATAGGCTTGCACCTCCCTCCGCGCGGCGCCACCGAGCAGCTGATGCACGGGCACGCCAAAATGCCTGCCCTTGATATCCCACAGCGCGATGTCGATGCCGCTCAAGCCCTGGATCACGACGCCTTTCTGGCCGTGATCGCGCAGGCGCGCGTAGATCATTTGCCACAGCACTTCGGTGCGCAGCGGGTCCTCGCCGATCAGCCATGGCGCGACGCTTGTGACGACCGCCGCCGTCATCCGCGCAGGTCCGTAGCATTCGCCCCAGCCGGTCACGCCGTCGTCCGTCTCGATCTCGACCAGCATCGCGCTGCGGGTGTCGTACCAGGCGCGCGAATAGGCGAAAGGCTGCGAGAGTTTGGCTTCGAGGACGTGGGTGCGAACGTTGGTGATCTTCATTTGGGATATCCTTGCTTCACCGCTCCCCGTCCAGCGCGCAGGTCACCGTGCAGACCACGCCCCGCGGCAGGAAGTCGACCGTGGCTTCGCCGCCGAGCTGGTCGCGTGCGCTGCGCTCGATCAGGCGAGAGCCGAAGCCGCGCTGTACCGGCGCCGTCACCAATGGGCCGCCGAGTTCGGTCCAGATCAGCCGCAGCCGCGGCTTCGGCGTGTCGGCGAGGACCTCCCAGTCCAGCGTCACCCGGCCGGTCTCGTTGGACAAGGCGCCGTATTTCGCGGCGTTGGTCGCGATCTCGTGCACGATCATCGACAGCACCACGGCGAGCCGCGGCGACACTGGCACGCCGGGGCCGGCCATGCGGATGCGATCGGGATTTGCAAGCAGGAACGGCTGGAGCGCGCGTGCGATCACGTCCCGCAGTTCCGAGCCTGCCCACTTCTCCTGGCTGAGAAGGTTATGTGCTTCGGCGAGCGCGCCGAGGCGCCCCTCGAACTTGGTTCGCTCGTCGCGACTTGCGCTGCGAAAAGTCTGCACCGCAATCGCCTGCATCAGCGCCAACGTGTTCTTGACGCGATGGTTGAGCTCCTCGATCAGAAGATTGTGCAGCATCTCGCCGCGCGCGATCGTCGTTGCCATCCTGATCGCAAAGGTGAGGCCAACCAGGAGCAGCACGCCGCCGATCAGACTGGTGATCGCGATGTTGCGCCAGAGCGGCGCGATCAGCGAGCTCTCGGTGAGTCCGGCCGCGATGGTCCAGCCGGTCAGCCGCGATCGCGTATAGGCCGAAGCAAGCGCGACGCCGTCGAGCGAGACGCTCGACAGAACCGCCTCGGGTGAGCGGAACATCGCCTCGAAGAGCGATGGCGATGCCTGCTTGCCAAACGTCTCGCCCGGATTGGGAGCGCGCGCGAAAACGATACCTTTGCTGTCCAGCAGCGATACGGTCCATCGCTCGTCCGGGCGCTGCCGCTCGATCAGGTGCTGGAAAATGTCGATCGGCGGGCTGAAGGAGAGCGCCTAGGCGACTTCGCCGTCGCGCATTACGGGGACCTCGACCGTAACGATCGCACGCTTCTTGGTCGATCCAACGAACAGATCGGAATACTGCGGCGCCTTGCTCGCAAAGACCCGTTCGACGATTTCGTGGTTGTTGCGCGACGGCAGATTCTTCGTTTCGGTCGTGGCCGTCGAGAACAGCTGGTGCCCGGACCTGTCGGCCAGCAGCAGGACGCTGTCTTCGCCATATTGACTGATGAATCCGACGGCGAGACGCCGGAAGCCGTCGAAGTCCCCGTTGCGCAGGGAATCGCTGAGCGCGAGCACCTGCAAGCCGCCCGTCATCCGCTGCACTTCGGCATCGAGCACGAGACGCATGCTCCGCACCGTCTCGAGCACCCGGCGCGTCGCGTCGCTGCGGTCCTGACGATAATTGAAATAGGCAATGCCGACCGCGAAGACGATCAAGGGCAGCATCGTTCCCGTGACCAGGAGAGCGAGTCGGACCGGCAAGGTGAGTTTCGACAAACGCGGGCGCCCCGGTTCCAGCGCGATCGCGCCGGATTATGATTTTCTCAAACCATACGGGCAGGGCAGGCGCGGCGCCATGATTTTTCGTATCCGGCGGGCGGTTCGGAACAGGAGTTCTGGAACGCAGTTCATCTCAGCTCATGCTGATTGCGGTGAGCAGCAGGCAGAGGGCATAAACGGCCGCCAAGCTCAGCCCGGCGATCCGGGCCTCGCGATGCGGTGACATGCGATCGACTCCGAGAGATGACCGCTCCGTCAACATCCCGCCGAAGGCGTCGTTCCGGTTCAATAGGAACAAATTGCTAGTTTTTCCCGTTCCTGAATAGACCGGGTGCCGAATGCCCGGCGATTGGAGGAGGAACCAGATGAAACTGAAGATCATGACCGCAGCGCTGATGATTACTGCATTCTCTCTGCCGGCGTTCGCGGCCGACGAGTTCTACGTCGTGCAGGACGTCAAGACCAAGAAATGCACCGTCGTCGACAAGAAGCCGACGGACTCGTCAATGACGGTCGTCAGTCCTTCGGGCACGATCTACAAATCGCGCACCGAGGCTGAGAGCAGCATGAAGACCGTCAAGGTCTGCACGTCAAACTGAGGAGGATGACAAATGCCAGTCCTGATCTTGTGGGCCGTTCCGGCCGTGCTGGTGATCGGCGGTGGAATCTATCTGATCGGCCATTTCCACTAGCAGAGAAGCAATGAGCTCCGCGATGACGCGGAGCCCATTGCAACAAATGTTAGGAAGGTCAGAGATTGCTCTCGGTGATTGCGGCATAGACCATGCTGCGCAGCTCGCGTCGGAGCGGATAGGCGCTCGACGGCAGAACCTGCGTCATGAAGATCGTGATCAGCTCTTCAGCCGGATCGATCCAGAACGAGGTCGTAGCCGCGCCGCCCCAATTGTATTCGCCGGGGCTGCCGGCAATCAGCGTCTCGGCCGGGCGCATGGTCACCGCAAATCCCAGGCCGAAGCCGATGCCGTTATAGGTGGCCTCCGAGAACAGCGAGCGCGACATCTCCGGCAGCGTCTGCCCGCCCGGAATGTGATTGCTCGTCATCAGCGCCAGCGTCTTCGGCCCGATCAGCCTCACGCCGCCAAGCTCGCCGCCGTTGAGCAGCGCGCGGCAGAAGGTCAGATAGTCGGCAACCGTCGAGCACAGCCCGCCGCCGCCGGAGATGAAGGAGGGCGGGGAGAGGAACGAGCTCGTCGCCGGATCATCCTGGAGCGTGATGCCCTCGCGGCGCTGGCCGGCGTGGAAGGTCATGCCGCCGCCCGGGTCTGCCGAGTAGCACGCGGCGAAGCGATGCGCCTTGGAAGCCGGCACGTGGAAATCGGTGTCGGTCATGCCGAGCGGATCCAGGATCCGTTCCTTTAGGAACTGCTCGAACGGCATGCCGGAAATCTTGCCGACGAGGTAGCCGATCACGTCGGTCGCGACCGAGTAGTTCCAGGCCTCGCCCGGCGAGAATTCCAGCGGGATCTTCGCAAGGCCCTCGATCATGCCCTGGAGCGTGCCTGATTTCTCGACCTCGCCGATCTTCTCGGCGCGATAGGCGGCGTCGACATTGGAGCGCTGCTGGAAGCCGTAAGTCAGCCCTGACGTGTGGCGCAGCAGGTCGACGATCAGCATCGGGCGGGACGGCGGCCGGGTCAGGAAGGACGGCGAGGTGCCGGCGACGAACACGCCGAGGTTTTTCCATTCCGGAATGTACTTTGCGACCGGCTCGTCGATCGCGACGAGGCCTTCCTCGACCAGCATCATGAAGGCGACGCTGGTGAGCGGCTTGGTCATGGAATAGATGCGGTAGATGGTGTCGTCCCTGACCGGCACCTTGCGCTCGACATCGGCAAGGCCCTGCACCGAGCTGTGGGCGATCTTGCCGCGGCGGTAGACGAGCAGGTGCGTGCCCGGGAAGCGGCCGGCATCGATATACCTGGCCTTCAGATGGGCATCGACGCGATCGAGCGCGGCCTTCGACATGCCGACGGATTCGGGCGAGGCGGGGGTTGGGGCGAGCATCAGTTCCTCCGGGCAGTTTCGTCCGACGTTGATAGCCGAAATGACGCCCCTCTTCCAAGCGGGTCGCGCTTAACGCGAGCCCGCGCGATGGTGTAGGCTCCGGCCTGGAACGCCTCCAAGGAGCCTCAACGGGGCAACGAGAAAAAGCAAGGGCAACGCACCATGACCCAGTTCAACGAGACCGAGCTTACCGAAGCCGTCGTCAAAAGCTTCGACAACACGCCTGACCGCCGCGCGAAATTCCTGCTGCAGGAATTGGTGAAGTCGCTGCACGATTACGTGAGCAAGACCGGTCTCACCTTCGAGGAGTGGGAATACGCCATCGATTTCCTGACCCGCACCGGCCAGAAATGCAGCGATACAAGGCAGGAGTTCATCCTGCTCTCCGACGTGCTCGGCGTCTCCATGCTGGTCGACGCGGTCAATCATCGCGACCGCGACGGCGCCACCGAGACCACGGTGCTGGGCCCGTTCTATGTCGGCGAGCACAAGGTAACCGCCCACGGCACCGACATCTCGCCGAACAACCTGACTGGCGAGCGGATGTTCGTGCAGAGCCGCGTCACCGATCTCAAGGGCGAGCCGCTCGCCAATGTTCCTGTCGACGTCTGGCATGCCGACGACGACGGCTTCTACGATTCCCAGAAGGCGAACTATGACGAAGTCGGCGCCTCGGCGCGGGCGCGCTTCATCACCGACGCCGATGGCCGCTTCTTCTTCCGCACCATTCTGCCGTGCAGCTATCCGATCCCGACCGACGGGCCCGTCGGCGAGATGATCGTGCAGACCAGGCGTCATCCGATGCGTCCGGCGCATGTGCACTTCCTGGTCAACGCCAGGGGGTACGAGCCGCTGATCACCCATGTCTTCATGGACGGCGACAAATATCTCGATTCCGACGTGGTGTTCGGGGTCAAGGACGACCTCATCGCCAAGGTCGAGCCGCGCACCGATGCCGAGATGCCCGACGGCACCAAGGCGACCGGGAAGTGGCATCTGATGACTTACGAATTCCACCTCAAGCCGGGCGGCGGCATCGCGCCCAAGCCGCTGGGGACGAAGGCGGCAGAGCCGGCCTGACCGGGCCAGCCCTGCTAACGCGCATGCAGCAGGGCGAGCAAGGCGACGACGGTGCAGGCCAGAACCACCGTCGTCAGCTTCCAGAACAGCAGCGGATTGCGCTCGATCAGGGGCGTGGTCCGCGTGGCGAAATAGGCCGGATTCGGAGTCCTGAGCTCGTAAGTGAATTCGGACAGGTCCTCGTGCCGCTTGTTGGGATCGGGATGCAGCGCCTTGCGTAGCGCGCCGTCGATCCAGATGGGGACGGCGCGGTCGTCGTGGCTGGCCGGACGATACCGGAGCTTCCATGCGTCCGACCGTCCCCTGATGCGGCCAACCTGGGCGCCGTAAGGCAACTCTCCGGTCAGCATCTGGTAGCAAATGGCCGCCAGCGAAAACATGTCCGAGCGCGGGGAGCCGCCTTCGCCGAGGAAATATTCCGGTGCGGTGTACTGCAACGTCCCGAGGATTTCGGCGTCGGCCGGATCGGGCGATGCTTCCGCCACGCCGGCGACCTTGACCGCGCCAAAGTCGATGATCTTCACGGTGCCGGTCTTGTCGATCAGGATATTGTCGGGCCTGAGATCCTGGTGCAGCATCTCCATGCGATGGAAGGCGCGCAGGCCCGACGCGATCTGGTCCACGATGTCGCGCACGGTCTCGAGGTCGGGACGCGGATGGTCCAGCATCCATTGCCGCAGCGTCTGCCCTTCGATGAACTCGGTCGCGACGTAGAGATAGTTTCGCCGCTTGGAGCGCGAGCGCGGCTTCAGGACGTGCGGACTGTCGATCCGCCGCGCGATCCACTCCTCCATCAGGAAGCGCTGCAAATAGGCGGGCTCGTCGCGGAGATCGATCGAGGGGATCTTCAGGGCGACCATCTCGTCGGTCTCGCTGTCGACCGCCAGATAGATATGGCTGCGGCTAGAGGCATGCACTTCGCGCACGATGCGGTAACCGTCGAACAGCGCCCGGGGCTCCGGCAATGGCGGAAGCGGCAGCTCGGCGGTACTGCCAAAGATCTCCGATGAGCCAGTCCGTGGCACCTCGTCGATGCGCAGGATCTGGACGGTGATGTTATCGTCACTGCCGCGCCGATAGGCCTCCTCGACGATACTCCTCGCCGCCCCGTCGAGATCGCCGGCACAGGCCTCGAGTGTGGCCGTGACGAAGCGTTGATTGACGAACTCGTACGCGCCATCGGTGGCCAGCAGGAAGATGTCGCCCTTTTCGATCTGAAGAGCCTGGTAGTCGATTTCGATCTGCGGGTTGATCCCGAGCGCGCGACCGAGATAGGTCTGCTCCGACGAGACGATGGTGCGATGGTCATCGGTCAGCTGTTCGAGAGCCTTGCCGGCGACGCGGTAGATCCGGCAGTCACCGACGTGAAAGATGTGGGCCATGGTCGACTTGATGACCATGGCCGTGAAAGTGCAGACGTAGCCCTTGTCGCGATCATAGGCGTACCGGCTGCGCCGCGTTTCGGCATGGAGCCACGAGTTGGTGGCTTCAAGCACGCGCCGCGCCGAATGCTTCACCGTCCAGGATTCGGAAGTACAGTAATAGTCGGTCAGGAAGCTCTTGACCGCCGACTCGCTCGCCTCCTGGCTCACCGCGCTGCTCGAGATGCCGTCGGCCAGGACGACGGCGATTCCCTTCAGGCTCAACAGCGGCTCCGTCGGAATCAGCGCGCCGTGAAAGTCCTGGTTGACCGGCTTGCGCCCCTTGTCGGAGTGCTGCCCGATCGAGATTTGCAAGCCCCGACCCATCCTCGCCACCAACAGAAAGGGAGCCTTACCTTATCAGGCAAAGCTCCCTTGTTGCTCAAACCAAATCGATCACGCCGCAGCGCGGCTCGACGGATTGGCAGCCGGCTGGCGCTTCGGCTTGGTCAATACGTGCGTCGCGTACAGCGTGAGGCCGGTGAAGGCGAGGCCGCCGACCAGGTTGCCCAGCACGGTCGGGATCTCGTTCCAGATGAAATAGTCGAGGATCGAGAACCTGGCGTGCAGCATCAGCCCCGACGGGAACAGGAACATGTTCACCACGGAGTGCTCGAACACCATATAGAAGAACACCAGGATCGGCATCCACATCGCGATCACCTTGCCGGGGACGGTGGTGGAGATCATGGCGCCGACGACGCCGGTCGAGACCATCCAGTTGCACAGCATGCCGCGGATGAACAGGGTCGCCATGCCGGCGGCGCCGTGCGCCGCGTAGCCGAGCGTCCGGCCCTCGCCGATATTGCCGATCGCAGCCCCGACCTTGTCCGGGTCCTGGGTGAAGCCGAAGGTCGTGACGAACGCCATCATGAAGGCGACGGTGAGCGCGCCGCCGAAATTGCCGACGAAGACGAGGCCCCAGTTGCGCAGCACGCCGCCGAGCGTCACGCCCGGTCGCTTGTCGATCAGCGCAAGCGGCGAGAGCACGAACACGCCGGTGAGCAGGTCGAAGCCCAGCAGATAGAGCATGGAGAAGCCTACCGGAAACAGCAGCGCGCCGATGATCGGCTGGCCGGTGTTGACGTTGATGGTGACGGCGAACCAGGCCGCGAGTGCCAGGATGGCACCGGCCATGTAGGCGCGGATGACCGTATCCCGGGTGGACATGAAGATCTTGGATTCGCCGGCGTCCACCATCTTGGTGACGAATTCCGAGGGTGCGAGATACGACATCAACAGCTCCTTTGCTCACGTGCACGATCGACCAGGCCCGTGCCGGATCGACGCCTCTGCCAGGCAGTGAGCTTTGCGCCCGAGAGAGTGGACGCGGATCGAAGAGGGGCACCGACATGCGCAAGGGATAGCGTCACGATGACCGCCTTGGCGGACCAGCGAACAGGCTTCCCAGTGGCCTCGGTGGCTTGATGCTCCGGCTCACTGTCAGTCATCGTTGACTAGGCAGGATGGAAGCAATGGATGTGCCAAGCGATCGGGCCATGCCGGGCACCTGTCAGAAGCCGAATTTGCCAATGCCGGAAGCGGATAGCCCCTCCGCGACGTCGCATTTGACCCCTCGCTGCGGCGAGCTGACGCGAAAACGGGCTCCTGCCCAAGACTTGTGCGCCGCACAATCAACAGGCGAATCGGCATTCAAGAAATGAGCGGCGAGCAAGTTTTTGATGCAATTATGGGCGTGAACATTTTTTCATCAATTGATGTAAGTCACTGCGGATGCTCGTATTTTCTGCGAAGCGTGGTTTGGCATGGAGCTTGAATTGAAGCTTTTCGACGCCATCGACGCCGTCACCGAGCAATCATTCAAATCGTGACACCGCCGAAAACGGGGGCTTCCCCGAGCGTGCAACTTTACGCCTCCGCCTGAGGCGGTGTCCCGCTTCCTAGCGAAAGGGACTATTTCCAATGAAGGAAGGCAATCCGACGTGGATTTCTGACTGGCGCCCCGAAGATGAGGCGTTCTGGAATGGGGGCGGCAAGGACGTCGCCCGGCGCAACCTGATCTGGTCGATCGTCGCCGAGCACATCGGCTTCTCCGTCTGGCTGATCTGGAGCATCGTTGCGACCAAGCTGCCGCAGGCGGGCTTCCACTACTCGACCGACGAACTGTTCCAACTCGTGGCGGTGCCGGGATTGATCGGCGCCCTGATGCGCTTTCCCTACACCTTCGCTGTAACAACGTTCGGCGGCCGCAACTGGACCATTTTCAGCGCAGCCGTTCTGTTCATCCCGACGTTGTCGCTCGCTTATTTCGTGAGCCGGCCCGACACGCCGTTCTGGCTGATGCTGCTGATTGCTTCGACCGCAGGCCTCGGCGGCGGCAACTTCGCCTCCAGCATGACCAACATCTCCTTCTTCTTCCCTGACCGGATGAAGGGGTGGGCGCTCGGCCTCAACGCCGCCGGCGGAAATATCGGTGTCTCGAGCGTGCAGCTGTTGACGCCGATCCTGATGACGCTCGCCGTCATCAACCTGTTCCAGGCAGAGCCGGTCGGCGGCGTCTATCTCCAGAACGCCGGCCTGATGTGGGTATTGCCGATCGCGATCGCGGTGTTTGGCGCCATGTTCTTCATGAACAACCTGACCTCGGCGAAGGCGTCGATCAAGAACCAGCTTGCCATCGTCAAGCGCAAGCACACCTGGATCATGGCCTTCATCTACATCGGAACGTTCGGCTCCTTCATCGGCTACTCCGCCGCGTTTCCGCTGCTGATCAAGACCCAGTTTCCGACGGTGACGATCTCGATCGCATTCCTCGGGCCGCTGGTCGGCTCGCTGTCGCGACCCTTCGGCGGCTGGCTCGCCGACAAGCTCGGCGGGTCCATCATCACCTTCTGGAATTTCATCGCGATGGCGGCTGCCACGATCGGCGTCCTCTACTTCGTCGGGCAAAAGGATTTCACCGGCTTCCTGTCGATGTTCCTGATCCTGTTCCTGACCACGGGCATCGGCAACGGATCGACCTATCGCATGATCCCCTCGATCTTCCGCGAAGAAAACCTGTTCAAGGTGCGCGGCAAGGGCGACGCGGCGCGCGCGCTGGCGCTGAAGACGGCGAGCATCGAGAGCGGTGCGGCTGTCGGCTTCATCGGCGCGGTGGGTGCCGTCGGCGGTTATCTGATCCCGAGCAGCTTCGGCAAGTCGATCGCGGCGACCGGCGGTCCGCAGCTCGCGCTGGCCATCTTCCTCGCGTTCTACGCCGTCTGCCTCGCTATGACCTGGTGGTTCTATCTGCGTCGCAGCCCGCAGGGTGAAGGCGCGCCAAGCCTCGCCGAAGCGCGGGTGTAAGCGAGGTTACGAAAATCGCCTCTTCCCGTACGCGGGGAGAGGTCTCTCTGGTGACGTTTGGCCCATGAACCTTTTCCGCAACGGCGCGGACGAAGGCAGACCGAAACAGACAGGACAACATCATGACTCCTCAACAGATCGCGCTCGTGCAGCAGAGCTTTTCCAAGGTCGCGCCGATTTCAGAAGCAGCCTCCCAGCTGTTCTACGACCGCTTGTTCGAGGTCGCCCCGTCCGTGCGCGCGATGTTTCCGCAGGACATGACCGAGCAGCGCAAGAAGCTGATGGGCATGCTCGCTGCCGTGGTCAGCGGCCTGTCGAACCTCGAGACGATTCTTCCCGCGGCCTCCGCGCTTGCCAAGCGTCACGTCGCTTACGGCGCCAAGGCCGAACACTATCCCGTGGTCGGCGCGACCTTGCTCTGGACCTTCGAGAAGGGCCTTGGCGAGGCCTGGACACCCGAACTCGCCACCGCCTGGACCGACGCCTATGGCGTGCTGTCCGGCTACATGATTTCCGAGGCCTATGGCCCACAGGCGCAGGCCGCCGAATAGGAGATGTCTCGTGAGTGAGCCCCTCGTCATCGTCGGTAACGGTATGGCGGCCGCGCGTCTGGTCGATGAACTCGCCAAGACCGCACTCGGCCGCTACGCGGTTGCCGTTATCGGCGATGAACCTCGGCTCGCTTACAACAGAGTGCTGCTCTCCTCCGTGCTGGCCGGCGAGACCGGCTCGCACGAGATCGAGCTGCGGCCGGCGGACTGGTGGCGCCATCGCGGCGTCACGGTTCGGTATGGCTATCGCGTCACCGAGATCGACACCGGCCGCCGCGAGCTCAAGATCGACGGCGAGGAGAGCGTGGAATATTCCAAGCTCGTGCTCGCCACAGGATCGACGCCGCTGCGGCTCAACGTGCCGGGCGCCGATCTCGCAGGCGTGCACACCTTTCGCGACAGCCGCGACGTCGACCTGCTGCTGACGCTCGCTGCTGCCAGGAAGCGCGTCGTCGTGGTCGGCGGCGGTCTGCTCGGGCTCGAGGCGGCGTACGGGCTGGCCAAGGCCGGAGCGCCGGTGACGCTGCTGCATCTGATGGACCGGCTGATGGAGCGTCAGCTCGATCTGCCGGCCGCCGACCTGCTCAAGACACTGGTGGAGCGCAAGGGCATCCGGATCCTGCTCAACGCTTCGACGGCCCGGATTCACGGCGACAATCATGTCGAGGCCGTCGAGCTCGCCGACGGCAGCCGCATCGAGGCCGACGCTGTGATCTTCGCCGCCGGCATCAAACCCAACGTGGCGCTTGCCAAGGACGCCGGCATCGCCGTCAACCGTGGCATCGTCGTCAACGACGTGATGCAGACGGCGTCGCCCGACATCTACGCAATTGGCGAATGCGCCGAGCATCGCGGCACCTGCTATGGGCTGGTCGAGCCGGCCTATGAGCAGGCGCGCGTGCTGGCGCGGCATCTTGCCGGCCGCCCCGCCGCCTATCAGGGCAGCATCGTCTCGACCAACCTGAAGGTGTCCGGCGTCAGCGTGTTCTCCGCCGGCGATTTCATGGGCGGCGACGGCAGCGAGAGCCTCGTTCTCACCGATCGCAGGCGCGGCACCTACAAGAAGCTCGTCATCGCCGACGGCCGGCTCACCGGGGCCGTGCTGATCGGCGATACCGTCGATGCGCTCTGGTATCTCGAGCTGATCCGCAATCGCGAGAAGGTGGCTGCGATCCGTACCGACATGATGTTCGGCCGCGCGCTGGCGCATCCGTCCAGGGCGGCTTGAAAAGGCAGTTTGGAATGACGGCAATCGATCCGACGCTTCGCGCAACCAGAACGACCTGTCCCTATTGCGGCGTCGGCTGCGGCGTGCTGGCGACGCCCGACGGCAAGGGTGGGGCGGCGATCGCGGGCGATCCCGATCATCCCGCCAATTTCGGTCGGCTCTGCTCCAAGGGCTCCGCGCTCGGCGAGACCGTCGGGCTGGAAAGCCGTCTGCTGTATCCGATGATCCGCTGCAAGGGCGTGCTGGAACGCGTCGCCTGGAGCGATGCGCTCGATCATGTCGCCCACCGCATGCAGCACATCGTGGCGCGCGACGGCGCCGACGCGGTCGCGTTCTATCTCTCCGGACAGCTCCTCACCGAGGATTATTACGTCGCCAACAAGCTGATGAAGGGCTTTGTCGGCACCGCCAACGTCGATACCAATTCGCGGCTGTGCATGTCGTCCTCGGTCGCCGGCCATCGCCGCGCCTTCGGCGCCGATACCGTACCGGGGTGCTATGAGGATCTCGACCAGGCCGATCTGCTCGTCTTCGTCGGCTCGAACGCCGCCTGGTGTCATCCCGTTCTATTCCAGCGCATGTTGAAGAACCGTGCGGAGCGCGGCGCGCGCATGATCGTGATCGATCCGCGCCGCACCGATACCGCAAGCGATGTCGATCTGTTCCTCGGCCTCAAGCCCGGCACCGATACCGCGCTGTTCTCCGGCCTGTTCGTCCATCTTGCCGACAATGGCGCGCTCGATCGCGACTACATCGCGCAGAACACCTCCGGCTTCGACGATGCGCTGGCGCGCGCACGCAACATCGCCGGCAGCGTCACCGCGACCGCGCTGGCCACGGGTCTCTCCGAGCAGGACGTCGCCATCTTCTTCAAGATGTTCCGCGACACCGAGAAGGTCGTCACGCTCTATTCGCAAGGGGTCAACCAGTCGGCCCAGGGCACCGACAAGGTCAACGCGATCCTGAACTGCCATCTCGCCACGGGGCGGATCGGGAAGGTGGGCGCTTCGCCGTTCTCGCTGACCGGTCAGCCCAACGCGATGGGCGGCCGCGAAGTCGGTGGCCTCGCCAATATGCTCGCCGCCCATATGGGTTTCACGCTGCCCGACATCGATCGTGTCAGGCGGTTCTGGAAGGCGCCGCGCATCGCCACCCATGAAGGCCTGAAGGCAGTGCAGCTGTTCGAGGCGATCAATCGCGGCGAGGTCAAGGCACTGTGGGTGATGGGCACCAATCCCGCGGTGTCGCTGCCCGACGCGGACATGGTCCGCGATGCCCTGAAGAAGCTCGAGCTGTTCGTGGTCTCGGAGAACGTGCTCTCTAACGACACGGTCGAGGCCGGCCCGCATGTGCTGTTGCCTGCGCTGGCCTGGGGCGAGAAATCGGGCACCGTGACCAACTCCGAGCGCCGCATCTCGCGCCAGCGCTCGTTCCTGCCGGCGCCGGGCGAGGCGCGCCCCGACTGGTGGATTCTCAGCGAGACCGCCAAGCGCCTCGGCTTCGGCGACAGCTTCAACTACAAATCTGCCGCCGACATCTTCCGCGAGCACGCCGCGCTCTCGGCGTTCGAGAACGACGGCAGCCGCGACTTCGATATCGGTGCGATGACTTCGCTGTCCGACGACGCCTTCGACGCCTTGAAACCGGTGCAGTGGCCTGCGCGCGAAGGCGAGGCACCAGGCGAGCGCTTCTTCGCCCAGGGCGGATTCTTCACCAATGACGGCAAGGGCCGCTTCGTCGCGCCGGAGGTGCCGGCGCTGCGTGGCGAGACAGGGCCCTCGAGGCCCCTGAGGCTCAACACCGGACGCATCCGCGACCAGTGGCACACCATGACACGCACGGGCCTGAGCCAGCGCCTGGGTGCGCATCTGCCCGAACCTTTCGTCGAGATCCACCCTGATGACGCCGGCAAGTACGGCATCGTCCATGACGGCTACGCCCGCATCACCACCGATTATGGTCAGTGCATCCTGAAGGTCGTCGTCAGCGAAGGCCAGCAACGCGGCGCGCTGTTCGTGCCGATCCACTGGAGCGCGATGAATGCTTCGCACGGCCGCGTCGGCGCGCTGGTAGCACCGTTCACCGATCCGTTCTCGGGCCAGCCGGAGTCGAAGGCGACGCCGGCGGCGATCGCTCCTTACGAGTTCGTCTTCCGCGGCTTCGCACTGGCGCGCAAGCAGCTCGATCTGCCACAGAACCTGTTGTGGACCCGCGCCACTGTCGCCGGCGGCTTCGGCTATCTCTTCGCCGACAATGCGGATCTGTCGCGCTGGCCAGCCTGGCTCGATTCCGTCTCCGGCGAGGACATTGCCGAGTATCGCGATTTCGGCGGCGGCATCTATCGCGCGGCCTCGTTCGCGGGCGACCGCATCGAGACCTGCCTGTTCGTCGGCCCCGGGCATGATGCCGGCGACTGGGAGGTGGTGAAGAGCCTGTTCGCGGCCGATTACGTCACCGACGAGCAGCGCCGCATGCTGCTGTCAGGCAAGTCCGGCGAAGGCGCAGCCTCGACCGGCCCGATCGTCTGCGCCTGCTTCGGCGTCGGCCGCGGCACCATCTGCGACAGCATCGCGGGCGGCGCGCGGACCGCGGCCGAGATCGGCGCCAAGCTCAAGGCCGGCACCAATTGCGGCTCCTGCATCCCCGAGCTGAAGCGGCTGATCGCGACGACGGACATTGCGTCGGCAAGAGAAGTCAAACTGGCAGGTGCCGCGAGCTAGGCCTGGCTCTCTCCCCTGTCATTGCGAGCGTAGCGAAGCAATCCAGAGTCCCTCCACGGTGACAGTCTGGATTGCTTCGCTGCGCCCGTAATGACTGGGTTGATGCACCCCGGATGCAGGGCAGAAGCGTTTCACACGGCGCACGTCCGTGGGAGTGGCATGGAAGTGCCATGCCTCCGCCCCAATCGACGCGCCCGCGATAGTGCCCTATGCTGCCGCGCTCCCCCTCAACAATCACAACAACCATGATGTACCTGGAAACGCCACCGCGCCTGATCGAAACCAAGATCTTCTCAGCCATGCCCGACACGTTTCGCCGCAAGGGCGTGCGGACGGATTGGGCCGACGCCAACCGGCCGGGCGTGCCGACCGACAGTTTTGTTGAAGGGCCGTCATTCGACAAGGAGGGCAATCTCTACATCGTCGACATTCCCTTCGGTCGGATCTTTCGTATCGCGCCCGATGGTGCGTGGTTGCTCGTGATCGAGTACGAGGGCTGGCCGAACGGGCTGAAGATCGCGGCTGACGGGCGTATCCTGGTCGCCGATTATATGCATGGCATCATGGAACTCGATGCCCAGGCCGGCCGCGTCACGCCGGTCCTGACGTCGCGCAATTCGGAATCGTTCCGCGGCTGCAACGATCTGCATCTCGGCTCCAACGGCGACATCTTCTTTACCGACCAGGGCCAGACCGGCCTGCACGATCCCAGCGGGCGCGTCTATCGGCTGACGTCGAACGGCCGGCTCGATTGCCTGATCGATACCGGCGTCAGCCCGAATGGGCTGGTGCTCGATCCGACCGAGACCGTGCTGTTCGTTGCGATGACGCGCGACAACGCAGTATGGCGGCTGCCGTTCATGCGGGACGGCAGCGTGTCCAAGGTCGGCCGGTTCTGCTCGCTGTTCGGCACCTCGGGTCCCGATGGCCTAACGATGGATGCGAAAGGCCGTCTGTTCGTCGGCCACGCCTCGCTCGGCCACGTCTTCGTGTTCGCACCGAACGGCGAATTGATCGCGCGGATCAAGTCCTGCGCCGGGCCGAACTGCACCAATGTCGCCATCGGTGGCGCGAACAGAGATCGGATCTATATCACGGAATCGGCGACCGGCAGTGTCCTGGTCGCCGATATCAGCGGATTGAACTCTTGAGCGGGATGGCGGTTTGCCTGACCTGAAGAGCTGGCATTGGAGACGAACATGAACAGGCATCCCTTCGGCAAAACCGGCGCCAGCGTTTCCGTGATCGGGCAGGGCACCTGGTATCTCGATCATGGCGATCGCAAGCGCGCGATTGCCGCGCTTCAGCGCGGGCTCGATCTGGGGATGACCCATATCGACACCGCCGAGATGTATGGCGATGCCGAGCTCGTCATTGCCGACGCCATCACGGGCCGCCGCGACGAGGTGTTCCTCGTCTCGAAAGTTCTGCCGAGCAACGCCTCGCGCCGCGGCACCATCACGGCCTGCGAGCGGTCGCTGAAGCGGCTGAAGACTGACAGCCTCGATTGCTATCTGCTGCACTGGCGCGGATCGTACGCGCTCGAGGACACCGTCGCTGCGTTCGAGGAGCTGGTGTCGTCCGGCAAGATCAAGTCCTGGGGCGTTTCGAATTTCGACGCCGACGATCTCGACGAAATTCTCGCGGTTTCAGGCGAGGGCAAGGTCGCCTGCAATCAGGTGCTCTATCATCTCAAGGAGCGCGCGATCGAGCATGCGGTGATCCCGTGGTGCGAGCGGCACGGCGTCGCCGTCGTCGCCTATTCGCCGTTCGGGCACGACGATTTTCCCGACGACCGCAGCAAGGGCGGCGCCGTGCTGGCGCGCATCGCGCAGGCGCGTCGCGCGACGCCGCGTCAGGTCGCGCTGAGCTTCCTCACCCGTGCGACTACGGTGTTCGCGATCCCGAAGGCCTCGTCCGCGGAACATGCCGGCGAAAATGCGGCCGCCGGCGATCTCGTGCTGACGAAAGAGGAGATTTTGGCGCTGGATGCGGCTTTTCCGCGCGGCCCGAAGCCGCGCAGCCTGCCCATGCTGTAGTGCACAAACGCCCATTCTTAATGGAGTATTGACGCGCGCGGACGTGAGCGCATATCCGCATCCTGTTTTCGGAAGTTGTGAACGCGGCGCATTTGTCGTTTTTTACGAACGTTCTCGATTCGCCTTTGCCGAGTTCCCACAGTGACACCGCCGCCCGCCGCAGCCGCAAGGCTCGACAGTATTCCCATGCCCGTGCCAGAGAAGAAGCAGGAGGCTCGCCGCGCGCCTGCGCGCGTCGATCATCCCTTCAAGGGCATTGCATTGGTATTGCTCTCGACGGTGTTTCTCGGCACCTCCGACGTCACCGCGAAATATCTTTCCGCGAGCCTGCCCTCGATCGAGATCACCTGGATCCGCTTCGTCACCTTCGCGCTGATGTTCACGCCGGTGATGCTGCCGGGCTCGCCGCTGCAGGCGATGCGCACCGAGCGCCTTGGCCTGCAGTTGATGCGCGGCGCTGCCCTGCTCGGCTCCTCACTGTTTTTCATCACCGGCCTGCGCTTCCTTCCCATCGCGGAGGCGTCCGCCACCGGTTTCGTCTCGCCGCTGTTCGTCACGGCGCTGTCGATCATCTTCCTGAGCGAGAAGGTCGGCATGCGCCGCTGGATCGCGACCGCGATCGGCCTCTTCGGCGTGTTGATCATCCTGCGGCCGGGCTCGAGCGCGTTTCATGCCGCCGCGTTCTTCCCGATCGTTTCGGCCTTCTGCTGGGCCGCGGCGCTGATCCTGACGCGCATGATGAGCGGGCGGGAAGCCGTGCTCACCACCATGGCCTATTCCGCGCTGACGGGTGTCGCCATCCTCTCTCTGATGGTGCCGTTCGTGTGGGTGACGCCGAGCTGGACCGCGATCGGGCTCGGCATCGTGATCGGGGTAGCCTCCACCGTCGGCCAGTGGATCATCGTGCTGGCGTATCGCTACGGCGATGCCTCGGTGCTGGCGCCGTTCTCCTACACGCAGCTGCTGTGGGTCAGCATCCTGGGCTTCTTCCTGTTCGGCGAGGTGCCTGACGTCTGGACCGTCACCGGCGCGGCCTTCATCGTCGCCAGCGGCCTCTACATCGCCCATCGCGAGCGCGTTCGGCGGGCCCAGCTTCTGGTGCTGGAAGAGCGTTCCCCGAACCCCTGACGCAAGTCAGCGCGTTGCCTTCGTGCTATCAACGGCTCCAACAGGATGGGAGGAGCCGGATGCGCGCTGCGATCTTCAGGAACGGTGAGATTGTCGTTGACGGAGTGGCCGAACCGAAGCCGGGCCCCGGCCAGGTACTGGTCAAGACGCTCGCCTGCGGCATCTGCGGCTCCGACCTGCACGCGCGTCAGCATGCGCCGCGGATGGTGGAGATGGCGAAGAAGACCGGGCGGACGCCGATGGATCTGTCGCGCGACGTCGTCTTCGGCCACGAGTTCTGCTGCGAGATCCTCGACTACGGTCCCGGCACCGCGCGCAAGCTCAAGCCGGGCACGCATGTGTGCTCGCTGCCGGCGCTGCTGACGCCCGAGGGCATCAAGGGCATCGGCTATTCCAACGAGTTCGTCGGCGGCTATGCCGAGCAGATGCTGCTCAGCGAGCCGCTGCTGCTGGAGGTGCCCAACGGCCTTGCGCCGGAACATGCCGCGCTGACCGAGCCATTGGCCGTCGGCGTTCACGCGGTGGCGAAAGCCAATATCAGCGGCGGCGAAGTGCCGCTCGTGATCGGCTGTGGCCCGGTCGGGCTCGCGGTGATCGCTGCGCTGAAGATCAAAGGCCTGCATCCGATCGTCGCCGCCGACTATTCGCCGGCGCGGCGCGCGCTCGCCGCAAAGCTCGGTGCCGATATCGTCGTCGATCCCAAAGTATCTCAGCCCTACGCGACCTGGGCCGAGCACGCGCAGATGTCGGAGGCGGAGAGGGCGGCGCGGCCGCCGTTCCAGGCCATGCTGCCGGCGCTCAAGCCCGCGATCATCTTCGAATGTGTCGGCGTGCCCGGCCTGCTGCAGCAGGTGTTCGAGGGCGCGCCGCGCGATGCCAGGATCGTCGTGGTCGGGGTCTGCATGGAGAGCGACAGGAACGAGCCGATGCTCGGCATCATGAAGGAGCTCAGCGTCCAATACGTGCTCGGCTACACGCCGGAGGAGTTCGCGGCCTCGCTGCGCCTGATCGCGGAAGGAGAGGTGGATGCGGCGGCCATGGTGACTGCGGAAGTCGGTCTCGACGGTGTCGCAAAGGCGTTCGCCGACCTCGCCAATCCCGAAGCCCACACCAAGATCATCGTGCAGCCGTGGCGGTGACGACCTATACCGGCAGCGCGATCGAATATTTCACCTGGCTGAGTGCAAAACTCGACTCGATCGAGGCGATGCCGTCGAGCCGGGTCAGCTTGGTCTTGAGGAACGTCTCGTAGGAGGCGAGGTCGGCGGCGACGACGCGCAGCAGATAGTCGCGGTTGCCGGTCATCAGATAGCACTCCAGCACCTCGTCCCATTTCGAGATCGCGCGGGCAAAGCGGTTGAGGTCCTCCTCCTTCTGCCGCGCCAGCTTGATGGAGATGAAGACGCTGACATGCAGCCCCAGCGCCTTCTGGTCGACGGTCGCGATATAGCGCGAGATCACCCCGCGCTCCTCCAGCAGCTTGACCCGGCGATGGCAGGGCGAGACCGACAGCCCGACCTTGTCGGCCAGCTCCTGCATGGTCAGCCGGCTGTCGTTCTGGAGATAGCCGAGAATCTTGCGGTCGATGGCGTCGAGGTCGGTCATTGGGATGGAACCTGTGTTTTGGCGCCCATGTTGGTAAACTATACCAATAAACGGAGGTATAGCGCGAAAATTTGAGAATTTTGACGGCGGCGGCAGGCGTATGATCCGCCTTATTTCCCGGAGCATCGCCATGCCCGTCGAGTCCGCGCGTCTTGAAACCCTGACAGCCCTCAGCCGCAAGGCGCTGTGGCTGTCGTCATGGACCATCCATCATGCCAACCACATCCGCCCGAATGCGGACGGCCTGAAGGTCGGCGGCCACCAGGCCTCCTCGGCGTCGCTCGCGACCATCATGTCGGCCTTGTACTTCCACGTGCTGCGGCCCGAGGACCGCGTCGCGGTGAAGCCGCATGCGAGCCCGGTGTTCCACGCCATCCAGTATCTGTTCGGCCGCCAGAGCCGCGAGAAGCTGGAGAATTTCCGCGGCTTCAAGGGCGCGCAGTCCTATCCCTCGCGCACCAAGGATGTCGACGACGTCGATTTCTCCACCGGCTCGGTCGGCCTCGGCGTTGCGCAGACGCTGTTCGCCTCGCTGGTGCAGGACTACGTCAAGGCGCATGGCTGGACGAAGGACCGCCGCGAGGGGCGGATGATCGCGCTGGTCGGTGATGCCGAGATGGACGAGGGCAACATCTTCGAGGCGCTCGCGGAGGGGTGGAAGCACGGATTGCGCAACACCTGGTGGGTGGTCGACTACAACAGGCAGTCGCTCGATGCCGTCGTGCGCGAGGGGCTATGGGAAAAGTTCGAGACCGTGTTCCGCAATTTCGGCTGGGACGTCGTCATCGTGAAATACGGCCGCCTGATGCGGGAAGCGTTCGCCGAACCCGGCGGCGAAGCGCTGAGGACCTGGATCGACAATTGTCCGAACGCACTCTACGCAGCGCTGTGCTTCCAGGGCGGCGCCGCTTTTCGCAAGCATCTGCAGGACGAGATTGGCGATCAGGGCCCGATCACGAAATTGATCGACAGGCGCAGCGACGAGGAGCTGCTGGCGCTGATGTCGAATCTCGGCGGCCACGATATGGCGAGCATGCTGGAGGCGTTCGAGTCCATCGACCACGATCGCCCGGTCTGCTTCATCGCCTACACCATCAAGGGCGTTGGCCTGCCGTTCCAGGGCCACAAGGACAATCATGCGGGCCTGATGACGGTCGCGCAGATGGAGAAATATCGCGAGAGCCAGAACATCCGGCCCGGGCACGAATGGGACAAGTTCGAGGGCTTGACGCAGAGCCCCGCCGAGTTGGAGACCTTTCTCGCGCGCGTGCCGTTCAACAGGGATGGCCGCCGGCTGACCGCGCCTGTTATCGAGGTGCCCACGTCGCTCGCCTTCAAGCCGTCGCCGCAGATGTCCACGCAACAAGGCTTTGGGCTCGTGCTGAACGAGATCGCGCGCGGTGACAGCGAGCTGGCAAAGCGCATCGTCACGACCTCGCCTGACGTCACCGTCTCAACCAACCTCGGCCCGTGGGTGAACCGGCGCGGCCTGTTCGCGCGCGCCGAGAAGGCGGACTTATTCCGCAGCGAGAAAATTCCCTCGACCTACAATTGGGACGCCTCGCCAAAGGGCCAGCATCTCGAGCTCGGCATTGCCGAGATGAACCTGTTCATCATGCTCTCCGCGCTCGGCCTGTCGCACCAGATCAACGGCGCGCGGCTGCTACCGGTCGGCACGCTCTACGATCCCTTCATCGAGCGCGGCCTCGATGCGCTCAACTACGCCTGCTACCAGGATGCGCGCTTCATGGTGGCGGCGACCCCATCAGGCATCACGCTTGCTCCGGAAGGCGGCGCACACCAGTCGATCGCAACGCCCCTGATCGGCATGGCGCAGGACGGGCTCGCCTCGTTCGAGCCGGCCTTCGTCGACGAACTCGCCGTCATCATGGCTTTCGGCTTTCAGCACATGCAGCGCGAGCCGGGCGAGGGCGGTTCCGTTTATTTGCGGCTCTCGACGCGCAGCATCGAGCAGCCGCAGCGGATCATGACGCCAGAGCTGCAACAAGGCATCACCGACGGCGCTTATTGGCTGCGCAAGCCCGGCCCGAATGCCGAGGTCGTGATCGTCTATACCGGCGCGGTGGCGCCCGAGGCCATCGAGGCCACCGGCTTCATCGGCGAGGACAGGCGCGACGTCGGCCTGCTCGCGGTCACCTCGGCGGACCGTCTCCATGCCGGGTGGACCGCCGCACGGAAATTGCGCCGCGATCGGCGCGGCGTGCAGCATCTCAGCCACATCGAAAAGCTGCTGGCGCCGCTGCCGCGCGACTGCGGCATCGTGACCGTGATCGACGGTCATCCCAGCGCGCTCGGCTGGCTCGGCAGCGTCCGCGGTCATCGCGTCGAAGCGCTCGGCGTCGAGCAGTTCGGCCAGACCGGCACGATCGCTGACCTTTATCGGCACTACGGCATCGACGCGAACGCCATCATCGATGCGGCGGAAAGCCTCACCACCGGCGCGCCGGTGCTGCATCGGAAGATGGCGGTGTAGTCGAGGTAACCGGCCCAGATGGGCGCCGGCTCAGCAGCGCACCGCTGGAGCGCTGCGCTACGTCCGGGGCACGAGAGTGTTTTCACACGCTCTAATTTCGTGTCCCGGGCGCACTGCGGCACGAAGTGCCGCGGTGCCGAACCGGGCCCCATGACAGCGCTTGCCTCAGTTGGAGACGCGTCCCATATTCCGCCCGTCCGCCGCAACGCTGGCCCCGCATATGGCGGGTTCAACTGCTGGCGCTTTCGTGCAAGGATGCTGCCGAAACGCCCCCTCCAAGCCCGCAAGAAGAGGTTAACGATGGTCAATCGCATGCAATTCTACATCGACGGCGCCTGGGTCGATCCCGCCGTCAAGAAGTCCACTCCGGTCGTCAATCCCGCGACGGAAGAGGCGATGTACGAGGTTGCGCTGGGCTCCAAGGCCGACGTGGACAAGGCGGTCGCCGCCGCCAAGCGCGCCTTCGCCACCTTCTCCCAGACCAGCCGCGAGGAGCGCGTCGCGCTGCTCTCGAAGATCATCGAGGTCTACAAGGGCCGCCTCAAGGAGATCGGCGCCGCCGTCTCCGACGAGATGGGCGCGCCGCTGCCGATGGCCGAGAAGCTCCAGGCCGGCGCCGGCCTCGGCCATCTCATGACCACGCTCGACGTGCTCAAGAACTATCATTTCGAGGAGCCGGTCGGCACCGCCATGGTGTTGCGCGAGCCGATCGGCGTGGTCGGCATGATCACGCCCTGGAACTGGCCGCTCAACCAGATCGCCTGCAAGGTCGCGCCGGCGCTCGCCGCCGGCTGCACCATGATTTTGAAGCCCTCGGAGTTCACGCCGACCTCGGCTTTGATCTTTGCGGAAATCCTCCATGAAGCCGGCGTGCCGAAGGGCGTGTTCAATCTCGTCAACGGCCTCGGCCCGGAGGTCGGCGCCGCCATGAGCGAGCACCCCGACATCGACATGATCTCCTTTACCGGCTCGACCCGCGCCGGCATCGATGTGGCCAAGCGCGCCGCGCCCACCGTGAAGCGCGTCAGCCAGGAGCTCGGTGGCAAGTCGCCGAACGTCATCCTCGAAGGCGCCGACCTCACCAAGGCGGTGACCGGCGGCGTGATGCACATGTTCAACAACTCCGGCCAGTCCTGCAACGCGCCCTCGCGCATGATCGTGCCGCTGTCGAAGATGAAGGAAGTCGCCGCGATCGCGAAAGCCGTCGCCGACAAGACCAAGGCGGGTGATCCGCGCGCGGATGGCACGACGATCGGTCCCGTGGTGAACCGCGGCCAGTGGGACAAGATTCAGGGCCTGATCAAGAAGGGCATCGATGAGGGCGCAACGCTCGTCGCCGGCGGCCCGGGTCTGCCCGAAGGCGTCAACAAGGGCTTCTATGTCCGTCCGACCATCTTCGCTGACGTCACTCCTGACATGACGATCGCGCGCGAGGAGATCTTCGGACCGGTACTGACCATCATCGGCGCAAAGGACGAAGCCGATGCCGTCAAGATCGCCAACGACACGCCCTATGGCCTCGCCGGCTACGTCTACGGCCCGTCGGTCGAGGACGCCAAGCGCGTCGGCCGCCAGATCCGTGCCGGCAACGTCAACCTCCAGGGCGTGCCGAACGACCGCACCGCGCCGTTCGGCGGCTACAAGCAGTCGGGCAACGGCCGCGAGTGGGGCAAGTTCGGCCTCGAGGACTTCCTCGAAGTGAAGGCGGTGGCCGGCTTCAACGCGGCGTAAGTTTGAGCGCTTGAATAAACATGACGCCGGAGCGGCAAACCGCTCCGGCGTTCCTGTTTTTCTAGTCATTGCGAGCGAAGCGACTGCTCCGCCGTCATTCCGGGGCATCGCGAAGCGATGAGCCCGGAATCCATTTGGCCGCGGGCGCTGCTGCACGATGGATTCCGGGTTCGCGCCGAAGACGGCGTGCCCCGGAATGACGATGGCGAGAGGACCCGTCTATCCCCCCACCGCGCCTTGCGTATTCACATACAGTGCGTAGATCGACTGGCTTGCCGCCATGAACAGGCGGTTGCGTTTGACGCCGCCGAAGCAGAGATTGGCACATCGTTCTGGCAACGCGATACGTCCGATCATGACGCCGTCGGGCGCGAACACCACGACGCCGTCGAGCTCGGGATCGCCCATGCCCCAGCCGCACCAGAGATTGCCGTCGATGTCGCAGCGCATGCCGTCAGGCGTGCCCGGACCGGCATCGATGTGCACGCGCTTGTTCGAAATCGACGTGCCATCGGCCGAGACGTCATAAGCGAGGATCTTGCGGTTCGGTACGCCGCGGGACTCCACGACGTAGAGAATCGTCTCGTCGGGCGAGAAGCACAGCCCGTTCGGGCCCAGCACGCCCTCGGCGACCACGGTCGCCTTGCCGCTCGCGGGATCGAGCCGGTAGACGTTCGGCTCGATCTCGGACTCGGCCTTGTAGCCCTCGTAATTGCCGAGCAGGCCGAAGGTCGGATCGGTGAACCAGATCGAGCCGTCCGATTTGACAACGACATCGTTCGGCGAGTTCAACCGCTTGCCGTTGAATTGATCCATCAGCACGGTGATCTCGCCGTCATATTCGGTACGCGTCACGCGGCGGCCGCCGTGCTCGCAGGTGACCAGCCGGCCCTGGCGATCCCTCGTATTGCCATTGGCGAAATTCGAGGGCTTTCGGAAAATCGAGACCGCGCCGGTCTCTTCCTCCCATTTGATGATGCGCTGGTTCGGAATGTCGCTGCAGAGCAGATAGCGCCCGTCACCGAACCAGACCGGACCCTCGGCCCAGCGCAGGCCGGTCGTCAGCCGCTCCACGGCCGAGAGCTTCAGCCAGTATTTTTCGAAGCGGGGATCGAGCGCGTGAATGGCCGGATCTGGGTAATGAGTCGCCGGCCGCCAGCCCTGGCGGGCATCCTGGGTGTGGGACGATGCCTCATTCATGTCGGTTCTCTCGTTTCGTTCCCTCTGGACAATCCAGCTATCATTAGAGACACGTGACCGCAAATCGGTCGCCACATACGAGGAAAGACATGCCGCGCATCTTGATGACGGGAGCTTCGGGCGGAATCGGAACGCGCCTGCGCAAGCTGCTGCCGCCGATCTATCCGGACCTGCTGCTCTCCGACATCCGTCCCCCGACGGATCTCGGGCCGAACGAGCAGTTCAAGGCGGCGGATCTGTCCGACCTCGCGCAATGCGAGGCGATCTGCGAGGGCGTCGACGGCATCATCCATTTCGGTGGCTATTCGGTCGAAGGCCCCTGGGACGACATCCTCCAGGCCAACATCATCGGCGGCTACAATCTGTTCGAGGCCGCGTACCGCAAGGGCGTCAAGCGCGTCGTGTTCGCTTCGTCCAACCACGTCGTCGGCTTCTATCCGCGCCACCAGAAGATCGGCACCGACGTCACCGTGCGACCCGACGGACGCTACGGCGTCAGCAAGGTGTTCGGCGAAGCGGTTGGCGCGCTCTATGCCGACAAGCACGGCCTCAAAGTCACCTGCATTCGTATCGGCAACTGCGACGAGAAGCCGCTCGATCACCGCCGCATTGCGATGTGGCTGAAGCCGGAAGATCTGGTGCAGCTCTGCCGGATCGGGCTCGAGCATCCCGAGATCCATTTCGAGGTCTTCTACGGCGTCTCGCTGAACGAGCGCGCCTGGTGGGACAATAGCCGCGCCTACGAATTCGGTTACCGCCCCGTCGGCCGTTCCGAAGATCATGTGGCACACGCCATGGCCGAGCAGGCCAAGCTCAAGCCGGACCCGATCGGCGATCATTTTCAGGGCGGCGCGTTCGCGAGCAAGGAATTCGACGGGGACGCGAGCCGGATCATCGATTGGAATAAGCGGTAATCGTTTGCTGAG
The DNA here is from genome assembly GCF_054967145.1 of Bradyrhizobium sp. UFLA06-24. Classification (NCBI taxonomy): domain Bacteria; kingdom Pseudomonadati; phylum Pseudomonadota; class Alphaproteobacteria; order Hyphomicrobiales; family Nitrobacteraceae; genus Bradyrhizobium; species Bradyrhizobium sp. UFLA06-24. Next base: position 275,801 of record NZ_JADFUE010000001.1, read on the forward strand.
ACATCGCCGCGGACGGTGTCTGCAAGGGCGGTGAGAGTAGGATACCCAACTCTCACCATTGTCATTGCGAGCGTAGCGAAGCAATCCAGAGTCTTTCCGTGGGGGGATTCCTGGATTGCTTTGCTGCGCTCGCAATGACGTGGCCGAGCGTGTCAATTTGCGGAGACGGCCGTTGATCTAGATCAACGGCCCATGGACATCGTCTGGCTCTCGATATGTGCGATCGCAATTCGAGAGCCACGACAATGAAATTCAAATTGTCACTGGTCGCAATGCTCGGGATGATCGTGTCCGGGCCGTTGCGCGCTGCACCGCTCAGCGATGCCGAAGCGACCTTCCTCGACCAGCTCGTCACGGCATCGGTCGTGCTGGAGCAACGATGCGTCGGCTACGAGGTCGATGGCACGGGCGCTGTCCAGCTCGGCGCGCGGCTGCTCGGCAACCCCAATGCGGCGATGGCGATGATTGACGCCTATTCCGCGGCGATCAAGGCTCACGATGGCGAGAGCTACGATCACGACAAATTCCGACCCGAAGTTTTCGAGGCCGCCCGCAAGACATTCCGGCGAGTCCGGACCGATTTGATCAAGAACCCGGGAAGGGCCTGCGCTCACTATGGCGATGCCAGCGTGGACCGGGGCCTGTTGCGGCGCTACTGAACGGGCGCTCTGGCTCTTCTAGGCTCCATTCGCAAATCCCACGAACGTCGTCGCTTCGTCGACCGACTTGCGCTCGGATATGACGGCATTGGCGGGAAAGCTGTGATCCGGCCAGCCCAACGCGATGCTCTTCATGATCACCTGATCATCCGCAATGCCGGCATGCTCGCGCACGACGGGGGATTGCATGATGCCCTGGCTGTTGATCACGGCCCCGAGCCCCCGCGACCAGGCCGCGTTGACGAGCGCAGTCGCCACGGCGCCACAGTCGAAGGCCGTATCGTCACTGGAGGCCAGCTGGCGATCGTATGTGATAATCACGCACACAGGCGCATCGAATTGCCGAAAACCGCGCAGGACCCAGTCCTGCCGCTGCTGCTTGTCATCTCGCGAAATCCCCATGGCGCTGAACAACTGCTTGGCAACGCCAATCTGGCGTTCGCGATGCACGCCCTCGAATGGCTGGCCCGTTCGAAATTCGCGCGAGTGCGGCACTCCCGCCAGATTGCGTTCGGTGTTGCCCTGGCGGATGCGATCCAGCGGTGCTCCGGTGATGACATAGAAATTCCACGGCTGGGTATTCATCGAGGACGGCGCGCGCATCGCCAGCGCCAGGATTTCCTTGATCAGTTGCTGCGGGACAGGGTCGGGCTTGTAACCGCGAATGCTTCTCCGGCCGAGAATGACATCATCAAATTCCATATTGCGGCATCCTGAAATTGGCATCTGCGGCGTTCTCCCTCACGGTTTTGATCATGTCCATAGGTTTTCGAAGAGCCAACAGCCCGGCCTTTTCTCGTCGCCAGGTTCACGCATGTACCGGGTTTGCGAAGGCACGCAGCGAACTCGACCGCTAGCGATCCTCCCCCGCAATCCGCGCCAGATAATCCGCCTTGCTGAACTGCATATGATCCACGCACAGCTGCGCCAGTGCCCAGCTGTCGCGGCCCTTCAAGAGCTCGATCATCAACTCGTGCTGGCGTCTTGATTGCGCGAGGCCGTCGCGGTCGGCGAGATTCTTCGCGCGCATCGGCAGCGTCAGGTTCATGTAGTCCTGCAGAGAGCGCACGAGATAAGGATTGCCGCAGGCCGAGAACAGCGCGAGGTGGAAGGCGTCGTTGGCCTCGTGGATGCCGCGCAGATCCTTCATATCCGCCTTGGCGCAGTATTGCCGTTGCAGGGCGGTTAATTCGTCGATCAGGCTTTTGGGCGCGGGCAGGGGGATCATCAGCGCGGCTTGCCGGGTCAGCATCTCGCGGACCTCGTAGATCTGCCGGACCTCTTCGGCTGCATAGAACCGCACGGTGGCGCCGACATTCTTCTCGCGGCGGACGATGCCGCGGCGTTCGGCATCCACCAGCGCCTGGCGCACGAAATGGCGAGAAGTGCCGTAGCGCGACATCAGCGCGTCCTCGGTCAGGCGCGCGCCCGGTGCGAGACGGCCGAAGATGATGTCCTCCTCCAGCCGCGCAACGACATCGTCAGGATCGTCGCGCCTGACAGGCATGGCCTCTGCGGTGCGGATGTCGGACATGCCCTCAGCCTCCCGGCGCCCGCCGGCTTGCCTTAGGGAGCAGGGAACGGGCAGATTGTCAATAATCTGGCTGCTAGGCGGTGCGCCGGTCCAGAAATAGCGGGGCGGGCGCCAATGTTATTGACAATCGAGGGGCAGCCTGTACCACAATGGCAGCTCAGGGAGTGACGTGATGACGAGTGGCTTGCGCAAGGGTCTGACGAGCTATGGCGATGCCGGCTTCTCGCTGTTCCTGCGCAAGGCGTTCATCAAGGCCATGGGCTATTCCGACGATGCGCTGGAGCGCCCGATCGTCGGCATCACCAACACCTACAGCGACTACAATCCCTGCCACGGCAATGTCCCCCAAATCATCGAAGCCGCCAAGCGCGGCGTGATGCTGTCGGGCGCGATGCCGTTCGTGTTCCCGACCATCTCGATCGCCGAGAGCTTCGCGCATCCGACCTCGATGTACCTGCGCAATCTGATGGCGATGGACACCGAGGAGATGATCCGGGCGCAGCCGATGGATTCGGTGATCGTGATCGGCGGCTGCGACAAGACGCTGCCGGCGCAGGTGATGGCCGCGATCAGCGCCGATCTGCCGACGGTGGTCATTCCCGTCGGCCCCATGGTGGTCGGCCACCACAAGGGTGAGGTGCTGGGCGCCTGCACCGACTGCCGCCGCCTCTGGGCGAAATATCGCGCCGGCGACATGGACGATGCCGAGATCGAAGCGGTCAACGGCCGCCTCGCGCCGTCGGTCGGCACCTGCATGGTGATGGGCACGGCCTCGACCATGGCCTGCATGATCGAAGCCATGGGGCTGTCGCTGCCGATGAGCGCGACCATCCCGGCGCCGCATGCCGAGCGTTTCCGCCTGGCCGAGGCCAGCGGTCGCGTGGCCGCCGAGATGGCCAAGACCAAGGGACCGAAGCCGAGCGAACTCCTGACGCCGGCCTCGTTCAAGAACGCACAGGTCGTGCTGCAGGCGATCGGCGGCTCGACCAACGGCCTCATCCATCTGACCGCAATGGCACATCGCTCGCCGCACCGGCTCGATCTCGCAGCGTTCGACAAGATCGGCCGCGAGGTGCCGGTTCTGGTCGACCTCAAGCCGTCCGGCGAGCATTACATGGAGCATTTCCATCATGCCGGCGGCGTGCCGAAGCTGCTGGCGCAACTCGGCGATCTCGTCGATCTCGATGCCAGGACGATCTCGGGCCAGACGCTGCGCGACGTCGTAGCCAATGCGGAAGACGTGCCCGGCCAGGACGCGATCCGCTCGCGCGACAATCCGATCAAGACAGAAGGCGGCCTCGCCATCCTGCACGGTAACCTCGCGCCGCGCGGCGCCGTGATCAAGCAGTCGGCCGCGAGCCCGAAGCTTTTGAAGCATACGGGACGGGCCGTCGTGTTCGAATCCGTCGAGGATATGACCTTGCGGGTCGACGATCCCGATCTCGACGTCACCGCCGACGACGTGCTGGTGCTGCGCAATGCCGGCCCTAAGGGCGCGCCCGGCATGCCCGAAGCGGGATACTTGCCGATTCCAAAGAAGCTCGCGCGCGGCGGCACCAAGGACATGGTGCGCATTTCCGATGCACGCATGAGCGGCACCGCGTTCGGCACCATCGTTCTCCACATTACGCCGGAATCCGCGGTCGGCGGGCCGTTGGCGCTGGTGAAGAACGGCGACATGATCAGCCTCGATGTGGCCAAGCGCAGCATCGAGCTTCTGGTCGATGCGGCCGAGCTGGAGCGCCGGCGCGCGGCCTTGAAGCCGGCTGCCGCGTTCGAGGAGGCGCGGCGCGGCTATGCCTGGCTGTTCAACGAGACCATCATGCAGGCCGACGAGGGCTGCGACTTCGACTTCATGCAGAGGACTGGCAAGCAAACTGAGTAACGGCTGACAACGAACGCTCAGACTGCTGAAAGCGGCGGGCGATAACACAAGGGGGAGACGATGACTGCACGATCCATGCGTGCGTTGGTGGCTGCGGCCGCCATGCTGTTCGTCACGGGCGCGGGGGCACAGGAGGTGAAGCACTATCGCTTCGCTTACGACCAGCCCCGTAACACCGGCTATTCCATCGCCGGCGACCTCTTTGCCGACAAGCTCAAGGAATTGAGCAAAGGCACCATGATCATCGACCAGTATCCGGGCGCGCAGCTCGGCCAGGAGCCGCAGGTGCTCCAGCTCGTCAAGTCCGGCGACGTCGAATTCTCCATCGTTTCCTCCGCCAACACAGCGACGATCTCGCCGCAGGCCGGCGTGATGTCGCTGCACTATCTGTTCCGGGACGAGCAGCACGTGATCAAGGGGCTTGCGGACCCCCGCGTGTTCGAAGCGCTCAAGACCATGATCGAGGAGACCACGCAGGGCCTGCACTTGATCGGCACGGGCTCGCAGGGCGTCCGTCACATGTACTCCAAGAAGGAGATCCACAATGTCGGAGATATCAAGGGCCTGAAGGTCCGCGTACAGGCGACCGCGACCGAAGACACCATGTTCCCGGCGTACGGCGCCCAGACGGTGCACATGCCGTTCGGCAGCGTCTACACCAGCCTGCAGACCGGCGTCGTGGACGTCGCCGAGAACAGCATCAACGTCTACCTCGTCAACAAGCACTACGAAGTTGCCCCGGTGCTGAACATCACCGAGCACGAAGCCAACAACGCGCTGGTGTTCGTCTCCGACAAGCTTTGGCAGAGCCTCTCGGCCGAGCAGAAGGGCTGGGTGCAGGCGGCCGCCAACGAGATCAGCACGAAAGAGCCGGCGAAGGCGTTCGACCTCGAGCGCAGTGCGGCCGAGAAGCTGAAGAAGATGGGCGTCAAGGTCGTCGACAACGTCGACAAGAAGAGCTTTACGGCGATCGCCGATCCTTATCTGGACAAGCTCGCCAAGGAGCTCGGCCCGCACGCCGAGAAGATCAAGGATCTGATCCGGTCGATCAATTAACGTAATGCCGGAAGACGGTGCGCTCCCTCTCCCGCTTGCGGGAGAGGGCAGGGGAGAGGGTGTCTCCGCATTGGGACAATCCCCGAGAGGAAAGAACCCTCACCCGGCGCTCCGCGCCGACCTCTCCCGCAAGCGGGAGAGGTGTAGCCAGCCGCAGCCGGGGATATCAATGCCCATCGCCGACAAGCTCATCCTCCAACGCCAACGCCATCTCAAATGGCGCGCGCTCGACTGGCTTGAGCTCGCGCTGATGATCCTCTGCGGCGTGCTGTGCTTCGGCTTCTCCCTGTCGGTGACCGCCGACGTCGTCACCCGCACGATCGGCCATCCCTGGCTGTGGCTCCAGGAGGTCACATCGACGCTGTTCATCTACGCCATCTTCATCGGCACGGCGGCAGCGACGCGGCGCAACGATCACCTCTATCTCACCGCGATCTCCGAGGCGATGCACGGCACGCCGCGGGTGATCGTCGAAGTGATCATCCGGATCATCGTGCTCGGCGTCGCCTTCTGCTTGATCTGGTACGGCTACCAGAATTACCTGCGCGGCTTCGGCAGCTTCCGCCTGCCGTCGGGCACGCCGATCGCTTCGCTCTATGCGATCATCCCGCTGTCGGGCGTGCTGATCGGCCTGTTCACGATCGAGCAGCTCGTCAACGGCCTGCGCAACGGCTTTGATCATCCCACGCCGCCGGACGAGGATGCGACGCCCGTCGTCACCGAGGCGCAGGCGAGGGCGCAGCCGTGAGCGCACCCGTCGTCCTGGCGTTGATGTCGATCTGCTTCCTGTCGTTCGGCTATCTCGGCGTGCCCGTGCCGTTCTCCTTGATGGCCGGCGTCTTCATCGGCGCGATGCTGTCCGATGTGTCGCTCGCCGCGATCATCCAGAAGATCTTCGACGGCGTCGATTCCGAAGCGCTGCTCGCCATTCCGTTCTTCCTCCTGGTCGGCGAGCTCATGAGCTCGGCCAATGTGGTGGTGCGAATAGCCAATCTCTCGGTGTCGCTGGTCGGCCATATCAGGGGCGGGCTGTCGCAGGTCGTGGTCGTCTTCAGCATGTTCTTCTCGGAAATGTCGGGCTCGACCACCGCCGACGTCGCCGTGATGAGCCGGGCGCTGGGCGGTCCGATGAAGCGCGAGGGCTACGAGCCCGCCTTCATCGCCGCGATCATCGCCTCGGCCTCGACCATCGCCGCGCTGGTGCCGCCGAGCATCACCGCGGTGGTCTATGGCGCGGTCGGCAACGTCTCGATCGCCGGCCTGTTCATGGCGGGCGTCGTGCCCGGCTTGATGATCGGCTTCGGCCTGATGATCTACTGCTATTTCTTCGGCCCCTCGGGCTTGCGCAAGCCGCGCGCGCCGCTGCGGCAGGTGGTGTTCGCCGCCGGCGATGCGGCGCTGCCGCTGATGATCCCGGTAATCCTGCTCGGGGGCATCCTGACCGGCTGGTTCACGCCGACGGAGGCCGGCGTCGTCGCCGTGGTGTGGATCATCCTGGTGGTGATCCCCGCGCTCAACCGCGGGCACTTCAAGAAGATCCCGTACGATTTCTGCCTGGCCGGCCTGATCTTCTCGCTGCCGCTAATCACCATCGGCGCCGCCAACGCGTTCGGCTGGATGCTCGCTTACTTGCGCGGTGCCAGCTACATCGCCGAGATGATCACCTCGATTGCGGGCCACGATCCGCACCTGATCATGCTGCTGATGGTGCTGCTGTTCACCGTGGTCGGCGACTTCATCGAGCCGGTGCCGACCATCATCATCTTCATGCCGCTGGTCAACACGCTGACGGAGGCCGGCGACATCAACGGCGTGCACATGGGCGTGGTGCTGATCGCGACGCTCGCCTTCGGCCTGATCACGCCGCCCTACGGCCTCGTGCTCTTGATGGCCTCGAAATTCGTCGGCATCAGTTTTGCCAAGGCGCTGCGTGCGGCGCTGCCGATCTATGTCGTGTTCTTCGCCACCATTGCCTTTGCGATCTATTTCCCGAGCGTCGTGCTGTGGCTGCCGCGGCACGTGCTTCCCGAATCGGTCGGCTGCTTCAAGTCGCCGGCGGGGACGGGCTACATCTGCCCGCAGTAGCGCGCTACTTGCCCTTGTTGGTGAACTTCTTCACGGCGACACGGAACTCCTCCGTGTTCATCGCCATGATGATCTTGTGCTCCTCGGCATCGAGCTGCTGTTTTACCGGCGTGGTGGCGGCTTGATAAACCAGCGACTTGGTGCCTGAAATGGCCGCCGGCGGGTTCTGCGCCAGGCGTTCGGCCAGCTGCCGCGTGGCCGCCTTCAGCTCGGCCGCGGGAACGATCTTGGCGACCAGGCCCCATTCATACGCCTGCTGCGCAGTGAAATTGTCCTCGGCGAGGAAGATCTGCAGCGCGCGGCGCGAGCCGACCGTGCCGACGATTCCGACCGTCGAGCCGCCATCCGGCGACACGCCGATCTTGGCGTAAGCGGGCGTGAACTTCGCGTCCTCGGCGGCGATGCAGAGATCGGTGACGAAGGCGAGGCCCATGCCGGCGCCGGCCGCCGAGCCGTGCACGCTCGACAGCGAGATCTTCGGCATGCGCCTGAGGATCTCGATGAATGAATGATAGTGCTTGAGCAGCTCGCCAACGACTGGCGTCACGGTGCCCGCTTCCGCCGCAGCCCCGATCGTCTGGAGATCGCCGCCGGCGGAGAAGGCGCGGCCTTCGCCCTCGAGCACGACGACGCGGATGGCGTCGTCGCCTTCGATATAGGTCGCGAGCTGTTCGAGCTTCTGCGCGATCGCAAGGTTGACCGAGTTGAACGCGGCGGGGCGGTTGAGCGTGATGGTCGCGATCGCACCGTCAATCCGCAGCAGCGCGGGATCGTCAGGCTTTGAGACGGGAGCTGGCATCGGAAATCCCCGGCTGGAGGTTATTGCTGCAACTAAATCGCAGAAGCCGAGGAGTGACAATCCCCACCCGCCGCTCTTGCGCCGGGCGGAACGATGGGCTCAAATGCGGGCGCCTTCGTTTAGGGACGGACACGAGCGCCGGCTCCTCCTAGGCAAGCCAAGCCAAAACCAGGGGAGAAGTGGCAACATGGGTTACGCTCGTGTCTTGCAGAAATGGGCTGTCCGATGACCGAGGGTCCAGTCATCATTGTCGGAGCCGGCCATGGCGGCTACCAGGTCGCGGCCTCGCTGCGCCAGGCGGGGTTTTCCGAACGGATCTGCCTGGTCAATGACGAGGCGCATTTGCCGTACCAGCGGCCGCCTTTGTCCAAGGCCTATATCAAGGGCTCCGCCGGGCCCGAGAGCCTGATGTTCCGCCCCGAAAAATTCTATCAGGATCAGAAGATCGAGCTGATCGCCGGCCGCGCCGTCTCGATCGATCGCGCCGCGCGCAAAGTGCTGCTTGCCTCGGGCGAGACGCTGGCCTACGGCCACCTCGTCCTGGCGACCGGCGCGCGCAACCGCCTGCTCGATCTGCCCAACGCCAATCTGCCCGACGTGAAATACTTGCGCATCCTCGACGAAAGCGAGGCGCTGCGACAGATCATGCCGTCGAAGACGCACGCTGTGATCATCGGCGCCGGCTTCATCGGGCTCGAATTCGCATCCACCGCGCGCATCAAGGGCCTTGAGGTCGACGTGCTCGAACTGGCGCCGCGGGTGATGGCGCGCGCGGTGACGGCGGAGGTCTCGGAATACTTTCAAGCGCGGCATCGCGAGGCCGGCATCCGTATTCACCTCGGCGTGCAGGCGACGAGCATCGAGGCCGAGAACGGCAAGGTCACCGGGGTGTCCTTGAGCGATGGCCGGCATCTGCCCGCCGACCTCGTCGTGGTCGGCGTCGGCGTGCTGCCGAACATCGAGCTCGCGGCCGAGGCGGGGCTGCCGGTTGCGGCCGGCATCATCGTCGACGAATATCTGTCGACGGCCGATCCGAACATATCGGCAATCGGCGACTGCGCTCTGTTCGCAAGCCCGCGGTTCGGCGGCTCGCTGCGGCTGGAATCGGTGCAGAACGCCACCGACCACGCCCGCTGCCTGGCGGCGCGGCTGACCGGCGACAAGAAGCCGTATGACGGCCATCCCTGGTTCTGGAGCGACCAGGGCGACGACAAGCTCCAGATCGCAGGCCTCACCGCCGGCTATGATCGCGTCGTGCTGCGCGGCGATCCCGCCAAGAAGGCGTTTTCCGCGTTCTGCTATCACGGCGACAGACTGCTCGGGATCGAATCGATCAACCGTGCCGGCGATCACATGTTCGGCCGCCGCTTGCAGGCGATGGATCGCTCGATCACGCCCGAGCAGGCCGCGGACGAAAGCTTCGACCTGAAGAGTGCGCTGGCCTGATCAGCCGGCGCCGAGCACCGCCGCCACCTCCGCGGCCGTCGGCATCGACGGTCCGGCCCCCATGCGCTGCACGCTGATCGAGGCGGCGGCATTGGCGAAGGCGAGGGCGGCGCGCAAGGGGACGCCGTCGGCGAGCTGCGAAGCCAGCGCGCCGACGAAGCAGTCGCCGGCGCCGGTGGTATCGACCGCTTTCACCGCGCGGCCCGGCAGGGCAAACTCCTCGCGTCCGGCGAGCGCAAGCACGCCGCGCTTTCCCAGCGTGATGCAGATGGTCTGGTCCTCGCGCGCCTGAAGCTGTCGCGCCACCGCGATGATCTTTGCGGCCTCATCGCTGTCGGAAACCTCGCTGCCGGCGAGAAACCCAAGCTCGGTCTCGTTCAGTACGAGGACGTCGACCAGCGCGAGCAACTCGCCGGGCATCTGTTGCGCCGGGGCCGGATTGAGCAGCGTCGTGGCACCGGCGCTCCGGGCGCGCTGGAAGAACGCGGCAATGGTCGGCAGAGGAATCTCGAACTGGCTGACCGCAACATCGCCCTTCGTCAGCGGCACGCCAGCGACGTCATCGGCGCCGACAAGCGCGTTGGTGCCGGGAACGACGACGATGGTGTTGTCGGAAGCGGCGACGGTGATGATCGCCGTCCCGGTGTGCGTGTCAGCCTCGCGCACCGACCCGAGATCGATGCCCTGACCACCGAGGAACGTCCTCAGCTCGGCCCCGAATGCATCCTTGCCCAGCCGTCCGATCAGCGTGGTCTTGGCGCCGAGCCTGGACGCCGCGACCGCCTGGTTCGCACCCTTGCCGCCCGGAAAATACAGCACCTGCCGGCCGGCGACGGTCTCGCCGACCCTGGGGTGGCGATCGGCGGTCGCCACCACATCCATGTTGATGCTCCCGGCGACGAAGACGCGCCCCATGACATGTCGCCCTTACAAATCCCTAAACCCGGACTTCGAACTCGTGCCTGACCTTGGCGATGTCGACAAGGGTCGGCAGGCCGGCCTCGTTGCCGAGGCGCTGGATCTTGAAGGTCGAGGCCGCCCGCGCGAAGTCGAAATGCTCGCGCCAGCTTTTGCCGGGATGGGCCAGGTAAGAATAGACATAGGCGCCGTGGAACACGTCGCCGGCGCCGTTTGTGTCGATCACGCGCTCGCGCGGAATCGGCATTGCCGGCATCACCTGCACCGTCCCGGTTTCGTCGTACCAGAGCAGGCCCTTCTCGCCCATGGTGACGCCGCCGATCTTGCAGCCGCGGCTCTTGAGGTAGTCGAGCATCTTCTCCGGCGTGAGGTCCATCTGCTCGCACAGCCGTTCGGCAACGATGGCGACGTCGATGAATTCCAGGAGCTCGTGCGTGTTGGTGCGCAAGCCGCCGCCGTCGAGCGAGGTCAGGATGCCGGCCTCGCGGCAGACTTTGGCATAGTGGATCGCGGCATCCGGCTGATGGCCGTCGACATGCAGCGCGCGGCAGCCGCCGAGATTGAGCATCGGGAAGGGGTGGATGTGCTCGTCGTCGCGGCAGCGGACGATGGCGCGCTTGCCGTCCTTCGGCATGATGAAGGAGAGCGAAGACTGGTTCACCTTCCGCCCATGCAGCGAGATCGCGTATTTCGCGCACATGTCCTGGAACATGCGTCCCAGCCAGTCATTGGCCGCGGTCGCGATCAGGTCGGGCACGATGCCGAGCTTGGCGCAGCAGAACGCCGCCGTCACCGCATTGCCGCCAAAGGAGACGGCGTAGTCCGAAGCCACGTGCTTTTCGTCGCCGGTCGGCATGTGGTCGGTGATGAAGACGACGTCGATATAGGTCTGTCCGATGAAGAGAGCCTGCATTGCTTGTCCGTGATGCGCTTGTGGTCCGGCCGGCGGATTTACTCTAACACCGGTTCCGTGCCGGAGACGCTGAAATTATTCGCAAAACCGCCCCGGAGCGCTTGAGGTCGGCCTATGGCCGGAATACGACCATGTCAGGCTCATGCCAAGCCCGGACAAATGCCGCTTTTCGGCCCAGGGTTCCAGGTTGATCGAGACGTCGATCAAGAAGGGGAAAAGATGATCACCGGCCTCGATCACGTCGTCGTTCTGGTCAGGGACATCGCCGCGGCCAAGGCAGCCTATCAGACGCTGCTCGCCCGCGCGCCGGCCTGGCAGAATTCCGGCGAGGGCGCCGACCGCGTGCTGTTCACCCTCGACAACATGACCATCGAATTGATGGCGCCGAGCGGCTTCACCGCGACGGCGGACCGGATGCGCGCACTGCTCGAGGACCAGGAGGGCATGCTCGCCAGCCTGTGCTTTCGTGTCGCTGATATCGGCAAGATGCACCGGCGGCTGGACCGGGTGGCGCTCAAGCCCGATCCAGTCACCGAGGTCGAGAGCAGCGATGATGCGAGCGGGGCGGTGCTGCATTGGAAGCGCACGCGCGCCGCGACCGAATTGACGCGCGGCGTGCGCATGTTCTTCCTCGAACTTGCCGAGGAGCGTCCGAAGTCGGCCCCAACTGATTTCGCACCGATTGACGGGCTCGATCACGTCGTAATCACCACCGAAGATTCCGATCGCGCCGCCGCGCTCTACGGCGCGCGCCTCGGGCTCGATCTTGCGCTCGACCGCTCGCATCATGATTGGGGCCAGCTGATGTTCTTCCGCTGCGGCGATCTCATCGTCGAGGTGGTGCGCCGCCCCGTCGCGGGCGGCGATGTCAGGCATGACCGTCTCTGGGGCCTGAGCTGGCGTGTCGCCGACATCGACGCCACGCGCGCCCGCCTGATCGCCGCCGGCCTCGACGTCAGCGATATCAGAAACGGCCGCAAGCCCGGCACCCGCATCATGACGGTGCGCAGCGGCACCTGCGGAATCCAGACCGTGCTGCTGGAGCGTTCGCCGAAGCCGGCGGAGTGAGCTGTCATTCCGGGGCGTCGCGCAGCGACCAGCCCGGAATCCAATCATCCACCAACCCTGCCGCACAATGGATTCCGGGCTCGCGCCCAAAAGGGGGCGCGCCCCGGAATGACAGAACGTTCTCAAACGCCTATGCGCGTGTTACATGCGTCTTGTAACCACCCAGCGAGCACCCGGTTTGGCCAAGGCAACCGCAAAGCGAACCCTGAAATGGCAGCGCGATCCCGAGGGGATGCGGCTGCGCATTCTCGAGGCGGCCAAGCAGGAGTTTTCCGCGCACGGGCTCGCCGGTGCGCGCGTCGACCGCATCGCGGCCAAGGCCGGCGCCAACAAGCGCATGCTGTACTACCACGTCGGCAACAAGGATGAGCTGTATCTGGCGGTGCTCGAAGGCGCCTATGACAAGATCCGCAGCGAGGAGCGGGGGCTCGATCTCGAGCATCTCGATCCACCCGAGGCGATCCGCCGCCTGATCGAATTCACCTGGAACTACTTCCTGCGCAATCCCGAGTTCCTGTCGCTGCTGCAAACCGAGAACCTCGCGCGCGCCAAGCATCTGAAGCGCTCGACCAAGGTCAAGTCGATGCACTCGCCCTTCGTCGAGATGATCCGCACCGTGGTGCGGCGAGGGGTCGAGAGCGGCGACTTCCAGGTCGCGGTCGATCCGGTGCAGCTCTACATCTCGATCGCGGCGCTCAGCTTCTTCTATCTCTCGAACTCGGCCACCTTAGGCGTGATCTTCGGCCGTGACCTGCTCGCCAAGGACGCCAAGGACGAGCGGCTTGCGCACATGGTCGGTCTGGTGCTCGCCGCGCTGACGGGCTCGTCGGCCGCGTTGTTCGAGATCGCGAAGACGCCGAAGTCGCGCGCTGCGGTGGCGCAGACGGTTTAAAGCCTTTCGACGAGCTCCCTCCAAGCTCTCCGCGGTCATCGCCCGACTTGATCGGGCGATCCAGTATCCCAGAGGCGCCGGTGAGATACGGAGAAGCCGCGGCGTACTGGATTCCCCGCCTTCGCGCGCCTTCGCGGGGAATGACACCGAGTGTGCGGCGCGACTATCCTGCCCAACCACCTTCGTTGTCCCTTCATAAGACCTCGGCGCCCCGGAACCCGCCGCAAAACGCCACAGGGAATCCTCTGGACAGTATTTATCCAACGGGTTAATTTCTCCTGATAACGAAGAAGACTGCCGGGAGTGAAAATTGGCCGAGCCGAAGCCGCATAGTGCGGTGTCCAAGATGCTGAACGCGGCCTGGGTTCGGCCGTTTCTGTTCCTCGTCTTCATCGTGGTGGCCTGGGATCTGTCGATCCGGCTGTTCAGGATTCCCGCCTATCAGATCCCGGCGCCGGCCGACGTCGTCGCCGTGCTCCGTTCCGATTGGCCCGAACTGCTGCGCCAGTGCTGGCCGACGACCTATGCAACCGTCTGGGGCTTCCTGCTCTCGGCGCTGTTCGGCATCCCCGTCGCGATGTTGATCGCGGGCTCGAAGACGGTGGAGAGCTACGTCTATCCGCTCTTGGTATTCTCGCAGTCCGTGCCCAAGATCGCGATCGCGCCGCTGTTCGTGGTCTGGTTCGGCTTCGGCATCCTGCCGAAGGTGATCTCGGCGTTTCTGCTCGGCTTTTTCCCTGTGGTCGTTTCCGCCGTACAGGGCTTCAAATCGGTCGATCCTGACATGGTCGATCTCGCCCGCGCCATGCAGGGCAGCCGCTTTCAGGTGTTTTGCGCGGTGAATCTGCCGCACGCGCTGCCGGCGATCTTCTCCGGCCTGAAGGTTTCCGTGACCCTGGCGGTGGTCGGCGCCGTCGTCGGCGAGTTCGTCGGCTCCAATTCCGGCATCGGTTATGTGATGCAGCGCTCGATCGGCACCTTCGATCTGCCGACCATGTTCGCAGCGCTCGTGCTCCTCGCGCTGCTCGGCGTCATCCTGTTCTGGATCGTCGACCGGATCGAGAAGCTGGTCATTCCCTGGCATGTCAGCCAGCGCGAGGACGTGATTTTCGCCTCTTGAGTTCAAGCCATGAACGGCCACCAACGGCCGAAACATAACGACAAGGGAGAGTGACGATGAAGCGGTGGATCGGGGCTGCAGCCGGAGTGCTGATGGCGTTTGCAGCCATGCCGGCGCAGGCGGCGGACAAGGTCGTGTTGATGCTGAACTGGTACGTCTATGGCGAGCACGCGCCGTTCTATTACGGCAAGGCCAAGGGCATCTATGCCGCCGAAGGGATCGACCTCGAAATCCAGGAAGGACGCGGCTCGGCGGCAACCACGCAGGCCGTCGCGGCCAAGACTGCCGATTTCGGCTATGTCGACGTTCCGACCATGATGCGCGCGGCGATCAAGGGGGCGCCTGTCATCGCGACCGGTGTGTTGCTGCAGACCTCGCCGATGTCCGTCATGGGGTTTGCCGACAAGAACATCCGGAAGCCCGAGGACATCAAGGGCAAGACGGTGGCGATCACGCCGGCCGATTCCATGACCCAGATCTGGCCGCTGTTCCTGAAGAAGACCGGCCTGAAGGAGAGCGACTTCAAGACCGTTGCCGGGGACGGCCAGACCAAGCTCAATGCCGTCATCAACGGCCAGGCTGATCTCCTGCTCGGCTACGTCATGGACCAGTCCATGAAGATCAAGGACGCCACCGGCAAGGACGTCTACCCGATCAAGTTTGCCGATTACGGCATCAACATGGTCTCCTCAGGCATCATCGCCAACACCGACTATGTGAAGGCCAATGCCGATCTCGTCCGCCGCTTCATGTCGGCGACCACCAAGGCCGTCGAAGCCGCCGAGAAGGATCCAAAGGCGGCGGCGCAGTCGATTCTCGATGCCAACCCCAAGGGCGGGAAGATCGACACGCTGACGCAGGGCTTCGAGCTGACCATTCCGCTGTACCGGACCGCCGAGACCAAGAGCAAGCGGCCGTTCCAGGTCACCGACCAGAACATGACCGATAGTGTCAACCTGATGGTCGAATATGGCGGCCTCGACGCCAAGGCCAAGGAGAACCCGAAGGCCTTCTACACCAACGACTACCTGCCGAAGAGTGGATCGTGAAACATCCACTCCCGTCATTCCGGGACGCCCGGAGGGCGGACCCGGAATCCATTTTTCGTCAGAACCTGCTGCCCGATGGATTCGGGGTTCGCGACTTCGTCGCGACCCGGAATGACGAATGTAACTTGCGTGTTCGATCGGATGTGACTGAATGATACCGAAAAAGGCCACTCCAACAGACCAGCCGGCCGCGCATCTTCGACTGGTGAACGACCGGGCCGGCGATGCGTCGGGCATCACGCTGTCGGGCGTGTCGAAGACCTACCGGACGCGCGACGGCGATGTGCCGTCGTTGCGGCCGCTCGACTTCCACATCAACGATGGCGAGTTCTTCGTCGTGGTCGGGCCGTCGGGCTGCGGCAAGTCCACGCTGCTCAAGCTGATCTCCGGGCTGTTGCCACCGACGACGGGCGAGGTGCTGGTCGAGGGCGAGAAGGTGACGACGCCGCACGGCAATGTCGGCATCGTCTTCCAGAACGCGTTGCTGCTGCCCTGGCGCAACATCCTGGGTAACGTCATGCTGCCGATCGACATGAAGCGGCTGCCGCGCCAGGAATATCTCGATCGCGCCAAGTCGCTCTTGAAGCTCGTTGGCCTCGAAGGTTTTGAGAAGAAGCTGCCCTGGCAGCTCTCCGGCGGCATGCAGCAGCGCGCCTCCATCTGCCGTGCGCTGGTGCACGATCCCCGGATCATGTTGATGGACGAGCCGTTCGGCGCGCTCGATGCACTGACGCGCGAGCGCATGAATGTCGAGCTGATGCGGATCCAGCGCGAGACGAAGAAGACGGTTCTCTTGATCACGCACTCGATTCCCGAGGCCGTGTTCCTCGCCGACCGCGTGCTGGTCATGACCGAGCGCCCCGGCGCGATCGCCGCGATCTACGACGTCCCGCTGCCGCGTCCGCGCTCGCTCGAGGTGATGGCGGACCCTGTCTTCACGGAACTCGTGCAGCGCATCCGTAAGCATTTCTTTTCGCAAGGTTCGCTGGACTGAAGCCATGCCCCCGCGCCTGAAGCTGCGAGACATAGCCTTCTTCGAACGTCCCGTGCAGTTCGCGCGGCCGTTCCGCTTTGGCGCTGTGACCATCAACGCGACGCCGCAGCTGTTCGCACGCGTCGAGATCGAGGTCGAGGGCAGGGGCCTAGCGGTCGGCGCCAGCGCCGAGTTGCTGGTGCCGAAATGGTTCGACAAGCGGCCGGAGCTGTCGCCGGCGCAGACGGTCGACGGCCTGCGCCGCTCGCTTGAGATCGCGCGCGGGCTCTACCTGGCGCGGACCGGATTCCAGTCCGCGTTCGATCTGCATGCTTCGTGCATCGATGTGCAGGTCGCGGCTTGCGCGAAAGAAAACATCCCGACGCTGGCGGCCGCCTATGGCCCTGCGGAGATCGACAAGGCCATTCTCGATGCGCTCTTGCGTGCGGCCGAGACCGACTTTTTCAATGGAATGACCGGCAACATTGCCGGTATCGATGCGCAGCTTTCGCCCGATCTGAAGGATGCGGATCTCACCATCTTTCTTGCCGGCCGCAAACCGCTGCCGCGCGTCGCCGTCAGGCATACGGTCGGCCTCGACGATTCCATCGAAGGCGAGGGCGGTGTTGCCGACGGACATGAGAACGCCGGTGCACGGTATTTCAAGCTGAAGCTGAGTGGCGATCCCGCCTCCGATGCGGCGCGGCTGGCGCGCATCGGCAAGGAGCTCGACGCGCTGGGACGCGACACCAAGGTGACGCTCGATGCCAACGAGCAGTACGCCGATTTGGCCGCGCTGCAAGCGCTGATGGATCGGCTGGATCATGACACCGCGCTACGTCCCATCGCCTCGCGCCTGCTCTATATCGAACAGCCGATGCCGCGCGACATCACGAGGCGGTCGCCGCTCGGCTCGCTGGCGGCATACAGCTTCATCATCGACGAGGCCGATGATTCCTACGACGCGTTCCCCGCGGCGCGGGCGCTCGGCTACCACGGTATTTCCTCCAAATCCTGCAAGGGCCTGTACAAATCCATCGTCAACGCGACCCGTGCAGCGAAATGGAGCGCCGGCGGCGAGACGTTCTTCATCACGGGCGAGGACCTGACCTGCCAGGCCGGCCTTGCCGTGCAGCAGGATCTCGCGCTCGGCGCCTTCATCGGCGTCGCCCATGCCGAGCGCAACGGTCACCACTATGTCGATGGATTCGGCGAAACGCCGGCTGGCGAAGTGCAGGCCTTCGCCGCCGCGCATCCCGACCTCTATGCCGATGCCGGGCAGGGCATTCGTCTCAACATTCACAACGGCGATCTCCTGACGGGATCGCTTCATGCGGTGGGCTTTGCCACCTCGGTCCATCCGGACTGGTCGGCGCTTCGTCCACTCGAACAGCCAGGATCACTTCAGGAGTATTTGGCATGACCACCCAACGCCTCGGCCTCATCATGAACGGCGTCACCGGCCGTATGGGGCTCAACCAGCATCTGATCCGCTCGATCGTCGCGATCCGCGACCAGGGCGGCGTCCGCCTGAAGAACGGCGACCGCGTCATGCCCGATCCGATCCTGGTCGGCCGCAGCGCCGAGAAAGTCGAAGCGCTCGCCAAACGCTACAACGTCACGCGCTGGACAACCGACCTCGACGCGGCGCTGGCCGACAACAACGACACCATGTTCTTCGACGCCGCGACCACGCAGGCGCGCCCCGGCCTGCTGACCCAGGCCATCAACGCCGGCAAGCACGTCTATTGCGAGAAGCCGATCGCGACGAATTTCGAGGAAGCCGTCGAGGTGGTAAAACTTGCCAATGCCAAGGGCGTCAAGCACGGCACGGTGCAGGACAAGCTGTTCCTGCCGGGCCTGAAGAAGATCGCGTTCCTGCGCGACTCCGGCTTCTTCGGTCGCATCCTCTCGGTGCGCGGCGAGTTCGGCTATTGGGTGTTCGAGGGCGGCTGGCAGGAGGCGCAGCGGCCGTCATGGAATTATCGCAGCGAGGACGGCGGCGGCATCATTCTGGACATGGTCTGCCACTGGCGTTACGTGCTCGACAACCTCTTCGGCAACGTTAGAAGCGTCGTCTGCATCGGCAACACCGACATTCCCGAGCGTTTCGACGAGCAGGGCAACGCGTACAAGGCGACCGCCGACGATTCCGCATATGCGACCTTCCAGCTCGAAGGTGGCATCATTGCGCACATCAACATGTCCTGGGTGACGCGCGTCTATCGCGACGACCTCGTCACATTCCAGGTCGATGGCAGCCACGGTTCGGCGGTCGCAGGTCTCACCGACTGCATGATCCAGGCGCGGCAGGCGACGCCGAGGCCGGTGTGGAATCCCGATGAGAAGCGCCTGCATGATTTCTACGGCGACTGGCAGAAGCTGCCCGACAACGTCTCCTACGACAACGGCTTCAAAGAGCAATGGGAGATGTTCATCCGCCACGTCTATGAGGATGCGCCCTACAAGTTCACGCTGCTCGAAGGCGCCAAGGGCGTGCAGCTCGCCGAATGCGCGCTGAAGAGCTGGAAGGAGCGGCGCTGGATCGACGTCGCCCCGATCAAGGTCTGAGCCTGGCGGATAAGTCCCCGATGTCTACCCAGCCGTCATTGCGAGGAGCGAAGCGACGAAGCAATCTAGACTCTTGCCGCAGAGGCATTCTGGATTGCTTCGCTTCGCTCGCAATGACGGGGAGAGGTCTGAGAACATGAATAAGCCCGTTCAACCCATGTCGTCATTGTCATTAAAACTGCCGAAACCCGATCGCTCGATCGAGACCTACCGGCTCGCAGCCTCGCGCACGTTCCCCACCAAGCTCGAGGGGCCGCTGAACCGCATCGCCTTCTCGGCTGTGCACACGGTTGCCGATCCCCTTGCGGAGAACGACCCCTGGCTGTCGGCCGCCGTCGACTGGGACAAGACGATCGCCTTCCGCGAGCACATCTGGGATCTCGGGCTTGGCGTTGCCGAAGCCATGGACACCGCACAGCGCGGCATGGGGCTGGACTGGCCGACCTCTCTGGAGCTGATCACGCGCTCGGTCGGCGCCGCCAAGCGCCGCAATGCGCTGGTGTTCTCCGGTGCCGGCACCGACCATCTCGCGGTTGAGGACGCCAAGACCATCGACGACGTCATCCGCGCCTATGAGGAGCAGATCTCGGCGGTCGAGAAGGTCGGCGGCCGCATCATCTTGATGGCTTCTCGCGCGCTCGCCAAGCTCGGTCGTAATGCCGACGACTACGCCAAGGTCTACGATCGCGTGCTGTCGCAGGCCCGCGAGCCCGTGATCATCCACTGGCTCGGCGACATGTTCGATCCGGCGCTGAGCGGCTATTGGGGCACAAAAGATCTCGACAAGGCGATGGACATTGCGGTCGCCATCATCAACGGCAACGTGGCCAAAGTCGACGGCGTAAAAGTCTCGCTGCTCGACAAGCAGCGCGAGATCGACATGCGCCGCCGCCTCGACAAGCGCATCAGGATGTATACCGGCGATGATTTCAACTACGCGGAGCTGATCGCCGGCGACGAACAGGGCTTTTCGCACGCGCTGCTCGGTATCTTCGACGCGATCGCGCCGGCGGCATCCTATGCGCTGTCGCGACTTGCGGCCGGCGACGTAGCCGGCTTCCAAGACGTGCTGGGTCCAACGGTGCCGCTGTCGCGTCACATCTTCAAGGCGCCGACGCGCTTCTACAAGACCGGCGTCGTCTTCATGGCCTATCTCAACGGCCATCAGGACCATTTCACCATGGTCGGCGGCCAGGAGAGTACGCGCTCCACGCTGCATCTGGCCGAGCTGTTCCGTCTGGCCGACAAGGCCGGTCTGCTCGCCAATCCCGAACTCGCGACGCAGCGGATGAAGACCGTGCTCGCCACCCACGGTATCGAACCCTGATGCGCGATTTTTCCTCCGACCACCGCTGGCTGTCGCTGAACACGGCAACGGTCCGCAAACAGGGTGATCTCGTCGAGATCATCGACGCCTGTGCCAGGCACGACATTCGCGCCATCGATCCCTGGCGCGACCAGGTCGCCGCCGTCGGTCTCGATCGCGCGGCGCGCGCGGTGCGCGACGCCGGCCTCGAACTGTCAGGCTATTGCCGTGGCGGCATGTTCACCTCGGATGTGGCGCACCGGGGCGAAGTGCGCGACGACAACAGGCGCTGCGTCGATGAGGCCAAGGCGCTGGGCGCGCCCTGCATCGTTCTCGTCGTCGGCGGCCTGCCGCAATATTCGCGGCCCGGCAGCGAGGCGTCCAGGGATATCTTTGCAGCGCGCGGCCAGGTCGAGGAAGCGCTCGCCGAGATGCTCGACTATGCCAGGCAGGCGAAGCTGCCGCTGGCGATCGAACCGCTGCATCCCGCCTATGCCGCCGACCGCGCCTGCGTGAACACCACGAAACAGGCGCTCGACATTTGCGACCGGCTCGATCCCGATCGCACCGGCATGCTCGGCGTCGCGCTCGATGTCTACCACATCTGGTGGGATCCTGAGCTGATGGGCCAGATCGCGCGTGCCGGCCAGGATCGCCTGCTCGCCTTCCACGTCTGCGACTGGCTGGTGCCGACAAAAGACATCCTCAACGACCGCGGCATGATGGGCGATGGCGTCATCGACATCAAATCGGTGCGCGCGGCCGTGGAGGCGCAGGGCTTTGCCGGCTATTCGGAGATCGAGATCTTCTCCAATGACTGGTGGAGCAAGCCGATGGACGAAGTGTTGCGCACCTGCATCGCGCGGCACAAGGCGCTGGTGTAGGCGTTCTGGCGTCCATTGCGCGCGGCGCAGTGGATTGCCTGAGGTGCCAAATGGTTGTGCGGATTCACCGCGGCATTCGCGCCGGCCGCGGTCTACTGTGCATGGGGTTGTTTTCGACTTTTTTGTTTTAAGACCTCATCCGGTCGCGCAAGGCACGCTTGAAAAGCCCCGAAACCGGACCCGACCACCCCGCACCGGCTGGCCGCTTACGGCATAGTCCGGGAAGCGCGCCAGGAAGCGCGAGATCGCAATCGCGCCTTCGAGCCGCGCCAGCGCCATGCCGGCGCATTGATGCGCGCCGGTGGCAAAGGCGAGGTGCCGGTTCGGCGTGCGCGCGACGTCGAAACGTTCCGGATCGGGAAACTGCGCGGGGTCGCGGTTGGCAGCTCCGATGCACAGCGTCACCGACGTGCCGGCCTCGAGCATGACGCCGCCGAGTTCGACCCGCTCGGTGGTCATGCGATTGCCGAGCTGGTTCGAGCTCTCGTAACGAAGGATCTCCTCGACCGCGGTCTTGATCAGGTCGGGGTTATCGATCAGCCGCTGCTTCTGGTCGGGATGCCGATGCAGCGCGACGAGGCCGTTGCCGATCAGATTGGTCGTGGTCTCGTGGCCGGCATTGAGCAGGAAAATGCAATTGTGCAGGAGCTCCTTCTCGGTCAGCCGCTCGCCGTTCTCCTCGCCCTGGATCAGGCGCGTCAGCACGTCACGATCAGGATTGCCCGGCTTCGCGCGCCGACGTGCGACCAGCGTTTCGAGATAGCCAAGGAAATCCGTCACGGCCGTATTGCCGCGCGCAGCCGCTTCAGGCGACACCACCGGCTCGAGCGCACCAAGAATCGCCAGCGACCAGTCGCGTAGCGGCGCGCGTTCCTCATGGGGAACGTCCAGCAGATTGCCGATCACCTCGATCGGGATCGAGGTGGCGAAATCCTCGATCAGCTCGCAACGGCCCTTGGCGGCGATGGCGTCCAGCAGGCCGTCGACCAGCTTGATGAGGTCGCCTTCCATGCTGGCGATCGCGCGGGGCGACAGCGCGCCCATGATCAGGCGGCGTACGCGGGTGTGCGAAGGCGGGTCGTTGAAGACAAGGCTCGTCGTGTGGTGCTCGTAGAGCGGCGTGTCGCCATATTTCGGCGCGAACTCGCGCTTCTTGTCCGAGCTGAACGACTTGGTGTTCTTGTAGGTGGTGACGAGATCGTCATAGCGGGTCAGGAACACGGTGCCGCTAGGCAGGCGCTTGACCGGCTCGTTCTCCCGCAGTGCACGATAGGTCGGATAGGGGTTGTCGTAGAACTCCGGCGTCAGTCTCTCGAGGTCGAAGCTCGCCGCCAGCTCCTTCGCATCTGCGTTCATCCCGTTATACTCGCACGTTAAAGCCGTTATGCCGTTTTTGTTGTTCTGGTCGATGCGTGGACGCGTCTACACTCTTCGAACCTTGCTAGCCGACCGGACAGGAAAATGCACGCCCGCACTGATGCTGCCGACACGGCGCCGACCTGGCCCGACGATATCTTCGCGACCTTGCAACGCTTCGACGTCCGCCAGGTGCCCTACGTGCCCGATGCCGGCCATTCGAAGCTGATCCTGCGCGTGCTGGACTCGCCTGCGATGCGCGGCATTCCGCTGACGACGGAGGAGGAGGGCGTGGCGCTGCTCGCCGGCGCCTGGGCCGGCGGCCAGCGCGGCGTCCTGCTGATGCAGTCCAGCGGCGTCGGCAATTGCATCAACATGCTGTCGCTGATCCCGATCCTGCGCTTTCCGTTCCTGACGCTCGTTACGATGCGAGGTGAGTGGGGCGAGTTCAATCCGTGGCAGGTGCCGATGGGCTCGACCACGCAGGGCGTACTCGAGCTCTCGGGCATCAAGGTGCTGCGCGCCTCGAACGCGGCCGAGGTGCCCGCGGTGCTGGAAGCAGCTGCGGCGCAGGCCTACAGCGCACTCACGCCCACCGCCGTCCTGCTGTCGCAGCGCCTGATCGGCGCCAAGGTTTTCACCAAATGAGCAAGGCCAATCTCCTCGATCGCCGTCAGGTGGTCTCCGCGCTGCTTGCGAACCGCAAGGACGTCGTCGCGATCGGCGGCCTCGGGGCCTCGACCAACGACATCACCGCCGCCGGCGACCACGCCCGCAACTTCTATCTCTGGGGCGGCATGGGCGGCGCTGCGATGATCGGCCTCGGCCTCGCGCTGGCTCAGCCGACACTGCCGGTGCTGGTCATCACCGGCGACGGTGAGATGCTGATGGGCATGGGCAGCCTTGCCACCATTGGCCTGCAGAAGCCGACCAACCTCTCGATCGCGGTGCTAGACAACGAGGCCTATGGCGAGACCGGCGGCCAGACCAGCCATACCTCCGCCGCTGCCGACCTCGTCGGCGTCGCCAGGGCCTGCGGTATCAAGGACAGCCGGGCGATCTCGACCATGGCCGAGGTGGAGGCCTTCGCCAAAGCCGTCCACGACCTCACGGCCGGGCCTCGATTTGCCAATGTGAAGATCGACAGCGCCAATCTGGAGCGCATCCTGCCCACGCGGGATGGGACGTACATTCTCAACCGGATCCGAGGGGACCTCGGCTTTCAGCCCATCTAGGTCGCCAAAGTCCTGCTCGCAGGACGTGCAGGGGAGGCTGATTTCTCCTGATTTTACAACGCATTCAGGTTGCGATGCAGCATAGTGCTTGACTTTCGGGCTAGTGAGTGGTTACTCACTAGCATGAGCTCATTGCGTATGACGAGCGACCTGAGGCGTCAATTGATCCTCGGTGCCGCGAAACGCTGCTTTGCCCGACACGGTTATAACGGCACCACGACCAAGAGCGTGGCGGCCGCTGCTGCCATTTCCGAGGCGCTGCTGTTCAAGCATTTCCCGTCCAAGGCGGCGCTCTACGCCGAGATCCTGAGCGACGAATGCGAAGCGGACCCGGCGCTGACCGAGCTCCTCGAGCGGGAGCCGTCGACGGCTACCCTGGTCGAGCTGATCCGCGGCATGGTCCAGCATTTCCTGCTGATCGCCGACGGTCCTGATCAGGAGGAGGCGCAACGCCTGCGACTGATGGCCACCAGTCATCTGGATGACGGCGAGTTCGCGCGTTTGCTATATGCCAAGATCGAGGCGCTGATCGGACCGATCTTCGTCGCCTCGCTCGACCGAGCCGTCGCCGCCGGCGATGCGCGGGTCTGCGGCGGTGAGCCACTCAACCTGTTCTGGTTTGCGCATCATACGGTGATGACAGCTGCGCTGACCAGGCTGCCCTCCATGCCGTGTCTCGCCTATGGCGGTCCGAACGATCTGGAGCGGCAGCTTTGTGAGTTTCTCCTCCGAGGCATCGGACTTAACGACGCCGCAATTGCTTCGCATCTGGGCCACGATCAGGCCGGTGGTGTGGGCAAGACGGCAATTGCAGAAAGCGTATGACAATGAACATCGTAACCGAACACAAGATTTCGGGCGAACCGATCGACAGCAAGGCTCCCAAGCGTCCGGTCCGGCCGGTGCTGTGGTTCATCATCGTCGGCACGCTTCTCGGCGCCCTCGTCGGTGGTCTCGTCTGGTTCAATTATTTCCGCGGCCAGATGATCAAGCAGTTCTTCGCCAACAACAAGCCGCCGCCGACCCTGGTCAGCGCAGCGGAAGCGAAGTCCGAGGTGGTGCCGAACCTGCTCACCGCGGTCGGCGGTCTCGCCGCCGTGCACCAGGTCGACGTCACCGCCGACGTCAATGGCCGCGTGACCGAGATCAAGTTTGAGCCCGGTACGCATGTCGAGGCCGGCACTCCGCTGGTGCAGCTGTTCGACGCCCCGGAGCAGGGTGACCTTGCCAATTACAAGGCGCAGGCGACTGGCGCGCAGCTCGCGCTCGACCGCGCCAAACAATTGGCGGCGCGCCAGTTTGGTCCGCAGTCGACCGTCGATGCCGCGCAGGCGACCTATGACCAAGCCATGGCCGGGATCGCCAAGACCGAAGCGCTGATCTCGCAGAAGCTGGTGCGCGCGCCGTTCTCCGGCGAGCTCGGCGTCCGTAAGGTCGAGGTCGGCCAGTATCTGACCGCCGGCACGGCGATCGTATCGCTGACGGATCTGTCGGAACTGTGGGCCAACTTCACGGTAACGGAAAAGGACTCGGGCAGCCTCAAGGTCGGCCAGCCGGTCCGGCTGAAGGTCGACGCCTATCCGGGCCGCACCTTCGACGGCAAGATCACCACGATCGAGCCGCAGATCGCGACCGATACCCGTAACATCCGCGTGCAGGCGACGATCGCCAATCCGGAGAAGATCCTGAAGCCGGGTATGTTCGTGACCACCACCGTGGTGCTGCCGGACAACCCGGCCGTGATCACCGTTCCCGAAACCGCGGTCGACTACACGCTGTATGGAGACTCGGTATTCGTGATCACCGAGAAGAAGGAAGCGGACGGCAAGACCAGCCTCTCCGCAGTGCGTACCTTCGTGCAGACCGGTAACCGCGTCAACGGTCGTGTCGAGATCATCAAGGGCGTCAAGGCGGGCGACAAGGTCGTCGCCGTCGGCCAGCTGAAGCTGCAGTCGGGCGCACCCGTTGCGATTTCGACCGATCCGGCTCCGCAGATCCCTGCGCAGCCGCCGCGCTACTGACGAGACACTCACGTGATCCGGCTTGGCCGGATCACGTCTCTTGAGACAAAGAAATCGAGATCGCCGCGATGGCCTTTACTGATATTTTCATCAAGCGCCCGGTTCTGTCGGTCGTTGTCAGCTTGCTGATCCTGCTGATCGGACTGCGCGCGGCGATGGTGCTGCCGATCCGGCAGTATCCGAAACTGTCGAACACGGTCATCAACATCACGACCGTTTATCCCGGCGCGTCCGCGGACCTGATCCAGGGCTTCATCACGACGCCGATCGAGCAGGCGGTCGCTTCCGCCGAGGGCGTGGACTATATCACCTCATCCTCGGTGCTCGGCACCTCGACGATCCAGGTCTACATCAAGCTGAATTTCGATCCGAACCAGGCGCTCACCGAGGTGCTGGCCAAGACGAACTCGGTCAAATACCTGATCCCGAAGGAGTCCAACGACCCGATCGTCACCAAGACCACGGGCCAGACCACGGCCGTGATGTATCTCGGATTCTCCTCGGAGGAGCTGTCGGGCTCGGCGATCTCGGACTACCTGACGCGCGTGGTTCAGCCGGTGCTGTCGACGGTGGACGGCGTGGCCTCGGCCGACATCCTCGGCGGTCAGACCTTTGCGATGCGGCTCTGGCTTGATCCGGTGAAGATGGCCGGCCGCAACGTATCGCCGGCGGACGTCGCCTCCGCGATCACGGCCAACAACTTCCAGTCCGCGGCGGGCCAGACCAAAGGCTACCTCATCGTCTCGAACGTCTCGACGAACACGGGTCTGACCGACGTCAACCAGTTCAAGAAGATGATCGTCAAGGCCAAGGACGGCGGCTTTGTGCGCATGGAGGACATCGCCACCGTCGAGCTTGCCGCCCAGAGCACGGACGCGAGCGTCGCCTTCAACGGCGAGCATGCGATCTTCATCGGCGTGCAGGCGACGCCACAGGGCAACCCGCTGACATTGGTCAAGGGCGTGCGCGCGCTGTTCCCCGAGCTCGAACGCAACCTGCCGCCGTCGATGAAGATGAAGGTCGCCTACGACTCGACCAAGTTCATCCAATCCTCGATCGACGAGGTGGAGAAGACGCTGGGCGAAGCCGTGATCATCGTGATCGTGGTGATCTTCCTGTTCCTGGCTTCGCTCCGCTCGGTCATCATCCCCGTCGTCACCATCCCGCTGTCGATGATCGGCGTCTGTACCTTGATGCTGGCGCTGGGATTCAGTTTCAACCTGCTGACCCTGCTCGCGATGGTGCTCGCGATCGGCCTCGTGGTCGACGATGCCATTGTTGTGGTGGAGAACATTCACCGCCATCTGGAGGAAGGGAAGACGCCAGTCCAGGCATCGCTCCAAGGCGCGCGCGAGATCGTCGGCCCCGTCGTGTCGATGACCATCACGCTCGCGGCCGTGTATGCCCCCATCGGCTTCCTCGGCGGCCTCACCGGTTCGCTGTTCCGCGAATTCGCCTTCACCCTCGCCGGCTCGGTGATCGTGTCGGGCGTGATCGCCCTGACGCTGTCGCCGATGATGTGTTCGGTGCTCCTCAAGAACACCGAAGAGGGCCGCTTCGCAAAGCTCGTCAACAGAGTGTTCGGCGCGCTGACCCGTTGGTACGGCCGCCGGCTCGATCGCTCGCTCGACTACAAGGCCATCACCGGCCTGTTCGCGGTGACGATCCTCGGGCTTGTCGGCTTCCTCTACATGCACACCTCGAAAGAGCTGGCGCCTGAGGAAGACCAGGGCATCGTGTTCGCGGTGACCAAGGCGCCGAAATACGCCAACATCGACTATGTCGATTTCTACGGCGACAAGCTCGACAAGAAGTTTCAGAGCTTCCCGGAGACCGATCTTCGCTTCGTGCTGAACGGCATCAACGGTCCGCAAGGCGGCATCGCCGGCATGCTGCTCAAACCGTGGGACGAGCGCAAGCGCTCCTCGATCGCGCTGAAGCCTCTGGTTCAGGCCGAGCTTTCCAAGATCGAGGGCGTCCAGGCCTTCGCATTCAACCTGCCGCCGCTGCCGGGCGGCCCTGGGGGCTTGCCGGTGCAGATGGTCATCAGCTCCACCGCGGGCTTCCAGACCGTTTATGAGCAGATGGAGAAGCTGAAGGACGCGGCCCGCAAGAGCGGCATGTTCATCGTCTCCGACAGCGATCTCGCCTACAACCAGCCGAACGTCGAAGTCACGATCGACCGCACCAAGGCGCAGGATCTTGGCGTCAACATGCAGAATCTCGGCTCGACGCTCGCGGTTCTGCTCGGCGGCAACTATATCAACCGCTTCAATCTCCAAGGACGTTCGTATCAGGTGATCCCGCAGGTGCCGCGTAGCGAGCGCCTCTCTCCGGAATCGCTCGGAGGCTATTATGTGACGACCAATACCGGGCAGCAGCTTCCGCTGTCGACCGTGGTCTCGATCAAGACCAAGACCGATCCGAATTCGCTGACGCACTACAATCAGCTCAACTCGGCGACGTTCTCGGCCGTGCCGATGCCCGGCGTCACCGTCGGCGCCGCGGTGGACTTCCTCGAGGGCGAGGCCAAGAAGCTGCCGCAGGGCTTCAGTCACGACTATCTCGCGGATTCCAGGCAGTACGTGCAGGAAGGCAATCAGCTCGCCATCACCTTCGGCTTCGCGCTGATCATCATCTTCCTGGTGCTGGCCGCGCAGTTCGAGAGCCTGCGGGATCCGTTCGTGATCATGATCTCGGTGCCGATGGCGATCGTGGGTGCCTTGATCCCGCTGTTCTTCGGCGTGGCGACCATGAACATCTACACCCAGGTCGGTCTGCTCACTCTGGTGGGCCTGATCACCAAGCACGGCATCCTGATGGTGGAGTTCGCCAACGAACTCCAGGTCAACGAGCGGCTCGACCGCCGCTCGGCCATCGAGATGTCGGCCCGCATCCGTTTGCGGCCGATCCTGATGACGACGGCTGCGATGGTGACCGGCCTGATCCCGCTGCTGACAGCGTCCGGAGCCGGTGCGGCCAGTCGCTTCTCGATCGGCCTTGTGGTCGTCGCCGGCATGTCGATCGGCACGCTGTTCACCCTGTTCGTGCTGCCGGCGGTTTATGTCGTGCTGGCGACCGACCATCGTGCGGCGGCCGATTCCGAGCGCAATAAGCAGGTCAACGAACTCGACCTCAGTGGCAAGGCGTTACGCCCCACCTGAGACCGTCGGAAGCGGAGATTGCAGAGCGGCAATGGCCATCGCCATTGCCGCTTTTTTCTCGTCCCGTGCTAGACTTTGTCCAGCGCGCTGTTGCGCCAGGGCAGGGAAGATACGATGAGGCGGCGTGAATTCCTGGGAGGGCTCGGTAGTGTGTCGCTGTTGGGACCGTGCTCCGCTGCGGCTGAAGGCGGCCGAACGTTTCATCTGGGCACACTGACCCCGATCTCGCCAATTACCGAAACCAGTCCGGGCGGCAAGATCCTGATCAAGGTGCTCGGCGAGCGCGGTTTCAAGCTTGGCCAGAACTTGACTTTTGAGGCGCGGGGCGCCCAGGGCGATGTCGCCAAGCTTCCCGCACTGATCGGTGAGCTGAAGACCAAAAACATCGATGCAGTCGTGATCGTGGGCTACCCGACGGCCATGGCGGCGAAGGCGGCTGGCATTGCGACGGTGGCGGCAAGCGGCATCGGTGATCCCGTCGAAACCAAGCTGATAGAAAGCCTGGCGCATCCAGGCGGCCAGATCACGGGGATTTCGGATGTCGCGGCAACGCTCAGCGCGAAGCGGCTGTCGCTGCTCAAGGACATGTCGCCGAAACTGTCCAAGGTCGCAATGCTCTGGAACAAGGACGACCTCGGCATGACCACGCGCTATCAGGCCTCGGCGAAGGCGGCCCAGGAGCTCGGGTTGACCGTGCAGGCGCTCGGCGTCCGCGAGCCTGACGACTTCGACGAGGCGTTCTCCGTGATGAACGGCGATCTCCCGGACGGCATCCTGATGGTGGCCGACGCGCTCACCATTCTCAACCGCAAGCGGGTGTTCGAGTTCGCCGCCGTCCGAAAGCTGCCGGCGATCTACGAAAATGCCGACCTTGCCCGCGACGGCGGACTGATGTCTTACGGAGCGGATGTGCCGGAATCCTTCGAGCGGGCTGCAGCGCTCGTCGCCCGCATTTTCAACGGGGCCAGCCCCGGCGATCTGCCGTTCGAGCTGCCGACCCGCTATCCCCTGGTGATCAATCTCAAGACCGCCAAGGCAGCCGGATTTGAAATTCCGCCGACCTTGCTGGCCCTTGCCGACGAGGTCATCGAGTAACCCTGCCCGCTGCGGCGGGAGACAAGGCCCGGCCTTCTTGCTAGGCTTGGGGGAATGAGCATTTCCGTCCATTCCGATACCCCGCAAACCGGGGCCCTGGCACGCGCGACCGGGGACGGCGGAGTATCAAGCACTCCGGAAGGCCGCATCAGGACTCGGCTGTTCACCAAATATGTCGCACTGTTCGTGGCTGTCGTCGCCGTCGCCCTGCTGGCCAATGGGCTGTTCGAGGTTCTCTTCTATTACCGGGAGCACAAGGCCGCGCTGATCCGGGTCCAGCACGAGCAGGCCGAGGCGGCCGCCGCGAAGATCAGCCAGTTCGTCAAGGAGATCGAGAGCCAGCTGGGCTGGACCACGCAGCTACCGTGGTCGGCAGGCTCGATCGAGCCGCGCCGGTTTGACGCGCTGCGGCTGCTGCGTCAGGTGCCCGCGATCACCGAGCTCGCCCAGGTGGATTCGACCGGCAGGGAGCGCCTGCGCGTCTCGCGTCTGGCCATGGACGTGATCGACAGTGGCGCCGACCTGTCGGGCGATCCGAAGTTCACCCAGGCGGTTGCGCACAAGGTCTTTTACGGACCGGTCTATTTCCGCAGGGAGTCCGAGCCTTACATGACGCTGGCGCAGGCCGGCGCGCGCAAGGATGCCGGCGTCAGCATCGCGGAGGTCAACCTCAAGCTGATCTGGGACGTCGTGTCCCGGATCAAGGTCGGCGAGCATGGACACGCCTATGTGGTCGGTCCGGAGGGGCGCCTGATTGCGCACCCCGACATCAGCCTGGTCCTGCGCAATACAGATCTGTCCGGGCTGGCGCAGGTGCGCGCCGCGCTGGCCGGCGGCGGTGTCATGCCGGATGCTTTGCAGGAGGCGACCAACATCCAGGGACAGAAGGTCCTGACGACTTCTGCGCCGATCAGCCCGGTCGGCTGGACCATGTTCGTCGAGCTGCCGGTCGAGGAGGCCTATGCGGCGCTCTATGCCTCGCTGGAGCGGCTCGCGATTGTCCTGCTCGGAGCATCGATCTTCGCGGTGCTCGCCGGAGTCTTTCTCGCGCGCCGCATGGTCGGCCCGATCCAGGCGCTGCGTACGGGGGCGATGCGCATCGGCGGGGGCGATTTCGCGCAGCGGATATCGATCAGGACCGGCGACGAACTCGAGGAGCTCGCGAACCAGTTCAACCACATGGGCGAGCGCTTGCAGGAATCCTACGCCGACCTGGAACACAAGGTCGAACGGCGGACCGCAGAACTGAGGCAATCCCTCGACGACCTGCGCGCGGCGCAGGACCGCCTGGTTCAGACCGAGAAGCTGGCCTCGCTCGGCCAGCTCACGGCAGGCATTGCCCACGAGATCAAGAACCCGCTCAACTTCGTCAACAATTTCTCCTCGGTGTCGACCGAATTGATCGACGAGCTCAACGAGGTTCTGCGAACGGCTTCTCTCGACGACAAGACGAAGGACGAGGTGGACGAGCTGACAGGCATGCTGCGCGGAAACCTGGAGAAGGTGGTGCAGCACGGCAAGCGCGCCGATTCCATCGTCAAGAACATGCTGCTGCATTCACGCGAGGGCTCCGGCGAGCATCGCTCCACCGACGTCAATGCGATCGTCGAGGAGAGCCTCAATCTGGCCTATCACGGCGCGCGCGCCGAAAAACCATCATTCAACGTGACGCTCGAGCGCGACCTCGATCCGACCGCCGGTATGGCCGACATCTACCCGCAGGAAATCACCCGCGTCTTCCTCAATCTGATCTCGAACGGTTTCTATGCGGCGGCCAAACGCAAGGAGAGCGCCGCGGAGGGATTCGAGCCGACCTTGAGCGCCGTGACGAAGAATCTCGGTGGCAGGGTGGAGATCCGCATCCGCGATAACGGTACGGGTATTCCGCAGGACGTGAAGGAGAAGATGTTCAATCCCTTCTTCACCACCAAGCCGGCGGGTGAAGGCACCGGACTTGGCCTTTCCATGAGCCACGACATCGTCGTGAAGCAGCATGGCGGGACGATCGACGTGAACACCGAGGCCGGTGTATTTACCGAATTCATCATCACCCTGCCGCGCGTGATGGCGGCAGGCGGTCCTTCCGGAGGCAAGACTTGAACGTTTACATCCTGGTCGTTGATGACGAGCCCGATGTCGAGGCGCTGTTCCGCCAGCAGTTCCGGCGCGATCTGCGCGCCGGTCGCTTCCATATGGAATTCGCGCTCTCGGCGCCTGACGCGATCAAGCGCGCAGCCGAGGTGCGAGATCCCTCGCTGATCCTGATCCTGTCCGATATCAACATGCCCGGCATGAGCGGGCTCGACATGCTGCCCAAGGTACGCGCCGACCATCCGCATGTCCCGGTCATCATGATCACGGCCTATGGCGACGTCGAGACGCGCCGGAAGGCGATCGAAGGCGGCGCCACAGGGCTCCTCACCAAGCCGATCGATTTTGCGCAGTTGCGCCAGGAGATCGACACGAGGCTCGAGCAGGCGGCATGATCCCGACCATCCTCTTCGTTGACGACGAACCGGATCTGGAGGCTCTGATCCTGCAAAAATTCCGCAGGCAGATCCGCGATGGGCTAGTCAACTTCATTTTCGCGCGCGATGGCGTCGAGGCGCTGGAGTCGATCGAACAGAATCCGCTCGTTGACCTCGTCGTTTCGGACATCAACATGCCGCGCATGGACGGCCTGTCTCTGCTCGCGAAGCTTCAGGAGGCCGAGGACAAGAAGTCGACCATCATCGTCTCTGCCTATGGCGACATGAGCAACATCCGCACGGCCATGAACCGCGGCGCATTCGACTTCCTGACCAAGCCGATCGACTTCCTCGACCTGGAAACAACGATCCAGAAGACCGTTCGCCACATCGAGATGCTGCGCGAGGTGCGGCGGCGCCAGATGGAAGCCGAGCGCGCGCATGCGGCGCTGTCGCGTCATTTCTCCCCCGAGCTCGCCAAGCGTTTGGCGGCAGGTGGAGAGGGCGAGGGGATCGCCGTCCAGTGGCGCGATGTCGCGACCATCTTCACCGATATCACCGGCTTCACGTCGCTGGTCGAGAGCGCGGCGCCTGAGACGCTCGGCGAGCTCCTCAACGAATATGTCGGCGGGATGACCGAAGTGGTGTTCGCGCATGAGGGGACAGTCGCCAAGATCATCGGTGATGCAATCCAGGTGCTGTTCAATGCACCGGGTGATCAGCCGGACTATGCGACGCGTGCGGTCGCCTGCGCGCATGACCTCGACCGCTGGGCGCAGGAGTTTTGCGCACGTCAAAAGGCGAGGGGCGTGAACTTCGGCGCCACAAGGATAGGCATTCACGCCGGACCGGCGCTGGTCGGCAATTTCGGCGGCAACCGCTTCTTCGACTACACTGCCTACGGCGACACCATCAATACCGCGGCACGGCTGGAGGCCGCCAACAAGCACTTGGGTACACGGATATGCGTCAGCTCGAGCGTTGCCGAGAGGGCTGAGAATTTTCAGGGACGCCCCGTCGGCGAATTGGTGCTACGCGGGCGCCGCGAAGCCTTGCGCGCCTTCGAGCCGCTGCCACCGGCCACGTTCGAGGCGCCGGCAACGGCGCTCTATTCCGAGGCCTTCGCCAAGATGGAGGCCGGCGATGCCGCCGCCATGCCCGCGTTTGCCGCGCTGGTGGGCATGCATGCCGATGATCCCCTGGCCGGCTTTCACCTGAAGCGTCTGCTCAACGGCGCCAAAGGCATCCGCATGCAACTGGAATAGGAGGCCGCCATGACGCAAGCATTTTCTGCCGGCAACTATCGCTTCATTCCGTCGGTGTTCCAATATTCGGCTGGTGCGGTCGCGGACGATGATTACGAGATCGAGCGTGTCCGGTTCGACCGTCTCGTGCCCCTCGCGGAGGGATTTGCGCGCGCAGCGAAGTTCATCCAGGAGGCGGGGCGGCCGCTGACGGCCTTCTGCGCCTGCGAGCTGCGTTCGCCCGCGGCGTTCACCGAGGAAGGCTTTCGTGCCTTCAATCTGCATTATGTGAAGACGCTGTCGGAGTGGGGCATCTTCGACGGCACCACCAATCCGGTGGCGCGCAGCAATGTCTGCCCCGAGATCGATCCGCCGTCGGAACCGTCGTTTTATGCGTTCTCCTTCACCCGCCCGACGCGTGCGAAAACTCCGACGTTCGTGATCGCCGGCGGCGCCGAAGCACGGGAGGGCGGCGGGAGCTATGTGGAGCGTACCGTGCGCTACCGCGACCTCAGTCCGGACGGACTTCGCGAGAAAGTTCGGTTCACGACCTCGCAGATGGAAGGCCGGATGGCGGCGTTCGGCTTTGGCTGGACGGACACCACGGGCGTGCAAGCCTATTCGATCCGCGATTTCCACCACACTCTGGCCGACGAACTGGTTTGTCGCGGCGCATTGCGCTCCGGTCTGACCTGGCACTTCGCGCGACCGCCGGTGGTCGACCTCGAATACGAGATGGATTGCCGCCGCGTGATGCGCGAGGTGGTCATCTAACGCTGGCGCGGGTCCAGCGCGTCGCGCAGGCCATCGCCGAGCAGGTTCAGCGACAGCACCACGAGGAAGATGGCCAGCCCCGGCCAGACCGCCATCCAGGGCGCCTGGGTCAGGAAGCGTTGCGCCGCATTGAGCATGCTGCCCCAGGACGGTGACGGCGGCTGTTGTCCGAGGCCGAGGAACGAGAGCGCAGCCTCTGCGATGATGGCCGCGGCGATCGACAAGGTCGCCTGGACCAGCAGCGCCGGCAGGATGTTCGGCAGGATGTGCGAGAGGGCGATCCGCCACGGCGGATTGCCAAGCGCGCGTGCCGCCTCGACATAGTCCTCGGCCTTGACGCTCAAGACCTGCCCGCGGGTCAGGCGGATGAAGACCGGCGTTGCCGAGATGCCGATCGCGATCATGGCATTGCCGAGGCTCGGACCGAGGAACGCCGCCAGTGCAATCGCCAGGATCAGGAACGGGCAGGCCAGCATCGCATCGGTGATCCGGCTGATCAGCGCATCGACGAAGCCGCCGCGATAGCCGGCGAGCAGACCGAGTGGCACGCCGATGCCGAGCGCGATCGCGACCGAAATCAGGCCGGCCAGCAGCGAGGCCCGAGCGCCGTAGACGATGCGGCTCAGAACGTCACGGCCGAGCTCGTCAGTGCCGAACCAGTGCGCGGCCGTGGGCGGCTTGCGCACGAGGCTCCAGCTCGTCGCGATGGGATCGTAGGGCACGATGAGCGGCGCCAGGGCTGCAACAGTGATGAACATCGTGAGCACGACGAGCCCAAACACCGCTGCCTTGCGTTTGAACAGCCGCCGCCGCGCGCGGCGTGCCGGGCTGTCTAGCTCGTCGGCTTGCACATGCGGGCGAGACAAGGCAGCATCAGTCATGACACTAGCCTCGCAGCCTTGGATTGACGAGGATGTAGGCGACGTCGGCAACCAGATTGAGCGTGATGTAGATCGTCGCGGTCACCAGCACCACGCCTTGCACCACGGCGTAGTCGCGATTGAATACGGCGTCCACGATCAGCTTGCCGAAGCCGGGAATCGAGAAGATCTGCTCGGTCAGCACGGCGCCTGACAGCAGCGTGCCGAGCTCGAGCGCGCCGAGTGTGATGATCGGCGTCAACGCATTGCGCATGGCATGCTTGAGGATGACCGTCCGCTCGGACAGGCCTTTCGCGCGCGCGGTGCGCACATAATCGCTTTCCAGCACCTGGAGCATGGCGCTGCGGGTATGGCGCATCAGGACCGCCGCAATGGCGTTGCCGAGCACGAAGGCCGGCATGATGGTGGCGGCAAGGCTCGCACGCCAGTCCTCGGTCAGCGGCACATAGCCCGAGGCCGGCAGCCAGCCCAGCTCGATCGAGAACAGGAAGATCAGCATGATGCCGAGCCAGAAATTCGGCGTCGAGATGCCCCACAGCGCGAAGAAATTGGCGCCGTAGTCCCAGGCCGTTCCTTTCTTCACGGCCGCGACGATCCCGGCGGGAATGCCGATCAGGAACGCGATGATGATGGCCATCGAACCGAGTTGCAGCGTCACCGGCAGCTTCTGCGCGATCAGCTCGCGCACCGGCATCTTGTTGCGCAGCGACTCGCCGAAATCACCCGATAGCACGCCCTTGATCCAGTAGGCGTATTGCACTGGCACCGGCTGATCCAGCCGGTACTGGTGCCGGATCTGCTCGATCACGGCGGGATCGCGCTCCTCGCCGGCCATCACCAGCGCGGGATCGCCCGGCAGCAATTGCTGCAGCGAGAAGATCAGCACCGAGACGAAGAACAGCGTCGGCACGATCTGCGCGAGACGGCGGGCGAGGAAATTCAGCATTCCCGCGGCGTCACTTCAGCTTGAGGCCGACGACGCGCACGAGTCCGTCCGGCATCTGCTTGTAGCCCTCCAGCTTCGTCGTATGGGCGATGATGATACGCCGGTGGTAGAGATAAAGGATGGGCTCCTCATCCTGGACCAGCTTCGCCAGCGTTTCGTAGCTCGCCTTGCGCTTGGCGAAATCGGTCGCGAGCCGCGCCTCTTCCAGTGCCTTGTCAGCCTGGGCGTTGTTCCAGTCGCCGTAATTCTGAGGCGCACCACTGTGCAGGAAGACGAAGGTGTTGCCGTCGGGGTCGATGCGGCCGCTCCAGGCGAGCCAGAAGGCCTGATAATCGCCTGCCTCGGCCTGCTTCAGCCCGGTCGCAAACTCGGTGAGGCGGATCTTCATGTCGAACCCGGCTTCTGCGGCCATCGACTGGATCACCTGCGCCGGTGTCTCGTTTTCCGCGCCTTTCGGCACCAGAAAGTCGACGCTGACCGGCGGCTTCACGCCGGCTTCCTTCAGCAGCGCCTTGGCTTTTTCCACGTCGCGGGCGCGGACGGGCAGGGATTTCTGGTAGTAGGGATGATCAGGATTGACCCATTGATTGCCGACCTGAAACTCGCCGTTGAACACGACCTGGTTGATCGCCTCACGGTCGATCGCAAGGTCGAGCGCCTGCCGCACCTTGGCGGATTGGCTGAGCGGCCCCTTGGCCTTGTCCTTGCCGATATTGAGCGTGATGCCTTGATAGCCGAGCTCGATGGCGGTGGCGACCTTCAGCCGTGAATCCGCGCGCACCTCCTTCAGATCCGTCGCGAGCACGCGCTCGATCAGGTCGAGGCCGCCGGATTTCAGGTTCGCCAGCCGCACGGTGGCGTCGACGATTGGTTGGAACACGATCTTGTCGATGAAGACGTTGTCCTTGTTCCAATAGTCCGCGAATTTTTCGAACACGATGCGGTCCTGCTGCACGCGCTCGACGAACTTGTAGGGGCCGGCGCAGACGGGGTGCAGGCCGAACTTGTCGCCGGCTTCCTTGGCCGCTTTCGGTGACATCATCATGCCGGCGCGGTCGGTGAGCTGGGCGAGCAGCGGCGAGAACGGCGACTTCAGCACCAGCTTGATGGTCAGGGGATCGACGATTTCGATGTGGTCGACCGAAGCCAGCTCCGGCTTGCGGAACGAGCCCGGGAACGTCAGGTGGCGCTCCAGCGAGAATTTGGCGGCTTCCGCATCGAACGGCTCGC
Source organism: Bradyrhizobium sp. UFLA06-24 (assembly GCF_054967145.1). Classification (NCBI taxonomy): domain Bacteria; kingdom Pseudomonadati; phylum Pseudomonadota; class Alphaproteobacteria; order Hyphomicrobiales; family Nitrobacteraceae; genus Bradyrhizobium; species Bradyrhizobium sp. UFLA06-24. Next base: position 313,373 of record NZ_JADFUE010000001.1, read on the forward strand.
CATCGTGGAATTTCACGCCGGGCCGCAGCTTGATGACGAGGCCTTTGCCGTCATCGACCGTCTCGCTCGACACGGCGAGCTGCGGCACGATGTTGAGCTTTTCGTCGATGTCGAACAGCTTGTCGCAGAACGCTGCGAACACGATGCGGCCGACATAGGTGCGCGCCATGGAGGGATCGAGGATGTCAGGATCCTCGGCAAGGCCGATGCGGAGCGTGGTCTGGGCCTGGGCGGCGCCAAACGATAGCAAGAAGGCAGCCGCCATTGCGGCCAGGCGAAACATCTTCATCGGTCAATCCCCATTGCTTCGGCTACGGCGGCGAAGGCCTTGCACTCTGTATACCAACCCCGACGGTCCTCGCGCCTTCCGTCTTTCGGCTGAAAGCCGCGACTAATTTCGCCAATGCCGGTGAGAATCCCCCGGTTGCGGGCAGGATGGTATCGGCCGGCGGGAGCTCATTGACACGATGGCAAGCGGTGGCGTGCCCGGCTCCGTCGGCCGCCAACGCTGGCGGCTCGGTGCGACAGCGGTCAATCACGAAGGGGCAGCGGGTATGGAAACGACAGCCGGCCGGCGGGTTGAGCGCGCTCGGAATCTCGCCTTGCAGCACGACCTTCGCCCGCTTGGCGTGAGGCTGCGGCAGGGGGATCGCGGACAGCAACGCGCGACTATAGGGATGACGGGGCCGGGCGAACAACTCGTCCGCATCGGCTTCCTCGACGATGCAGCCGAGATTCATGACCGCGACGCGGTCCGCGATGTGCTTGACCACCGCGAGGTCGTGCGACACGAAAATGTAGGCGAGACCAAGCCGGTCCTGCAGCTCGCGCAGGAGGTTGAGGATCTGGGAGCGGATCGAGACGTCCAGCGCCGAGACCGGCTCGTCGCAGATGATGAGCTTCGGCTCGACCGCGAGCGCGCGGGCGATGGCGATGCGCTGGCGCTGGCCGCCGGAGAACTCGTGCGGATAGCGCCGGGCCAGCCGCGGCTCCAGCCCGACCAGCCGCAGCAGTTCCGCGACCCGCTCGCGCCGTTGTGCGGATGGGACGAGATCGTGCAGCGCCAGCGGCTCGGTCAGGATCTGGCCGACGGTCATGCGCGGGTTGAGCGAGGCGTAAGGATCCTGAAAGATGATCTGCGCCTCGCGGCGGAATTTTCGGAGCGCGTCGGCATCGAGCGAGAGCAGGTCGCGGCCGCCAAACCGCACGCTGCCTGCATCGGGCTCGATCAGCCGCAGCACCAGGCGGCTGACGGTCGATTTGCCGCAGCCGGATTCGCCGACCAAGGCAAGGGTCTTGCCGGCCTCGAGCGAAAAAGAAACGCCATCGACGGCTTTGACATGTGAGCGTGCCCGGCCAAACAACGAGCGTTCGGCGACGAAGTGCTTGACCAGGCCTTCGACCTCGAGGAGCGCCATCACGACACCAGGAGTTCGAGCGGCGCGCGGACGCAGCGCGAGACATGTCCCGGGCTGACCTCCACCAGCGGTGGCCGCGCCTTGGTGCAGACGTCCAGCATGAACGGGCAGCGCGCGGCGAAGCGGCAGCCCGCGGGTGGCTGGGCCATGTTCGGGACCATTCCTTCGATGGTCGCGAGCTGCTCGGCGCGATGGTCGAGACGCGGGATCGAGCCGAGCAGGCCGACGGTGTAGGGATGCTGTGGCGCGGAGAACAGTTCGTCGACCGGCGCGCGCTCGACGATTTCTCCGGCATACATCACCGCGACCTCGTCGCAGACCTCGGCGACGACGCCGAGATCGTGGGTGATCAGGATGATGGCGGCGCCGCTCGCGGCTTTCAATTCGCGCATCAGCTCCAGGATCTGGGCCTGCAAGGTGACGTCGAGCGCGGTGGTCGGCTCGTCTGCGATCAGGAGCTGCGGATCGCAGGCGAGCGCTATCGCGATCATGACGCGCTGGCGCATGCCGCCCGACAGCTTGTGCGGATAGTCGTCGATCCGCCGTTCCGGCGAGGGGATGTGGACGCGGCGCAGCAGCTCAATTGCGCGCTCGCGCGCGTACCTCCGCGAGCCGCCACGGTGGCGCAAAATGGTCTCGATGATCTGGTCGCCGATCGTAAAGCTCGGGTTGAGCGAAGTCATCGGCTCCTGAAAAATCATCGCGAGCCGGTTGCCGCGCAGGTCCCGCAGGGTCTCGTCCGTCGTCTTTAGCAGGTCGAAACCGTCGAAGCGGATCGCGCCTGATATGTCGGTCGTCTGTTTCGGCAGCAGTCCCATGATCGCGAGCGACGTCACGCTCTTGCCGCAGCCGGATTCGCCGACGAGGCCGAGTGTGGCGCCGTTGGCGACGCTGAGATCTACGCTGTCGACCGCGTGGGTGATGCGGCCCTCGTCACCGTGAAAGCGGATGCGCAGGTCCTTGATCTCAATGAGAGGGCTCGCGTTCATGCCTACCGTGCCTGGGCCGCTTTGATGCTGGCTTCGATGACGCTGCGATCGGTGTTGCCGGCCGGATTCTGTCGTGTCGGCATGGAGGCGCGAAAGTGGACCCAGAGCTCGTGGCTGACGCGTTCGAGTCGTTCGAGCTCGCCGAGCGGATCGGCATGATCGTCGGCGCGGATGTCCAGCGCCGGCCATTCCTCCTCGCCGTGGATCAGCAGCGCCGCAGACTGCTTGCCGCGCTTATCGCCGCCGGCGGCTTCGCCTCCACGCATCGCCGCGAGCAGCCGGCGCGGGAAGGGCAGGCTGTCATTGGCAATGTAGGTCTTCGCCGTCTCGGCAAGTACATCGGCGCCCGCCAGCATGTTGCCTGCGATCGAAAAGCCGTTGCCGGCGATGTGACCACACCAGCCGACACAATCGCGCCCGGTGTGGGCGGCGATCGCGCCGCCGACATCCATGATGTGGACCTGCCGGCTCTCGCGGCCATCGTCGCTGGCGAGCAGCGCGGCGAGCACGTCATGCGCATTCAGGCCTTCGCGCAGCAATTTGACGCCGTCAATTCCGTAATAGGGGTTGACGAACGCCTGGGTCGCGATGGCGCCGAGACCGGCGGCGATGTAGGGCACGCGCGCGCCGACGGCGAAGAAGCGGGTCGCAACCGCGATACCGAACTGGCCGGTGGCATTGTCGCGCGCGATGATCGACCAGGTCATGGGGTGCCCTTAGCGTCCCGCGGCGTAGCCCTGCATGCCGCGCGGATTGGCGGCGGCCCGGCGGCGCACCCCGACGCGCGAGGCCGCGGTGAGTCGGCCCTCCGACCAGTCGGGGCCGATCTCGACGATATGTCCGCGCTCGCGAAGATTCTCGATCGTCGCCTTGGGCACGCGGTTCTCGACCACGAGCACGCCGGGGCGTGCGGTGCGCGGCCAGAACGAGATCGGGAAGTGCTCGGAATGCCAGGCCGGCGCATCGATCGCCTCCTGGAGATTGAGGTTGCAATGGACATGGCGAAGGAAGAACTGTGTGATCCACTGATCCTGCTGGTCGCCGCCGGGCGAGCCCCAGGCCAGGTACGGCTCGCCATCGCGCAGCGCCATGGACGGCGACAGCGTCGTGCGCGGCCGCTTGCCGGGGGCGAGCGAGCTCGGCTGGTTCTCCTCCAAGTCGAACATCTGGGCGCGGCTACCGAGGCAGAAACCCAGCTCCGGAATGACAGGCGATGATTGCAGCCAGCCCCCGGACGGGGTCGACGACACCATGTTGCCGGCCTTGTCGATGATGTCGAAATGCACGGTGTCGCCGCGCACCTCGCCGAAGCGCCCCACCGTCGGCTCGCCGGCGCCGAGCGCACCGACGGCATCGCGTTGGCCTTCAGCGCGTCGCAGCTTGACCACGCCGCCGAAGCCTTCGACCGCGCCGGGCCGGAGATCGAGCGAAGCCTTGTCGGTGACCAGCTTGCGACGTTCGTCGTTATAGGCATCCGACAGCAGTGTCCCGATCGGGATCTCGCTGAATTTCGGATCGCCATAGAATCTTTCGCGGTCGGCGAAAGCGAGTTTTGCGCATTCGATCTGGAGATGGATGAATTCCGGTCCGGTCGGATCGAGTCCATCCAGTGCAAAACCCTTCAAGAGCGCGAGTTGCTGCAGCGTCACCGGACCCTGGCTCCAGACGCCCGCCTTGCAGACGGTGTAGCGGCCGTAGTCGTAGGTAAGCGGTGCTTCGACCGTCGGCTGCCAGCGTGCCATATCGTCGGCGGAGAGCACACCGCGATGCGGCGAGCCGCTGACATCCATCACCTCCTGGGTGCGGCAGAACTTGTCGATGGCTTCCGCGACGAAGCCTTGCGACCAGGCCTTGCGCGCGCGCTCGATCTCGGCATCGCGGCCGCCACCTCCGCTCTCGGCCTCGCTGAGGATGCGGGCGTAAGTCGCAGCCAGCGTCTTGTTGGTGAACATCGTGCCGGGCTTCGGCACCTCGCCATTCGGCAGGTAGACCGCCGCCGAGGTCGGCCAGTGCTTGCGGAACAGCTGCTCGACGGTCTGGATCGTGGCGCAGGCGCGTTCCACCAGCGGATAGCCGTCGCGCGCATAGGAGATTGCGGGCTCCAGCACGTCGCGCACGCGCATGGTGCCGTAGTCGCGCAGGAGCATCATCCAGGATTCGAACGTTCCGGGGACGCAGGCGGCGAGCAGGCCGGTGCCGGGCACCATGTCGAGCCCCTCGCTCTTGTAATGAGCGATGGTGGCACGCGCGGGCGCGGGACCCTGGCCGCAAATCACCTCGGTGCGTCCGCGCTTCACGTCGTGCACGATGATCGGCACGTCGCCGCCGGGCCCGTTCAGATGCGGCTCGACCACCTGCAGCGTGAAGGCGCTGGCGACGCCGGCATCGAAGGCGTTGCCGCCCTTTTCCAGGATGGACATGCCGACGGCGGTCGCGATCCAGTGCGTGGTCGCGACGACCCCGAATGTGCCCTCGATCTCGGGGCGTGTCGTGAAGGGATCCGGATTGACATTGCTGGCCATGGGCTACCTCATCTGCGGCGCGCGCAATTGATCACAGGCAATGCCGAGCCGGCAATGCGCTGATAGCATGGCACGCGCGCGTCACGCCGGGACCGGTGCGGTGTTTACGGCGTGGCAGGCGACGCCGTCGATCAGTTCCGGAGTTTCCTTGCGGCAAAGATCAAATGCCAGCGGGCAGCGCGGGTTGAAGGCGCAGCCTGGCGGTGGATTGATCGGGTTCGGAATCTCCCCCTTCACCGGAATGCGCTGGCGGCCGCTCATGGCAAGATCGGGCACGGCGCCCAGCAGCATCTTGGTGTAGGGCATGCGGGGACTGGCGAACAGCTCGCGTCCCTCCGCGATCTCCACGATCCGGCCGAGATACATCACCCCAACCCGGCTCGCCATGTGGCGGACCACGGCCAGGTTGTGGCTGATGAACATGTAGGTCAGTCCGAACTTGTCCTGGAGATCGCGCATCAGGTTCAGGATCTGTGCCTGTACGGATACGTCGAGCGCCGAAGTGGGCTCGTCACACACGATGAACTCGGCGTCGGAGGCGAGCGCTCGCGCGATCGCAATGCGTTGGCGCTGGCCCCCGGAGAATTCGTGCGGGAACTTCAGCCGGTCGTCCGGATGCAGGCCGACGAGGCTGAGCAGCTCGCCGACGCGGGCCTGGATATCACGCTCGCCCTGGATCAGGTCGAAGGCGCGAATCGGTTCGGAGATGATGGCGTCGACGCGGAAGCGCGGGTTCAGGCTGGCATAGGGATCCTGAAAGATCATCTGAATGCGGCGGCGCAGCTTTCGTCGCGCCTGGCCTTGCCGCGGATCTGTCATGGAGACTCCGTCGATCAGGACGTCGCCGGAGCTCGGCGGCAACAGGCCGACCACCATGCGTGCCACCGTGGTCTTGCCCGAGCCGGACTCGCCGACCAGCGCAAACGTCTCGCCCTTCTTGATGTCGAAGCTGACGTGATCGACAGCCTTGAGATATTCGAGCTGCCCGCCTTCAAGTACGCGATTGAGCCAGGGTTTCGAAACGTCGAAGACGCGGCGCAGGTTTGTAGCCTGGACGAAAGGCGTGCTCATGCGGCGGTCTCCGCCGGGGCGGTGTCGTAGAGATGGCAGGCGACCGATTGTGTGCCACGCGCCAGTGGCTCCGGCCGCTCGACACGGCAGCGGTCAAAAGCGAAAGCGCAGCGCGGATTGAACGAGCAGCCGCGCGGAATCGCCGAGAGACGCGGCATGGAGCCGGGGATCTGCACGAGGCGCTTGTCGTCACCGGCAAGCGTCGGGATCGCGCCCATCAAGCCCTTGGCATAGGGATGCAGCGGGTTACGCACGACGTCCTGCACAGGGCCGATCTCGGCGACGCGGCCGGCGTACATCACCGCGACGCGATCGGAGGTTTCTGCGATCACGCCCATGTCGTGCGTCACCAGCATCACGGCGGTGCCGTGGTCGCGCCCGAGCCGCTTGATCAGCGAGATGATCTGCGCCTGGACCGAGACGTCGAGCGCGGTGGTCGGCTCGTCGGCGATGATCAGCTCCGGCTCGGCGCAGATCGCCAGCGCAATCACCACACGCTGGCGCATGCCGCCGGAGAATTCGTGGGGATAACCGTCAATGCGCTTTTCGGGAGCAGGGATGCCGACTTCGGCGAGCAGGTCGATGGCGCGGCGGCGCGCCGCCTGCTCCGACAGATTGAGGTGGGTCCGGATCGTCTCCACGATCTGGTCGCCGACCTTGTACAGCGGATTGAGCGAGGTGAGGGGATCCTGGAAGATCATGCCGATGCGTTTTCCGCGGACGCGGCGCATTTCCTCCGGCGGCAGATTGTCGATGCGCAGGCCGGCGAGGCGAATCTCGCCGCCGGCGATACGGCCGGGCGGATCGATCAGGCCGATCACCGAAAGGCCGGTGACGGATTTGCCGGCGCCGGATTCGCCGACCACGCCCAGCACCTCGCCCTTGGCGATATCAAAGGAGACGCCGTTGATGGCGCGCAGCGTGCCGCGGCGAGAGGCGAACTCGACCTGTAGATTACGGACGGAGAGAACGGGTTCGGTCATGAACGCGGCATGCTCATCGAAGTTTGGGGTTGAGGGCGTCACGCAGCCAGTCGCCGAGCAGGTTGATCGACAGGATCAACGCCGCGAGTGCGATGCCGGGGAAGGCGACGATCCACCATTCGCCAGCGAACAGATAACCGTTGCCGATGCGGATCAGCGTGCCGAGCGACGGCATGGTCTCGGGCATGCCCGAGCCGAGGAACGACAGCGTTGCCTCGGTGATGATGGCAAGCGCGAGGTTGATGGTGGCGATCACGAGGATCGGCCCGGTGGTGTTCGGCAGCACGTGGCGCAGCATGATCACCGGGGCGGGCAGGCCGATCAATTGGGCGGCGGCGACGTAATCCTTGTTCTTCTCGACCAGCACCGAGCCACGCACGGTGCGCGCATACTGCACCCAAAAGCTCAGGCCGATCGCGAAGACCAGGACCGCCAGCATGCTCATCTCGTCGAGCTTGTTGCCGAAGACCGATTTGGCGATGCCGTTGATCAAGAGCGCGATCAGGATGGCCGGGAAGGAAAGCTGCACGTCGGCGACGCGCATGATCAATCCATCCACCGCACCGCCGAAATAGCCGGCCGTCAGCCCAAGCAGGATGCCGATCGCGCCGGAGAGCACGACGCCGAGCACGCCGACCAGAAGCGAGATGCGCAGGCCGTAAAGAATCGCCGACAGCACGTCACGACCCTGTTCGTCGGTGCCGAGCAGGAACGGGCTCTGGCCGTCGGCGGTCCAGAGCGGCGAGATGCGCGAGTTCATCAGCTGCAGCTGCGCCGGGTCGAATGGATTTTGCACCGACAGCACGGAGGCGAAGATCGCGAGAAGGAAGAACAGCAGCGTCACGCCCGCTGCGATCATGGTGATCTTGGAGCGGCGGAACGAATAGAACAGGTCGCTGTCGAGTGCGCGCCTGAACCAGCCGGGCGCGGCCGCAGCGCGCTTCTCGGTCGTGCGGGGAACGACGGCTTCGCTCATGTCAGTGCGCCCGGCTGACCGTCGAGCGCAGCCGCGGATCGACGATGGTGTAGAGGATATCAACCACGAGATTGATGGTGACGAAGATCAGCGACACCATCATCAAATAGGCCGCCATGATCGGGATATCGACGTTCTGAACGGCCTGCACGAACAGGAGCCCCATGCCGGGCCACTGGAACACGGTTTCGGTGATGATCGCGAAAGCAATGACCGAGCCAAACTGCAGGCCGGCGACTGTGATCACGGGAACCATTGTGTTGCGTAGCGCATGGCCGAAATGGATCGCGCGCGTGGTCAGACCCCTGGCTCGGGCAAAGCGGATATAGTCCGTCCGCATCACTTCCAGCATCTCCGCGCGCACGAGGCGCATGATCAGCGTCATCTGGAACAGCCCAAGCGTGATTGCGGGCATGATCAACGCTTTCAAGCCGGAGACCGTCAGCAGGCCGGTGGTCCACCAACCGATATGCACGACGTCGCCACGCCCGAACGAAGGCAGCCAGCCGAGGGTAACCGAGAACAGGTAGATCATGAGAACGCCGATCAGGAAGGTCGGCAGCGAGATGCCGATCAGGGAGACGGCCTGGAATGTATGGGCGAGCCAGCTGTCACGGCGCAGCGCCGAATAGACGCCCATCAGGATGCCGCTGACCATCGCGAAGATGGTGGCGCAGATCGCCAGCTCCAGCGTCGCGGGCATCCGCTCCATCAGCAGATTGTTGACGGGCAGGCGGAACTGGTAGGACACGCCAAATTTGAACTGCGCAGCGTTGCCGATATAGCGGCCAAACTGCACGAGAACGGGGTCGTCGAGGCCGAGCGATTTGCGGATCGCGGCGCGTTCGGCACCCGACGTGTCCATCCCGACCATCTGGTTTACGGGATCGCCGGCAAACCGGAACATCGAGAACGCGATGATCCCGACGGCGATCATGACACCGATGGCCTGGATGGCCCGGCGCAGTGTGAAAGCGAGCATCTGTTCCTTTCACATGTCTTCAGCAGCACGCATCATTGCGTTAACCCGAAACAGCAAGTCCCGGAAGCGGGTGCTTCCGGGACTTCACAAGATGTCGACACCTATTCGTCCTGCTTGGTCGCCCAGTAGAGCATGACCATGTTGTCCGCGCGCTGGGTCAGCTTCACCTTCTTAGACACACCCCAGGCGAGCGCCTGCTGGTGCAGGGGGATATAGGCCCAGTCCTTCATCGAAAGCTCGAAGGCCTGCTTGATCAGGAGATCGCGCTTGGCCGTATCGGATTCCACGAGAACCTTGTCGGCGAGTTCGTCGAACTGCTTGTTGCAATAGCCTGCGAGATTGGCTTCGCCGCGGTTGGGATCCTTGGGATCGTCCCGGCAGCCCATGATGTCGTGGAGCACGTTCTGGGAGTCTAGCGTATCCGGGGTCCAGCCCAGCATGTACAGCGAGGTCTTGTAGCCGCCGGGCTTGAGCACCTTGGCGAAATATTGGGCCTTGGGCTGCGCCAGCAGATCCACCTTGATGTTGATGCGGGCGAGCATGCCGACAATGGCCTGACAGATCGCGGCGTCATTGACGTAGCGGTCGTTCGGGCAGTCCATTGTCACCTCGAAGCCGTCGGCATAGCCGGCGTCGGCGAGGAGCTTCTTGGCGGCCTCAGGGTCGAATTTCGGCCGGGTGAAGTCCTTCGACGCGAAGATCTCCGGCGCCACCATCAAAGCGGAGGGCGTGGACAGCCCGCGCATGACCCGATTCTTGATCAGGTCGACGTCGATCGCCCGATAGACGGCTTCGCGGACGCGGACATCCTTGAACGGGTTCTTGCCCTTCACGTTGGAATACAGGAGCTCGTCGCGGGCCTGGTCCATGCCAACGAAGATGGTGCGGAGTTCGGGTCCCGTCAGCACGGTGGCGTTGGGGCTCGCTTTGACGCGCTCGATGTCCTGGACAGGAACCGGCTCGATCACGTCGACCTCGCCGGACAACAGCGCCGCAACGCGCGTGGCGGGGTTGGCAATCGGCGTGAAGATGATCTCCTTCAGATTGTGTTCCGGCTTGCGCCACCAGTTCGGATAGGGCTTGAAGACGGTCTTCACGCCCGGCTGATGGCTTTCGATGATGAAGGGACCGGTGCCGTTTTCATGAAGCGAAGCGTAGCTCGGGGTCGTCGCGGCGGCGGGCGTCGGTGCCACCGCATCGTTCGCCTCTGCCCATTTCTTGTCCATGATGTACCAGGTCGCCCACAACGCCGTCAGGATGGGATTGGGCGAGGTCAAGATGAAATCGACGGTGTAATCGTCGACCTTGACGACCTTGGCGTCGGCGGGAACGCGGCTCTGGAAATTCGAGCCCTTTGCTCGCACGCGCTCCGCCGAGAACACCACGTCGTCAGCGGTGAAGGGATCGCCGTTGTGGAATTTCACGCCCTTGCGCAGGTGAAAGCGCCAGCGCGTCGGCTCCGGCGTCTCCCAGCTTTCGGCGAGCGCCGGGACGATCTTCAGGTCCTTGCCGCGGGCAACCAGGCCCTCATAGACATGGCCGAGATGCGCACTGGTGGTCGATTCGTTCAGCGTGTAGGGGTCGAGCGATTTCAGCTCACCCTGGTTGGCGTAGCGCAGCGTCTGGCTCGACGCCGGCGAAACTGCCAACGCAAGCACACCGGCGAGCGTCGCCGCAAAAAGACTTCGTCCGACTGACATTCTTGACCCTCTCCACTCGCCCGCGCCGTGATTTTTGATTGTTCGGCGGGGCTGATCGATGCATGTTGCCCAGAGTTCTCGACCCGTGCAAGCGCCATTCCAGCAAGGAACGCGCCAAGTTGCACCGCTGTGCAGCAATGCTGACCTTGCGGCCCGGCATGGAGCACCGCCTTTTTCGACTTTGGTTGACCATATCAGCCGATTGCCGGATCGGCCATGGCGCGCCCGCATCAGGTCGCTTGCGTCGCACCACAACTCGCGGCGATACTGCGGGCAGACGGCTCGAATCTCGTCCGGAGGGGACATGAAAGTTAATATCGAAATCGACTGCACCCCCCTCGAAGCCCGCCAGTTCTTCGGATTGCCTGACGTGGCGCCGATGCAGACCGCGGTGATGGACAAGCTCCAGCAGCAGGTCCTGAGCAACATCGAGAAGGTCTCGCCGGAATCGCTGATCCAGAGCTGGTTCACCTTCGATCCCAAGATCGCCGAGCGGTTTCAGGACATGTTCGTGACCATGGCCGGTCTCGGCAGCCCGCGCGGCGGCGACAAGAAGAAGTAATGCCTGATGCGCGCGACGGGGCGCCGGGCTCGGGTCGGCTTCGTCCGCCGGCCCTCGGCCTGTTGCTCGCGGAAGTACGCGCTCTGTTCGAATTCAACGCCAGCCTCCTGCTATCGCCGCTCCTGATGCGCGCACCCAGGGGCGACGGCCATCCGGTGCTGGCGCTGCCTGGATTTCTCGCCAGCGATCTCTCGATGGCGCCGATGCGGCGCTATCTCGGCGAGCTCGGCTATGAGACCCATGCCTGGCGGATGGGCCGCAATCTCGGCGGTCTAGCGCGAATGCGCGAAGGCCTGCGCGCGCGCCTCGCTGAAATCCACGGCGCAAGCGGGCGAAAAGTCAGTCTGGTAGGATGGAGTCTCGGCGGCGTTTACGCCCGCGATCTCGCGCTTCAGGCGCCCGAGATGGTTCGCTATGTCGTCACGCTCGGCAGTCCCTTTGCCAGCGACGTGAAGGCAACCAATGCGACGGCACTGTACGAGGCGGTGTCGGGCGAGCGGGTCGAGGATTTCGCGGAAGCGCGCGAGGCGATCGCCGGCGAACTTCCGGTGCCGGCGACCTCGATCTATTCGCGCGGCGACGGTGTCGTGAACTGGCGGACCTGCCTGCTGCACCCGTCGGGCCGTGCGGAGAACATCGAGGTGTACTTCGCGAGCCATGTCGGGCTCGGCGTCAACCCCGCAGCGTTGTGGGCCGTGGCGGATCGACTGGCCCAACCGGAGGGAGAGTTCTGGCCGTTTGACCGGTCAGGCCCGTTTGCCATTGCATATGCCCCGCCAGAGCGGGCAGTATCGGTCTGACGAGAAGCGCCGTCCAAGAGCGCCCGTCAAATTCTTCGGGAGGGAACTATGGCTGACGGTAAGAAGCTGTCGTCGCTGGACGCATCGTTTTTGTATCTGGAAACGCCTGAGATGCCGATGCATGTCGGCAGCATGGCGATCTTTCGCCTGCCCGACGATTACAAGGGCGACTTCTTCGAAGACTTCAAGGCGATGATCGTCTCACGGCTGCATATCGCGCCGATCCTCAAGGCGCGCCTGGAGAAAGCGCCACTTGATATTGATCATCCAACCTGGGTTGAGGACGACCAGTTCGACATCGACCGTCACATCTTCCGCGCCAGCCTGCCGCAGCCGCGCGACCGCGCAACGCTCGAGCGCATCGTCGGCTGGATGCACGCAAAACTCCTGAACCGCGCCCGCCCGCTGTGGGAGTTCTACGTGTTCGAGGGCATGAAGGACAACGAGGTCGGCCTCTATTCCAAGATGCACCACGCCGCTATCGATGGCGGCGCAGGCGCGGCGCTGACCAACATGATCTACGATATCTCGCCGATCCCGCGGAAGGTCGAGCCGCCGACGGCGGGAGCCAAACCCGGCCAGGAGCCGCGCGACATCGCGGCAAACCTGCTCGATTCCTATCAGCAGCTGTTCAGCCAGCCGCTCGATGCGTCGACGGCCGCGAAGAACCTGCAACTGCCGCGCACCGGCAAGAGCGACATCGGCTCGATCCTGTTCGACAATGCAATGTACCAGATCGAGAGCGCGGTGCGCTTTGCCGGCAATATACCGACCGTGCTCAAGAGCGTATCCGACGTCCTCGGCAAGATCGCCGATCCCAAATCGCGCGAAAGCCTCGCCAGCATGGTGTCGCCGCCGACCATGCTCAACAAGACGATTTCGTCGGAGCGGAGCTTTGCCGGCGTGTCGATCTCGCTGTCGCGGGCCAAGGCGCTGGCCAAGCAGGCCGGCGGCAAGCTCAACGACGTCGTGCTGGCGCTCGCCTCGGGCGTCGTCCGCCGCTACCTTCAGCAATACGGCACGCTGCCGGCGAAATCCCTGACCGCCGCCGTGCCCATCTCGTTGCGCGAGGAGGGAAACACCGAGGCCAACAACCAGGTGTTCGGCATGATCTGTTCGATCGCGACCAACGTCGATGATCCCAAGGCGCGGCTGGAGGCCATCATCGCGCAATCGACCAAGTCCAAGGAGATGTCGCATCCGCTTCGCGCCCTGATGCCTCAAGTCTCCAACATCTCGATGCTGGGCGCGCCGATCATGGTGCAGATCCTCGCGCTGCTCTACAGCCGCTCCAACCTATCGGACGTGCTGCCGCCGGCCGCCAACATCACCGTATCAAACGTGCCGGGCCCGCGGCAGACGCTTTACGCGGCCGGTGCCGAGCTCTTGCACATCTTCCCGGTGTCGATCTCGACGCACGGGCAGGCGCTCAACATCACGGTTCAGAGCTACCGCGACCAGCTCGATTTCGGCTTCATCGTCGGCGCCAACATCATTCCGCATGTGCAGGTGATGTGCGACATGCTGCCGGAGGAATTTGCTGCGCTCGAAGCCGCCTATGCACCGCCGGCGACGGACATCAAGGGCGCGGCTGAATAGCAAGCTTTGTCAGGATCCTCACAATGGTTGAAATGCCGCCGCTTCAGTTCGCGACGACGAACGGAATCCGCATGGGCTATTACGAAGCGGGCCCGGTCACGGACAAGCCGCCGGTCGTGCTGTGCCATGGCTGGCCCGAGCTCGCCTTCTCCTGGCGCCACCAGATCAAGGCGCTGAGCGAGGCGGGCATCCGCGTGATCGCGCCGGACCAGCGCGGCTATGGCGCGACCGACCGGCCTGAACCGGTCGAGGCCTATGACATGGAGCATTTGACGGGCGATCTCGTCGGGCTGCTCGACCATCTCAACATCGAGAAGGCGATCTTCGTCGGCCATGATTGGGGCGGCTTCGTCGTCTGGCAAATGCCGTTGCGGCATCCGACGCGAGTTGCCGGTGTCGTTGGTGTCAACACGCCGCATTGGGATCGCGCGCCGATGGATCCGATTGCGCTGTTTCGCCAGCGCTTCGGTGACCAGATGTATATCGTCCAGTTCCAGGATCCCGCGCGCGAGCCGGACAGGATCTTTGGCAGCCGCGTCGAGCAGACCTTTGATGCCTTCATGCGCAAGCCGCTGCCGCGGCCGGCGGTGAAATCAGAGGAGGCGCCGATCGCGGGCGTCGGCGCCTCGTCCAAGACCAACCTGGCATTCCCGCAGATGGTCGCAGCCTATGACGCCAAGCTCGACCCGCGCACGCCGATCCTGTCGGCCGACGAGAAGAAGGTGTTCGTCGACACCTTTACGAAGACCGGTTTCACCGGCGGTATCAACTGGTACCGCAATTTCACCCGTAATTGGGAACGCTCGAAAGGATTGGACCACCACATCAGCGTGCCCTCGCTGATGATCATGGCCGAGAACGACGCCGTGCTGCCGCCGTCGGCGGCCGACGGCATGGAGAGACTGGTGGCTGACCTCGAGAAGTACCTGGTGAAAGACAGTGGCCATTGGACGCAGCAGGAGAAGCCGGAAGAGGTCAGCGCCGTCTTGATCGAATGGCGTAAGAGGCGGTTTGGTTAGCACTTGTCATTGCGAGCGAAGCGAAGCAATCCGGGCATCTTTCCGCAGAGGTCGTCTGGATTGCTTCGTCGCAAGGGCTCCTCGCAATGACGGGGATATGAGGGGGAAGCACTTTTAATGTCATCGAAGAACCGTCTGGATCCGATTCCGCATCCGCCGACCAAGCCAGTGGTCGGCAACATGCTGTCGCTGGACTCGGCCGCGCCGGTGCAGCATCTAACGCGGCTTGCGAAGGAGCTGGGTCCGATCTTCTGGCTCGACATGATGGGCTCGCCGATTGTTGTCGTTTCCGGCCATGATCTGGTCGACGAGCTCTCCGACGAGAAGCGTTTCGACAAGACGGTGCGCGGCGCGCTGCGGCGGGTGCGCGCGGTCGGTGGTGACGGGCTGTTCACTGCTGATACCAACGAACCGAACTGGAGCAAGGCGCACAACATCCTGCTGCAGCCCTTCGGCAACCGTGCCATGCAATCCTATCATCCGAGCATGGTCGATATCGCCGAGCAGCTCGTCCAGAAATGGGAGCGTCTGAACGCCGATGACGAGATCGATGTCGTCCACGATATGACCGCGCTGACGCTGGACACGATCGGCCTGTGCGGCTTCGACTACCGCTTCAATTCGTTCTACCGGCGCGACTATCATCCCTTCGTCGAGTCGCTGGTGCGCTCGCTCGAAACCATCATGATGACGCGCGGCCTGCCGTTCGAGCAGCTCTGGATGCAGAAGCGGCGCAAGACGCTGGGCGAGGACGTCGCCTTCATGAACAAGATGGTCGACGAGATCATCGCCGAGCGCCGGAAGAGCGCCGAAGGCATCGACGACAAGAAGGACATGCTCGCGGCGATGATGACCGGCGTCGACCGCTCCACGGGCGAGCAGCTCGACGACGTCAACATTCGCTACCAGATCAATACCTTCCTGATCGCGGGGCACGAGACCACCAGCGGCCTTTTGTCGTACACGCTCTATGCACTGCTGAAGCATCCCGACATTCTCAAGAAGGCGTATGACGAGGTCGACCGCGTCTTCGGCCCCGACGTCAATGCCAAGCCGACCTATCAGCAGGTGACGCAGCTCACCTACATCACACAGATCCTGAAGGAGGCGCTGCGGCTGTGGCCGCCGGCGCCGGCCTATGGCATCTCGCCGCTGAACGACGAGACCATCGGGGGCGGCAAGTACAAGCTCCGGAAGGGCACCTTCACCACGATCCTGGTGACCGCGCTGCATCGCGATCCCAGTGTCTGGGGGCCCAATCCCGATGCGTTCGATCCCGAGAACTTCAGCAAGGAAGCCGAGGCCAAGCGGCCGATCAATGCCTGGAAGCCGTTCGGGAATGGCCAGCGCGCCTGCATCGGCCGCGGCTTTGCCATGCACGAGGCGGCGCTCGCGCTCGGCATGATCCTTCAGCGCTTCAAGCTGATCGACCACCAGCGCTACCAGTTGCACCTGAAGGAAACGCTGACGATGAAGCCGGAAGGCTTCAAGATCAAGGTGCGTCCGCGCGCCGACCGCGAGCGCGGTGCTTATGGCGGGCCTGTCGCGGCTGCAGCTTCGACGCCGACGGCGCCGCGCCAGCCGGCCACGCGGCCGGGCCACAACACCCCGATGCTGGTGCTTTACGGCTCCAACCTCGGTACGGCCGAGGAACTCGCGACGCGTATGGCCGACCTCGCCGAGATCAATGGCTTTGCCGTGCATCTCGGGTCGCTCGACGAGTACGTCGGCAAGCTACCGCAACAGGGGGGCGTCCTCATCATCTGCGCCTCCTACAACGGTGCGCCGCCTGACAACGCGACGCAGTTCGTGAAATGGCTCGGCGGTGATTTGCCTGGGGATGCCTTCGCTAACGTGCGCTACGCCGTATTCGGCTGCGGCAACAGCGATTGGGCTGCGACCTATCAATCGGTGCCGCGCTTCATCGATGAGCAGCTGTCGAAGCACGGCGCGCGCGCAGTCTATCCGCGCGGCGAGGGCGATGCGCGCAGCGATCTCGACGGCCAGTTCCAGAAGTGGTTCCCGGCGGCCGCGCAGGTCGCCACCAAGGAGTTCGGCATCGACTGGAATTTCACCCGCACCGCCGAGGACGATCCGCTCTACGCAATCGAGCCGGTCGCGGTGACTGCCGTCAATACCATCGTCGCTCAGGGCGGTGCTGTGGCGATGAAGGTGCTGGCCAATGACGAGCTTCAGAACAAGAGCGGGACCAATCCGTCGGAGCGCTCGACGCGCCACATCGAGGTGCAGCTGCCGACGAGCGTCAGCTATCGCGTCGGCGATCACCTCAGCGTCGTTCCGCGCAACGATCCGACGCTGGTGGATTCCGTCGCCCGCCGCTTCGGCTTCCTGCCGGCTGATCAGATCCGGCTGCAAGTTGCCGAGGGCCGTCGCGCGCAATTGCCGGTCGGCGAGGCCGTCTCGGTCGGACGCCTGCTCAGCGAGTTTGTTGAGCTGCAGCAGGTGGCGACGCGCAAGCAGATCCAGATCATGGCCGAGCACACCCGCTGCCCGGTTACCAAGCCGAAGCTTTTGGCCTTTGTCGGCGAAGAAGCCGAGCCGCTGGAGCGCTATCGCAGCGAGATTCTGGCGAGGCGCAAATCGGTGTTCGATCTTCTGCTCGAATACCCCGCCTGCGAATTGCCGTTCCATGCCTATCTGGAAATGCTCTCGCTACTGGCGCCGCGCTATTACTCGATCTCGTCCTCGCCGTCGGTGGATCCAGCGCGCTGCAGCGTCACGGTCGGCGTGGTCGAAGGGCCGGCCGCTTCTGGACGCGGTATCTACAAAGGCATCTGTTCGAACTATCTGGCCAACCGGCGGGCCGGGGATACGATCTACGCCACCGTGCGCGAAACCAAGGCTGGCTTCCGGCTGCCGGACGATCCCTCCGTACCTGTTATCATGATCGGTCCGGGCACCGGTCTCGCGCCGTTTCGCGGCTTCCTCCAGGAGCGTGCCGCGCGCAAGGCGAAGGGCGCCAGCCTCGGACCGTCAATGCTGTTTTTCGGCTGCCGCCATCCCGACCAGGATTTTCTTTATGCGGATGAGCTGAAGGCACTCGCCGAAAGTGGCATCACCGAGCTCTTCACCGCGTTCTCGCGCGCGGACGGCCCTAAGACCTATGTTCAGCACGTCCTCGCTGCGCAAAAGAACAAGGTCTGGCCGCTGATCGAACGGGGCGCGATCATTTATGTCTGCGGCGACGGCAGCAGGATGGAGCCCGATGTGAAGGCCGCGCTCGTCGCGATCTATCGCGAAAAGAGCGGCAGCGATGCGGCCGCGGGCGCGCGCTGGATCGAAGATATGGGTACGAAGAACCGCTATGTGCTGGATGTCTGGGCGGGAGGGTGATTGTTCGTCGGATCGTGCTAAAGCACTCCCATGATTCCCTGGGAAAAGCTTGACACCGCAAAAATCCCCGGCTCCGACGAAGAGCTCCGCCTGATGCGGCGCGGCAAGGAGTTTTCCATCAAGCTCGGCACCAACGAGCTGATGAACAACCGCCTGTCGGGCTCGGAAGCCGCGCTGGCAACCCTTGCGGCGAAGCAGATCGAGAAGGTCGCAAAGCCCGTCGTCCTGATCGGTGGCCTCGGGATGGGCTTTACGCTGCGTGCGGCGCTGGCCGTGCTGGGAAGCAAGGCGAAGATCGTGGTCTCCGAGCTGGTGCCGGCGGTAGTCGCCTGGGCGCGCGGCCCGATGGCGGAGGTGTTCGGCGACAGCCTGGACGATGCCAGGGTGAGCATCCGCGAAATCGATGTCGGCGAAATCATCCGCACGAAGAACTCGGCGTTCGACGCCATTCTGCTCGACGTTGACAACGGGCCGGAAGGACTGACCCGGAAGGGCAATGACGCGCTCTACAGTGCGGGCGGATTGACAGCGGCCAAGGTGGCGTTGCGCCCGGGCGGCGTGCTGGCCGTCTGGTCGTCGGGACCGAACCCCGCTTTCACCAAGCGTCTCGGCCGCGCCGGCTTCGATGTCAACGAGGTCAATGTCCGCGCCACCGGCAGAGGCGGCGGCGCACGTCACGTGATCTGGATCGCGAAGAAAGCCTAAGCGGCCTGCGCCGCAGCGCCATGCGCATGCTTGTCGATGGCGCCGATGATCTCCGGCCAGAACCGCATCGGCAGCGCATGGCCCATGCCTTCGATCATCAGCAGCTTCGCGCCCGGAATGGACGCTGCCGTATCCTTGCCGCCCTCCGGATGGACCAGCGGATCGACCGTGCCGTGGATCACCAGCGTCGGCATCTTGACCCCATGCAGCCGCTCCTTCCGGCTACCGGAGGCGAGCACGGCGCGGAGCTGCCGGCCAACCCCGGCCGGGTTGAGCCCGCGGGCGAAGACGCGTTCGGCTCGGCCCAGATCGAGCGCTTCTTCCTCCGGGAAGGAGCCGCCGCGCAAGATCTTCCAGGTCTCGCCGAAGCGGGCGATGAACTCTTCCTTGCTGCGTGGCGGTGGCGCCATCAGCATGGCGGCGGCCTCACGCGTGGGCGGCGGCACGCGCGGATTGCCCGTTGTCGACATGATCGAGGTCAGCGAGCGCACGCGCTGCGGAAACGACAGTGTCACCTCCTGCGCGATCATGCCGCCCATGGAGGCGCCGACCAGATGCGCCGACTTGATGCCGAGCGCATCCATCAGGCCCACCGTGTCCTTGGCCATGTCGATCAGCTTATAGGTTGCGGCCACGGGAATTTTGAGGAAGCGCAGTTTCAGCAGCTCGAGCGGGGTCAGGCGTTTGCCGCCGGTGAGATGGCTAGACTTGCCGATATCGCGATTGTCGAAACGGATCACGCGAAAGCCCCGTGCGGCGAGCTGCTCGCAGAATGCATCGTCCCAATGGATCATCTGCGCCCCGAGGCCCATGATCAGCAGCAGCGGCTCAGCGTCGTCATTGCCGAAGATCTCGTAGCAGATGTCGATGCCGTTGGCGCGGACGGTCCGGGGCGGCTGATGGGCGGAGGCGTTCACCGGTGTGTTCCCTTGGCTTGCAGGTCGGAATTGTATCGCATGGTTTGCTGGCGCAAAGAAGCCGTGCGGGCGACATCGCGCTGTCGCTTAGCCGTTGACCGGCCCGTCGCAACGGTGTGGTATGGCGACAAAAGAGGGGCAAGAAGCCCCCGTGACCTGGAGGACGCCGATGACCGACAAGATCACCGACCCCGTCGCCCTGTGGCAGAAGATGGTCGGCGAGATGGAGAAGGGCTTCAACTCGTTCGCCACCAAGGCGATGGAGACCCCCGAGTTCTCGCAGGCCATGAACCGCGCCGGCGGCGCTGCGGCGGGTGCTCAGAAGCAGTTCGGCGATCTCATGGAGAAGTATCTGCTCTCGATGAACCTGCCGAGCCGCGAGCAGATGACCGGCATTGCCGAGCGGCTGCAGTCGATCGAAGGGCAGCTCGGCGAAATCAGGGCGATGCTGAATCAGATGTCGGCCAATCCTGCGGGATCGCCGATCGGCAGCGCGCTCCGGCCACCGCGCACAAAGCGTCCGCCGTCCGAAGGCGGAGGGCCAAAATGAACGCGCCGACGGGGCTTGATTTGGCGGCAATCCCGGAGCGCATCCAGGCCGAGGTGCAGCGCGCGATCCAGCGCAGCATCAAGGGCGTCGAATATTTCTCGACCTCCGGTCCGACACTCGGATCGACCCCGAAGGACGTGTTGCATTCGCGGGGAACGATGAGCCTCTATCACTATCGGCCGATGTCGGACGAGATCTATCGGGTGCCGGTGCTGATCGTGATGGCGACCACAAATCGCGGCTACATCCTCGACCTCGTGCCGGGCCAGAGCTTCATCGAGTTCCTGCTCAAGCACGGCTACGACGTCTACATGCTCGACTGGAGCGCGCCGCGGCCCGAGGAGAAGAGCCTGCGGATGGAGGACTATGTCCTCGACTTCATCCCGGACTGCGTCCGCCGCGTACAGGCCGATTCCGGCGAACAGGATGTCTCCGTGATCGGCTATTGCTTCGGGGGCGTGCTGTCGCTGCTTTATGGTTCGATCTTTCCGGACGGGCCGATGAAGAATTTGATCTGCTTCACCACGCCGATCGACTTTCGCGAGATGAAGCTGTTCTCGAATTTCTCCGACCGTCGCTATTTCGACGTCGACCGCCTCGTCGACAGCGTCGGCAACGTGCCGCCGGAGATGATCCTGTCCTCGTTCGAGATGCTGCGCCCGGCTTCGCGCACGGTGAGTCAGATCCAGCTCTGGGAAAACATCTGGAACGACGAGTTCGTGAAATCGTATCGGATGTTCGATCGCTGGGCGACCGACACGCTGCCGCTGGCGGGTGAATATTTCCGCACCATCACCAAGGATCTGATGTGGGACAACAAACTGTACAACGACACCATGTCGGTTGGCGGTCGTCCCGCGAAACTCGAGAACATCAAGGTGCCGATCCTGCATGCGGTCGCCGAGCACGATCACATCGTGCCTTATGAGGCGGCAAAACACCTGATTGCGAAGATCGGGTCGGCGGACAAGGAAGAGGTGGTGCTGAAAGGCGGGCACGTCTCGCTCGTCGCCGGCGCCAACGCGATCAAGCGGCTATGGCCGAAACTGGATTCCTGGCTGGGGACAAGATCGACATGAGCGAGCCACGTTCCTACCCGCGTCACGTCAAGACGGATGCGGGCGACATCGAGATCCGCCTGATGTCGCCGTCCGATGAGGCCGCCGTCTTGGCCTTCGGCAAGGCGCTGCCGACCCACGACCTGTTGTTTCTGCCGCGCAACATCAGCGAGCCGAAGGTGCTGTCCGCCTGGATCAAGGAGATCGAGCGCGGCGCCATTCGGAGCCTGCTCGCGGTGAAGGACGGCAAGGTCGTCGGCTGCGGGACCCTGGTGCGCGACCCGCATTCCTGGTCGCCCCATGTCGGGGAGATCCGGATGGTGGTCTCGTCCGAGGTGCGCGGGAAGGGAGTGGGAAAGGCGCTGTCGCAGGAGACGTTTGCGCTCGCGCTGGGGGCGGGGCTGGAGAAGCTCTCGGTGCAGATGACGGTCGACCAGCAGGCGGCGATCGCGCTGTTCGAGAGCCTCGGCTTCAAGGCCGAGGCGTTGCTGCGGGATCATGTCCGGGACGTCGAGGGCAAGACCCACGACATTGTCGTCCTTGGGCACAATGTCGCGCAGGTCCGGGCCCAGATGGAGGCCTATGGTCTGCCGGACGCCGTCCGGCACTGACGCACCACCATGCGCCCAAAAACTGCAAAACAACCCCATGCACAGTAGAGGGCGGGGAGCGGAGGCATCAGGATGCCTCCTATCAAGGCTGTTCACGATTTCGTGATATCGCGATGCAACATGAATATTGCATCGCACAATTAACTATGCCATATAAGCCGTGCCCCGGGCCATCGAGGACGGGGTGAGCCCATAGCTCAGACCAATGAGGATGGAGAGAACCCCATGACCGCCGAAACCAATACCGCTTTCGAGGGCTTCAAAGACGCTTTCAAGAACATCCAGAACCTGGAAGTTCCCGAGGCTGCCCGCGAATTCGTCAAGAAGACCGCCAACACTGCCAAGGACCGTGCTGCCGAGGTGTTCGCTGGCTCCGAGCGCGTGACCGCCGCCGTCGAGAACGCGGTGACCGAGTCCGTCACTGAAGCCGGCAAGATCAGCCGCAACATCCAGCAGGCGATCTACGAGGACGCCGAGGCGTTCTTCTCGGGTATCGACAAGCTCGCGTCCGCCAAGTCGGTCAGCGAAGCCGTCGAGATCCAGTCGAGCCTGCTCCGCGCCCGCGGCGAAGTGTTCGTCTCGCGCGCCAAGGCGACCGCCGATTATCTCGGCAAGCTCGCCGCCAACGGTGCCAAGTCCGCTCAGGACAACTTCGCCAAGGTCTACAACAAGACCGCCTGATCCGGCGCGGCTTGAGACCAAACTGAATTTGAGGCCCGCTTCGGCGGGCCTTTTGTTTTGGGCCACAGCCGTCATTACGAGGAGCCCTTGCGACGAAGCAATCCAGAATGTCACCGCGTGAGGGATTCTGGATTGCTTCGCTTCGCTCGCAATGACGAGTAGGGTAGTGTAGCCATGAACGCACCCGCCACCTTCTCCTTCGATTCCCCTGCCGATGCCGAACGCGCGGCGGAGCTGCGCCGCGTGAAGGCGTTGGCGACGCTGGTGCTGGCTTCGACGCTCGGCCTGTTCGTCCTGGCCAAATGGCTGCTGCCCGTGCATCCCGTGTTCGGGTTCATCGCCGCCTTCGCGGAGGCCGCGACCATCGGCGGGCTCGCCGACTGGTATGCCGTCGTTGCGCTGTTCAAGCGGCCGCTCGGCCTGCCGATTCCCCATACGGCGATCATCCAGAGCAATCAGGCCCGCATCGCCGACAAGCTCGGCGAGTTCATTCAGGTGCATTTCCTCGAGGCCGGCCCGGTCGAGGCCAAGCTGAGGGAGATCGATTTCGGCTCCTTCGTCGCCGACTGGCTGCGCGACCGCAAGCGCAGCGATGACCTTGCGCGCTTTGCGCTCCGTCTCTTGCCGGAGGCCGTCTCCGCGACCGAAAGCTCGGGCCTGATGAATTTCATCATCGGCCGCATGTCCTCGCAGATCCAGGCGATCGACCTCGCTCCGCTCGCGGCCGGCACGCTGCGCGGCTTCGTGGCGGAGGGACGGCATCAGATCCTTTTCGACGATCTGCTGCGCGTGATGCACGAGACGCTGAACCAGAAAGAGACCATGGCGATGATCCGCGAGAAGGTGCGCGCGGAATTGCCGACCCTGCTCAAGCTCTATCGCGCCGACAAGTTCCTGGTGAACAAGATCGTGGCGTCCGCCACCGCGTTCTTCAACGAGGTGCGCAGCGATCCCAAGCATCCGTTCCGCGGCGAGTTCGACCGCATGGTGCTGAGCTTCGTCGACCGGCTCGGCACCGACCAAGCCTATATCGATCGCATCGATAGCTTGAAGCGCGATCTGCTCGCGCGGCCCGAGCTTGCCGAACTCGCCCGCACCGTCTGGGCCAACACGCGATCCTTCATCGAGCGCAGCGCGAGCGGCGAGACGCAGGTGCTGCAGCATCATCTCGCCGGCATGTTCGTCTCGGCGGGCGATGCGCTCGCCGGCGATGCCGAGCTGCGCGGCGAGATCAACAAGGGCCTGGTGACGGTGCTGCGCAGCTTCGTCGCCGACCAGAAGAGCGGCGTCTCGACCTTCATCTCCGACCAGGTCAAGGCCTGGAACATGGCGCAGCTGATTTCGCTGATCGAAATCAACATCGGCCGCGACCTGCAATACATCCGTTTCAACGGCTCGCTGATCGGCGGCCTCGCGGGATTGGCGCTCTACTCCGTAGAATTCCTGCTCCGATTGTTGTGACTTTTGCGTCACGACCGACTGCATTAACGCCGGGACCTATTGTGGCCTTGCGTCTCTCCCGCTTGAATGGATGGAACCGGCCGCCTAGCTGATTCATATTGCGCTGCGGAACGATCAAGAAGCCGGCGTATTGGAATTCATGCCCGTTTGCCGGCATCGCAGCCGGCGGGCTCTTCCCGAATTCTTCCCAAGGGGATCCATCGATGACCGCTACTGCCCAGACGCTGCGTCCGCCGTCCCGTACCCTGATGTTCTTGGAAGGGCGCGCGATCCACGAGTTCGGTGCATTCCTCGGCGCATTGCCGCTGCTGAGCCTCGCGCCCCGTGGCGACGGGCATCCGGTGCTGGTGTTGCCGGGCCTGGTGGCCTCCGATGCCTCGACGCGCGCACTGCGCACATTTCTGATCAGCAAAGGCTACGCCGTGAGCGGCTGGCGCCAGGGCCGCAACTATGGCCTGCGCGACGGCGTGCAGCGCGCCATGGTCGATCTGGTCGAGGAGCTCAATGACACTCACGGTCGCAAGATCAGCCTGGTCGGCTGGAGCCTCGGTGGCCTCTATGCGCGTCAGCTCGCCAAGATGATGCCCGACCGCGTGCGCCAGGTGATCACGCTCGGCAGCCCCTTCGCGGGTA
This sequence comes from Bradyrhizobium sp. UFLA06-24, assembly GCF_054967145.1. Lineage (NCBI taxonomy): Bacteria > Pseudomonadati > Pseudomonadota > Alphaproteobacteria > Hyphomicrobiales > Nitrobacteraceae > Bradyrhizobium > Bradyrhizobium sp. UFLA06-24. Next base: position 337,964 of record NZ_JADFUE010000001.1, read on the forward strand.
ATCCGCGTTCGACCAATGCCTGGCGTGTCTACGAGTGGGCGAGCGGGCGGAAGTCCGACGAGGTTGATCCGCAGTTCGGCGGCGAGCTCGCCGTCCCGCCGCCGGTGCCGACCACCGCGATCTTCAGCCGCACCGACGGCGTCTGCGCCTGGCAAGGCTGCATGGAGAAATCGGGCGCGCAGACCGAGAGCATCGAGGTCGAGAGCAGCCATTGCGGCATGGGCCACCATCCGGCCGTGGTCTATGCGGTCGCCGATCGCCTTGCCCAGAAGGAAGGTCAGTGGCGGCCGTTCGATCGCAGCGGCTGGCGCAGCCTGGCCTATCCCGATCCGCACAGGTAGTGCGCTTCTTCACCTCGCCCCGCCTGCGGGGAGAGGTCGGATCGCATCGGAGATGCGATCCGGTTGAGGGGGTACAGGTCTTACGGCTATCTCGTTGGCGGAGAGAGCCCCTCACCCCAACCCTCTCCCCGTAAGAACGGGGAGAGGGAGGAAGCAGCCGCCGTCGCTTCCCTCCATTGTCGCGGCCGCACCAAACGCGCTAAGCCTGCCGCATGGCGCATCCGCTCTCTCGCATCATCGATCAGCTCAAGCGTGAGCCGTCACGCACCGGCTCCATCGTCATCACCATGTTCGGCGATGCCATCGTGCCGCGTGGCGGTGTGGTGTGGCTCGGCACGCTGCTGGAATTCTTCGAGGGTCTCGACATCGACGGCAGCGTGGTGCGCACGGCGATGTCGCGGCTTGCTGCCGACGGCTGGCTGACGCGCGAAAAGGTCGGCCGCAACAGCTTCTATCGTCTGGCCGAGAAGGGCCGCGAGACCTTCGAAGCGGCGACGCGCCATATCTACGGTCCCCCGCCGTCCGATTGGACCGGTCGTTTCGAGCTGCTGCTGATCGGCAATGGTGAAGACCGCGACGCCTCGCGCGAAGCGTTGCGCAATGCCGGCTTCGGCAGTCCGCTGCCGGGCGTGTGGGTTGCCCCGTCAGGCGTGCCGGTGCCGGACGAGGCGGCAGGTGCCATCCGCCTCGAAGTCTCGGCCGAGGATGACAACGGCCGTCGTCTGCTCAGCGCCAGCTGGCCGCTGGAGCGCACCGCGGACGCCTATCTGAAATTCATGAAGACGTTCGAACCGCTGCGTGCAGCACTCGCGCGCGGCACGGACCTGTCCGAGGCCGACGCCTTCACCGCGCGTATCCTGCTGATCCACTATTACCGCCGCGTCGTGCTGCGCGATCCGCTGCTGCCCGAGAGCCTGTTGCCGGCGGAGTGGCCGGGCAGGGCCGCTCGCGAGCTCTGCGGCGAGATCTATCGCGCCCTGCTGGCTCCCTCAGAACAATGGCTCGACGATCATGCGACCAATGAGAAAGGGCCGCTGCCGCCGGCGCGAAAGCTCCTGGAGCGGAGGTTCGGTACCTGATTTATGTTACAGAAATATCTTGCATGAGATAATTCTTGTTATATATTGGCTCCCAATACATCGGGAGGAATGCGCATGTACACCCAGGCGCTGAACACGGCCGAGACCGACGATCGCGGTCTCGAGGACGCCGCCAAGGCTGCGCAGTTCCAGGCGCGCATCGATGCCGAGGAACGCATCGAGCCGAACGACTGGATGCCGGCGGCCTACCGCAAGACGCTTACCCGCCAGATTTCCCAGCACGCTCATTCCGAAATCGTCGGCATGCTGCCCGAAGGCAACTGGATCACGCGTGCGCCGACGCTGCGCCGCAAGGCTGCGCTGCTGGCGAAAGTGCAGGACGAGTGCGGCCACGGGCTCTATCTCTATGCCGCCGCCGAGACACTCGGCGCCTCGCGCGAGGAACTGGTCGACGCCATGCTGGCGGGGAAGGCGAAGTATTCGTCGATCTTCAACTATCCGACGCTGACCTGGGCGGATATCGGCACAATCGGCTGGCTGGTCGACGGCGCCGCGATCATGAACCAGATCCCGCTGTGCCGCTGCTCGTACGGTCCCTATGCGCGCGCGATGATCCGCGTCTGCAAGGAGGAGTCGTTCCACCAGCGTCAGGGCTATGAGATTATGGTGACGCTGTGCCGCGGCTCCGATGAGCAGAAGGCGATGGCGCAGGATGCGCTGAACCGCTGGTGGTGGCCGGTGCTGATGATGTTCGGGCCGCCGGATGCGGCGAGCCAGCACAGCGACGCCTCGACGCGATGGAAGATCAAGCGTTTCTCCAACGACGAGCTGCGCCAGAAGTTCGTCGATGCCACCGTGCCGCAGGCGCAATATCTCGGTCTCACCATTCCCGATCCCGGCATGATCAAGGATGCGGAAGGGCACTGGCGCTACAGCGAGATCGACTGGACCGAATTCAAGCAGGTGCTCGCCGGCAACGGCCCGTGCAACCGCGACCGCATGGCTGCGCGCCGCAAGGCACATGATGAGGGCGCCTGGGTGCGCGAGGCAGCCGCCGCTTATGCGGCCAAGCGCGCACGGCGCCAGACCGCGCAAGCCGCCGAATAGGAGAGATCGTTATGACCACGCCGAACACGCCGCTGTGGGAAGTCTTCATTCGCAGCCGCAACGGGCTCGCGCACAAGCATGTGGGATCGTTGCACGCGAGCGATGCCACCATGGCGCTGCAGGCCGCTCGTGACATCTACACCCGTCGCGGCGAGGGTCTCTCCATCTGGGTCGTGCCGTCGGCCGCGATCACTGCCAGCGATCCGGCCGAGAAGGGCATGATGTTCGAGCCGGCGGAATCGAAGATCTACCGCCATCCGACGTTTTATGAGGTCCCCGAGGAAGTGGGGCACATGTGATGGGGGTGGTGTGATGTCTTGCGCCAACATCCAGGTCTCCGAAACGCCGCTTGTGCTCTATGCGCTGCGACGCGCCGACGATGCGCTGATCCTCGGCCACCGGCTGTCGGAATGGTGCGGGCATGCGCCGATTCTGGAAGAGGACATGGCGCTGTCCAATATCGCGCTCGACCTGATCGGCCAGGCGCGCGAGCTCTACAGCTATGCCGCCAAGACCGAAGGCAGGGACAACGACGAGGACAAGCTCGCATATCTGCGGGACGTCAGGCAGTATCGCAACCTGTTGCTGGTCGAGCAGCCGAACGGCGATTTCGCCCAGACCATGGTGCGGCAGTTCTTCTATACCGCCTTCGCCGATCTCTACTGGCGCGCGATGACGGCTTCGCGCGATGCGACGCTCGCGGCGATTGCCGCCAAGTCGGAGAAGGAGAGCGCCTATCATCTGCGCCATGCCTCGGAATGGATCATCCGGCTCGGCGACGGTACGGACGAAAGCCATCGACGCGCACAGGCTGCGATCGATCACCTCTGGGCCTTCACCGGCGAGATGTTCGCCGTCGACGACGGCGAGCGCGCCCTGATCCATGCCGGTGTCGCCATCGATCCCGGAGCTTTGCGGGGGCGCTGGCGGACGACGCTTTCCGATGTCGTCGATGAAGCAACCCTCAGCATCCCGCAGAATGACTGGATGCAAGAGGGCGGCCGCGCGGGCCGGCACAGCGAGCATCTCGGCCACCTCCTGTCCGAACTGCAATCAATGCAGCGGAGTTTTCCGGGGCTGACATGGTAACGGTGCTCGATGCCAAGGCCGAGCTGCGCCAGCGCGCCTGGGATGCGGCCGCGAGCGTGGTTGATCCCGAGATTCCGGTGCTCACCATTGCCGATCTCGGCGTGCTCCGCGATGTCGTTCTCGACGGAGACCAGGTCGAAGTCGCGATCACGCCGACCTATTCGGGTTGCCCGGCCATGAACTTGATCGCTCTCGAGATCGAGCTCGCGCTGGAGCGCGCCGGCTTCCGTCATCCAAAGGTGCGAACCGTGCTGTCGCCGGCCTGGACCACCGATTGGATGAGCGAGGACGGCCGCCGCAAGCTGCGCGCCTACGGCATCGCGCCGCCGCAGGCCTCGGGCTCGCGCCGCGCGCTGTTCGGCGAGCAGGCAGTCGCGTGCCCACAATGCGGCTCCGACAACACCGAGCTGCTGTCCGAATTCGGCTCGACCTCCTGCAAGGCACTGTGGCGCTGCAAGACTTGTCGCGAACCATTCGATTATTTCAAGTGTCATTGAGTTGAACCAGATGCCAACCCTGTCGTCATTGCGAGCGAAGCGAAGCAATCCAGACTGTCTCCGCGGAGGCAATCTGGATTGCTTCGTCGCTTCGCTCCTCGCAATGACAGCGATGTAGAGTCGATCCAATGTCAGCAGCCGCACCGCGCTTCCATCGCCTGGCCGTCAACGACCTTCGCCGCGAGGCGTCGGACGCCGTTTCGATGACGTTCGACATTCCCGGCGAACTTGCCGGCGATTACACCTTCAGCCCCGGCCAATACCTGACTCTGCGGACCACGCTGGGTGGTGAAGAGGTGCGCCGCTCCTATTCGATCTGCTCCGGGCCTGATGACGGCGAAATCCGCATCGCTGTGAAGAAGGTCGATGGGGGCGCGTTTTCGAGCTGGGCGGCGGACGAGCTGAAGCGCGGCGACGAGCTCGACGTGATGACGCCAACCGGGCGTTTTGGCGTGATCCCGTCCGGCGATACCGGCCGTATTCACGTCGGTTTCGCCGCAGGCTCCGGTATCACGCCGATCTTGTCGATCGTGAAGGGGGTGCTCGCGCGCGAGCCGGACAGCCGCTTCTTCCTGTTCTACGGCAACCGGACCACCGACAATATCATGTTTCGCGAGACCCTCGAGGAACTGAAGGATCGCTTCATCGATCGTCTCTCGATCTTCCACGTCATCTCCGGCGAGGAACAGGATATCCCGATCCTGCATGGCCGGCTCGACGGCGACAAGGTGAGGGTGCTGTTGCGCTCGCTGGTCCCGGCGGGAAGCGTGGATCACGTCTTCATCTGCGGTCCGCTTGGCATGAGCGAGGAGATCGAGGCGACCTGCCGCGATCTCGGCATTGCGGACGAGCGCATCCACGTCGAGCGCTTCGTTTCCGAGTTCGGCGGCAAGCCGAGGCCGAAGAAGGTCGTTGCGCCCGACGCTCCGCCGAAGGCGATCGCGTCCCTCATCATTGACGGCAAACGCCGTGACGTGCCGGTCGCCGAGGACGAGGCGATCCTGGATGCTGCGCTGCGCGCCGGTGTCGATCTGCCTTTTGCCTGCAAAGGCGGCATGTGTTCGACCTGCCGCGCCAAGCTGGTGGAGGGCGAGGCGCCGATGGACATCAATTATTCGCTGGAGCCCTGGGAATTGAAGGCGGGCTTTGTGCTCACCTGCCAGGCCAAGCCATCCTCGGCGCGCGTCGTGGTCGATTACGATCATGTTTGAGGCCCGGTCTGATCGGCCGCATCGGGCCTCAACGATGCAAATGCGTCGCATTATTTGACAGTTTGGGGCGACCAGCAGAACATCATGTGCAAACACCTGGCCCGGAGAAGCGCGTGAACGTCAAAGCCGCCTTGTCGCCCGAGGATATCGCCCGCGCCTGCGCCGACGCGATGTGGGCGGAGGACGATGCCTCCAAAGGCCTCGGCATGGAGATCGTCGAGATCGGCCCGGGCTTTGCGACGCTGGCGATGGTGGTGCGGCCGGACATGGTCAACGGCCAGCGCATCGCCCATGGCGGCTTCATCTTTACGCTTGCCGATTCCGCCTTTGCATTCGCCTGCAACTCGCGCAATGAGCGCGTGGTGGCGGCGCAGGGACAGATCACTTTCATCAAGCCGGGCAGGCTCGGCGACCGCCTCGTCGCGAATGCGCGCGAGGTCACCCGCGGCGGACGCTCCGGCATCTACGACGTGCGCGTCACCGCCGGCGATGTCGTCATCGCGGAATTCCGCGGGCATTCACGTGTCATTCCCGGCACGTGGCTGCCGGCGCAAGAAAACTAGCGATCAATCAAGAAAAGAACGGATCAATGTGGGGAAACGAGGATGGCCGTGACGAGGCTCAAGGATGACGCCGGCGCCTACAGCGCCGAAATGGATGCGCATGAACGCGCCTCGCGTGACGAGATCATGGCGTTGCAGAAGCAACGCCTGGCCTGGTCGCTGAAGCACGCCTACGACAACGTCGCGCATTATCGCAAGGCGTTCGATCAGGCCGGCGTGCATCCGTCCGATTTTCGGGAGCTCGCCGATCTCGCCAAATTTCCGTTCACCGTGAAAACGGACCTGCGCGACAATTATCCCTTCAACATGTTCGCCGTGCCGCGCGAAAAGCTGGTGCGCGTGCATGCCTCGTCCGGCACGACGGGCAAGCCGATCGTCGTGGGTTATACGCAAGCCGACATCGACACCTGGTCGGACGTGATGGCGCGCTCGATCCGCGCCGCCGGCGGCCGCAGCGGCATGATCATCCACAATGCCTATGGTTACGGCCTCTTCACCGGAGGCCTTGGCGTGCACTACGGCGCCGAAAAGCTCGGCTGCACCGTGGTACCGATCTCGGGCGGCATGACCGAGCGGCAGGTGCAGCTGATCAACGATTTCCGGCCTGACATCATCACGGTGACGCCGAGCTACATGCTGGCGATCCTCGACGAATTCAAGCGCCAGAAGCTCGACCCGCGGCAATGCTCGCTCAAGATCGGTATCTTCGGCGCCGAGCCCTGGACCAACGCCATGCGCGCCGAGATCGAGGACGCTTTCGACATGGATGCGACCGACATCTACGGTCTCTCCGAGGTGATCGGCCCCGGCGTCGCGCAGGAATGCATCGAGACCAAGGATGGCCTGCATATCTGGGAGGACCATTTCTATCCCGAAGTGATCGACCCCGAGACCGGTGCGGTGCTGCCCGATGGCGAGAAGGGCGAGCTGGTGTTCACCTCCCTCACCAAGGAAGCCTTCCCGGTGATCCGCTATCGGACCCGCGACCTGACGCGGCTGATGCCGGGAACGGCGCGGCCGGGCATGCGGCGGATGGAGAAAGTGACGGGCCGCTCCGACGACATGATCATCCTGCGGGGCGTCAACCTGTTCCCGACCCAGATCGAGGAGATCCTGCTCGCGACCGACTGGTGCGGCGGCCACTTCATCCTGGAGCTCACTCGCGAAGGCCGCATGGACGAGCTGACCATCATCGCCGAGGCGCGCACCGAAAGCTGGGACGGAAGGGGTCTGATCGACCACGCCGACCGGATCTCGACCCACATCAAGAACACGATCGGGATCAGCTCGAAGGTCCAGATAGTTCCGCCCGCCACGCTGGAGCGCTCGCTCGGCAAGGCCAAGCGCCTCTATGACAAGCGGCCCAAGGACTGACTTGACGGATTGACTCGACCGGCCCCAGAGGCGACAAGGCCCGCGAGAAATCGCGGGCCTTGTCCATGTCATCAGCCGATCCCAAAACCGTCGAGGCGCGCTGCGTTCGCCTCACTGCCAAGGCCGAGAACGCCGCCGCGGTCGCGCCGGTCGTGGAGCATCACACGCTGATGCGCGGTCCCAATGATCTGCTGATCGAGGTCAAGGCCGCGTCCGTCAATCCGTCCGACATCAAGGCCGCGACCGGCCTGATGCCCTATGCCGTCTTCCCCCGCACGCCCGGCCGCGACTACGCCGGCGTCGTGATCGACGGGCCCGCCGGCACGATCGGTCACGACGTGTTCGGTTCCTCCGGGGATCTTGGCATTCGCCGCGACGGCACCCACGCCAGCCATCTCGTTGTCGAAGCGGATGCGGTGGTGGAGAAGCCGAAGGGATTGTCATGGGAAGAGGCCGCCGGAATCGGCGTGCCGTTCGTGACGGCCATGGAAGGCTTTCGTCGCGCTGGCGTTCCAAAGCGCGGCGAAACCGTTCTGGTGTTCGGCGTCAACGGCAAGGTCGGCCAGGCTGCGGTGCAGATCGCGACCTGGCAGGGCGCGCGCGTCATCGGCGTGGTGCGCAAGGCCGAAGCCTATGCGGGCCACGCCAATGCGCCGATCGAGGTGATCGACGCCTCGGCCGCCGATGTTGCCGCGCGCGTGCGCGAACTCACAGGCGGCAAGGGCGCCGACATCGTCTTCAACACGGTCGGCGATCCCTATTTCCAGGTGGCGCACAAGTCGCTCGCGTTGCGCGGCCGCCAGATCCTGATCGCCGCGATCGACCGCATCGTGCAATTCAACATCCTCGAATTCTATCGGGGACAGCATACCTATGTCGGCATCGACACGCTCGGCCTGTCCTCGGCAGCGACCGGTGCGGTGCTGCGCGATCTCGGCCCAGGCTTTGCGAGCGGGCACTTGAGGCCGTTCCCCATCAAGGCGAGCGCGATCTATCCGCTTGAGCGGGCGAAGGAGGCGTATGTTGCGGTCGCCGGCTCGTCGCGGGATCGCGTGATCCTGAAGCCATAGTCATGGACTCGACCCAACTCGTCATCCTTGCCGGCCTCGTCATTGGCCTGGTCTACGGCTCCGTCGGCCTGCTCAGCGGCTTCTGCCTGATGAGCAGCATGCGCGGCTGGCTGGGGCAGGGCGACGGGCGGCTGGTGCGGAGCTATGCGCTGGCGCTCGCAGTTGCAATCGCGGCCAGCCAGTTCCTCGCCGGCGAGGGTATGGTGGATCTCGGCAAGTCGATCTACCTGCAACCAACCTTCTCGATGCCGGTGCTGTTCCTCGGCGGACTCCTGTTCGGTTACGGGATGGTGCTGTCGAACGGTTGTGGCTCGCGCGCGCTGGTGCTGCTCGGCCGCGGTAATCTCCGCTCGTTCATCGTTGTCATCGTCCTTGCGATTGCCGCGCAGATGACACTCAAGGGCCTGATCGCGCCGGCGCGCATCGCGCTGGTGCAGGCAACGCAGGCGACCGTCAGCATGAACACGCTGCCGTCCTTGCTGGCGACGCTGGGTCTGACGGAAGCGCTCTCGCGCATGCTGGCTGCGGCCGTGATCGTGCTCGCGTTGATCCTGTTCGCTTTCGCGCATGCGGGGTTCCGCCGCTCGCCGGGCCAGATCGCGGCGGGCGTCATTGTGGGTCTCCTCGTCGCCGGAGGCTGGTACGTGACCGGCTATCTTGGCGCCGACGACTTCAATCCGGTGCCGGTGACCTCGCTCACCTTCATCGCGCCGATCGCCGACAGCCTGCAATACGCCATGCTCTCGACCGGCCTGACGCTGAATTTCGGCATCGCGACCGTTGGCGGGGTCTTCGCCGGCAGTCTGGCGACTGCGATCCTGACGGGCCGTTTCCACCTCGAAGGCTATTCCTCGCCGCGCCACATGTTGCGCTCGGCCGGTGGCGCCGCTCTGATGGGGATCGGCGGCGTGATGGCATTCGGCTGCTCGATCGGGCAGGGGCTCACCGGCATGTCGACGCTTGCGGCGGGCTCGTTCATCGCGGTCGCCGGCATTCTGCTCGGCACGACGGCAGGCCTGCGTGGCGCGTTGCGGGTTCAGCCGCTCGCGGTCGCCTGACGGCGCAGCAACCGGTCACCCAGCGTCGCAAGACCAATGCCGGTGACGATCAACGCGGCCGCGATGCCAAGGCTGATGTCGATCGGCTCACCCAGCAGGATCGCGGCGGTGGCAATGCCGACGAGCGGCGTCGCCGTGGTGCCGAGCGAGGTCGTCAGCGCCGAGATGCTCTTGTTGACCATCGACATCGCCCAATAGGCCAGTGCCGTCCCGATCAGGCCGGAGTACAGAAACAGCAGCACGAGCCGCCACGACCATTCCGCGCGCGGCAGCCCATCCGCGGCCAGCGCCGATCCCGTCAGGACGATGGTCGCGACCAGCACCTGCCAGATCAGGAGCTGCAGTGGAGATGCGATCCAGCGGTGCGCACGGATATAGATGATGTTCGCGGCCCAGGAGATCGCGGCCAGGATGACCATGCCGGCGCCGAGCAGGACGTTGGCATTGGTCCAGTCGATGGACGTCGGGTTCAGGATCACGGCAAGGCCGACCAGCCCGAGCAGGGCGCCGGCGAGCTTTGGCGCCGTCAGCGTATCTTTCCCGAGCATGGGCGCCGCGATCGCGACCCAGAGCGGCGTGGTGTAGCCAAGCACGATGGCCTTGCTGGCGGGCAGGAAGCGCACACCGGCCGCCACCAGCACCGAGAAAACCGTCATGTGCAGCAGCGCCACGCTCAAGATCACGGGAACGTCGCGCCGCTCCGGGATCACAAGATTGTTGCTCAGGGCAAGGATCACGAACAAGCCGGCCAGCGCGATCCAGCTCCGGATCGCCGAGGTCCACAGCGGCGGAAGAAACTGGACGAGCTGCTTCGTCACCGACCAGTTCACGCCCCAGGCCACGACGACGATGAGAAACAGGCCGACGGCAGTGCGGGGAGAGAGGGAGGAGTTCATCGCAGGGTCCTTGAAGCAGTCCGGTCCGGCGGATAGCATCCGCGCTGGCTCCTGAAAAAGATCCAGATGTGAAAGGAACAAGGTGCCAGTTTCGGACGACATGATCTCCGCGCTGATCGATTTGAAGCGAGCCGGCGACGACGGGCTGGTCGCGCAACTGACGAGCCAGCTGCGCAGCCTGATCGCAGCCGGGCGCCTTGCCAAAGGCCGCGCGCTGCCGTCGAGCCGACGGCTCGCGAGCGACCTTGGCGTCTCGCGCAACACCGTCACCTACGCGTTCGAGCAGCTCGCCGCCGAGGGATATCTCGCGGCATCGCACGGCCGGCGTCCGGTGGTGACGGTCGACGGCGGCGAGCGCATCAAGGGAGCGGGCGCCACGGCTTCACGCGGTCGCGCGGCCAAGCCGCAGCTCTCGCCCTGGGCCGCGAAGCTCAAGCAGACCGACTGGCCGATGTCCTATCAGGCGTCGCTCAGGCCGCTCCGTCCGGGGCATGGAGATTTCAGGGAGTTTCCGGACGAGATCTGGGCGCGCTGCCTGCGCCGCAGTGCGTTGCGCGCCGCCAAACGCGAGCTTGGTCCGATCAACCGCATCCGCCTGTGCGAGGCGCTGGCGCATTATCTGGCGACCAGCAGGGGCGTTCGCGCCACCGCGGACCAGATCATGATCCTGCCGAGCGCGCAGGCCGCGCTGACCCTGATCGCATCTGTCCTCATCGCGCCGGGCGACGAGGTCTGGGTCGAGGATCCCGGCTATCCCGGCGCCGCAGCCGCCTTCCGCGCCTCCGGCGCGCATGTGACGGGCATGAGGCTCGACGAGCAGGGCATGCTGAGGACGCCGGGATTGGCTGCGCCCAAGCTCATCTTCATGACGCCATCGCACCAGCACCCGACCGGGCGGCTGATGTCCCTGGCGCGCCGCACCGAGTTTCTCCGGTCGAGCAAGCCGGGCAAGACCTGGATCGTGGAAGACGATTATGACGGTGAATTCCATTACGACAGCCGTCCGGTGCCGGCGTTGCAAGGGCTGGATGCCCATGGCCGCGTGTTCTATGTCGGCACCTTCTCGAAGGCGATGACGTCGGATATCCGGCTCGGCTATCTCGTTGTTCCCTCGGCGCTTGTCGGCACATTCGAGATCGCGCAGCGGCATATCGGGCTGGTCGCGTCCAGCCATATCCAGGAGGCGCTCGCCGAGTTCATCGCCGACGGCCATTTCCTCGCGCATCTGCGTCGGGTGCGCCGGCTCTATCACGCGAGGCGCGATCATCTGGCCGAGGGACTGGCACGGCATCTCGGTGATGTCCTCACGGTCGAGGTGCCATCGGGCGGCATCCAGCTCGTCGCTCGCCTCAAGCGCGGCCGCGCAGATCAGGCCGCAGTGAAGCGGTTGGTCGACGCAGGTGTCGAGACGCGCGCCCTGTCCAGCCTGGCGCTCGGCAAGCCGCGCGATCATGGCCTGCTGCTCGGCTTTGCGGCCTGGCGCGAGAACGAGATCAGCGCAGCGCTGCGGACGATGGCCTCGTGCTTCTAGCGCGCTAGTCCACGGCCTTGGTGACGATGCGGATCTCCGACGTCAGCGTCCGGTGCACCGGGCACTTGTCGGCGATCTCCATCAGCTTCTTTCGCTGCTCGGCATCCAGCGCGCCGTCCATCGCGATGTCGCGCTCGATCTGGTCGAGCATGCCGTCGCGCGTCTCGCACTCCGCGCAGTCCTTGGCGTAGATCTTGGAATGCTTCAGCGTGACCGTGACGCGGTCGAGCGGCAGCGACTTGCGGTCCGCATAGAGGCGCATCGTCATGGAGGTGCAGGCGCCGAGACCGGCCAGCAGGAAGTCATAGGGACCGGGACCGGCATCCTCGCCGCCGGCAGCTTTCGGTTCGTCCGCCACCAGATGATGCGGACCGACGGTGATGATCTGGTTGAACTTGCTCTTGCCGGACTCCCGCACCACAACCTTGCGCGGCTGTTCGGGAAGGTCCATCGCATTCGAAGGGCTTGCCGTGTCGATGTAACGGCTCGCCCAGGCGGCGATCACATCGGCCGCATAGAGTGCGTCGGCGGGCTTGGTCAGCAGATGATCGGCATGGTCGAGCGAGACGAAGCTCTTCGGATGTTTCGCCGCAACGAAGATCCCTGTGGCATTGTCGATGCCGACGGTGTCGTCGACAGGCGAGTGCATCACCAGCAGCGCCTTATGCAGTCCCGTGATGTCCTTCATCAGCTCGTGTTCGGCGATGTCGTCGAGAAATTCGCGCCTGATCCGGAACGGCCGTCCTGCGAGCGAGACCTCGACTTCCCCCTGGGCGCGGATGTCGTCGAGATGTTCTTTGAAGAGGCCAGTGACGTGCGCGGGATCAGAAGGCGCCGCGATGGTCGCAACCGCCTTGGCTTCCGGAATATGTCCGGCCGCCGCCAGGATCGCGGCGCCGCCCAGGCTGTGGCCGATCAGGATCGACGGGGCTTTGCGGACGCTGCGCAGATGATCGGCCGCCCGCACGAGATCGGCGACGTTGGAGGAGAACGTCGAATTGGCGAAATCGCCTTCGCTGGAGCCGAGGCCCGTGAAGTCGAAGCGCAGCACCGCGATGCCCTTGGCGGCAAGCGCAACCGAGATGCGCTTTGCGGCGAGGGCATCCTTGCCGCAGGTGAAGCAGTGCGCGAACAGCGCGTAAGCCGCGGGCTCGCCATCCGGCAGCTCCAGCGCGGCCGCGAGCTGATGGCCGCCCTCGCCGGTGAATTGAAAGCGTTCGGTGGGCATGAGCTTCCCCGTGCTTGTTTGATTCAATCGCCTGAATAGCGCTGCTCGGCCCAGGGATCGCCGCGGTTATGATAGCCGCGGACTTCCCAGAAGCCTGGCGCGTCTTCGGTCAGGAACTCGATGGCCTGGAGCCATTTGGCGCTCTTCCAGAAATACAGATGCGGCACGACGAGCCTGACAGGGCCGCCGTGCTCATCCGACAGCGGTTGGCCCGACCAGCTATGGGCGAGCAGCGCGTCTTCGGCAGCAAAGTCTTCCAGCGCGAGGTTGGTGGTGTAGCCGTCGTAGGAATGCAGTACGACGAAGCGCGCATCCTCGTGCGGCTGGCAGGCCGCGAGCAGCTCGCGCGTCGCAAGTCCCTCCCATTCATTGTCGTAGCGCGACCACGTCGTGACGCAATGGATGTCGGAGGTGAACCGGTCCTGCTTCTGCGCGGCGAATTCGGCAAAGGTCCAGAACACCGGCTTCTCGACCGCGCCATAGACGTCGAGCCGCCAACGCCCGCGCGAGACGGGTGGCACGACGCCGAGATCGAGCACCGGCCAGTCCTTGGTGAGATGCTGGCCGGGCGGCAGGCGCTGATCCTCCGGACGCGTGAGCTTGCCGGTGAGGAAGCGGCCTTCGCGCGCCCATTTCTCCTTGGTGCGCGTCAGCTTGCTGTTGGATGGCGTTTCGTCGGCCATGTTCTGCTCGTGAATGGGCTACTCGTGGCGATGCATCGCCGAGGCGTGCTTGGTGTCGCGCATCGAAGAATAGATGATCAGCGACAGGCAGATGATTCCGGCAAGATAGTAATAGAACCATTCCTCGTGCTTGATGGTCTTGAAATAAAGCGCGATGGCCGGTGCCGTTCCGCCGAAGATCGAAACGGTGATGGCGTAGGGCAGGCCGACGCCGAGCGCGCGGACATTGGTCGGGAACAGTTCGGCCTTCACCACCGCATTGATCGAGGTGTAGCCGGCGACGAAGAGCCAGGCGCAGCAGATCAGGATGAAGGCCATGAAGGGCGACTTGGTCTCCTTCAGCGTCATCAGCAGCGGTACGGTCGCGAGTGTGCCGGCGACGCCGAAGAAGATCAACAGCGGCTTGCGGCCGATCTTGTCGGAGATCGCGCCGTAGATCGGCTGGAGGATGGTCGCGAAGATCAGCGTGCCGAAGATCACGAAGGTGGTCTGATCTTCGGTCAGGCCGACCGAAAGCTTGACGAAGGTCTGCATGTAGGTGGTGAAGGTATAGAACGCTGCGGTGCCGCCGGCGGTGAGGCCGACCACCAGCAGCAGCTCGCGCGGATAACGCAGCAGATTGGTGATCGAGCCGGTCGGCTTCACCACCTTCTTGGCTTCCTCGAACGCCTCGGTCTCGTGGAGGCCCTGCCGCATCACGGCGGCAAAGATCGCAAGGGCCGCGCCGATCGCGAACGGGATGCGCCAGCCCCAGGCCTTGAGTTCCTCGGGCGTGAGGAAAACCTTTTGCAGCAGCAAAAGCACGATGATCGCGGTGAGCTGGCCGCCGATCAGCGTGACGTATTGAAAGCTCGAATAGAAGCCGCGATGCTTGGGATCGGCGACCTCGCTGAGATAGGTGGCGCTGGCGCCATATTCGCCGCCGAGGCTCAGGCCCTCGATCACCCGGGCCAGGGCCAGGATCACCGGCGCGGCAAAGCCGATCGTGGCATAGGTCGGCGTCAGTGCGATGATCAGCGAGCCGAAGCACATGAACACGACCGACAGGGTCAGCGAGATGCGGCGGCCGAAATGGTCGGCGAGATAGCCGAAGAACCAGCCGCCCAGCGGGCGCATCAGGAACGTCGCGGCGAACACCACGGCGGCGTTCAATTGCTGGACGACGGGGTCGTTGCCGGGGAAGAAGGCCGGGGCGAAATAGAGCGCGAACGCCGTATAGGCGTAAAAATCGTACCACTCGACGAGATTGCCGATCGAGCCGATGAAGATCGCCTTGATCCGCCGCCTGGCGTCAGCGAGATCGATGTGGTCGGAGGCCGGGTGGGTTGCTTGCTCTGACACGTCCGGCCTCTCCCTTGATTTGAGAAGGCCTACATCGCCTTTCCGAGCAGAAATGGCAACTGGCGGGGACCTCGCACCGTGCCTTGGGACCAGGTCACCGTGCCTGCCGGATCCAGCCGGAAGTCCGGAATCCGCTTCAGCCATTCCTCCAGGGCAATCTGCATCTCCATGCGCGCCAGGTTGGAACCGACGCAGCGGTGAATGCCGAGGCCAAAGGCGGCATGGCGGTTCTCCCTGCGGTCGATCACGACCTTGTCGGCATCCGGAAATACCTTGGGATCGCGGTTGGCGGCCGGGAAGGACAGCAGCACCATGTTGCCCGCCTTGACCGGGCAGCCCGAAATCGTGGTCTCCTGGACCACCTCGCGCGCCATCGTCACCGGCGAATAGGCGCGAAGCAGCTCCTCCACGGCCGTCGGCATCAGCTCGGGTTCGGCGATCAGCCGCTCGCGGTCTACCGGCGTCCGGGCGAGATGCCAGAGCGAGGAACCGATCGCGCTCCAGGTGGTGTCGATGCCCGCGATCAGGAGCAACCGCAGCGAGCCCAGCACGTGGGAATCCTCGAGCGGGTTGCCTTCCTTGTCCTTGGCGTTCATCAGGTAGGAGATCAGATCGTCGGTCGGCTTGTTCTTGCGGGCCTCGATATGAGCAATGAAATAGGCGCTCATCTCCTGCACGGCCTGGAGCAGCTTGCTCTCGTCCTTGATGCCGAGCTCGAGGATCATGTGGATCCACTTGATGAAGAGATCGCTGTCGCTCTCGGGGATGCCGAGCATATGCGCGATGGCCTGAACCGGGATGTATTTGCTGTAACGCGCCGCCGCGTCGACCTTGCCGTCCGCGATGAACCCGTCGATCAGCTCGTTGCAGATCGCGCGCATCCGTGGTTCCAGCTTCTTCATGGCATCCGGCGTGAACGGCGGGAGCAGCAATTGCTTGGCGGGCTTGTGCTCAGGCGGATCGGATGTGATGGGTGGGGCGGCATTCCTGCTGGTGATCTCCGGCCGGACGTCGCGCACGATGATGCGACGCGAGGAGAAATGCTTGGTGTCGTTGGCGATCTCACGTACCGCTTCATAAGTCGTGGGCATATAGCAGCCCAGAAAGCGTTCGGTATGCACCACGGGGCTTGCGGCGCGCATCTCGTCCCAGATCGGGAAGGGATCTTTCGTCCATTGCGGATCGGTGTGGTCGAAGTCGTTGACCCAGTCGGTCACAGGCGGATGGGCGGCAGGCTGGCTGACGTCGGACATCTCGAGAAAATCCCTTGGCTCGTGTTCGGTGAAGGCGCGCGGAGCGCGCGCAGGGCCGCGCTACTCCTCGATCACATCGATTGCGATTTCCGGGCAATTGGCCTTGGCAAGCCAGGCCTTGTCTTCGAGGCCGGGTGGAACGGTGCCGTCGCCCGCTTCGTGAGCGTTGCCGTATTCGTCGAGCTCGAACAGCTCCGGCGCGAGCGCCTTGCAGCGTGCGTGGCCCTGGCATTTGTCGGGATCGACGTGAACCCTCAGTCGCTCTGTCATGGCGGCTCCCTTGGTCGTATGCGCGACCCCGAAAGGTGGCGCGTTCCCCATATGAGTTTTATCCGCGGCTTTGGTCGCGAAGTTATATGCTATTACATTAGCGCCGGGCTTCCCCTGTCAAGCGCAAACTTATAGGCTTCGCCGCGACATGCGCTCACAAGTTGCTCGTAAGGCCGGAAACACCTACCACCATGGCGATCTCCGCGACGCCTTGATCAAGGCTGCGTTGCGCGAGGCGGAGCAGGGCGGGGCTGAAGCCATCAGCATCAAGGCGCTGGCAAAGCAGGTCGGCGTTTCGCAGCCGGCGCCCTACCGGCATTTCGCCGATCGCGACGCATTGCTTGCCGCGGTCACGGCAGAAGCCTTCCGGCAGTTCAGCGCGATGTTGCGCGCGGCGATGGCAAAGCCGTCGAAGCAATCGAAGCTCTCGCGCCTGGCGCAGGCAACGCTCGATTTTGGCCTGCGCCGCAACGGCATCTATCGTTTGATGTTCGCCTCGCGGACGGTGTCATGCGCCGCCAAGGGCAGCGAGTTGCACGAGGCTACGCGCGAGACATTTGCGCTCGTGATCGAAGCGTTGGACGCGCCTGCGGTCGGCTTCTTGCGCGAGCGGCAGGCGCTGAAGGTCTGGGCGGCGCTGCACGGCGTGGTGATGCTCGCCGAGCAGGGCCTGTTCACCGGCGAGGCGGCGCATGCCACGCGCGAAGAACTGGTCGAGGATTTCGTGAACGAGACGAAAGCCGCCCTTGCGGTCGCGATCAAGGACGCGCGGCGCCAGAAACAGGCAGGCGCTTAAGCCGCTGCCTTCAGGAGGCGCATCAGCTTCTCGACCGCGCTGTCCGGCGTCGTCACGACGGGCCGACCTGTAGCCTTCGCGACCAGCGGCGCCGTCGATGCGATGCTGAACTGAGCGAGCGCGATGACGTCGCAATCGTGCAGGTCCCTGGACGCCTCGACAATCAGCCGGTCATGTGTGGCGCGGTCGCCTCGATCCAGTGCGGCTAGCGCGCCCTCGACGAGTTTCGGCACGATCCGGACGGAGGCCGGAAACTCCGGCGGCATCGAGACCAGCGTCGGCGGAAAGGTCGAGAGCAGGCCGATGCGCTTGCCCATCGTCACCGCCCGTTCGATCATCGCTTCGTTCGGCTTCAGCACCGGCATCGGCGCATGGGCCCGCGCAACCGCCTCGATGCAGGGACCGAAAGCCGAACAGGTGAACAGGATCGCATTAGCTCCGGTCGCCGCCGCATAGTCGCCGAGCGCGAGAAAGCGCTCGGTCATGGCGTCGTTGAGCCTGCCATCGCGCGCCAGGTCCGCCGACAGGCTGTCGTCGAGCAGGTTCATCAAGCGCGCCTCCGGCCATGCGGCCGCGAACGCCGCCTCGATCGGAGCGATGGAGTGTTTGAGAGCGTGGATCAGGGCGATGCGCATGGGGATGCCTGTTCTCCCTCTCCCCGCTTGCGGGGAGAGGGTCGGGGTGAGGGGGGAGTCTCCGCGGAGACGGTGAGAGTTGAATCCGCGGAGAGTTCCCCTCACCCGACGCGCGTTGCGCGTCGACCTCTCCCCGCAAGCGGAGAGAGGTGAAGTCGCTACTTGAACGGCAGCGCGTACATCAAGCCGCCCTTGCTCCAGAGGCCGTTGAGGCCACGCTCGAGCTTGAGCGGGCTCGCCTTGCCGACATTGCGCTCGTAGATCTCGCCGTAATTGCCGGTGGCCTTGATCGCCGCGACCAGCCATTTGTTGTCCAGACCGAGCCGCGAGCCGAGATCGCCGGAGGCGCCCAGCAACCGCTGGATCGCTGGTGTCTGCGACTTCGCCATCTCGTCGACATTGGCTTGCGTCACACCGAGCTCTTCGGCTTCGATCAGGCCATAATGCAGCCAGGTGATGATGTCGCTCCAGACCTCGTCACCGTTGCGGGTGAACGGTCCAAGCGGTTCCTTGCTGATGGTCTGCGGCAGCACGACATAATCGGCCGGGTTCGGCGCTGCGGTGGTGACGGCGCCGGCGAGCGCGGAGGCGTCCTGGGTCATCGCATCGCAGCGGCCGCCGAAGAAGGTCTGGTACATGGTGTCGACGCGGTCGAACACCAGCGGCTTCCAGTCGATGCCGTTGGCGCGGCCGTAATCGCCGAGCGTAACTTCGTGTGTCGTGCCCTGCGCGACGCAAACGGTGGCGCCTTTGAGGTCCTTGAGATCCTTCACGCCGAGATCCTTCTTCACGACAAAGCCCTGGCCGTCGTAGAAGTTGATCGGACCTTGGCGCAGACCCAGGGTGACGCCGCGCAAATAGGTCTGCGTCGAGTTGCGGTAGAGCACGTCGATCTCGCCGGACTGCAGCGCGGTGAAGCGGTTCTGCGCGGTTAGTGCCACGTAGCGCACCTTGTTGGGATCCCCCAACACGCCGGCTGCCAGTGCACGGCAATAGTCGACGTCGAGACCCTTGTAATTGCCTTGCGAGTCCGGTGCCGAGAAGCCGGCAAAGCCGGCGCTGACACCGCACACCAGCGTGCCGCGGCTCTTGACCGTGTCGAGCGTCGCCGCTTGCGCGGCTATTGCTGATGCCGCGAGTACGCCCGCGGCGATTGCCACTTTCCTCATCATGCAACTCTCCCCTCAGTGATTGACACTACGCACTACGTTGTCGACGGCCGTGCCGAGCTTGTCGACGATCTGATCAATCTCGTCAGCTGACGCAATATAAGGCGGCGCCAGCAGCACATGATCGCCGCGGACGCCGTCCACGGTCCCGCCGCCGGGATAGCAGCCGAGCCCGTTGGCGAACGCCTCAGCCTTGATCTTCTGATGAAGCTTGAGCGCCGGATCGAACGAGGTCCGGCTGGCGCGATCGGCCACGAGCTCGATCGCCCAGAACAGGCCGCGGCCCCTGATGTCGCCGACATGACGATGATTGCCGAAACGTTCGGTGAGCCGCTGCTCGAGCTGCTTGCCTCGCTCTTTGACACGGTCGAGCAGGCGATCCTCGCGGATCACGTTCTGCACCGCGAGCGCCGCCGCACAGGCGAGCGGATGCGCGAGATAAGTATGACCGTGCTGGAACGCGCCCGAGCCCGAGCGGATGGTGTCGATGATCTTGCCGCTCGCAAGCATCGCCCCGATCGGCTGGTAACCGCCGCCGAGCCCCTTTGCGATGGCCTGAATGTCCGGCGTGATGCCCTCCTGCTGCCAGGCATGCGTGGTGCCGGTACGGCCCATGCCGCACATGACCTCATCGAGGATGAGCAGTGCGCCATGGCGGTCGCAGATCTCGCGGACCGCCTTGAAGTAGCCCTCCGGCGCGGTCACAGCTCCGGCGGTGGCGCCGACCACGGGTTCGGCCAGAAATGCGGCGATGGTGTCCGCGCCAAGTCGCTGAAACTCGGCTTCGAGCTCCGCGGCGAGGCGTGCCACGAACTGCGCATCGGATTCGCCATCATGCTTCTCGTGATAGGCGAAGGCCGGAGTCACATGGCTGAAGGCGGACGAGAGCAGCGGTGCATAGGGTGCGCGGCGCCAGGCATTGCCGCCGGCGGCGAGCGCACCGAGCGTGTTGCCATGATAGCTCTGCCGCCGCGCGATGAAGTGCTGCCGCTGCGGCTCGCCGCGCTCGATGAAATATTGCCGAGCCAGCTTGATGCCGGCTTCGATCGCTTCCGATCCTCCGCTGACGAAATAGGCGTAGGCAAGACCGCCCGGCTCTTGGCCAACCAGAGTCTCCGCGAGCGCCTCGGCCGGCTCGGACGAGAAGAAGGCGGTGTGAGCGTAGGCGAGGGTCGAGGCTTGCTTCACCATTGCGGCGATCACGCGCGGATGCTGATGGCCGAGACAGGAGACCGCCGCGCCGCCGGACGCATCGATGATACGGCGCCCGTCCTCGGCAAAGAGATAAACGCCCTCGCCGCCGACGGCCTTGGGCGGCGTCTCCCGTAACGAGCGATGAAGCACGCGGCTGGTGCGGATGCTCATGGTCAATCTCTTTCTGAGACGTAGGTGGAAGCCGCGGCGAGCCGGGCTTCAGTGTCCTGAAGGCGCTTCCTGGCAGCGGCGCCGCCGAGCGAGAACGTCACCGCGGCCAGCGATTGCGCGATCGCGAGCGCGCCGGTGAGGCTCGGGAAGAAGCCCGGCGAGGAGGCCGCCTCGAACAGCAACACATGATCGGCGCCTTCGGCCATCGGCGCGGTGACGCTATCCGCGATCGCGATCAGCGTCGCGCCGGCGTGATAGGCGGCCTGTGCGACGCGGACGCTGGCATTTGTATAGGGCATGAAGCCGATGACGATCACGGCCTCGCCGGGGCGGAATGCGCCGAGATCGAGATCGTCGGGGCCGGAGGCGCCGACGATCTGCACCTGTTCGGGGCGGAACAGCCGGAGCTCGTAGTTGAGCAATTCCGCGACGCTGCGACAGCTGCGATAGCCGGCGATCCAGATCCGTCGTGCGTCGTGGAGGCCGCGGGCTGCGTCCGCGATGGCGTGAGCCGAGATGCGCGGCAAGCCGGCGGCCTCGGCCTCGAGCTTGTCGGTGATGAGGGTGACGTCCGCGTTCGGGCCGTGGCGGCGACCTTTCGCGCGCGCCGAGAAGGGCGAGGCCTGCGACGGTCGCCGGGCCTCGGTCAGCGCGGCACGCAACTCGTCCCAGCCGGAATAGCCGATCGCCTTTGCAAGGCGGGTGAAGGCGGCGGGATCGGCGCCGGCTTCCGCGGCGAGATCGCGCATCGAGCGGGTGGTGGCGTCGTAATCGTTGGCGGCGACGAAACGTCCGACCTCCTGCAACCGCAGGGGAAGCGAGGGCAGCGCGATGCGGAGTTCGCTTAAGGGAGAGGATTTCGCCGACACAGCCATGAAACATTTGTTGCATGGCTTCGGATTTGATGCAACACTTGATGCGCGCCGCCGGAAATCGTTGTTCTCGGGAAGGATTTTTGTGCTGTGACCTCGGATGTTCGCAGGCCGCCGCGCCGCAGCTTTTTCGGCGCGCTCGGCCCCAACGAATTGAAGGGCCTGTTCTGGCAGGTCCTGGTGGTCGGCATCGCGGTTGCCGTCGTCCTCTTCCTCTGGTCCAACACCGTCACCAACCTCTCGGCCCGTCGCATCACCACGGGCTTTGCCTTTCTCGGCCGAGAGGCCGGAATGCCGATCGCCGACAGCCTGCTGACGTATAATCCGAGAGACACTTATCTCTGGGCGTTTGTCGTCGGCGTCGCCAATACGCTGCGGGTCGCGGTGATCGGCATCGTGCTTGCGACCATTCTGGGGACGCTGATCGGGATTTCGCGATTGTCGGCGAACTGGCTGCTGTCGCGGCTGGCCGCGGTCTATGTCGAAGTCCTGCGCGACATCCCGCTGCTGCTTCAATTGCTGTTCTGGTACGTGCTGATGCAGGCGCTGCCGGCCGCGCGCGCGGCGTGGCGGCCGGTCGAGGGCGTGTTCCTCTCCAATCGCGGCCTGATCCTGCCGGCGATCCCGGTTGGCTCGTCGCAACTCCGGGTGCTCGGCACGGCCGTGCTGGGCTGCGCTGCATTCTTTGTCATCAGGCGATGGCTGGTCGCCCAGCAGATGCGCGACGGCAAGCCGCGGCCAGCCTGGCCCTTTGCGCTCGGCCTCATCGTCGTGCTGCCGGCGGCGGTGTCGCTGCTGTTCGGTGTGCCCTGGAAGATCGAATGGCCTGAGTTGCGCGGCTTCAACTTCGTCGGGGGGCTGACCCTCGCGCCGGAATATTTCGCGCTGCTGATCGCGCTCGTCACCTACACCTCCGCCTTCATCGCCGAGATCGTGCGCAGCGGCATCCAGTCGGTGCCGCGCGGGCAATGGGATGCCGCCAGCGCGCTCGGGCTGCGCCGCAGCTTCATGCTGCGACAGATCATCCTGCCGCAGGCACTGCGCGTGATCGTGCCGCCCATGACGAGCCAGTATCTCAATTTGACCAAGAACTCCTCGCTCGCGGTCGCGATCGGCTACCAGGACGTGGTCTCGATCGCCAACACGACACTGAACCAGACCGGGCAGGCGATCGAGGCGATCTCGCTGATCATGGCCGTCTTTCTCACCATCAGCCTTGGGATCAGCTTCTTCATGAACTGGTACAACGCGCGCATCGCGCTGGCGGAGCGTTGAGCATGACTGTTATCACCGACATGCCGGACGTACCGCGTGCGGCTCGCCGTCCGCAAATCGGCAATCCGGTGCTGCGCTGGTTGCGCGCCAATCTGTTCTCGTCGATTCCCAACGGCATCCTCACCCTTGTTTTGCTGGCGGTGCTGGCAAAAGGGGTGATCGGCTTCGCGCAATGGGGCATCGCCAACGCGGTGTGGCTCACGCCGGCGAATGATTCGGCAGCCTGCAAGGCGGTACGGGGCCTCGGCGCCTGCTGGGCGATCATTCCGGAAAAATACCGTTTCATATTGTTCGGCACATATCCCTTTGACGAGCAGTGGCGGCCGGCGTTGTCGGTCGTGCTGTTCATCGCGCTGTTCTATCTTTCCACGCGGCGCGCGCTCTGGCGGCGCGAGCTCGGCTTCATCTGGATCGGCGCGCTCGCGCTGATCAGCGTGCTGATGTGGGGCGGCGTGTTCGGGCTCTCCTTCGTCTCGCAGGACCGATGGGGTGGATTGCCGGTGACGCTGATCCTGGCGACGTTCGGTTTGGCGTTCGGTTTTCCGCTGGGCATTCTGGTCGCGCTCGGCCGGCGCTCCAAGCTGCCGGCGATCCGTTCGCTCTCGGTGCTTTATGTCGAACTGATCCGCGGCGTGCCGCTCGTGAGCCTCCTGTTCATGGCGAGCGTGATGTTTCCGCTGTTCATGCCGGCCGGATTCAACATCGACAAGCTGCTGCGTGCGCAGATCGCGATCATCCTGTTCGCGGGCGCTTATCTGGCGGAAGTCATCCGCGGCGGCCTTCAGGCCGTGCCACGCGGGCAATATGAGGCCGCCGACGCGCTCGGACTGTCCTACTGGCGCAAGCACCGGCTGGTGGTACTGCCGCAGGCGATCCGCCACGTCATTCCGCCGCTGGTCAATACCTTCATCGCCTTCTTCAAGGACACCAGCCTGGTACTGATCATCGGCATCTTCGACCTGCTGACGACGGCGAAGACCGCGATCATCGATCCGGCCTGGCAGCAGTTCTCGGTCGAGGTCTACATCTTCGTCGCTGCGATCTATTTCGCCTTTTGCTTTGCGATGTCGCGCTATAGCCGCAGTCTGGAGGCGACGAGCAGGAGGTGAGGTCTCGTGTCCCGGACAAGGTGCGGCGCGCAAGCGCTGCGCCGCAGAGCAGGGACCCAGAGCTGCACGGGAGGCCTCGGGGGAGACGGGCCCCTGCAGCACACCGCGAAGCCGCGCTGCGCTGCATCCGGGGCAGGAGGGCGACTACTTCACGCGCGGATCGATCGGCGTCTGACCGCGCAGGCCCAGAATGTCCTCCAGCACTTTGGCGCCCGCGATCACCTGCGCATCCGCGCGCGGGGCGCCGACCACCTGCACGCCGACCGGCAGGCCCGAAGCCGTGAAACCGCAGGGCAGCGACAGCGACGGGCAGCAGGCGAGCGTGATGGCGTAGACGATGCCGAGCCATTCGATGTAATTGTCGAACCGCTTGCCGGCGCATTCGGCGACATAGCGCTGCTCGATCGGGAAGGGCGGCACGATCGTCGTCGGCGTCAGCAGCAGATCGTAGGTCTTGAAGAACTCGATCGCGCGCGCGGTCATGCCGACGCGCTGGGCCTCGGCGCGCGCGAGCTGCTCGACGGTGAGCTTGAGGCCTTCCTCGATGTTCCAGATCACTTCGGGCTTGAGCAAATCGCGCTTGGTGCGCAGCAGATTGGCCTTGGTGATCGCGAAATCGAAGGCGCGCAGCACATGGAAGCATTCATGCGCCTCGCGCCAGTCCGGATGGGCCTCCTCGACGATCACTCCGGCCTCCGCGAAACGTTCGGCGGCCTTGCGCGTGATCGCCTTCACCTCGGGATCGACAGGCGTGATGCCGAGATCGGGCGAATAGGCGATGCGCTTCGGCTTCTTGCCGGACTGCGCCGCCGACAGGAAGGAGGTGGCAGGCGCCGGCAGCGACAGCGGATCGTCTGCATAGTCGCCGCTCATGGCGTCCAGCAGCAGCGCGAGGTCCTCGACATTGCGGGCCATCGGTCCGGCGACGCCGAGATTGCGGTCGATGGCGGATTTGGGGGTATGTGCGACGCGGCCGATGCTCGGCCGCATGCCGACGATGCCGCAGAAGGCCGCGGGGCTGCGCAAGGAGCCACCCATGTCCGAGCCCTGCGCGAGCCAGGCCATGCCGGTGGCGAGCGCCACCGCGGCACCGCCGGAGGAGCCGGCCGCAGACTTGGTCGTATCCCAGGGGTTGAGCGTCGCGCCGAACACTTCGTTGAAGGTGTTTGCGCCGGCGCCGAACTCGGGCGTGTTGGATTTGGCATAGACCACCGCGCCGTTGGCCTCGAGGTTCTCGACCATGAGATCGGATGTCGCCGGGATGTTGTCCTTGAAGATCGGCGAACCTTGCGTGTTCAGCACGCCCGCGACGTCGGTCAGATCCTTGATCGGCAGCGGCAGGCCGGCGAGCAGGCCGCGCGCGCCGGCCGGTTTCCGCATCAGGGCTGTCGCGTTGGCCCGGGCCCGGTCGAAGCACAGCGTCGGCAGCGCGTTGACCTTGCCGTCGACCTCCTTGACGCGCTTCTCCACCACATCCAGCAATTCGAGTGGGGAAACGTCGCCGGAGCGCAAGATGTCGACGACGGCGCAGGCGGTTTCGCGGATCAGGTCTTGAGACAAGTATTTGACTCCTAGCTCACTCTTGCTTCGCAATGACGAAAGAAACTAACCCCAGCCGGCGCTGATGCCGCCGTCCAACGTGTAGATCACGCCGGACGTGTAGCCGGCACGGTCCGAAGCCAGGAAGGCCATGAGGTCGCCGATCTCGCGCGCATGCGCGGGGCGGCCGAGCGGCAGGCCTTTCTGGAATTCCTTGTACCGGCTCTCGTCGCCGAACTGGTGCTTGGCCCGCGTCTTCAGCAGGGTGACGTGACGGTCCGTGCCGACGGGGCCCGGATTGATGCCGACCACGCGGATGTTGTCTGCGAGGCTTTTGCCCCCGAGCGCGCGTGTGAAGGCCATCAGCGCGGCATTGCCGGCGCTGCCGCAGATGTAGTTGGCGTCGAATTTTTCGCCGGCGGCACCGATGTCGTTGACGATGACGCCGCCGCCCCTGGCCTTCATCTGCGCATAGATATGCCGCGTGAGGTTGATGTAGCCGAACACTTTCAAGTCCCACGCGTGTCGCCAGGTGGCTTCGTCGATCTTGTCGATGGAGCCGCCGGGAATGTCGCCGGCATTGTTGACGAGCACGTCGATGTCGGAGGCTTCCTTGGCGAGCCGCGCGACGTCCTCGGTCCTGCGCAGATCCACGATGCTCGTCGCAGCGTCGATCTGGTGCGCCGAACGAAGGCGGTCGGCCAGGGCCTTGAGCTGATCGCCACGGCGCGCGGCGAGCAGGAGGTTTGCGCCTTCCTCGGCAAAGGCCTCGGCAGCGGCTGCCCCAATGCCCTTGGATGCGCCCGTGATCAGGACGCGCTTGCCACGCAGATGCAGATCCATGTGAGGTACTCGCAGGAGAGGAACAGGATGAAATCAGTAGGCGCTCGGCTGCGCCATGGTCAACATTGCAGTGCAGCGTTGCGCTGCCGCTGACTTTGGTCCATTGCAGTGCGGTCAAACGCGGCAGCTGCCGGATCAACCAGGGACGCTCCTAATGAGTAAGAAACAATACCGGATCGCAGTCATTCCCGGCGACGGCATCGGCAAGGAAGTGATGCCCGAAGGCCTGCGCGTTCTGGAGGCAGCCGCCAAGAAGCACGGCGTGTCCCTGCATTTCGATCATTTCGACTTCTCGTCGTGGGACTATTACGAGAAGCACGGCCAGATGATGCCGGACGACTGGAAAGAGAAGATCGGCAAGCACGACGCGATCTATTTCGGCGCGGTCGGCTGGCCGGCAAAGATTCCGGATCACGTCTCGCTGTGGGGCTCGCTGATCAAGTTCCGCCGCGAGTTCGACCAGTATGTGAACCTCCGTCCCGTGCGCTTGATGCCCGGTGTGCCGTCGCCATTGGCGAACCGCAAGCCCGGCGATATCGACTTCTGGGTGGTGCGCGAGAACACCGAAGGTGAATATTCCTCCGTCGGTGGCCGCATGTTCCCCGACACCGACCGCGAGTTCGTGACGCAGCAGACGGTGATGACCCGCATCGGCGTCGACCGCATCCTGAAGTTCGCCTTCGAGCTCGCGCAGTCGCGGCCGAAGAAGCATCTGACCTCGGCGACCAAGTCGAACGGCATCTCCATCACCATGCCCTATTGGGACGAGCGCGTGGAGGCGATGGCCAAGAAGTTTCCCGGCGTGAAGTGGGACAAGTACCACATCGACATCCTGACCGCGAATTTCGTCCTGCATCCGGACTGGTTCGACGTCGTGGTCGGCTCCAACCTGTTCGGTGATATCCTCTCCGACCTCGGACCCGCCTGCACGGGCACGATCGGCATCGCGCCGTCGGGCAACATCAATCCCGAGGGCGATTTCCCCTCGGTGTTCGAGCCGGTGCACGGCTCGGCGCCTGACATCGCGGGGCAGGGCATCGCCAACCCGATCGGTGCGATCTGGTCGGGCGCGATGATGCTCGAGCATCTCGGGGAGAAGGTCGCCGGCAAATCAATCGTCGAGGCGATCGAACGCACGCTGGCCGAGCGCACGCTGCGCACCAAGGATCTCGGCGGCAACGCCGACACCACGGCGTGCGGCAAGGCGGTGGCGGACATGGTCGACTAACGCAACCCAATAGACACGGCACCGTCCCGTTTACGGGACGGTGCCGTGTTATCTGCCGCGCTATTGTTCAGCCAGCGATCTTCTCGATCGCCGCCTGATCCAGCCCGAACTTCTTGCCGGCCTCGAGGATCTCCTGCCACGTGGTGGGATCGACCGGAATGCCTTCGGCAAGACGCTTCTTCTTGGTTTCGCGCTCGGGTTCGCCCGCGATCTTCACCTTGTCGACCCCCGGGGCGGGTGGCGAGCCGGTGTGCCAAGCGACGAAGCTCTCGACTTCGCGTGCGAGGTTTTCAGCGGTACCGAGCTTGGTCGGATCGATGACGATCGAGAGCATGCCGTTGAGGACGTTGTACTTGCCGTCGGACGGACCCTTGACCACCTGCCCGCCGGAGAGCGCGCCGCCGAGGATTTCGCATACCAGCGCGAGCCCCGAGCCCTTGTGCTCGCCGAACGGCAGGATGGCGCCATGCGGCGGGATCACGGTGTAGCGCGGATTGGTGGTGGGCTTGCCCTCGTTGTCGATGATGGTCCCGGGCTCGAGCTCAACGCCCTTGTTGTGAGCAACGCGCGTCTTGCCTTGCGCGATCCTGCTGGTTGCGAAGTCGAGCACGATCGGCTCCTTGCCCGCGCGCGGGATCCCGACGCAGAACGGGTTGGTGCCGTGGCGCGCATCGCTGCCGCCCCAGGGCGCCACGATCGGGCGCGAGATCACGTTGACGAAGTGGATCGAGACCAGCCCGTGGTCGATGCACTGCTCGGCCCAATGCCCGATGCGGCCGATATGGTGCGCGTTGGAGAGGCCGACGAGGCACACGCCGTTGCGCTTGGCGCGGTCAGCCGCCAGCTCCATCGCTTCATGGCCGATCACCTGGCCGTAGCCGGTGAGGCCGTCCAGAGTGAGGAGCGGACCGGTATCGAGCACGATCTTGACGTGCTGGTTCACCGCAAGGCCGCCGTTGACGACGCTCTGCACATAACGCGGGATCATGCCGACGCCGTGGGAGTCATGTCCCTTGAGATTGGCCTCGACGAGATTGGTGGACACCAGCTCGGCTTCGCGGTCCGAGGAGCCGCCAGCCTTGACGATGGCGCGGATGGCATTGGTGAGCGGTTCTGCCTTGATGGTGCGATAGTCGGCCATTGTTGTTGCTCTTATCCTTGCACGATCCGGCGGCAATGGACCCATGCTGCTTCAATCAGATTTTCGCTCGCCTCCGGCGTGCGGAATGCCGAATGAGCCGACAGCGTCACGTTCGGGATCTTCGTCAGCGGATGGTCAGCTGGCAACGGCTCGATGTTGAATACATCGAGGCCGGCGTGGCGGATATGACCCGACTTCAGCGCATCGATCATTGCCTGTTCATCGACGATCGCGCCGCGCGCGGTGTTGATGAGGACGACGCCCGGCTTCATCTTGGCGATCGTCTCGCGCGTGATCATGCCGCGGGTCTCGTCGTTGAGCAGAAGATGCAGCGACACCACGTCGCTCCGTGCCAGCAACGTGTCGAGGTCGGTGAATTCGACGCCAGGATGGCTCTTCGGCGAGCGGTTCCAGGCGATCACCTTCATGCCGCTGCCGGAGGCAATGCGCGCGACCTCGGCAGCGATACCGCCGAAACCGATCAAGCCGAGCGTCTTGCCGGTGAGCTGCATGCCATCCTCGCGCAGCCAGTTTCCGGCGCGCATCTCGCGGTCCATCATCGCGATGACGCGCGCCGAGGCCCACATCAGCGCAATCGCTGCTTCCGCCACCGCGGTGTCGCCGTAACCCTTGATCAGATGCACGGAGATGCCGAGTTCCGCGAGCTCCTCCGGGTTCATGTAGCTGCGCGCGCCGGTGCCGAGGAACACGACGTGCTTCAGGCCTGTGCACTTCCTGGCGATGTCGGTCGGAAGCGCCGTGTGATCGACGATCGCGATCTCGGCGCCGTCGAGGATTTCAGGATATTGCTCGGGCTTGATATCGGGATTCCGGTGGATCCGAACTTTGGGATCGTCAGGCTTCTGCAGCCGCTCCATGATCACGGCCAAGGCTTCGTTGGCGTCGACGAAAACTCCGCGCATGTCTGTCTCCGATCAGGACGCGACGCCGGCGATTGCCAGCACGGTGTGCATCAGCACGTTGGTGCCCGCGGCGCAGTCGCCCTGCGTGGCATCTTCCAGCTCGTTGTGGCTGATGCCGTCCTTGCACGGCACGAACACCATCGCAGCCGGCATGACGGTATTGAGATTGCAGGCGTCGTGGCCGGCGCCGGAGGTGATGCGGCGGGAGGAATAGCCAAGCGTCTTGGCCGCGTTCTCGACCGCTGCAATCAGCTTCGGATCGAAATGCGTCGGCGGCTTGCGCCAGACGAGATCAATCTTGACATCGACCTTGCGGCGCGCGGCGATCTCGGCAATCGCGGCGCGCAGGTCGCGGTCGAGCGCATCCATGATGGCGCCATCCGCGCTGCGGCAATCCATGGTGAAGGCGATCTCGCCGGGAATGACGTTGCGGGAGGGATTCGCGATCACGGCCTCGCCGATGGTGCCGACCGCGTTCGGCCCGTGCTTCCTCGCGATCGCCTCCATCGCCAGCACGATCTCGGAGAGCGTCGCCAGCGCATCGCGCCGCAGCGGCATTGGTGTCGAGCCCGCATGGCTTTCGAAGCCGGAAATCTTGCCGTCGTACCAGAGCACGCCTTGGCCGGAATCGACCACGCCGATGGTCTTGCCCTCGGCCTCCAGGATCGGGCCTTGCTCGATGTGCAGCTCGACGAAGCAGCCGAGCTTCTGGAAGCCGACCGGCTTGTCGCCGCGATAGCCGATGGCATCGAGCGCCTGGCCGACGGTCGTGCCCTCGATGTCCTTGCGCGACAGGATGTCGTTGGTGGTGAAGTCGCCGACGTAAGCGGCGGAGGCCATCATCGCGGGTGCGAAGCGCGAGCCTTCCTCGTTGGTCCAGTTGACGACGCAGATCGGCGCCTCGGTCTCGATGCCGGCGTCATTGAGCGTGCGGATCACTTCCAGCGCGCCAAGCGTTCCCAGAATGCCGTCGTACTTGCCGCCGGTCGGCTGGGTATCGAGGTGCGAACCGATGCCGACTGGCAGCTTCGACATGTCGCGGCCCTTGCGCAATCCGAACTGCGAGCCGAGCGCATCGACATGCACTTCAAGCCCCGCGTCCTCACAGGCTTTTCGGAACCAGTCACGAACCTGCTTGTCTTCGCTGCTGAGCGTCAGCCGCCTGACGCCACCCTTGGCCGTCCCCCCGAACTGCGCGGTCTCGTGGATGGATCCCCAGAGGCGGGCGGAATCGATTTGCAGGTTGGTGGCGGCTCGGCTCATGCGGTCGTTCTCTCTTTTGTCCGGCGCCTTTCTCAATGACGCGCCGCTGCGGCCGCGTCAACCGCGAGGCTGCTCTGCGCAATCTGCCGTGCAAGCTCGGCGACGCGCTCCACCGCGACGACGTCAGGCGAGGCGAGCCAGCTCGCGGTGAAGGTCAGCGGCGCGATGGCAAGATCGGTGTCGAGCAGCTGCAGCCGCCCGTCGGCGAGCTCGTTCTCGACGATGGCATCGGGTATCACGGCAATGCCGAGCCCCTCGACCGCCATGTGGATGACGGTGGCCAGCGAAGCGGACGCATGCAGGCGGATCGGCGGCAGCTCCGGCCGGTCGAACACCTCGCGCACGACCTCGTAAGGCTTGGTCTTGCGCGGAAAGGTGATGATCGGAAACCGCGCGAGATCGGACGGTGTTACCGGACCGTCGCCGAGTCCGAGTGACGGGCTCGCGAGAAAGCCGATCGGATAATCGGCGAGCACGCGGTTATGCACGCCGGAGGCCGATAGCGGCCCGACCACGAAGGCCAGCTCGATCTCCTGCGCAAGCAGCCGCGCGGTGAGGTTCGGCGTGATGTCGACCTCGATCTCCAGCGACAGGTTCGGGTAGACCTCGTTCACACTCTTCACCAGCCGCGGCAGCCAGGTGTGCACGATGGTTTCGGCAACGCCGAGCCGCATCACACCGCGCATCGCCGAACGGTCGCCGATCTCCGCCATCATCGCAGCGCGAAGGCCGATCAGTTTTTCCGCATAGACCATCATCTGACGTCCGCTCGGGGTGGGCGAAGCCACGCGATGATCGCGGTTCAGCAGCTTCACGCCCATCTCGCGTTCGAGCTGGGCGATGCGCTGGGAGATCGCCGGCTGGGTCGTATTGAGCCGTGACGCGGCGCCGCGGAAGCTGCCGAGCTTCACGACCCAGAGGAAGGTTTCGATCGATCTGAAGTCCAGCATTGGAAGGATTTTCCCGACCGATAAAATGGATTTATCGATATCGATTAGAAAGGAAGATTAGACTTTATAGCACGCTTGGTGTTGGCTGTCTTTGTCGAGTTTATAGGCAGGTCGATCGCATGACTGTTTTGGTGGCAGCGCAGCAAACTGAAACGCCCGACACGCTCCCCAGCCGAAAGGCGCGGCTCGCCTATCGCGGCGGCCAGGTCGGCTCGACCGCCGGTGTCGCCCCCGGCTTCGTCCAGGGCAATCTGGCGATCCTGCCGGCGGAATATGCCAGCGCCTTTCACCGCTTCTGCCAGCTCAATCCGAAACCGTGCCCGATCATCGGCATGTCCGATGTCGGCAGCCCGCACATTCCCGCGCTCGGCGCCGATCTCGACATTCGCACCGATGTGCCGCGCTACCGGGTCTGGCGCGATGGCGAAGTCGTCGACGAGCCGACCGACATCACCAGTCACTGGCGCGACGATCTCGTGACCTTCGTGCTCGGCTGCTCGTTCTCGTTTGAAGAAGCGCTGCTCGACGAGGGCATGCCGATCCGCCACATCGAGCAGAACGTGCGCGTGCCGATGTACCGCACCAACATCGCCTGCGGCGTGTCAGGTCCGTTCGCGGGACCGATGGTGGTTTCGATGCGCCCGTTCAAGCCTGCCGATGCGATCCGCGCGGTGCAGATCACCTCGCGCTATCCGGCCGTGCACGGCGCTCCCGTGCATCTCGGTCATCCGCATCTGATCGGCATCAAGGACATCGCCAAGCCCGACTATGGTGATCCCGTGCCTGTCGGCGATGACGAGATCCCGGTGTTCTGGGCCTGCGGCGTGACGCCGCAATCGGTGATCAATGCCGCAAAGCTTCCGTTCGCGATCACGCATTCGCCCGGCCTGATGCTGGTGACGGATCTTAAGAACAGGGCCATGGCCGTGATTTAGTGGGCAGCGTCTGCTGCTTCTTCGGGCTTTACCGCATCCGTCAATCGCTTCATTCGATCAGTCGAAATTCAGGAACAGGGGGACTTTGCCATGACAATCACTCGCCGCGACGTGCTGTTGGGAGCTACCGCCACTGCCGCGCTGGTGCCGCTCGCGGCGCGGGCCCAGACGTCCGAAGTCGTGATCGGCGTAATCTATCCGTTCTCCGGCGGCAGCGCCCAGCAGGGCGTCGACGCGCAGAAGGCCTACGAGACCGCGCTCGAGGTCATCAACAAGAGCACCGATTTCGACCTGCCGCTAGCGAAGGGCGAGGGCCTGCCCGGGCTCGGCGGCGCGAAGATCCGTCTTGTCTTCGCCGACCACCAGGCCGATCCGCAGAAGGGCCGCGCCGAAGCCGAGCGCCTGATCACGCAGGAGAAGGTCTGCGCCATCATCGGCACTTATCAGAGCGCGGTCGCCGTCACCGTCAGCCAGATCTGCGAGCGCTACCAGGTCCCGTTCGTATCCGCCGACAATTCCTCGCCCAGCCTGCATCGCCGCGGCCTGAAATATTACTTCCGTGCCGCCCCGCATGACGAGATGTACTCGGCGGCGATGTTCGACTTCTTCGATGCGATGAAGAAGAAGGGTACCAAGATCGAGACGCTGTCGCTGTTCCACGAGGATACGATCTTCGGCACCGATTCCGCCAATGCCCAGACCAAGATCGCCAGCGAACGCGGCTACAAGATCGTCAGCGACATCAAGTATCGCGCCAATTCGCCGTCGCTCTCGGCCGAGGTGCAGCAGCTCAAGACGGCCAACGCGGACGTGCTGATGCCCTCGAGCTACACCACCGACGGCATTTTGCTGGTCAAGACCATGGCCGAGCTCGGCTACAAGCCGAATGCGATCGTGGCACAGGATGCCGGCTTCTCCGAGAAGGCGCTCTATGACGCCGTCGGCGACAAGCTCGAAGGCGTGATCTCGCGTGGCACCTTCTCGCTCGACCTTGCTCAGAAGCGCCCGATGGTCGGCAAGATCAACGACATGTTCAAGGCGCGCTCGGGCAAGGATTTCAACGACCTCACCTCGCGCCAGTTCATGGGCCTGATCATCCTCGCCGACGCCATCAACCGTGCCAAGTCGACCGACGGCGAGAAGATCCGCGACGCCCTTGCCGCCACCGACATCCCGGGCGAGCAGACCATCATGCCCTGGAAGCGCGTCAAGTTCGACGAGATGGGCCAGAACAACGACGCCGACCCGGTGCTGCTGCAATATGTCGGCGGCAAGTTCGTCACCATCTTCCCGCCGCAGGCGGCAATCGCGGAAGCGATCTGGCCGATGAAGTAAGGGTTGGCGCTGTGGGAAGCAAGCTGCTCCCACATCGTCATTGCGAGGAGCCCGCGACAAAATTGCGCAGCAATTTTGCGCTGGCGACGAAGCAATCCAGACTGCTTCCCTGGAAACATTTCTGGATTGCTTCGCTGCGCTCGCAATGACGAAACCTGTCGTGGCGTTTCGAACGGGGGACCAGAATTGACAGCCCAAGCCATTATCCAAAGTCTTGCGAGCGGCCTCCTCATGGGCCTGCTCTACGGGTTGATCGCGGTCGGCCTTGCGCTGATCTTCGGCCTGATGGACGTCACGAACTTCGCCCATGGCGAGTTCCTGATGATCGCGATGTACGTGTCGTTCTTCCTGTTCACGTTCTTCGCCATCGACCCCTTGCTCTCTGCGCCGCTGGTCGCTGCGGCGATGTTCGTATTCGGAGCGGTGATCTATCTCCTGATCGTACGCTTTGCCATGCGGGCCAAGACCAATGCCGGCATGGTGCAGATCTTCACCACGTTCGGCCTCGCCATCGTCTTGCGCGGCCTGGCGCAGTTCTTCTTCACGCCGGATTATCGCAGCATCCCGCAGTCCTGGCTCGGTGGCAAAACCATCTCGTTCGCCGGAATCTTCCTGCCGGAGCCGCAGCTGGTCGGTGCGCTGGTCTCCATCGCAGCCTTCGCCGGGCTCTATTTCTTCATCCACCGCACTGACTTCGGCCGTGCGCTGGAGGCCACCCGCGAGGATCCCGGCGCGGTCGCGCTGGTCGGCATCGACAAGAACCGCGTATTCGCATTCGGCTGGGGCCTTGGCGCCGGGCTGGTCGGTCTCGCCGGCGCGATCATGGCGGTGTTCTTCTACATTTATCCGGATGTCGGTGCGTCCTTTGCGCTGATCGCCTATGTCACGGTAGCGCTCGGCGGCTTCGGTAGCGTGTTCGGGGCCTTCGCAGGCGGCATCATCGTCGGCCTGGTCGAGGCGATGACCGCTTTGATGCTGCCACCTTCGCTGAAGTCGGTCGGCATCTATGCTGTTTACCTGCTCGTCGTCTTCATCCGGCCGCGTGGCCTGTTCGGGTCGATGTGATGGACAACAATTTTGCCGCGCGGCGTCGCCGCGATCTCGTCATCGCCGCGGTGCTGGCTGCGCTGGCCGCCCTCGCGCCGCTGTTCGTCAAGGATGTCTACGTCCAGAACATCCTGATCCTGACCCTGATGTATGCGGCGCTGTCGCAGAGCTGGAACATCCTCTCCGGCTATTGCGGGCAGATCTCGCTCGGACATGCGCTCTATTTCGGCATCGGCGCCTACACCACCGAGCTCCTGTTCACCAAGTTCGGCGTGTTGCCCTGGTTCGGCATGCTCGCCGGCGGCATGATCGCGGCCGTCATCGCGATGGGGCTCGGCTACCCCTTCTTCCGCCTGCGCGGCCATTACTTCGTCATTGCGACCATCGTCATTGCGGAGATCGGCTTGCTGCTGTTCCAGAACTGGGAGTGGGCGGGGGCAGCGATGGGCATCACCATTCCCGTGCGCGGCGATAGCTGGTTGAAATTCCAGTTCCTGCGCAGCAAGTTGCCGTACTTCTATTTCGCGCTGGCGCTGTGCTGCCTCGCCTGGTTCGTCACCTGGTGGCTGGAAGACTCCAAATGGGGTTTCTGGTGGCGCGCGGTGAAGGACAATCCGGAGGCGGCCGAGAGCCTCGGCGTCGTCGTGTTCAATTCCAAGATGGGCGCGGCCGCGGTCTCAGCCTTTCTCGTCGCCATCGGCGGCGCCTTCTATGCGCAGTTCCTCGCCTATATCGATCCCGAGAGCGTGATGGGCTTCCAGTTCTCGCTTCTGATGGCGCTGCCGGCCGTGCTCGGCGGCATCGGCACCCTCTGGGGGCCGGTGCTAGGGGCAGCCATCCTGATCCCGATGACCGAGCTGACGCGCTCCTTCATCGGCGGTTCCGGGCGCGGCGTCGATCTGATCGTCTACGGCACGCTGATCGTCTTGATCGCGCTGGCCTTGCCGCAAGGGTTGGTCAGCTTGTTCTCCCGCTCTAAAGCCAAGGGAGCCACACGATGACCGCGCTCCTTGAAACCCGCGGCGTCTGGCAGCGCTTCGGCGGCCTTATCGCCAATAGCGATGTCTCGATCTCGGTCGGTCGCGGCGAGATCGTCGGGCTGATCGGCCCGAACGGCGCCGGCAAATCGACGCTGTTCAATCTGATCGCCGGCGTCCTGCCGCCGACGCAAGGCTCGATCTGGTTCGACGGCGAGGATGTCACCCACATGCCGGCGGCCGAGCGTTGCCAGCGCGGGGTGGGGCGCACCTTCCAGGTGGTCAAGAGCTTCGAGACCATGACCGTCATCGACAACGTCATCGTCGGCGCACTCGTGCGCAACACCGTGATGCGCGAGGCGCGCCGCAAGGCGTACGAGGTGCTCGAGTTTACTGGCCTCGCCGCGCGCGCCGACGTGCTTGCAAGCGATCTCGTCCCGGCCGAGAAGCGCCGCCTCGAGGTCGCCCGAGCGCTCGCGACCGAACCGAAATTGCTGCTGCTCGACGAAGTCCTCACCGGCCTGACGCCGACCGAGGCGCAGACCGGCGTGGCGCTGGTGCGCAAGGTGCGCGATGCCGGCATCACCGTGCTGATGGTCGAACACGTCATGGAGATCGTGATGCCGCTGGTCGATCGCGCCATCGTGCTCGACCTCGGCAAGGTGCTCGTCGAGGGCAAGCCCACGGAGGTCGTCCGCGATCCCAAGGTGATCAAGGCATATCTGGGAGATCGTCATGCTGTCAGTGCATGAAATCACGACCGCCTATCAGGGCCTGGTCGCGATCTCCGCGGTCAGCATCGAAGTCACCAAGGGCGAGATCGTCTGTGTCGCCGGTGCCAACGGTGCCGGCAAGTCGACGCTGCTGAAGTCGATCGCCGGCGCCGAGCGTCCGCGCTCGGGTACCGTGACCTTCGATGGCAAGCGGCTCAACGGCATGGCGCAGCACCACATCACGGCGGCGGGCATCGCCTATGTGCCGGAGAACCGCCGCCTGTTTCCGCGCCTGTCGGTGCGCGACAATCTGCGCCTCGGCAGCTATCTCTATCGCGGCGAGGCCGATCGCGAGGGACCGCTGGAGCTCGTCTTCAAGCTGTTCCCGCGTCTGTCCGAGCGGCTCGATCAGCGCGCCGAGACGCTCTCCGGCGGCGAGCAGCAGATGCTCGCGATCGGCCGCGCGCTGATGACGCGCCCGCGGCTCCTGATGCTCGACGAGCCCTCGCAGGGCATCATGCCCAAGCTCGTCGACGAGATCTTCCAGGCGGTGAAGCTGATCCGCGACTCCGGCATGACCGTGCTGATCGTCGAGCAGCGCATGGCCGAGTGCCTCGAGATCGCCGATCGCGCCTACATCCTGCAAACCGGCCGCGTGCTGATGCAGGGCCCGGCCGCGGAGATCAAGGGCAATCCAGATGTAAGGAAGGCGTATCTGGGGCTGTAGCCGCTACAGCTGTCTCCGCGAGCGCTGCCGTCATCCTGAGGTGCGCGCTCTTGCGCGCCTCGAAGGATGAGCCGCAAGCCGCCTGTAGCCCATCCTTCGAGGCTCCCCATGGGACGCGTCGCGTCCCATGCCTCGCACCTCAGGATGACGACGGAGTTTGCGGCTCAATGCCGATGCCCATGCTCCGGCAGCGTCAGCCCGAACACCTTCACCAGATCCTTCACCTGCTCCGGCGAAAGATAGCGCGGGTTCATCCCGCGCAGCAGCAGATACAGCTTCGCCGTCTCCTCCAGCTCTTCCGTCGCGAACACCGCCGCTTCCAGCGTGTCGCCGGTGACGACAGGGCCGTGATTGGCGAGCAGCACGGATGAATATCTCCCTGCCAATCCCTTGATCGCGTCCACAACCGCGGGGTCGCCAGGGTGGTAATAGGGCACGAGTGCAGTCGCGCCGCACTTCATCAGGTAATAGGCCGTCATCGGCGGCAGCGCCGCGCGCGGGTCGATCTCGGGCAGCATCGAAAGCGCGACCGAATGCGTCGAATGGAGATGCACGATCGCCCTCGCACTTTCGCGCGTATCGTAGAGTGCGGTATGCAGCGGAACTTCCTTGGTCGGCGCATCGCCCGACATCAGCCGGCCCTGTTCGTCCAGCCGCGATAATTTTGCGGGATCGAGGAAACCGAGCGAGGCGTTGGTCGGCGTCACCAGCCAGCCACCGCCATCCAGCCTGACGCTGATATTGCCGGAGGAGCCCGGCGTCAGCCCGCGCTCGAACAGGGACCGTCCGAACCGGCAGATATCCTCGCGCAGCCTTGTCTCGTTGCTCGTTTCAGTTTTCATGGCCGTCATGTCCGCTTGTCTCACGCTTTGGCAGCGCGGCCAAGCCGTGTTATTCGAGATCGCGAGCCGCCGCAAAGGCCGGCCGTCCAGGAAACGTTCGCAAGGGTTAGTTGCATGTCCGCCTCCACCTCACAAAACCAGCGCATCGCCGTCATCGGGCTTGGCTCGATGGGATATGGCATGGCGACATCGCTGAAGCGCGCCGGCCATTCCGTCACCGGCTGTGACGTTTCGGCGGACGCTGTGGCGCGTTTCGTGAAGGAAGGCGGCGCCGGCGCGAAGACGCCGGCCGAAGCCTCAAAGGATGCCGACATCGTCGTCAGCGTCGTCGTCAATGCCGCCCAGACCGAAGCGATCCTGTTCGGGAAAGACGGTGTCGCGGAGACCTTTCCGAAGGACGGTGTCTTCATCTCATCCGCCACCATGGATCCCGACGTGGCCCGGCGCCTGGCGAAACAGTTGGAAACGACCGGCAGGCATTACCTCGATGCGCCGATCTCCGGCGGGGCGCAGCGGGCGGCCCAAGGCGAGCTGACGATCCTCGCGTCCGGCAGCCCGGCTGCTTTTGCAAAGGCGCGGCCCGCGCTCGATGCCATGGCGGCGAAGCTCTACGAGCTCGGCGATGCGGCCGGGCAGGGCGCCGCCTTCAAGATGATCAACCAATTGCTGGCCGGCGTGCACATCGCCGCCGCCAGCGAGGCGATGGCGTTCGCGGCCAAGCAGGGCCTCGACATCCGCAAGGTCTATGAGGTGATCACGGCGTCCGCCGGCAATTCCTGGATGTTCGAGAACCGCATGCCGCACGTGCTCGACGGCGACTACACGCCCCGCAGCGCAGTGGAGATCTTCGTCAAGGACCTCGGCATCATCCAGGACATGGCGCGCAGCGCTCGATTCCCGGTGCCGGTCTCTGCGGCAGCGCTCCAGATGTTCCTGATGACGTCAGCCGCCGGCATGGGCCGCGACGACGATGCGTCGGTGGCGCGGATGTATGCGCAGGTCACCGGCGTCAAGCTTCCCGGCGACAAGTAGGAGAGGATCCGCAATGCCCCGTTTCGCCGCCAACCTCTCGATGATGTTCACCGAGGTGCCGTTCCTCGATCGCTTCGATGCCGCTGCCCAAGCCGGATTCACCGCGGTCGAATTTCTCTTCCCCTACGAGCATCCGGTGGAAGCCGTCGGCGAGCGGCTCCAGCGCAATGGCCTCACCCAGGCCCTGTTCAATTTGCCGCCGGGCGACTGGAATGCCGGGGAGAAGGGTTTTGCTGCGCTGCCTTCGCGCTTCTCCGATCTCAAGGCGAGCCTGGATACGGCGCTGCCCTATGCCAAGGTGACCGGCGTCAAGCGCCTGCATTTGATGGCCGGAATCGCCAATCGCGGTGAGCGCCTCGCGATCGAGGCGTTCTACAAGTCGGTGGCCTGGACCGCGGAATTCTTCGCGCCGCACGGGATCGACGTGGTGATTGAGCCGATCAACGCGCGCAACGTGCCCGGCTACTTCCTCAACGATTTCGGCTTCGCCCGCGACCTGATCCAGGAGTTGCGGCTTCCGAACCTGAAGCTCCAGTTCGACATCTATCATTGCCAGATCATCCACGGCGACGTCACCATGCGACTGCGCGAGATGATGCCGATCATCGGCCATGTCCAGATCGCCAGCATTCCTTCGCGCAACGAGCCCGATGGCGAGGAGCTGAACTATCCGTTCCTGTTCGACGAACTCGACCGGCTCGGCTATGCCGGCTTCGTCGGCTGCGAATACAATCCGCGCGGCAAGACCAATGATGGTCTTGCCTGGTTCAAGCCCTATGCGGGAGTGAAACCGTGACTCTTGCCCTGGGCTGCATCGCCGACGATTACACCGGCGCCTCCGATCTCGCCAACACGCTGACCCGCGCGGGCCTGCGTACCGTCCAGACTATCGGCGTGCCGGCCGACGATCTTGCGCTGCCTGAAGTTGATGCCGTCGTGGTGTCGCTGAAGAGCCGGTCGATCGAGCCCGGCCTTGCGGTGTCGCGCTCGCGGGCAGCGGAAAAATGGTTGCGCGGCCGCAGCGCGAGTCACGTGCTGTTCAAGATTTGCTCGACCTTCGATTCCACGGATGCCGGTAACATCGGCCCTGTCATGGACGCGCTGCGCGCGGATTGCGGCGAGGCCGTCGTGCTGGTCACGCCGGCCTTTCCCGAGACCGGCCGCACCGTCTATCAGGGCAATCTCTTCGTCGGCGCCGTGCCGCTGAACGAGAGCCCGCTGAAGGACCATCCGCTCAATCCCATGCACGATTCCAACCTGGTGCGCGTGCTGACGCGCCAGAGCCGGACGCAAGTGGGCCTCGTCGACCTCGCCACCGTCACGCGCGGCGCGGACGCCGTGCGCGCACGGCTCGCCGAACTCGCGGGCAAGGGCATCGGTGCGGCCGTCATCGATGCCGTGTTCGACCGCGATCTCGAGACCATCAGCCTCGTCGCCGCAGAGCATCGGCTGTCGGTCGGCGCCTCCGGCATCGGCCTCGGCCTGGCGCGGGCGCTGGTCTCGACGGGCAAGGTCAAACCGGCTTCGGCGAGCAGTGACGCGGGCGCCGTCGTTGGCGGACCTGCGGCCTGCCTTGCCGGAAGCTGCTCGCAGGCGACGCTTCAGCAGATCGCCAATGCCGAGCGCGCCATGCCGGTTCTTCATCTCGACCCGGAGCAAATTGTCGCGGGCACAAGCGAGACCGAGCGTGCGCTCGCTTGGGCGCGACCGCGGCTTGCCGACGGTCCGGTACTGATCGCTTCGAGCGCGACGCCTGAAGCTGTCGCCGCCGTTCAGGCGCGCCACGGCCGCGATGCCGCCGGCCATGCGATCGAGCAGGCCATGGCGGACATCGCCGAAGGCCTGGCGGGCGCCGGCGTGCGCCGTTTGGTCGTCGCGGGGGGCGAGACCTCGGGCGCCGTGGTCGACCGGTTGAAGATTCCCGGATTTCTCGTGGGGGTAGAAATCGCCCCGGGGGTTCCGGTGCTGCGCGCGGTTGGCGCTGAGAAAGGCGGCATGTTGCTCGCCCTCAAATCAGGCAATTTCGGCGGCGTGGAGTTTTTCACCGATGCGCTTGGGCTCATGCGCTAAGCGCAGAGCGTTCTTAGCTGCCTGTTCACTTCTTTGAGGCTTCGTACTCGTACGGGGTCGTAGTTAACATCTTCACAGGTGCTCTGGTGCAGGATGTCGGTGCTGCTCCCTTTGGTTGATTCGCAAGACCTTTCGGACGCACATCGCGCCAACACAAAGAGACCGTATTATGCTCGCTTCGATTTCCATCCGCGCCAAGATCATCAGCGTCGTGGCGTTCCTGCTGCTCGCCATGACCGGTATGGGTCTGCTCGCCGTCGCGAAGATGCGGTCGATGAATGCAAACACCGTCGACATCACCACGAACTGGATGCCGAGTGTGCGCGTGCTGGGCGAACTCCGGGCGAGCGTCATCACCTACCGCAACGTGGTCCGCCAGCACATGTTGTCCGAGACGCTGGAGGACAAGCTCACCGTCGAAAAGACGGCGGCGACCGTGATCGAGGCGCTTGCCAAGATCCGCAGCCGCTACGAGACGATGATCACTTCGCCGGAGGAGCGGGCGCTGTACGGCCAATGGGCAAAGCTCTGGGACGACTATAAAAAGGGCACCGAGGAGGTGATGGCGCTCTCGCGCAAGGAGGCCGGCAAGGTCCCGCACGAAGCCCAGGAACTGAACTTCAAAACGGTCAACAAGATCAGCCTCGCGGCGGATGAGGTTCTTACGAAGGATATCGAGCTCAACACGAGGGGTGGTGACGAAGCTGCGCAGGCTGCAGCCGACAGTTATTCCTTCGCGTTCATGCTGGTCTCGATCATCCTCGCTGCTGCCGTCGTCATCGGCATCGGCGTCGGCTTCTACCTCGTCCAAGACGTGTCGAGCGGGATCAACTCCATCATCGAGCCGATGCAGGCGCTCGGCAAGGGCGACCTGTCAGCCGAAGTCCCGCATCGCGGCGAGAAGACCGAGATCGGCGCCATGGCCGACGTACTCCAGATCTTCAAGGACGCGCTGATCGCCAAGAAGGCTGCCGACGAAGCCGCGGCCGCGGACGCTGAAGCCAAGATCGAGCGTGGCCGCCGCGTCGACAACATCACCCGCGAATTCGAAACCATGATCGGGGAGATCGTCCAGACCGTGTCGTCGGCCTCCACGCAGCTCGAGGCCTCCGCCTCGACGCTGACGTCAACTGCCGACCGCTCGCAGCGGCTGGCGACCACCGTTGCCGGCGCGTCGGAGGAAGCTTCGACCAACGTGCAGTCGGTGGCTTCGGCGACCGAAGAGATGGCCTCCTCGGTCGGCGAGATCAGCCGCCAAGTACAGGAATCGGCGCGGATGGCCGGCGACGCCGTCGGCCAGGCGCGTGCGACCACCGAGCGCGTCAGCGAGCTGTCGAAGGCGGCATCGCGCATCGGGGACGTCGTCGAGCTGATCAACACCATCGCCGGCCAGACCAATCTCCTGGCGCTGAACGCAACCATCGAGGCGGCCCGTGCCGGTGAGGCCGGCCGCGGCTTCGCGGTTGTTGCCTCCGAGGTGAAGGCGCTTGCCGAGCAGACTGCAAAGGCGACCGGCGAGATCGGCCAGCAGATCTCCAGCATACAGGCGGCGACCAACGACTCGGTCGGCGCGATCAAGGAGATCTCCTCGACCATCGAGCGGCTTTCGGAAATCTCCTCGGCCATCGCGGCCGCGGTGGAGGAGCAGGGTGCTGCGACTCAGGAAATCGCCCGCAACGTGCAGCAGGCGGCCCACGGCACACAGCAGGTCTCTTCCAACATCACGGACGTGCAGCGCGGCGCGACCGAGACCGGCACGGCTTCCTCGCAGGTGTTGTCGGCGGCCCAGATGCTCTCGAACGATTCGAACCGGCTCAAGACCGAGGTCGGAAGATTCCTGACCAACGTCCGCGCTGCGTAAGCGGCAGCGGCGATATATCTCACGCAAGAGCGGCGCCGCTGGTGCCGCTCTTTTTCTATTCGTGGCCGGTAACATGATGTCGCTGCAGGTAGCATCGTGAGGCCCTCCGTAAACTTACGTAGGTCCGGTTTTCATCATTAGTTAAATTCGCTTTACGAGAATCGCGTCAGACGACTCGAATAGCGGCCGTCCGAATTGGAATGAATTCATAGTCCGTTCGTTTGGAGGCCCAAATGCGCAAGAATTTTCCCGTCACCGACGTCGAATATCCGGTGAGCGACGAGACGCTGATCGTCTCCCGCACCGATCTCAAGGGCAAGCTGACCTATTTCAACGACGACTTCATCGCGGCTGCCGGCTTCTCGTCGGCGGAACTGATGGGCCAGCCGCATAACATCGTTCGTCATCCCGACATGCCGCCGGAGGCATTCGACAATCTCTGGGACACGCTGAAGGCCGGCAAGCCGTGGCTCGGCGCGGTGAAGAACCGCCGCAAGAACGGCGACTTCTACTGGGTGCTGGCAACCGCGTCACCGATGCGCGAGAACGGTCAGGTCAAGGGGTACACCTCGATCCGGACCAAGCTGCCGGCCGACCAGCGCAGGCTCGCCGAAGAGGTTTACGCAGCGATCCGCGAGAAGAAGCCGCATGGCTATCGGATCGATGGCGGCATCATCCGCCGTCGTTCCTGGCTTGACGGCTTTTCCATCTTCACCAGGACGCTGAAGGCGCGCCTCGTGACGATGCTGGCGCTTCAGACGCTGTTCATGCTGGCGCTGTGTGGCGTCGGGGTGCTGTCCGCCGCGGGTTCGACCAGTCTGATCCTGTCGCTACTGGCCGTCGCGGGCGTGGGCATCGGCGGCTTCGCCGGCCTTGCGACCATGCGGGCGATCCAGGGACCGATGCAGCACCTCAACGAAACCTTGGTCAACCTGGTCCAGGACAAGCTCGACAATCGCATCGTGATCAAACGCGACGACGAGATCGGCGAGGCACTGCGCAACCTTCAGACCGTGCAGACCATCATCCGCTTCAGCCGCGACGAGGTGCAGGCGGTGCAACGCCGTGCCGATGCCCAGCGCAAAGCCGAGATGACGAAGCTCGCCAACGGCTTCGAGGCCGCGATCGGCGAAATCGTCGAGACCGTCTCGTCAGCCGCAACCGAGCTTGAGGCTTCCGCTTCGACCCTGTCCTCGACCGCGGGCCGCGCGCAGGAATTGTCGGTCGCCGTTGCGGCAGGCTCCGAAGAGGCTTCCGCCAACG
Organism: Bradyrhizobium sp. UFLA06-24; assembly: GCF_054967145.1. Taxonomy (NCBI): domain Bacteria; kingdom Pseudomonadati; phylum Pseudomonadota; class Alphaproteobacteria; order Hyphomicrobiales; family Nitrobacteraceae; genus Bradyrhizobium; species Bradyrhizobium sp. UFLA06-24. The sequence goes on from NZ_JADFUE010000001.1 coordinate 382,426, forward strand.
TTCATTCGGTGGCGACGGCCGCCGAGGAGATGTCGTCGTCGGTGCGCGAAATCAGCCGGCAGGTCCAGGACTCATCCCGGATTGCGAACGAAGCGGTCAACCAGGCCCACGCCACCACCGACCGTGTCAGCGAATTGTCACGGGCTGCAGCGCGAATTGGCGATGTCGTCGAGCTGATCAATGCCATCGCCGGCCAAACCAATCTCCTCGCTCTCAACGCCACGATTGAAGCGGCCCGTGCGGGCGAGGCCGGTCGTGGTTTCGCCGTCGTCGCTTCCGAGGTGAAGGCGCTCGCCGAGCAGACCGCCAAGGCGACCGGCGAGATCGGCCAGCAGGTCGGCGGCATCCAGTCCGCGACGCAGGAGTCGGTGAGCGCCATCAGCGAAATCAGCGGCACCATCGCGCGCCTGGCGGAGATCTCCGCGGCGATCGCGGCGGCCGTGGAGCAGCAGGGCGCGGCCACCCAGGAGATCGCCCGCAACGTCCAGCAGGCCGCCCAAGGCACCCAGCAGGTCTCGTCGAATGTCGGAGATGTTCAGCGCGGCGCCTCCGAGACCGGTTCGGCGTCGTCGCAGGTGCTGTCAGCGGCGCAGATGTTGTCGCGTGACAGCAACCGCCTCAAGCTCGAGGTCGGCAAGTTCCTGAACTCCGTGCGCGCGGCGTAGCGGCGCGCACGACCGGACGTCAAGGTGGCGATCGCTCCGATCGCCGCCATCGTTGTGCTTTGACCGGCGCGCGGTCGACAACCATTCGATAATCATACAATCCGATGAAATCAGGCGCGGAGTTGAAACCGCGACGATCTTTGATGTGAGACAACTAGGTGTTGTGAGAGCCGGTTATTGCTTCCACCCAGCTGCCTGTTCGACGGCAGCGCTCAGGAGAGGGGAAGCTGGCCGTGCGCGTGCGAATTGGAACGATCCTGCCTCTGATTGTCTCGGCGCTTGCGCTGATGGGAGTGGCCGCCACCGCTTTCACGGCCGTTCGGGCCTATCATAGCCGAGAGGAGGCGCACGCCTTCGTCGAGCTCAACGGCATCTCGCAGCAATTGCTGCGAAGCGCCGGGCAATGGGCGCTCGAAAGGGGAATGACGAACGCGGCGCTGAACGCGCCCGAGACCATCGCTGAGGATCGCCGTGCCGATATCGGCCGGATCCGCGCGGAGTCCGACCGGTCGTTCCGCGATGCTGCACGGCGCCTGCGCAGCCTGCCCGCCATGCAAATCGCCGAACCTCGCATCGCCGAGGCCGAACGCGCGCTTCAGAACATCGAGAGCCTGCGGCAAAAGGTCGACGCCGAACTCGCCAAGCCGGGGACCGGGCGCGATCCTGCCATTGTCAGCGCGCTCGTTCCGGCCCTGACCGGCCTCATCGAGACCGCGGCTCACCGGTTGCGGCTCACCTTGGAGACGTTGACCGATGCTCCGTCGCCGGCGATGACGCGGTTTGTGGGGCTTCGCCATCTCACCGCGGAAATGGCCGAGAATGCCGGCCGCGAGCGGGCCTTTCTCGGAGGCTTGATCAGCGCCCGCGCAAAACTCACCGCCGACGGCATCGGCTTGATGTCCGGATTCCGTGGCCATGTCGAGCTTGCCTGGAACACGATCTCTCCCATTGCCCAGCGCGCCGATATTTCGGCCGATCTCGCTCAAGCGATAAAGGACGTCGAGCAGAAGTACTTCCGCCTCTATGGCTCGCTGCGCGCCGACGTGATCAAGGATGGCAAGGCCGGTGAATACAAGATCAGTGGCAACGACTACGTGGCGAGCGCGACCAGCGCCATCAACGCGATCCTGCAGCTCGGGCAGGCCATTGCCGCGGACGCTGACCGGGAGGCTGCGGGACTTGCCGCAAGCAGCAGCTTCAACCTGGAAGTCAGCGGCGGCATTCTCGTTGCGAACATTGCTCTTTCACTGCTCAGCTTCTGGGTCGCGTTCGCACGGATATCGCGCCCGCTCTCCGCGCTGACGAGCGCCATGGGCGAACTTGCCGCCGGCAATTTTGCCCTCGTGCTGCCCGGCCTCGGCCGCAACGACGAGATCGGGGACATGGCGCACGCGGTCGAACTGTTCAAGGTCAAGGCGGAAGAGAAGGCGCGCATGGAGGCGGAGGCGAAGATCAGGCAGGATCAGATCGCGACCGCGCAGCGCAAGGCAGACATGCACCGGCTTGCCGGTCAATTCGAGACGGCCATCGGCGAGATCGTCGATACGGTCTCCTCGGCTTCGACCGAGCTCGAGGCCTCCGCCGGCACTTTGAACAGCACCGCCGGCCGCGCCATGGAGTTGGCCGTAGTGGTCACCTCCGCCTCGGACGAGGCTTCCTCCAATGTGCAATCGGTCGCCTCGGCGACCGAGCAGCTCTCGTCGTCGGTCAACGAGATCAGCCGGCGGGTGCAGGATCAGGCTCGGATGGCCAACGACGCCCTTGGCCAGGCTGGGCGGACCAACGACAGGATCGGTGAATTGTCGAAAGCGGCCGCCAGGATAGGTGACGTCATCGAGCTGATCGACCAGATCGCTGGCCAGACCAATCTCCTGGCTCTCAACGCCACGATCGAGGCGGCGCGAGCCGGTGAGGCCGGCCGGGGCTTTGCGGTGGTCGCCTCCGAGGTGAAAGCGCTCGCCGAGCAGACCGCCAGGGCCACCAGCGAGATCTCGCAGCAAATCACCGACATGCAAGCGGCCACCCAGGAATCCGTCGGCGCGATCCGGGACATCGGAGGCTCGATTGCGAACCTCTCCGAGATCGCCTCGGCTATCGCGGCGGCCGTCGAGGAGCAGGGCGCAGCGACCCAGGAGATCGCGCGCAACGTGCAGCAGGCGGCCAAGGGAACGCAGCAGGTGTCATCCAATGTCGGCAACGTCCAGCGTGGCGCCGCCGAGACGGGTTCGGCTTCGTCTCAGGTCCTGTCCGCGGCACAGATGCTGTCCCGCGACTCCAATCGCCTCAAGCTCGAGGTCGGCAAGTTCCTCGATACGGTCCGCGCCGCGTGAGGGGTGCGGCCGCATGGCTGCGATGTAAATCTTGCAGTGCGGTAGCAGGGAAGTGAATGCGCGACGATTAGCGTTTCCGGCGGTGCTCGGGTAAAGGGAAAGCGGGATCGCCGTGGGGGCGGATTCCGTATTCTCGCTTGACCTGGATTTGCCTGGCGCATGATTGCTCTGGTCCGTATTGCCCTGAGCCGGCCCTATACGTTTGTCGTGCTCGCGCTTCTGCTGCTGATCATCGGACCGCTCGCGGCGCTGCGGACGCCGACCGACATCTTTCCGGACATCCGCATCCCCGTCATCGGGGTCGTGTGGCAATACACCGGCCTGCCGCCCGACCAGATGTCCGGCCGTATCACCACGCCGTTCCAGCGCGCGCTGACGACGACCGTCAACGACATCGAGCATATCACCGCCAATTCCTATAACGGCTTTGGCATCATCAAGATCTTCTTCCAGCCGAACGTCGACATCCGCACCGCCAACGCGCAGGTCACGGCGATCTCGCAGACGCTGATCAAGCAGATGCCGCCGGGGGCGACGCCGCCCTTGATCCTGAACTACTCCGCTTCGACGGTGCCGATCATCCAGGTGGCGCTGTCGGGCGATGGCCTGACCGAGCAGAACCTCGCCGACATCGGCATCAACCAGCTCCGCACGCCGCTCGTCACCGTTCCGGGGGCTGCGATTCCTTATCCGTTCGGCGGTAAGCAGCGCCAGGTCCAGATCGACCTCGATCCCACCGCACTGCAGGCCCGCGGCCTGTCAGGCCAGGACGTCGCCAACGCGCTCGCGGCGCAAAACCTGATCACGCCGGTCGGCACCCAGAAGATCGGCCAGTTCGAATACAATATCCAGCTCAACAACTCGCCGCTGAAGATCGACGAGCTCGGCAACCTCCCGATCAGGACCGTCAACGGTGCCATGGTCTATGTGCGTGACGTCGCCAGCGTCCGCGACGGCAATCCGCCTCAGACCAACATCGTTCATGTCGACGGCAACCGCTCGGTGCTGATGATGGTGCTGAAGGCAGGCGCGACCTCGACGCTCGATATCATCGCCGGCATCAAGCAGAAGGTGATCGAAGTCAAGGACCAGATGCCCGACGCGCTCAAGATCGGTTTCATCGGCGATCAGTCGGTGTTCGTTCGCGGCGCAATCGAAGGCGTCGCCTTCGAGGGCGTGATCGCGGCGCTGCTCACCAGCGTCATGATCCTGCTGTTTCTCGGCAGCTGGCGCTCGACCATCATCATCGCGGTCTCGATCCCGCTCTCGGTGCTGGGGGCCATTATCATGCTGTCGGCGATCGGCGAGACGCTGAACATCATGACACTCGGTGGTCTCGCGCTGGCGGTCGGTATCCTCGTCGACGACGCCACCGTCACGATCGAGAACATCAATTACCATCTGGAGCAGGGCAAGCCGGTCGAACAGTCGATCCTCGACGGCGCCAACCAGATCGTGACGCCGGCTTTCGTCTCGCTGCTCTGCATCTGCATCGTGTTCGTGCCGATGTTCTTCCTTACCGGGGTTGCGCGTTTCCTGTTCGTGCCGATGGCGGAAGCGGTGATGTTCGCGATGATCTGGTCGTTCATCCTGTCGCGCACGCTGGTGCCGACCATGGCGAACTATCTGTTGCAGGCTCACGTCCATCATCAGGGCGAGCCGCCGAAGTCGCGCAACCCGCTGGTCTGGTTCCAGCGCGGCTTCGAGGCGCGGTTCGAGCGCATCCGCGGCGGCTACCGCGGCCTGCTCGGGCTCGCGCTGGCGCATCGCGCGGTATTCGCGATCGGCTTCATCTGCGTGGTCGGCGCCTCCTTCGCGCTGGTACCGTTCCTCGGGCGCAACTTCTTTCCGTCGGTCGACGCCGGCAACATCCTGATGCATGTCCGCACCCAGGTCGGCACCCGCGTCGAGGAGACTGCAAACCAGCTCGCCGACGTGCAGAAGGCCGTGCGCAGGCTGATTCCGGGCGAGATCGAGACCATGACCGACAACATCGGCATGCCGATCTCCGGCATCAACATGACCTACAACAATACGGGTGTGATCGGCCCGCAGGATGGTGACATCCAGATCAAGCTCAGGGAAGGCCACAAGCCGACCGAAGAGCACGTGAAGGTGTTGCGTGAGCAGCTGCCGCGCCTGTTTCCCGGCGTCAGCTTCGCGTTCCTCCCTGCCGACATCGTCAGCCAGATCCTGAACTTCGGTGCGCCGGCGCCGATCGACCTGCAGATCCGCGGCGCCAATCTCGGCGCCAACTTCGCTTATGCCAACAAGCTGCTGGCCAAGGTTCGCAAGGTCCCGGGCATCGCCGATGCACGCATCCAGCAGTCGCCGAACGCGCCGACGTTCAACATCGATGTCGACCGCACCCGTGCGCAATATGTCGGCCTGACCGAGCGCGACGTCACCAACAGTCTCGTGGTCAATCTCGCTGGCTCTTCGCAGGTGGCGCCGACCTACTACCTCAACCCCGATAACGGCGTGTCCTATTCGATCGTGATGCAGACGCCGCAATATCAGATCGATTCGCTCAGCGCGCTGCAGACGCTGCCGATCACCGCATCCGGCAATTCGCAGTCGCCCATCCTCGGCGGCATCGCCGACATCAAGCGCTCGACCTCGAGCGCGGTGGTGTCGCAATACGACATCCAGTCGATGGTGCAGATCTTTGCGACCACCTCGGGGCGCGACCTCGGCGCGGTGTCCAACGACATCCGCCAGGTGATCGCCGAGACCGCGAAGGAGGTGCCGAAGGGGTCTTCGGTAGTGCTGCTCGGCCAGGTGCAGACCATGAATAGCGCCTTCACCGGCCTCTTGTTCGGCCTGCTGGGTGCCGTCGTGCTGATCTACTTCTTGATCGTCGTGAACTTCCAGTCCTGGTCCGATCCGTTCGTGATCATCACCGCGTTGCCGGCCGCGCTGGCCGGAATCGTCTGGATGCTGTTCACGACGCAGACGACGCTTTCAGTGCCGGCGCTGACTGGCGCCATCATGTGCATGGGCGTTGCCACCGCCAACAGCGTTCTCGTCATCTCCTTCGCGCGCGAGCGCTACGAAGAGCTCGGCGACCCCATCGCGGCCGCGCTCGAAGCCGGCTTCGTCCGGTTTCGCCCGGTGCTGATGACCGCACTCGCCATGATCATCGGCATGGCGCCGATGGCGCTGGGGTTGGGCGAGGGCGGCGAGCAGAATGCGCCGCTCGGCCGCGCCGTGATCGGCGGCCTGATCTTTGCAACCTTCGCCACGCTGATGTTTGTTCCCGTGGTGTTCAGTATGGTACACAAGAAACAAGGCGCCAAAGCCGCCGCCGCATTGGAGACCTCGCATGTCGCCCACTGAATCCCGCGCCCCGGTGTCGCACCGGAAACTGGGCATCTTCGGCGTGGTGGCGCTGATCGCGGCTGGCCTCGTCGTGGGCACCGGCATCCGTGCTCGCGAGGAGCAGGGCTCCAAGCTGAAGGAATGGACCGACGATCAGGCCGTTCCCAGCGTCGCGGTGACGCAGCCGAGCGCCAAGATCCTCGACGCCACCATCGATCTGCCGGGTCGCCTGGAAGCCTATTATCGCGCACCGATCTTCGCCCGCGTCTCGGGTTACCTGAAGAGCTGGAGCGCCGACATCGGCGCGCGCGTGAAGGCAGGGCAGGTGATCGCCGAGATCGAGGCGCCTGATCTCGACCAGCAGCTCTTGCAGGCCCGCGCCGACCTCGCCAGCCAGCAGGCCAGCGCAAGATTGTCGGAGGCAACGCTGAACCGGCGCAAGACGCTGGTCGCGTCCAACTTCGTCTCCGCGCAGGAGATCGACGAGCGCACCGCCGACCTTTCCAACAAGAACGCGGCCGTCAATTCCGGCAAGGCCAATGTCGAGCGGCTGGAGGCGCTGGCGGGTTACAAGAAGATCACTGCGCCGTTCGACGGCGTCGTGACCGCACGCGACACCGACGTCGGCGCGCTGATCAATGCGGGCGGCGGCTCGGGGCCGGCCATGTTCGTGATCTCCGACATCACCAAGCTGCGCGTCTACGTCAACGTTCCCCAGAACTACGTGCCGGCGATCAAGATCGGCGCCAAGGCCACGATTACGTTGCCCGAATATCCGAACCGCACTTTCCCGGCCACGGTGGAAGCGTCCTCGCAAGCCGTCGACGTCGCCTCAGGCACCACGCGCATGCAGCTTGGTCTGGACAATTCCAGCGGTGAGTTGATGCCGGGCGGTTATGCCAGTGTGAAGCTGAATCTCCAGCGCGACGCCGCGCCGCTCAGCATTCCCGCGAGCGCCCTGATCTTCAACGGCAGCGGCCTGCGCGTCGCGACCGTCGGCGCGGACGACAAGGTTCAGTTCAAGACCGTGACTATCGCCCGCGATCTCGGCCGCGAGATCGAGCTCGCCTCGGGCATTGCGCCGGGCGACCGCGTCATCACCGCCCCGCCGGATGGACTCTCCGACGGCGACCTGGTGCGCGTGGTCGGTGCAGGCGGGAAGCCGGCGACGGCGTCGGAGAAGCAGGCGCCGAAGGGGTAGCGCAGTCTTGTAGGGTGGGCAGATGCGCGCTTGCGCCGTGCCCACGTCGTCTCACCAAAGAGGCGGGACGTGGGCACGCTTCGCTTTGCTCACCCTACGAGAGCTTTCGCGGAGGCGTCGGGAATACGAGAGGATGTTACGCCACCCGCCACTCCGGCACGTCATCGGCGGCCATCGTGATCTCGCCGAGCGAGCCGACCGGCGTGCGGTTCATGTCGAGCAGGTGTGCCAGCGTCGCACTGTCGTGGGCATGAATCCGCCCAAGCGTGCGTCGATCATCCTCGGTGCGCAGCATCACCACGCCGTGCTCGACATCGCCGCCACGGCCATAGAGCACGGTGAAGCTCTCGACCTTGCCCTTACCCGAAGCCTCCGGGACGAACTCCGGCACGGCGCGCTTATTGCGGTCGGCCTCGGCCTGCACGCTGGTCTCCTGCGCCATCGCCTCGCGCGGCGGCGTCTTCGCAACCACCAGCGCATGGTGCTTGGTAACGAAACCGCCCTGGCCGTACAGCAGGCCGAGCCTGGCGCCCTCGCGTAAGCGCCGTACCATCGCGCAGGCCGCATGGGTCATGTAGCTGTTGAGCGGCGCACCGAAGAAAGTGAGGCCTCCGGCGACGGTGGGCTGCACCTCGGCGGAAAGACCCAGCGTCCGCCGGGCCATCTTCGGCACGCAGGGGAAGCAGCTATAGAGCTCGATCGCATCGAACTTTTTGCCGTCGCCACCTACGAGATTCATCACGGCCGTCAGCACCGCGTTCTGCGGATGGCTCTCGTAGAACTGGTCGCGCAGGAGATAGTCGGCCGGGTCCTCGGCTGATGCCCCACCGAGCGGATAGACCAGCTTGTCTTCCGCGATGCCGAGCGCACGCGCCTTGGCGAGGCTGGTGAGCAGTAGCGCGCCGCTCATGTTGACGCTCGGGTTGGCCACCATCAGCTTGTTGTAGGGCCACGCGATCAGGCGGTTGTCGGTGCTTGGCGACGTGATCTCCTCCGGTGCATAGCGCCGCTTCAGCCAGGCGTTGGGATTTTGTGCGGCGGCCTCCGAATAGCGCGACCACAGCGTTCCAGATTCAGCCATCGCCTCGCGCGGCGTCTGGCCCCAATGTGCGGAGGAGGCGGCTTCATAGAACGGATAGACCGTGACGGGCCGGAACACGCCAAGCTTGATGGCGAGTGGCTTCTGAAACGCCGCACCGCGCTTGGGCTCCGCGACATCGTGCGCGAACGGCGTCCACGGCAGCTTGACGCCGGCGCGATCGGCTTTCGTCACCGTCGACTGCGCCTCGGCGCCGCAGACCGCCGCGACCGTGCATTCGCCTCGGGCGATGCGCTTTGCCGCCTCATGGATGTAGCGGATCGGAGTCTCGCCGCCCACCGGGCCGTAGTAGCAATGCGCAGGCTGGATCCCGAGACGCTGCGCCAGAAGCTTCTCCGGATCGCGATAACGCCAGCTCAGGAAATTGACGACGTCGAGCGATTGGACCTCGGCGAGCAGCTTGGCGCCGGCATCTTGTTCGGCGCGCCGCAGCGCCTGCTCCAGCAGATCGAGCGGTTCGAGTCCCTCGGTGATCTCCTTCGGGCGGTCGACGATCTCGCCGATGCCGACGATGACGGGGATACGGTCTTCGGGGGTGTTGGTCTTGTCGGTCATTCTTTGATTCACGATGTCGGTTGTTTCGTCCTTGCGAGCGCAGCGGAGCAATCCAGAATCTTTCCGCAGAGGCAGTCTGGATTGCTTCGCTGCGCTCGGAATGACGGAAGGGCCTATTCCGCCACCAGCGCATTCATGTGCTCGACGGCTTCGGCAAACTCTTCCTTGAACTCCTGCACCACGGCGCCCGCAGATTTCACGCTGTCGATCAGGCCGACGCCCTGGCCGACGAAATAGCTGACGAGATCGCGCGCTCTGGCATTGCCGCTCGCAGCGGCACGGTCGATCGAGTTGAAGGCATCGCGGCTGATGATGCTTTGCAGCGGCATCGGCAGCGCGCCCGGACTTTCCGGCGCGCGGTCCCAGGCGTCGGTCCAGACCGAGCGCAGCTGCCGTGCCGGTTTTCCGGTGCGGCCCTTCGAGCGTATCGCATCGCGCGAGGACGCCGCGATCATCTTCTCGCGGAAGATCTCGGTGGTCTCGGACTCGACGGTGGCAAGCCACACCGATCCGGTCCAGGCGCCGGCCGCGCCCATCGCCATGCAGGCTGCCATCTGCCGGCCCGTCATGATGCCGCCGGCCGCCAGCACCGGCACCTCGCGAATCGGCTTGATCGCCTTGATCACCTCCGGCACCAGCACCATGGTGGAGACTTCGCCGCAATGGCCTCCGGCTTCGGTGCCCTGCACCACGAGAATGTCGACGCCGGCCGCGACCTGGCGCAGCGCGTGCTCCTTGGCGCCGACCAGCGCTGCAACGGGGACGTCGTGCTTTTTGCCCATCTCGATCATCGCCTTCGGCGGCACGCCGAGTGCATTTGCGATCAGCCGGATCGGATGATTGAACGACACGTCGAGCAGCTCCAGTGCCGTCTTGGCGTCGAACGGTTGCGGCTGGTCGGCGGCGACCTCGGTCGTCGTCAGCTCGATATCGTATTTCTTCAGGAGCTCGCGCGTGTAGTCGCGGTGGGCCTGCGGCACGCGCGCCTCCAGGCTTTTCCAGGTGACGTCTTTCTCGCCCGAGGTCGAGATGTTCTCCGGGATCAGCACGTCGATGCCGTATGGCTTGCCATCGACGTGATCGTCGATCCATTTCAGCTCGCGTTCGAGTGTCTCGGGCGTATGCACGGTCGCGCCCAGCACGCCGAAACCGCCGGCGCGGCTGACGGCGGCAACGACATCGCGGCAATGGCTGAAGGCGAGCAACGGGAACTCGATCCCCAGCATGCCGCAGATCGGCGATTTCATGTTTCTCTCCCTGCGGCCTTCGCGTTGCTCTTCTCTTGTTGTGCTATGCGAGGGCCGTTCGACGCTAACCCTTCGTTGCCTGTGATGCCACGCCGGATTCGGGCGAGCATCTTGCGCGCAGGCGTTGCGCCGTGCGCCTGCAGGATGGCGCGGGTCAGCCCGGATGCATGACGCCGCCCTGAGGCCCGCGTGGGACGCAGAGCCGGCGGGGCTTGCCATCGGCCATTGTCGGGCTAATTAATGCACGCGCATCTTTCTGCCGGAGCCCCTCTCATGACCGACGCCCCTGCCTACGAGCCGCCTAAGGTCTGGACCTGGAACAAGGAGAATGGCGGGCAGTTCGCCAGCATCAACCGGCCGATCGCCGGCCCCACTCATGACAAGGAGCTGCCGGTCGGCAAGCATCCCCTCCAGCTGTATTCGCTTGCGACGCCGAACGGGGTCAAGGTCACGGTCATGCTGGAGGAGCTGCTGGCGCTCGGCCACAAGGGCGCCGAGTACGACGCCTGGTTGATCAAGATCGGCAACGGCGACCAGTTCGGCAGCGGTTTTGTCGACATCAACCCGAACTCCAAGATTCCCGCGCTGATGGATCGCTCGGGTCCGGAGCCGATCCGTGTGTTCGAATCCGGCTCGATCCTGTTCTACCTCGCAGAAAAGTTCGGCGCCTTCCTGCCCAAGGACATCAAGACCCGCACCGAGGCGATGTCCTGGCTGTTCTGGCAGATGGGCAGCGCGCCCTATCTCGGCGGCGGCTTCGGCCATTTCTACGCCTACGCGCCGTTCAAGATCGAATACGCCATCGATCGCTTCGCGATGGAGGTCAAGCGCCAGCTCGACGTGCTCGATCGCCGCCTGGCCGACAATGAGTATCTCGCGGGCAAGGAATACACGATCGCCGACATGGCCGTGTGGCCGTGGTATGGCGCGCTGGCCAAGGGGCTGGTCTATGGCGCCGGCGAGTTTTTGTCGGTGCAGGACTACAAGAACGTGCAGCGCTGGACCGACCAGATCGCGCAGCGTCCGGCCGTGAAGCGCGGCCGCATGGTCAACCGCGTCTCCGGCGATCCCGCCAGCCAGCTCCACGAGCGGCACGATGCGAGCGACTTCGAGACGAAGACGCAGGACAAGATCGCGCCGGCGACCTAGGTTTCCTGCTTCACCTCTCCCCGCAAGCGGGGAGAGGTGAAAGTGGAAGGCTCAAGCCATGCTCAGCTCGTGGCGTCCCACCACCATCCAGTGCACCTCGTCCGGACCATCGGCAAAACGCAGATGGCGCACGTCCTGGTACATCTCGGCGAGCGGAGTCCAGTGCGAGATGCCGGTGGCACCGTGCATCTGGATCGCCTGGTCGATGATCTTGCAGGCCCGTTCCGGCACCATGGCCTTGACCATGGAGACCCAGACGCGGGCCTCCTTGTTGCCGAGCACGTCCATCGCCTTGGCCGCCTTCAGCACCATCAGCCGCATCGCCTCGATCTCGCAGCGGGCCTGCGCGATGATCTGCATGTTTCCGCCGAGATGGGCGATCTTCTTGCCGAAGGCTTCGCGGGTGAGGCCGCGTTGCACCATCAGATCGAGCGCCTTCTCGGCCTTGCCGATGGTGCGCATGCAGTGATGGATGCGGCCCGGGCCGAGGCGAAGCTGGGAGATCTCGAAGCCGCGGCCTTCGCCGAGCAGCATGTTCTCCTTCGGCACGCGCACATTGTTGAAGCGCATATGCATGTGACCGCGCGGGGCGTGGTCCTGGCCGAACACATACATCGGCCCGAGCACCTCGACGCCGGGCGTGTCGCGCGGCACCAGGATCTGCGACTGCTGCTTGCTGGGCGCCGCATCCGGATTGGTCTTCACCATCACGATGAGGATCTTGCAGCGGGGATCGCCGAGACCCGAGATGTAGTATTTCTCGCCGTTGATCACCCACTCGTCGCCGACGAGCTTTGCGGTGGTCGAGATGTTCTTGGCGTCGGAAGAAGCGACGTTCGGTTCGGTCATGACGTAGGCCGAGCGGATCTCGCCGTTGAGCAGCGGCTTCAGCCACTTCTCCTTCTGCTCCTTGGTGCCGACGCGTTCCAGCACTTCCATGTTGCCGGTGTCGGGCGCCGAGCAGTTCATGGTCTCGGACGCCAGCGGGCTCTTGCCGAGCTCGGCGGCGATATAGGCGTAATCGAGGTTCTTCAGGCCCTGGCCGGTCTCGTCATCGGGCAGGAAGAAATTCCAGAGGCCTTCCTGCTTGGCCTTGTTCTTGGCCTTCTCCAGCACCTCGAGCTGCTTCGGCGTGAAGCTCCAGCGATCCTCCTTGCCTTCGCCCGCCTTGGCGAATTCGATCGACATCGGTTCGACGGTATCGCGGATGAATTTCTTGACGTGATCGTAGAGCGGTCGGACCTGCTCCGACATCCTGAGATCGTTGAGCTCGTCGCCGGGATTGAGGGTGTAATTGGTGGTGCGGGGAATGTAGGTGTGTTTTGTCATTGTTCCTCCCGGGGACGTCAGAGATCGTATTGGCCGGGAGAATAATCGCAGCGCCCGGAAAGTGCGAGCGCGTATTTTTTTAGCGGCCATGCCATGCGATGGAATATCGCGACGGCGTTTGAAATGTTGTTTGAATGGTGCTGGAGCAAGCGGCAGCGGCGTGCCTCACACTCCGCTGTCAACGCCCGGCGAAGACCGGGCGATCCAGTATTCCGAGACGTCAGCGGTGGTCTGAGAGGCCGCGGCGTATTGGATTCCCGCTTTCGCGGGGAATGACGGCGGAGGATGTGGCTAGCTCGGCATCCGATGCATCGCACAAATCTTGTTGCCATCGAGGTCGCGCAAATAGGCGAGATACATTTTGACGCCCGAGCCTTCGCGCACGCCGGGCGGATCCTCGATCGGCGTTCCGCCGGCCGCGATGCCGGCCGCATGCCACGCCTCGACCTGCTCCGGCGAATTGGCCGCAAAACCGATGGTGCCGCCGTTCGCGCACGTCGCCGGTTCGCCGTTGATGGGCTTCGATACGGAGAACACACCGGTCTTGGTGATGTAGAAGATGCGATGGCCGTCGACCCTGGCCGGTCGCACGTCGAGCGTGCCGAGCAGCTTGTCGTAGAACGTCTTTGCCTTGTCGAGATTGTTGGTACCAATCATGACATGTGAGAACATCTTGCCCCTCCTTTGATGATTGTCGAACTCAAAACGCCGTATAGCCGCCATCGATCACGAACGTGTCCGCGGTGTGATACGACGAGGCCTTGCTCATCAGATACACGGCGATGCCGCCGAAATCGGATGCCTCGCCGAAGCGGCGCATCGGAATCCGCGGCATCACGTTGGCGACGAATTTCTCGTTGGCCATCAGCCCCGATGTCATGTCGCTCTTGATCCAGCCGGGCAGGATCGCATTGGCGGTGACGCCGTGGCGAGCCAGCTCGACGCCGAGCGCGCGCACCAGCGCGTTGATGGCGGCCTTCGTCGCGGCATAGTGCTCGTTGCGCGCGGTGCCGAAGATCGACGCGAGGCTCGAGGTGGCCACGAGCCGGCCGAAACGGTCGCCGGCATTGGCGCGCTCGGTCATGTGCTTCGCGGCCGCTTGAAAAGCGTGGAATACGCCGTCGAGATTGGTCGCAAACATCGTGCGCCATTCCTCCTCGGTGCGCTCGATGAAGGAACGCCGTCCACCGCCGCCGATGCCCGCGTTGGCAAAGCAGCCGTCGACCCGGCCGAAGATATCCAGCGTCGCCTTCATCGCCGCATTGACCGAGGCCGGATCGGTGACGTCGCAGACGCGCGCATCGACCTTTCCAGGCAGGCCCGCAATGCTCGCGGCAGCAGCCTTGTTCTTGTCAGCATTGCGGCCCCAGATCGAGACGTTGCAGCCCTGGCCCGCGAGGGCCTGCGCGATGCCGAGCCCGATGCCGCCATTGCCGCCGGTGATCACGGCAACGCGGCCGGAGAGGTCGAAAAGGTTCATGGCGCGTTTCCTGTTTTGGCGCGAATGCGCATCAGCCGCTGCGCGCAAGATTGCTTGCTATGCTCCGATCACCATGGACAAGAGCGCGCCAAAAATCAAATATGCGGCCCGGCAAGACGAAATTCCGGCCTGCGAAACTGACGCTCGCCGCAACCAACGAGGAAACCATGCAGTTCAAACACGTCACGCTCGATTTCGATGGGGCTGTCGCGGTCCTCAAGCTCGACCATCAGGAGGTGATGAACGCGGTCTCCGTGGACATGCTGGGCGGTCTGGCCGAGGCGCTCGACGCGATCGAGGAGAGAAGGGACGAGGTGCGCAGCGTCGTGCTGACCGGCGCGGGCCGTGCGTTCTGCACGGGCGCCAATCTGCAAGGTCGCAACAACCAGTCGAAGAAGACCAAGGCCGGCCTGACGCTGGAGACGGGCTTTCATCCGTTCCTGCGCCGCATCCGCAATCTGCACTGTCCCATCGTCACTGCGGTGAACGGTCCGGCCGCCGGTGCGGGCATGAGCTTCGCGCTGCTCGGGGACATGATCCTGTGCGCGCGTTCTTCTTACTTCCTCCAGGCCTTCCGCCGCATCGGTCTCGTGCCGGATTGCGGCTCGACCTGGCTGTTGCCGCGCCTCGTCGGCCGCGCGCGCTCGATCGAATTGTCCCTGATGGGCGAGCGGCTGCCGGCCGAGAAGGCGCTGGAATGGGGGCTCGTCAACCGCGTCTATGACGATGGCGTGTTGATGGAGGAGGCGATGAAGCTCGCACGCGAGCTCGCCTCCGGACCGACGGTCGCGCTGTCGCTGATCCGCAAGCTCTATTGGGACAGCCCCGAAAATTCCTTCGAGGATCAGCTCAACCTCGAATTCCAGTGCCAGCTCCGCGCCGGCGACACCCAGGATTTTCGCGAAGGCGTCGGTGCGTTCCTGGAGAAGCGGCCCGCGCAGTTCAAAGGCAAATGATCGAGGCCGAACTTTCACGCAGCGTCGTGCGGTGGTGCAAGGGCGCGACCGGCGTCGCCGGTGCGGAAAAACTGTCCGGCGGCGCCAGCCAGGAGACCTGGCGCTTTGACATCGTGCATCCTGATGGCGTGATCGGCGCGATTCTGCGCCGCTCGCCGAAGGGCTATGGCGCTGCGCCCACGCGCGCCGCGGGGCTTGCCGCGGAGGCGCAGCTGATGCAGCTCGCTTATGAGGCCGGCGTGCCGTCGCCGCGCGTGATGCATGTGCTGACGCCGGAAGATGATCTCGGCACCGGCTTCATCATGCAGCGGGTCGAAGGCGAAACCATCGCGCGCAAGATTCTTCGCGATGACGAGTTCGCGGCGGCACGGCCGCTGCTTGCGCGACAGATCGGCTGCATTCTCGCGGGCCTCCATCAACTGCCGCAGGATAAACTGCCCGAGTTGCGCAATCGCGGCGCCACGCAGGAGATCTCCGATTTCGAGCGCGACTATCGCAGCCTGAACTGGCCAAAGCCCGTGTTCGAGCTGGCGCTACGCTGGCTGCGCGACCACGATCCCGGCCCCTCCGCCGAGACGACACTGGTGCATGGCGATTTCCGCAACGGCAATCTCATTGTCGGCCCCGATGGTGTTCGTGCCGTGCTCGACTGGGAACTGGCCCATCTCGGCGACCCCATGGAGGATCTCGGGTGGGTCTGCGTCAATTCGTGGCGTTTCGGCGAGATCGACAAGCCCGTCGGCGGCTTTGGCGCACGCGAGGAATTGTTCGAGGGCTATGAAGCGGTCGGCCGCAAGGTCGATCCGGCGCGCGTCAAATTCTGGGAAGTGATGGGCACGCTGCGCTGGGGCATCATGTGCGGCGGCATGATGCAGCGGTTCCGCGAGGGGCCTGATCATTCGATGGAGCGTGCCATGATCGGCCGCCGCGCCAGCGAGACCGAAATCGATCTGTTGCGGCTGCTGGCGCCGCGCGGGAGCTGACCCATGCAGGACGAACCGACGCCGATCGAGCTGACCAAGGCGGTCGCCGATTTCTTGCGCAACGACATCGCGCCGCTGATCTCAGGCCATCAGGCTTTCAAGCTGCGCGTCGCCGTCAACATCCTCGATCTCGTCACGCGGCAGCTGACGCTGGAGGAGGGGAGCGATGCTGCGGAAGTCGAGCGCCTGCGGACGCTGCTCGGGATGGACGGATCGGTGACGGAGCTCAACCGTGTCCTCGCCGATCGCATCGCCAAAGGCGAGGTTGACCTCGCAACGCCGGGTCTCGCCGAGCATCTGTGGGCGACCACGATGGATAAGCTCGCGGTCGATCAGCCGAACTACGCGTCATACAAAAGGGAGCTGGGGCGCAGAGTGTAGGCGGGCGCCACGCTCTCCGCCGTCATTCCGGGGCGTCGCGTAGCGACGAGCCCGGAATCCATTCATCCACCGTTCCTGAGGTACGATGGATTCCGGGCTCGCGCCCAAGCGGGCGCGCCCCGGAATGACAGAGGCCTACCTCCCAACCCATTTGGGTGGCCGCTTCTCGGAGAACGCTTTCGGGCCCTCGATGTAATCCTGCGAGGCCACCATCGCCTTCACCGCGGGATACTCGCGCTGTTCCTCGATCGCCTGCTCCAGCGACACTGCGAGGCCCTTCCGGATGGTCTGCTTGGACGCCCGGATCGACATCGGCGAATTCCTGGTGATCATCTCCGCCCAGCGCAGCGCGGCCGCGAGCGCCTCGCCCTGCGGCACCACCTCGTTGACGAAGCCGAGCTCGAAACCCTCCTTGGCGCTGACGTGACGCGCGGTAAGGATCATGCCCATGGCGCGCTTCAGCCCGATCTGCCGCGGCAGTCGGTGCAGGCCGCCGGCGAGCGCGGCAAGTCCGACGCGTGGCTCGGGCAGTGCGAAGGTCGCGTTCTCCGAGGCAATGATGAGGTCGCAGGCGAGCGCAATCTCGAAGCCGCCGCCCATGGCAACGCCGTTCACCGCGGCGATGATCGGCTTGTCGCAGTCGAAGCGCGCGGTGAGGCCGGCGAAGCCGCCCTTGTCCCAGCCGCGTTTTCCTCCCGCCGCCTGCCACTTCAGATCATTGCCGGCGCAGAACGCCTTGTCGCCAGCGCCGGTGACGACCGCGACCCATTGCTCTGGATCGGAGGAAAAATCGTCGAACACCTTGTTGAGCTCGAAATGCGCATCGATGTGCATCGCGTTATAGACCTCGGGCCGCGACAGCGTCACGATCGTGATCGGTCCCTTGCGTTCCACCTTCGAGAATTTCAGCTCCATCGCGTGCTCCCGCATTTTCTCGTCAAGGAGTATTGGGGCCATACTACCCCGCGAAGGCGCCGGCGCGCCATCGAATTGCGCGGGTGCGCTTTGCGCCTCGCGACTCTCGGCTTGCTTGACTTGCGCGGGCTCTTCTCACCTTATTCGTGCAAAGCAGGGACGCGCCTAGCGCCTCAACGCAAAACGACAAAAATCAATCCGGGAGAGAGCCGTGGATTTCTCATTGCCTGCCGATCTCGTCGCATACCTCGGAGAGCTCGACCGTTTCATCGAACGCGAGATCAAGCCGCTGGAAGAGGCCGACGACAACATCCGCTTCTTCGATCATCGCCGCGAATGGGCCCGTACCGATTTCGAGAATGGCGGCCTGCCGCGGCACGAATGGGAAGCGTTGCTGCGGAAGGCCAAGGATCTCGCCGATGCCGCCGGCCACCTGCGCTTTCCGGTGCCGAAGCAATATGGCGGCAAGGACGGCTCCAACCTCTGGATGGCCGTGATCCGCGAACATTTTGCGGCCAAGGGCCTCGGCCTGCACAATGACCTGCAGAACGAACACTCGGTCGTCGGCAATTTCCCTGTCGTCACGATGCTCGATCGCTACGGCCGCGACGACCAGAAGGCGATGATCGACGGTTCCATCAGGGGCAAGTACCGCATCACCTTCGGCCTCACCGAACCGCATCACGGCTCGGATGCCACCCACATGGAGACGCGTGCGGTGCCGGCGACCCGCGACAACCTCAAGGGCTGGATCATCAATGGCGAGAAGATGTGGACGACGGGCATGCACGTCGCCACGCATTGCGCACTGTTCGCGCGCACCTCCGGCAACGACGGCGATGCCCGCGGCATCACCTGCTTCCTGGTGCCGGCGAAGACGCCCGGCGTGAAGGTCGAGGAATATATGTGGACCTTCAACATGCCGACCGATCACCCCCGCGTCAGCTTTACGGACGTGTTCGTGCCCGAGGATGCGCAGTTCGGCGACGTCGGCCGCGGCCTGTCGCTGGCGCAATGCTTTGTCCACCAGAACCGCATCCGCCAGGCCGCGAGCTCGCTCGGCGCGGCCGTCTACTGCATCAACGAGAGTGTCAAATATGCGCGCGAGCGCAAGCCGTTCGGCAGGGCGCTCGCCGAGAACCAGGCGATCCAGTTCCCGCTCGTCGAGCTTGCCACGCAGGCGGAGATGCTGCGCCTGTTGATCCGCAAGACCGCCTGGGAGATGGACCAGCTCACCGAGGAGCAGATCGAGCGCACGCTCTCCGACCGCATCTCGATGTGCAATTACTGGGCAAACCGCCTCTGCTGCGAATCCGCCGACCGCGCCATGCAGGTCCACGGCGGCATGGGCTATTCGCGCCACAAACCGTTCGAGCATATCTACCGGCATCATCGGCGCTACCGCATCACCGAAGGCAGCGAGGAGATCCAGATGCGGAAAGTCGCGGGATTCCTGTTCGGCTATATGGGGCCGGGGAAGCATTAAACGCGTACCTTTGCCGACCCTACGGCACCGCTTCTCGCGGTGACAGTCTGGATTGCTTCGTCGCAACGGCTCCTCGCAATGACGGAGGAGAGAGGCGCGCTTCTGCCTCCACACCGTCATTGCGAGCGCAGCGAAGCAATCCAGCAATGTCTCCGTGGAGGATGCTGGATCAACTAGTTCACCCTTCGCTCCTTCCCCGCCCAATGCGGCTCGCGCAACTGGCGCCGCAGGATCTTGCCTGAGGGATTGCGCGGCAGTGCCGGCAGGAACTCGACGCTCTTCGGCGTCTTGTAGCCGGCGATGCGTGTCCGGGTAAAGTTGATGATGTCGGTGGCGCTCGCCTGTTTGCCCGGCTTCATCACCACGACTGCCTTCACGGCTTCGCCCCAGATGTCGTCAGGCACGCCGATCACCGCGGCTTCGGCGACATCAGGATGATCGCATAGCGCGCTCTCGACCTCGGCGGGATAGATGTTCTCGCCGCCGGAGATGATCATGTCCTTGATGCGGTCGTGGATATAGAGATAGCCGTCCTCGTCCATGTAGCCGGCATCGCCGGTACGCAACCAGCCGTCACTGCGGAGCGTCGCGGCCGTCGCCTCCGGCAGATTCCAGTAGCCCGCCATGTTCGAGCCCGAACGCGTGGCGATCTCGCCGACCTGGCGCGGCGGCAGCGGGGTGCCGTCTGCATCAAGAATGGCGATCTCGACGCCCGGCAGCGCCTTGCCGGCCGAGCGCATCCGCTCCAGGCCCTCGACGTGGTCCTCCGGCGGCAGCGCGACGATGGTGCCGGTCGTCTCGGTCATGCCGTACATCTGCACGAAGCCGCACTTGAAGACCTCGATGCACTCCTTCAGCAGCGCCGCCGGAATCGGCGAGGCGCCATAGAGCATGTATTTGAGGCGCGAGAAGTCCATCGACCTGGCGCGCGGCTGCCGCACCACGAATTGCATCGCCGCCGGCACCATGAACAGCTTCGTGATGCCCGACTGCTCGAAGAAATCCAGCACCTTGGTCGGGTCGAACTCGCGCGCAATGACCCCGCGGGCGCCGTGATAAAGTCCCATCACACCCCAACCGGAGCCGCCGATGTGGAAGATCGGCATCGCCACCAGCGAGACGTCGTCGGTCGACCACCGGTTCCACTCCGGCTTGTCCTCGGCGTTTCCGGTCTGCACCAGATTGAGGAAGTTCGCGTGGCTCAGCATCGCGCCCTTCGGCTTGCCCGTCGTCCCCGACGTGTAGAGCTGGATCGCGATGTCCTTGCTGTCGATCGGCACCTTCGGATCATCGCCGCTCTGCGCATCGCGCCAGGCCGTGAAATCCTGCCATTCCGGCGCGCCGCCTTCGGTGGTGATGACGGTGCGCACGCCCGGAAGCTGATCTCTGATCTGGCGAGCCAGTGTAATGAACTCCGGCCCGACGAACAGCACCGGCGCTTGGCAATCCGCGACGATGAAGGCGACCTCGGGCCCGGCGAGCCGCCAGTTCACCGGCGCTATGACCACTCCGGCCTTGATTGCGCCCATCAGGAGCTCGAAATAGATGTCGCTGTTCTTGCCGAGATAGGCGATGCGGTCGCCCTTCTTCACGCCCATGGCGAGAAGCGCATTGGCGACCTTATTGGTCTTGACCTCGAACTCGGCAAAGCTGGTGACGCGGCCTTCGAACTCGTAGGCGATCGCGCTGCCGCGGCTCTTCGCGCGCTCGCGCACCATGTCGGCGAGATCAGCCAATGGCTGTGTGGACATGTTTCCCCCGTGTGGCGTTTTGTTTTTGTGCCGGAGAGTGTGGCGTCATCCGCGCGTGAAGACAAGAAGGGAGAAATCGGCCGCGGCTTCGTGTCCCGGACGCGCTGCAACGCTGCTGCGATGCGTCCGGGCACGAGAGATTACCCCCGCTTCGCCCGATCCTTCTCGTTCTGCGCCATGATGCTCTCGCGCGCGGTTTTCCAGTCGTCGTCGCTCCAGTCGCGCAGTTGATAGAAATTGCCGCCCATCGCGAGCGCCTGGGCGCCGTCCATGGCGATGGTCTCGCCGTTGATCCAGTCGCAGCCGCCGGAGATCAGGAATGTCGCGAGGTTCTGCAGCTCCTCCATGGTGCCGACGCGGCCCATCGGGTTCATCGCCTTGGTGCGCGCGCCGGCCTCGTCACCCGGCTTGATGCGCTTGCTCATGCCCTCGGTCGGGATTTCCCCCGGCGCGATGGTGTTGAGGCGGATACCATAGCGGCCCCATTCGGTGGCGAGCGACATCGTCATGGCGTGGATCGCCGACTTGCTCATGGCCGACGGCACCACATAGGGCGAGCCGTTGCGCACCCAGGTCACCGTGATCGAGACGACATTGCCGGGCTGCTTCAACGCGATCCAGCGCTTGCCGACCGCATGGGTCACGTAGAACGTGCCGTGCATGACGATGTTGGCGACGGCATCGAAGCCGCGCGGCGACAGCTCCTCGGTGCGCGAGATGAAATTGCCGGCGGCGTTGTTGATGAGATCGGTGAGCGGCCCATCGCGAAAGATGGTCTCGACCATCTCCTCGACCGCGAGCGCGTTGCGGATGTCGACCCCATGGCTGGTGACGCGGCCGCCATACTGATCCATCAGCTCGGTCGCGGTCTCGTCGCAGACGATCTTGCGCCGGCCGCAGATGTGCACCTCGGCGCCGAGCTGGAGGAAGCGCGCCGCCATCGACTTGCCGAGCCCGGTGCCGCCGCCAGTCACGAGAATGCGCCGCCCAGCCAGAAGATTTTCCTTGAACATGGCTGTTTCTCCCGTACGGATTGTCAGTTAATTGGTCGATTGACTAAATCCGGCCGACAGCTTTCTGTAAAGCGGCACCGAACAAGAACAGGGGAGAATTCATCCATGGAAGAGCGCGTCTCGATCTCGATTTCGGAAGGCGTCGCCGACGTGCGCTTGGTGCGCGCGGACAAGATGAATGCGCTCGATCAGCCCATGTTCGAGGCCCTTGTTGCGGCAACCGAGCGGCTTTCGAAGGAAAAGGGCGTTCGCGCCGTCGTGCTCTCAGGTGAAGGCCGTGCATTCTGCGCCGGCCTCGACATGGGGCGTTTTGCCGCCATGAAGGAGAAGGGCGGCAATGGAATTCCGGGTGGCGAAAATCGCGATCTCACCAAGCGAACACACGGCCAGGCGAACTTCCCGCAAGCCGCGGTCTGGGGCTGGCGTCAGCTTCCGGTACCGGTGATCGCGGCGGTGCACGGCGTCGCCTTCGGCGGCGGCTTTCAGCTCTCGCTCGGTGCCGACATGCGCTTTCTCTCGGCAGATGCGCGAATGTCGATCATGGAAATCAAATGGGGGCTCGTGCCTGACATGGCGGGAACGCCGATCCTGGCGAGCCTCGTCCGCGACGACATCCTGCGCGATCTCACCTACACCGGCCGCATCTTCTCTGCGCAGGAGGCGATGACGTATGGCCTCGCCACCCGCATCTGCGACGACCCGCGCGCAGCCGCGCTCCAAGCCGCGCGCGAAATCGCCGGCAAGAGTCCCGACGCGATCCGCGCCGCCAAGCGCTTGCTCAATAATCTCTCGGTCGATCCGGGTGGCGCGCTGCTGGCCGAATCCGTCGAGCAGCAGAAGCTGATCGGCAGCGCCAACCAGACCGAGGCGGTGCGCGCCAATCTGGAGAAGCGCGCGCCGAAGTTTGCGGATTGAGCTCGTCATTCCGGGCTTGCGCCTACGGCGCATCCCGGAATGACGAGGGCGGTTGTCGCCGAAGTTCCTAACCCGACGAAAGATCGGACAACAACAATGAGCGAAACGTCCACCTTCCTTGGCATTGTCTCCGGCGAACGCGATCGCACTCACGCCGAAGTCGCCAATCGCGCCGATCGTATCGCCTCCGGCCTCGCCAAGATCGGCGTCCGCCAAGGCGACTGCGTCTGCATGCTGATGCGGAACGACATCGCTTTCCTTGAAGCGGCCTACGCCGCGATGCGGCTCGGCGCCTACGGCGTGCCGATCAACTGGCACTTCAAGCCGGAGGAGATCAACTACATCCTTGGCGACACCGGCACATCCGTGCTGATCGGCCATGCCGACATGCTCCACGCCTTGCGCGACGCGATTCCAAAAGGCGTCACCGTGCTCAGCGTGCCGACACCGCCGGAAATCCTCTCCAACTACAAGATCGATCGCGATCATCTGGGGACTCCCGACTTCGCGATCGATTTCGAATCCTGGCTTGCGCAATTCCAGCCCTATGACGGTCCGGTCGTGCCGCAGCCGATGAACATGATCTATACGTCCGGCACGACAGGCCATCCCAAGGGCGTGCGCCGCAACGCGCCGACGCCGGAGCAGCAGGCCGCCGGCGAACGCATGCGCGCGATGATCTACGGCCTCAAGCCCGGTGCCCGAGCGATCCTGCCGGGCCCGCTGTATCATTCCGCGCCGAACTCCTTCGGCATCCGCGCCGGCAAGCTCGGCGGCGCACTGGTGCTGATGCCGCGTTTCGAGGCTGAAGAATTCCTGCAACTGATCGAGCGTTTTGAGATCGATACCATCTTCATGGTGCCGACCATGTTCATCCGCCTGATGAAGCTGCCCGAGGCGGTTCGCAAGAAATACGACGTCTCATCGTTGCGCCACGTCATCCACGCTGCCGCGCCATGTCCGGCCGACGTCAAGCGCGCCATGATCGAATGGTGGGGACCGGTGATCTACGAGTTCTACGGCTCGACCGAATCCAGCGCCGTCACCTTCGCAACGTCAGAGGATGCGTTGAAGAAGCCGGGCACTGTCGGCAAGATCTCGCCCGGCGCCGAACTGCGCTTCATCGGCGAAGACGGCCGCGTGCTCGGCGTCGGCGATATCGGCGAGATCTATTCCCGCATGCCTGCAATGGCCGACTTCACCTACCACAACAAGCCGGAGAAGCGCGCCGAGATCGATCGCGACGGCTTCATCACCTCAGGCGACGTCGGCTATATCGACGAGGACGGCTACGTCTTCATCTGCGACCGCAAGCGCGACATGGTAATCTCCGGCGGCGTCAACATCTATCCGGCCGAAATCGAATCCGTGCTGCACACCCTGCCTGGCGTGCATGATTGCGCGGTGTTCGGCATCCCCGACGCCGAATTCGGCGAGGCGCTGATGGCTGTGGTCGAACCGCAGCCGGGCATTACGCTCGATGCCGCCGAGATCCGTGCAGGACTGAAGACCTCGCTCGCCGACTACAAGGTGCCCAAGCACATCGAGATCCGCGCGGGGCTACCGCGCGAAGACTCAGGCAAGATTTTCAAGCGCCGCCTGCGGGATCCCTATTGGGAGCGGGCGGGGCGAAATATCTGAGACCACAATCCTCTCCGCGAACTCTACCGTCATCCTGAGGTGCGCGCCCTTGGGCGTCTCGCAGGATTGGCCGCAAGCGCCCGCGGCCATCCTTCGAGGCTTCGCCTTGCGATGCAGGAGCATCGTAAGGCTCGCACCTCAGGATGACGCCGGTGCTCGTGGTTGAGGTCGTTGGGCCCACGAAAGATAAAACCGGGGAGTGGACACGGGCGTTGTCTTCGCAACGACTATTTTCGTGGCTATATGGTCAAATCATCCTCTTGCGGATCGTCCCATGGCCCCCGTTTCCATCCTGCTCAACATCATCTGGATTCTCATCGGCGGTGCCTGGATGGCATTCGGCTGGCTGGTGGCGTCGATCATCATGGCCCTCACGATCATCGGCCTGCCCTGGGCGCGCGCGGCCTTCAACATCGCCATCTACACGCTGCTGCCGTTCGGCTCGCGCGCCGTGAGCCGCGACGAGGTCACCGGCATGGGCGATATCGGCACCGGACCGCTCGGGGTGATCGGCAACATCATCTGGCTCGTGCTGGCCGGCTGGTGGCTGGCGCTTGGCCACCTGCTGACTGCCGTGCTCTTTGCGATCACCATCATCGGCATTCCCTTTGCATGGGCGCATCTGAAGCTGGCGGGGATCGCGCTCTGGCCGATCGGCAAGGTGATCGTGCCGGCCTGATCCGGCTGGCGTGTGCGCCGCCCCCAAGTTCATCTTGCACTGCGGTAGAAAAATATCGCACACTCCTCCCGACCAAGGAGCCATTGGGAGCTCTGCAAGGGAAGCGAGCCATGTCCCTCCAGACCGTATCGTCCGACGCCGCCGATCTCCGGCCGAACCGCCCTGAGGACGTGCAGGCGCTGGAAGCGGACGTCCGGCTGCGCGACGACATCCGCCTGCTCGGGCGTATCCTGGGCGACACGGTGCGGGACCAGGAGGGGGCCGACGTGTTCGACCTGGTCGAGCGTATCAGGCAGACCTCGATCCGGTTCCACCGTGATGAAGACCGGCTCGCCCGCCGCGAGCTCGAGCAGATCCTCGACAGCATGTCGATCTCCGAGACGGTGCGGATCGTCCGCGCCTTCAGCTATTTCTCGCACCTCGCCAACATCGCCGAGGACCAGAACAACATCCGTCAGCTGCGCGCCGGCAAGAACGGCAGTTCCGGCGTCCTGGCTCAGACGCTCGCCAAAGCCAAGAGCGCGGGGATTGGCGCCGACGCACTGCGCAAGTTCTTCAGGAGCGCGCTCGTCAGCCCGGTGCTGACCGCGCATCCGACCGAGGTCCGGCGCAAGAGCACCATGGACCGCGAGATGGAAGTCGCGGCCTTGCTCGACCGCCGCGAGCGCGTCGCGCTGACCGCGGACGAGGCCGCCGCCAGCGACGAGCAACTCCGCCGCGAGGTGCTGACGCTGTGGCAGACCAACCTGCTGCGCCGAACCAAGCTCACTGTGCTCGACGAGGTCGCCAACGGCCTGTCGTTCTACGACTACACTTTCCTGCGCGAGGTGCCGCGGCTGGTCAACGCACTGGAGGACCGGCTGGAGGAGGGCGGCGCGGCGGCCGGCGAGCTCGCCTCGTTCCTGCGCATGGGAAGCTGGATCGGCGGCGACCGCGACGGCAATCCCTTCGTCACCGCCGATGTGATGCGCGGCACGCTGCGGCTGCAGTCGAGCCGGGTCATGCAGTTCTACCTGGAAGAGCTGCACGTGCTCGGTTCGGAATTGTCGATCGCAGCCCATCTCGCCGATGTCTCCGAGGAGCTGCGCACGCTCGCGGAGCGCTCGCCCGACACCTCGCCGCACCGGAGTGGTGAGCCCTATCGTCTCGCGGTGTCCGGGATCTATGCCCGCCTGACCGCCACGGCCGAGAAGCTCGAGGTCGAGATCACCCGCCGTCCGGTCGGCAAGGGGGCGCCCTATCAGAACGTCAAGGAGCTGCAAGCCGATCTCGACGTGCTGCACCGCTCGCTGATCTCGAACAATGCCCGCGTCATCGCCCGCGGCCGGTTGCGGTTGCTGCGGCGCGCGGTGGATTGCTTCGGCTTTCATCTGGCCCGGCTCGACATCCGGCAGAATTCTGCGGTGCACGAACGCACCATCGCGGAGCTGATGGATGCCGCCAATACCGGCATGTCCTATCTCGCGCTCGGCGAGGAGGCGCGCATCTCGCTGCTGACCAACGAGTTGCGCTCGACGCGCGCGCTGGTGTCGCCGTTCGTCAAGTACAGCGACGAGACCATGGGCGAGCTCAACGTCTTCCATGCCGCCGCGGAAGCGCATGCGATGTTCGGCTCGGATGCGATTCCTCAATGCATCATCTCGATGTGCAAGGGCATGTCGGACATGCTCGAGGTCGCGGTGCTGCTGAAGGAGGTGGGGCTGGTTCATCCCTCCGGCCGCAGCGCCATCAACATCGTGCCGCTGTTCGAGACCATCGAGGATCTGCAGGCCTCATCGGGCATCATGGATCGCATGTTGTCCGTGCATGATTACCGCCGCCTCGTCGACAGCCGCGGCAGCGTGCAGGAGGTGATGCTCGGCTATTCCGACTCGAACAAGGACGGCGGCTTCGTCACCTCGGGCTGGGAGCTCTACAAGGCCGAGATCGGCCTCGTCGAGGTGTTCGAGCGACACCATGTGCGGCTGCGTCTGTTCCACGGCCGCGGCGGCTCCGTCGGCCGCGGCGGCGGTCCGAGCTACGACGCCATTGTCGCGCAGCCCGGCGGGGCCGTGAACGGCCAGATACGCATCACCGAACAGGGCGAGATCATCTCGTCGAAATACTCCAACGCCGAAGTCGGCCGCAACAATCTCGAGATACTGGCGGCTGCGACGCTGGATGCGAGCCTGTTGCAGCCGAGCCAGAGCGCGCCCCGCCGCGAATACTTGATTGCGATGGACGAATTGTCGAACCTCGCCTTCAAGGCCTATCGCGGCTTGGTCTACGAGACCGACGGCTTCGTCGACTACTTCTGGTCCTCGACCGTGATCAACGAGATCGCCACGCTCAACATCGGCAGCCGTCCGGCCTCGCGCAAGAAGACCCGCGCCATCGAGGATCTGCGCGCAATTCCCTGGGTGTTCTCCTGGGCGCAATGCCGTTTGATGCTGCCGGGCTGGTACGGCTTCGGCAGCGCGGTCGAGCAGTGGATCGCTGAGCACCCCGACAAGGGCATGCCGTTCCTGAAAGAGCTTTACCAGGAATGGCCGTTCTTCCGCATGCTGCTGTCGAACATGGACATGGTGCTGGCGAAAAGCTCCATTGCGATCGCCTCGCGCTATGCCGAGCTGGTACCGGACGAGGCCCTGCGCGAAAAAATCTTCGGCCGCATCCGTCGCGAATGGCATTCCTGCATCGAGACGCTGCTCGACATCATGGGTCAGGACCGCCTGCTGCAAGGCAACCCGCTGCTCGAGCGATCCGTGCGGCACCGCTTCCCCTATCTCGACCCGCTCAATCACGTGCAGGTCGAGCTCTTGCGGGAGCATCGCGCGCAGAACCCGGACGAGCAGGTGCTGCGGGGGATTCAGCTCACCATCAACGGCATCTCGGCGGGGTTGCGCAATACGGGGTAGGGACGCTCGCTCAGCCGTCATGCCCGTGCATCCACGTTCTTCGGGCGCGCGGCAAAACGTGGATGGCCGGGACAAGCCCGGCCATGACGCGGAGGGAGACAGGCTTCCTTTAACAGAAGTGCGCGCCCTGCGTCTCCACATAGACCGCATAGAGCGACTGGCTCGCGGTCATGAACAGGCGGTTGCGCTTCTTGCCGCCGAAGCAGAGATTGGCGCAGGTCTCCGGCAGCATGATCTGGCCGATGCGGGCGCCGTCGGTCGGTGCGAACACCTGGACGCCGTCATAACCCGGCCCGACCCAGCCGGCGCCAACCCAGATATTGCCTTCGGTGTCGACGCGCATTCCGTCGGGGAAGCCCGACTTGCCGTCGAGCTTCATGTCGATCAGCCGCTTCGGGTTCGACAGCTTCGTCCCGTCGAGGTCGTAGGACCACACCACGTTCTCCGCCTGCGGATAATGCGTGATGCCGGTGTCGCAGACATAGACCTTCTTGTAGTCGTGCGAGAAGGCGATGCCGTTCGGCTTGAACGGCTCGTCGGCGACTTTCGTCAACTGGCCGGACTGCGCGTCGAGCCGATACACGGCTTCCTTCTGGTAAGGCTGGACCGAGCCGGTGTTGGCGAGCTTGCCCTCGTAGATGCTGATCGCGCCATAACCGGGATCGGTGAACCAGATCGACTTGTCGTTGGGGTGCACGACCATGTCGTTCGGGCCGTTGAGCGGCTTGCCGTTGGCCTGCTCGGCGAGCGCTGTGACCGAGCCGTCATGCTCGTAGCGGACGAGGCGGGTGCGCTCGGCGCTGATTTGGCGGCCCTCGGTGTCGAACGAGTTGCCGTTGGCCTCGTTCGAGGGCTTGTGAAACTGCTCGGAAATGTGGCCGTCGTCATCGAGATAGCGCAGCTGCCGGTTGGCCGGGATGTCGCTCCAGACGAGATATTGGCCCTGCGCGTTCCAGGCCGGTCCCTCCGCCCACAGGCAGCCGGTATAGAGCCGCTTGATCGAGGTGTTGCCGACCTTGGCCTTGAAGCGCTTGGGATCAATGACGACAATGTCGGGGTCGGGGTAACGCTGCGGCTCGGCATTGGCGCCGTAGTCGCGCGCATCGGCCCTGGAGGCCAGCAGGGCGGAGGCGGCGACGGTCGCGGCGCCCTTGAGGAGCGTACGGCGGCCGAGGCCGCCGGGTTCCGTTGCTGAAGTGTCGTTGGGGTTGGTCAGTATTCTTGTCATGGTTTCCTCCCAAGATTGTGTTGGGAGGACACCATTCGCCCGCATTCAGGCATAAAGCGGGGCGATCTCTGGACAAGACAACCAGAGATCGCGGCGCAGAGATGCCTGAAATAAGGCTAGACGGGATCCCAGGTGAAGATGTCCGCGGAGCGGTCGAGCTTGTAGAACGAGCCCTTCAGTGCCGGCATGCCATGTTCCGCGATCGATTGCGGCGTCCAGCCTTCGCTCCGCTGCACCGAGCGGATCGGGCGGTTCTGGCTGAACAGGAAGATCTCGTTCATGCGCACGCCGAAGATCTGGCCGGTGACGTCCTTGGCGGAATCGCCGAGCAGATAACCGCAGAGCGGCGCGATCTTCTCCGGGCCCATCTGCTTGATCTTCTCGACGCGCGCCTTCTCAGCTTCGGTCTCGGTGGGAATGGTGCCGATCATGCGGGTCCAGGCGAACGGCGAGACGCAGTTGGAGCGGACGTTGAAACGGCCCATGTCGAGCGCGATCGACTTCGACAGACCGACGATGCCGAGCTTGGCGGCGGCGTAGTTGGCCTGGCCAAAATTGCCGATCAGACCCGAGGTCGAGGTGAAGTGCACGAAGGAGCCCGACTCCTGCTCGCGGAAGATGCGCGCCGCGGCGTGGCTGACATAGAACGAGCCCATCAGATGCACCTTGATGACAGCCTCGAACGCTTCCACGCTCATCTTGTGGAAGATCATGTCGCGCAGGATGCCGGCATTGTTGACGACGCCGTCGAGCCGGCCGAAATGATCGGTCGCGGTCTTGACGATCTTGCTGGCCGGGATCGCCTCGGCGACCGACTCGAAATTGGCCACGGCGGTGCCACCGCGCTTCTTGATCTCCTCGACCACTTCCTCGGCCGGCGCGGCGTTCGCACCGGCGCCGTCGGCGGCCCCGCCGGGATCGTTGACCACGACCTTGGCGCCCTCGCCGGCGCAAAGCAGTGCGATCTCGCGCCCGATGCCACGGCCCGCGCCGGTGACGATGATGACCTTGTCCTGCAGTGATTTGCTCATATCGATTACCTCTCGTTCGTAAACACGATCGTGCCCGAGGCGGCGAACATGCCGCCGACGCCGTGGCACACTGAAATCTTCGCGTTCGGCACCTGCGCCGGCGCGATGCCGCGCATCTGGCGCACGCTCTCCTGAAGCGCGTACATGCCATACATGCCCGAATGCATGTAGGAGAGGCCTCCGCCATTGGTGTTGAGCGGCAGCTTGCCGCCGGGCCGGGTGTTGCCGTCTGCGATGAACTTGCCGGTTTCCTCGTGCGGCATGAAGCCGAGGTCGCCGAGGCCGAACAGCGGCAGATGCGCAAAGGCATCGTAGATCATGAGATGATCCACGTCCTTGTGTGCGATGCCAGCCTCCTTGAAAGCAAGGGGCCCCGCGGTCTTGAACGCGCGCGACGAATTAAAAGTCTCCATCTGGCTGACCATCGGCGTCTCCACGCTCTCGCCGGTGCCCATGATATAGACGGGCTTGCGTGGAAAATCCTTGGCGCGATCGGCCGACGTCAGGATCAGCGCGCCGCCGCCGTCGGTGACGAGGCAGCACTGCAGCAGGCGGAACGGATAGGCGATCATGCGCGAGTTGAGGACATCGGCGACCGTGATTGGATCTTTCATCATCGCGCGCGGATTCTTCGCTGCCCATTCCCGCTGCACGACAGCGACCGAGGCGAGCTGCTCATGCGTGATGCCGTAGGTCTTCATGAAGCGCAGCACGGGGATCGGGAACATGCTGGGCGGGCCGTAGACGCCATAGGGCGCCTCGAACTGGCCGTTGAGGCTGTCCGCGGCGGTGAAGCGCGGCTGCTTGCCGATCATCGACTTGCCGCTCTCGGCGTGGGTGATCAGCACGGTCCTGCACAGACCGGCCTCGATCGCCGCAGCCGCATGGCGGACATGCAGCATGAACGAGCACCCGCCGACGGAGGTGCCGTCGACCCAGGTCGGCTTGATGCCGAGATAGTGGCAGACCTGCTGCGGCGTCTCGACCGCGGTGGCAAAGCCGTCAATGTCGGAGAGTTTCAACCCGGCGTCGGCAATGGCATTGAGTGCCGCGTCCGCGTGCAGCTGGAGCTGCGAGGCATGGGGGATGACACCGAGCTCGGTGGTCTCGGCCGCGCCCACCACGGCAACCTGGTTCTTGCGCATGGTCTACCCTTTCGCCGGACGGAACACGGGGAGAGTGATCTTGTCGTCCAGCTGCTGGAAGGCGACTTCGAGCTTCATGTCGAGCTCGAGTGCCTCCGGCGTCTGCGGGCAGTCGATGATGTTGCTCATCATCCGCGGCCCCTCGGCAAGCTCGACCACGGCGATGGCATAAGGTGGCGTAAAGCCGGGCGCTGCGGGGCGGTGGTTGATCACATAGCTGTAGAGGAAGCCCTTGCCGCTCGCCTTGAAGACGCTGACCTTGCGCGAGGCGCAGGACGGGCAGAACGGACGCGGTGGGAAATAGACATGCGCGCAGGCGTCGCAACGCTGCAGGCGCAGCTCGCCCGCCTTGGTGCCGTCCCAGAAGTGCTGGGTCTCCGGCGTCGGTTTCGGTCGCGCACGCTGCGGTTCGGCCATCTCGGAAAACCCTCCCAAACGGCGGGCTTCGTGCCCGCCTGTTTCGATCTTGATGCGACAATCGGCTATCGTGCGTCAACGGTCCAGCAATGCGCATGCATGCCATCATGCGCACAATGCTTGTGTCGAACTTAGGCCGCGCTATAGATTGCGCGCGCAAATATTCCGTGAGACAGACATGCCCGATTTCCCGACATTGGCGAAGCTCGCCGAAGACCTCGAAAGCGGTCGCACGACCTCCCGAAAACTGGTCGAAGCCTGTATCGCCAGGATCGCCGATCCCGCCGGCGAAGGGCAGCGCACCTTCCTCCATGTCGACAAGGACGCCGCGCTGGCGGTTGCGGATGCGATGGACGGCCTGCGCAAGGCCAAAGCCGCGCCGTCGCGCTATGCCGGCATCCCGGTCTCGATCAAGGATCTGTTCGACATCAAGGGGCAGACGACGCGGGCCGGCTCCCGCGCGCTCGACGATTCCGATCCGGCCGAGCACGATGCGCCGGCGGTGGCGCGCCTGCGCAAGGCTGGCTTCGTCGTGATCGGGCGCACCAACATGACCGAGTTCGCCTATTCCGGCATCGGTATCAATCCGCATTACGGCACGCCGAAGGGCGCCTGGAACCGGGCCGAGGGCCACGTGCCCGGCGGCTCGTCCTCGGGTGCGGCGGTGTCCGTGCTCGATGGCATGGCGCATGGCGCGCTTGGCACCGACACCGGCGGCTCCTGCCGCATTCCGGCGGCCTTCAACGGCATCGTCGGCTACAAGCCGACGCAGCGCCGCGTGCCGCTCGATGGCACCGTGCCGCTGTCCTTCTCGCTCGACAGTATCGGACCCTTGGCGCGTTCGGTCAGTTGCTGTGCCATAATGGATGCGGTGCTCGCCAACGAGCCGAACGTCGCGCTGAAGCCACGTCCCGTGAAGGGCATGCGGCTGGCGGTGCCGACCACGATTGCGCTCGACGATCTCGATGCGGAGGTTGCCGAGACTTTCGAGCGCGCACTGAAGACGCTTTCCGACCACGGCGCCGTCATCGAACGCATCGAGATGGCGGAGTTCCATGACATCGGCCCGATGAACGCCAAGGGCGGCTTTGCCGCATCCGAGAGCTATGCCTGGCATCGCTATCTCATCACCGCCAAGGGCGACGTCTACGATCCCCGTGTCGCCGTCCGCATCATGCGCGGCGAGGCGCAGAGCGCGGCCGACTACATCGATCTGCTCAACGAGCGCCGCTCGCTGATCGCCCGCGTCAATGCGCGCATCGCGCCCTATGACGCCTTGGTGCTGCCGACCACGGCCAACACGCCGCCGAAGATCGCAGACCTTGCCGACGACAAGGCGTTCACCGCGCAAAACCTGCGCGCGCTGCGCAACTGCACCCTGATCAACATGATCGACGGCTGTGCCATCTCGCTGCCCGCGCATCGGGAGGGCGATATCCCCGTCGGCTTGATGCTTGCGGGTGCCGGCGGGTCCGATCGCCGTATCTTTGAACTTGCTGCCGGCATGGAGACCGTCATTCGTGTTTGACCTCACTTTCACCGTTGATGCCCAGGACACCACCACGCCGCTGACCCTGGCGATCGACCAGATGGTCATCGCCGGCTGGACCGGCCGCGATCCGGTCGCGCGCGACAAGCACATCAAAGAGCTGCAAGAGATGGGCATCGCACCGCCGGCGTCGACGCCGATCTACTACCGTGCCTCGGCACGGCGGCTGACCCAGGAAGACAGCATCGAATGCACCGGCGGCGATTCCTCCGGCGAGGTCGAGTTCGTGCTGATCGGCTGGCAGGGCCGCATCTTCGTCGGCTGCGGCTCCGACCACACCGACCGCAAGGTCGAGGCCTACAACGTCACGGTCTCCAAGCAGATGTGCGACAAGCCGATCGCCTCCACGCTGTGGGAGCTCGACGACGTCATCGGCCATTGGGACAGGATGATCTTGCGCTCCTACGCCACGATCAAAGGTGAGCGCGTGCTCTACCAGGAGGGTACGCTGGATGCGATGCTGCCGGTCACCGAGCTGATCGCGCGCGGCTTCGAGGGCGGCAAGTTCCCCGATGGCTGCGCCATGTTCGGCGGAACCTTCGCCGCCAAAGGCGGCATCCGTCCCGCCGAACGCTTCGAGTTCGAGCTGGAAGATCCCGTGCTGAAGCGCACGATCACGCACGGATATGACGTGGCGACGCTGCCGGTGCGGGGCTGAGGCCAGAGGCGCTTCCGCAGTGGTTGCGCCGTAACTCTCTCCCTGCGTCATTGCGAGGAGCTCTTGCGACGAAGCAATCCAGAATCCCTCCTCGAAGCGAGCCTGGATTGATCTTCCCCCAAAAAAGTGGACAGGGATCAAGCCGATCTTAGCTCCATCTCGACCGGGCTGATATAGCCGATGGCCGAGTGTCTGCGGTGATGGTTGTAGAAGCCCTCGACGTAGGCGAAGATGTTGCGCTCAGCTTCGTCGCGGGTCGCATATTGACGGTGATGGATCAGTTCGATCTTGAGCGTGTGGAAGAAGCTTTCCATCGGGGCATTGTCGTAGCAGTCGGCTCTGCGGCTCATCGAGGGGCGGAAGCCGGCGGCCTGCAGCGCTTGGCGGTACTCGGTTGAAGCATATTGGATGCCGCGATCGGAATGATGGATCAGGCCAGCGCCGGGCTTTTGTGCCTTGATCGCCATTCGTAGCGCGGCGAGCGGCAATTCGGCACGGAGATGGTCGTCCATCGCCCAGCCCACGATACGACGGCTGTACAGGTCCATGACGGCGGCCAGGTACAACCATCCCTGACCGGTCCAGACATAGGTGATGTCGGCGAGCCAGACCTGATTGCGCATGGCGGCGGAGAAGTTTCGGCCGAGCAAGTTGGGCGCGATCGGGAAGCCATGCCCGCTATCGGTGGTGCGGCATCGTCGTGGCCCGGCGGAGATGGCTCGAACGCCATGATGGCGCATCTGCCGCTCGATTCGGCCACGGCTGGCATGGTGTCCCTGGGCCTTGAGCTCGGCATGGATGCGCGGGCTGCCGTAGCGGCCATGACTGTCGCGATGAACCCGCTTGATGTCCTCCAGCAGCTCTCGATTGGCCATGGCCCGGGGGCTTTCCGGCCGCGACCGCCAGGCGTAGTAGCCCGCGGGCGAGACGCCGAGCACACGGCACATGACCTTCACTGGATAGTCCGCGCGGCGATCTTCGATGAAGCGGAACCTCATGTCCGGGGTCCAGCAAAGATCGCGATCGACTTTTTTAAAATATCGCGCTCCATGCGCAGCTGCTCGTTTTCCCGCTGCAACCGCGCAATCACGTCGGCTTGGTCCGCCGACGGCACCGCCGCTTGCGACGTGGGCGCCGCAGCGCTGCCGCCGGCTGCCACCGTGCCCCGCTCCTTCACCCATCGGCTCAGCACGGAGCCGTCAAGCCCGAGCTCCTTCGACACCGACTTCGCCGAGCGGCCGCTCGACAAAACCAGATCAACTGCCTGCCGCTTGTACTCGTCCGAATAGGACCGACGCTGCCGTCTCGCCATCTGACACCTCTCGCTACCTAAGCTATAGGTGTCCACCGATTTGGGGGAAGCTCAGGATTGCTTCGCTCCGCTCGCAATGACGGACGGAGCAAGTCATCGGAAATCGGGTGGCGCGGGGCGGGATAGTTTTGCGAAAGGCGTAGCCATGACAGCAACAGCACGCAAGTCACCTGCTAATCTCGCCGCGGACCTCACAACCCACGTGGACGCCCTCGACTGGCCCCAAATCACCGCCGAGCTCGACTCTCAGGGCTGCGCCGTTCTGAAACACCTGCTCACGCCCGAGCAGTGCTTTGCCATCGCCGCGCTCTATCCCGACGACGCCCACTTCCGCAGCCGCATCGTCATGGGGCGCCACGGCTTTGGCCGCGGCGAATACAAATATTTCTCCTACCCGTTGCCTGATCTCATCGCGGAGCTGCGTCCGGCGCTCTATGCGCATTTGCAAGCCGTTGCCAATAGCTGGAACCAGGCGATGGGGATCGACATCCACTATCCCGCCGCGCATGCGGCGTTCCTGAAGCGCTGCCACGAGGCGGGCCAGGCGCGGCCGACGCCGCTGCTGCTGCAATACGAGGCCGGCGACTACAACTGCCTGCACCAGGATCTCTATGGCGAGCACGTGTTCCCGCTTCAGGTCGCGATCCTGCTGTCCGAGCCGGGGCGCGACTTCACCGGCGGTGAATTCGTGCTGACTGAGCAGCGCCCGCGCATGCAATCCCGTGCCGAAGTCGTGCCGCTGGCGCAGGGCGATGCGGTCGCTTTCGCTGTGCATCACCGCCCGGTGCAGGGGACACGCGGCACCTATCGCGTTAATCTCCGCCATGGCGTCAGCCGCATCAGGTCCGGCCAGCGCCACACGCTGGGTGTGATCTTTCACGATGCCAAATGAGAATTCCGATTGACGGCTGATTTGTTCGACAACGTTGCCGAGGCGCAGCCGTCCCGTGAGGAGATCGCCGACGGCGCCGTGCTGCTGCGCGGTTTTGTCAGGCCGATCGAGAACGAGTTGATCGAAGCCGTGCGCGCGATCGTCGCGCAATCGCCGTTCCGCCGCATGACGACGCCCGGCGGCTACCAGATGTCGGTGGCGATGACCAATTGCGGCGAGCGCGGCTGGATCACCGATCACACCGGCTATCGCTATGATCCCATCGATCCCAAGACCGGTGCGCCATGGCCGGCGATGCCGCCGGTACTGTGCGATCTCGCCCGCCGCGCGGCGGAGCAGGGGGGCTTCCAAAACTTCGCGCCGGATGCCTGTCTCGTCAATCGCTACGAGCCCGGCACGCGGCTGTCGCTGCACCAGGACAAGGATGAGCTCGACTATTCGGCGCCGATCGTCTCGGCCTCGCTCGGCCTGCCAGCGACCTTCCTGTTCGGCGGCCTTGCGCGCAGCGACAAGCCGCGGCGTTTTCGGCTGGTCCATGGCGACGTCGTTGTCTGGGGTGGACCCTCCAGGCTTGCCTATCACGGCGTCGCGCCGCTTGCAGAAGGCGAGCACGCGCTGCTGGGGCGTATCAGGATCAATCTGACGTTTCGCAGGACGCGGTGATCCTTTTCGTCATTCCGGGATGCGCCGTAAGGCGCAGGCCCGGAATCCATACTCCCGATCGTGGTTATGGATTCTCAGATGCGCAATTGCGCATCATAGCTCGCGCTACGCGCGCCCCGGAATGACGGACTACGGCTTCGGCGGGTGAATGAACGCCCAGGGGCTCACTTCCGAGTCCCGGGTCACTTCCACCGAGATCAAGTATGGCCCGCCATGCGCCAGCGCCTTCTCCATCGCGGCCTTGAATTGATCCGGGGCGTTGACGCGCGCGGCAGCCACGCCAAAGGACTCCGCGAGCTTGACGAAGTCAGGATTGACCAGATCGGAGGCCACGACGCGGCCTTCAAACCTTTCGCGCTGGTCGCGGCGGACATTGCCATAGGCATTGTTATTGAACACCAGCGTCACCACACCGATGTTGAACTGCACGGCGGTGGCAAGCTCCTGCACGCCGAACATGAAGCCGCCGTCGCCGGTGATCGCCACCACGGGCGTGTCGGGATTTGCGACCTTGGCACCGAGCGCCGTCGGAAAGCCCGAGCCGAGCGTGCCCTGGTAGCCCGAGGTGATGAAGGTGCGCGGCTGGTAGATCGGAAAGCCGTACCAGGAGGCGAAGCCGAACTGCGACAGCTCGTCGGTCACGATCGCATTGGCCGGCAGCACCTCGCGCAGGATGTTCAGGTACGCCATCTGCGGCTGGATGCGCTGGATTTCCTGCTGCGCCGTCGCGGTCGCTTCACGGATCGCGGCGCGGCGTCCGGCGGTCTTGCTGTAGCCGGCCTTGCGCACGGCTGCGACGAGATCGGCGGTCGCCGCCTTGGCGTCCGCGACGATCGCGGTGGTCGACTGATAGCGCCGCATCTCGACCGGATCGATGTCGATGCGGATGCTCTTGAGGCCGTCGGGCTGGTACGGCCAGCGCGACATCGTCGGCAGTTCCAGCCGCGTGCCGATCCCGATCATCAGGTCGGTCTTGGCCCATAACTTATAGGCGGCGGCCATGGTCAGGCCGAGCTCATGCGCATTGGAGACGATGCCGCGGCCGCTGCGGAAGGCGACCACCGGCGCATCGATCATCTCGGCGAGCTCGAGGATCTCCTCGCCCGCCTCGATCGCGCCGCTGCCGACGAAGATCATCGGCGCCTTGCTGCTTTTGATGAGCGCAGCCGCCTGCTTGATCATGTCAGGATCGGGCGGCGGTGCAGGCAGAGATTCCAGCACCTGTGCCGCGGCGGTATCGCCGCGCTGGGTGAAAACGTCCCACGGCATTTCGACCGAGGCGGGTCCGCGCCGGCCTGACATCATCTCCTGAAAGGCGCGCGCAACGACGGTCGGCGCGTTGCCGGGATATTCGATCCGGTCGGCCCATTTCACATAGGTGCGCAAGGTGGCGAGCTGGTCCGGCATTTCGTGGAGATGGCCGCGGCCTTTGCCGAGGAACTGCGTCGGCACCTGGCCGGTAACGCACAGCACCGGCTCGTTGCAGCCGAACGCGGTGAGCAGCGCCGCGCTGGCGTTGAGCACGCCGGGACCGGGCACCACGCTGAACACGCCGGGCCTGCCGCTGGAGCGCGCATAGCCGAAAGCCATGTAGCCGCAGGCCTGCTCGTGCCGCGCGCCGATCACCTTGAGCTGGGCCTGGTGGAAGGCGTCGAACAGGCCGTAGACCTGCGCGCCGGGCAGGCCGAACACGGTGTCGACGCCATGGGCGACGAGCCCGCTTACGATCGCTTCGCCGCCGGTGAGGGTGGTCATTGCATCATTCCACTTCAATCGATGTCTCAGGCTTCGTCGATGACGCCGTTGCGCAAGGTGCCGATGCCTTCAGCCGCGACCTCGATCACGTCACCCGGCTTCAAATAGCGCGGCGGATCGAACCGCGCACCTGCACCGGTCGGCGTGCCCGTGACGATGATGTCGCCGGGAACGAGCGTTGCGAAGGTGGAGATATAGCTGATGAGGTAGCGGAACGGAAACATCAGCCGGCTGGTACGATCGTCCTGCCTGAGCTCGCCGTTGACATGCGTGGTCAGCCTGATGTCGGCGATCTGCGCTTCCCTTGTGTAGGGCACGAGCCACGGACCGAGGCTGCCGCTGGAATCGAAGTTCTTGCCTTGGGTGACGTTGAACTTGGCGTGGCGTAGCCAGTCGCGCACCGAGCCTTCGTTGCACAGGGTGAGGGCGGCGATGTGATCGAGTGCGCTGCTTTCAGGGATGTGCCGGCCTTGCTTGCCGATCACCAGCACGATCTCGCCTTCGTAGTCGAGCTGCGCGGACGCGCGTGGGCGCACCAGCGGCGTGTCGTGGCCGACGAAGGAGCGCGGCGAGCGCATGAACATGCTCGGATATTTCGGCGCCTCCTGGCCATCCTTGTACTCGGCGTTCCGATCGGGATAGTTGACGCCGATGCAGATGATCTTCTCCGGCGCCGGCACCGGCGGCAGCCAGGTGATATCGCCGAGCGCGCGATCCGGCGTGAGGCTGGCCGACTCTTCGGCAAGGCGCACGAGCCTTCCGGCGGCGATCACCTCGCGCAGCGTCGGATAGTCTTTGGCATAGCGCGGCGAGAGATCGACGATGCCGCCCTCCAGGACGGCGCCATAGCGGGCATCACCCTTGACGGAATATGTGGCGAGGCGGGGGAGCTTCATGGCTCAATCCGCCACCAGCACGTCGGCGACGAATTTCGGCTCGCGTACGGGCTGGCCCGTGAAGGGCGAGCCCTGTTCGAACCAGGAGCGCGGTGCCGGCGCGCCCCACAGGGTCTGGCGGCGCGGATCGCGCAGCGACCAGCGCAGCGGCTCGTGGTCGTGATCTCCGGTGAAATAATCGCTGGTATAGAGCTCGAGGCGGTGCCCATCGGGATCGCGGACATACAGGAAGAACGCGTTCGAGATGCCGTGCCGCCCCGGGCCGCGCTCGATGTTCTTCACAAAACCTTGGGACGCCATGACGTCGCAGAGATGGATGATGTTCATCGCCGTCGGCGTCCAGTAGGCGAAATGGTGCAGGCGAGGGCCCTTGCCGTTGGTGATCGCAAAATCGTGGACATTGCCCTTGCGATGCATCCAGGCGGCGGCGATGCGACCGTTCGGTCCGTCCTCTTCGGCGTATTCGGTGAGGCGGAAGCCGAGCCGCGCATAGAACTCGACGGTGTCCTGTACTTCGGCGGCGAAGACATTGAAATGGTCGAGCCGCTGCGGATGACATCCGCGGTAGAGGTCATAGCGGCGCAGGAGATGCGGCCGCCGCTCCATCGACGCATAGAGCTCGATCTGGAAGCCGAAGGGATCGGTGAATTGCAGCGTGCGGCCCTGGAACGGTTGATCCGCAAACGCGTGGGCGAGGCCGTTTTCGGAGAGAAACTTTGCGGCCTTGTCGAGATCGCCGTCATTGCCGACCTTGAAGCCCAGTCGGGCGCAGGCCGGCACGGCCGCCTTGCGCAGCACCAGCGAGTGATGCTGATGCTCCTCGGCTGCGCGCAGGTACACCACCTTGTCGTCGGCGTCCTCGACATGCAGGCCGACCGTGCTCTCGTAGAAGTCGCGGCTCAGCTTCAGATCGGTCACGTCGAGCACGACGTGGCTGGAGCGGATGATGTTGAACGGCGGTTCGAAGACGTGTTGCGGTACGGGCATTGGCGTTTCCCCAGGGAAGGACGAGCGTCAAATTCCCAGTTTCTGAATCTTGTGCGTGCCCCGCGCCAGCGAGACGTGCTTGGTTTCCATGTAGAAGTCGAACGAGTAATCGCCGCCGTCGCGGCCGATGCCGGAGGCCTTCATGCCGCCGAACGGGGTCGGCAGATGGCGGACGTTCTCGGAGTTCAGCCAGATCATGCCGGCTTCCAGCGCATCGGCGACACGCAGCGCGCGGCCGACATCGTTGGTCCAGACATAGCCGGTGAGGCCATAGCGGATGTCATTGGCGATCTCGATCGCGTCTGTTTCATCCTTGAAGGGCAGCACGGTGAGAAACGGGCCGAACACCTCTTCCTGCGCCACGCGCATCTTGCCATGCGCGCCGGTCACCAGGGTCGGTTCGACATAATGTCCGCCGCCCGGACCGTCATAGGCCTTGCCGCCGACCGCGATCGTGGCGCCGTCCTGGCGCGCGACCTCGAAATAGGAGCAGACCTTTGCGAGGTGCCGCTCGTGGATCAGCGGGCCGATCTCGGTGGCGGGATCGAGGGGATGGCCGACCTTCAGCGCCTTCACCCGCGCGGTCAGCTTCTCCACGAATTTCTCCGCGATGTTCTGCTGGACCAATAGGCGGCTCGACGAGGTGCAGCGCTCGCCGTTGAGCGAGTAGATCATGAACACGACGGCATCGAGCGCGCGGTCGAGATCGGCATCGTCGAACACGATCACGGGGTTCTTGCCGCCGAGCTCGAAATGAACGCGCTTCAAGGTCGGTGCGCCCTGGACCATGATGGCCGAGCCCGTCGCGCTCTCGCCGACGAAGCCGATCGCCTTGATGGCGGGATGCTCGGTCAGCGCCTTGCCGGCCTCTTCGCCGAACCCGTGCACGGTGTTGAGCACGCCGTCGGGCACACCGGCCTCCTTGACGAGCTTCGCCAGGATGGACGCCGTCACCGGCGACCATTCCGCCGGCTTGTGCACGACGGTGCAGCCGGCGGCCAGCGCAGGAGCGATCTTCCAGGTCGAGAGCATGAACGGCGTGTTCCACGGCGTGATGACGCCAACGGGGCCGATCGGCACGCGGGTCGAGATGTTCCAGTGCTCGTCGCTCGGCGTGTTGAGACCGTCCCTGGCCTCGGCGCATTTGTCGGCGAAGAAGCGGAAGTTCTCGGCGGCGCGGATCGCAGCCTTGGCCATGAAGCGATAGGCCTGGCCGGTGTCGACGCATTCGAGCACGGCGATCTCGTCGGCATTGTCCTCGATCGCGTCCGCAACGCGATGCAGCAGCTTGCGCCGCATCGCCGGCCCCATGTCGCGCCAGGATTTGAAGGCGAGGGCGGCGGCCGTGGCCGCGGCGTCGATGTCCTCGGCATTGCCGCGGGCAACGCTCGCGAGCACAGCGCCATCGACAGGAGATTTCGTCTCGAAGATTTCACCTG
Source organism: Bradyrhizobium sp. UFLA06-24 (assembly GCF_054967145.1). Classification (NCBI taxonomy): domain Bacteria; kingdom Pseudomonadati; phylum Pseudomonadota; class Alphaproteobacteria; order Hyphomicrobiales; family Nitrobacteraceae; genus Bradyrhizobium; species Bradyrhizobium sp. UFLA06-24. The sequence goes on from NZ_JADFUE010000001.1 coordinate 424,391, forward strand.
AGATCGACGGGACGATCTTGCCGTCGATCATGTGACCGATGCCGCTCGCGCGCAGCGTCTTCAGCAGCGGCGCAACGCGCTCGCGATTGGCGTGGAACACATCGGCTTTCGGCGTGGACTTATCCATGGGCTGCCTCCGCTTTCAGTGCGTCGTGGATGTTGTTGCGCTTCCAGCTGGTGTCCTTGTCGTTGATCTGCATGTCGAACGATAAAGCGAACTTGCTGGCGGCGAAGACGGGATCGAGGTGCTTTGAAAGCGCCTGAAACACGTGCTCGCCGGCCTTCTGGCGGGTTGAAAGGTCGCGGCCCTCGCCGATGCGCAGCACCATGTCGAGGAATCCGTAGTCTTGCCGCGCGTCCGCGATCGCATAATGCTCGCACCTGACGGCGCGGACGCGAATGCCGCCGAGCGGGAAGATTCCGGTCTCCACCGCCGCCTTGCGCACCACCTCGCACACCGCGGCGATGTCGAGACGGCCGTCGAGATTGGCCGAATATTCGATCGTGAAATGCGGCATTTGCGGTTTCGCTCCCTGTCTCTTCTTGTCGCGTTACGCGAAGTAGCAGCTCACCGAGCCGTAGGCGCCGTAATCGGCTTGAATTGTGTCGCCCTTGCGGGTCTCGATCGGACGGATGAAGGAGCCGGCGAGCACAACCTGCCCAGGTTCGAGCGCAAGGCCCAGCGGCGCGATCTTGTTGGCGAGCCAGGCGACCGCCGTCGCCGGATGATTGAGCACGCCCGCGGCAAGTCCGGTCTCCTCCAGTTGGCCGTTCTTGAAGCAGAGCGAACCGATCCAGCGCAGGTCGGCGTCTAGCGGGCGGATCGGCCGGCCGCCGAGCACGATACCGGCATTCGCGGCGTTGTCGGCGATGGTGTCGAAGATCTTGCGCGTCGCCTTGGTCCTGATATCGACGCGCTCGATCCGCGTGTCCAGGACCTCCAGCGCCGGTACCACGAAGTCGGTGGCGTTGAGCACATCGAACATCGTGCAGTCGGGCCCCGACAGCCGCTTGCTCATGACGAAGGCGAGCTCGGCCTCGACGCGGGTCGCGATGAAGCGCTCGGTGGGGATGATCCCGCCGTCGGCAAAGAACATGTCGTCGAGCAGCACGCCGGAGTCAGGCTCGTCAATATTGAGAGCGCTCTGCATCGCCTTCGAGGTCAGACCGATCTTGTGGCCCTTGACGACGCGCCCCTCGGCGATCTTGACGTCGACCCAGGCCTTCTGAATCGCGTAGGCATCGGCAATGGAGATGCCCGGAAAATCCTGCGAGAGCTGCCGGATCTGCACGCGGGTCTTCTCCGCCTGGTGCAGACGGCTCGCGCAGGCTTGGATATCGTCTTTGGAAAGCGCCATCTGTGATCACACGTAACGTGGTGCCTGGAGATACTTAACATGTTAAGTGAATACATCAAGTCCAATTCGGGCATGTTGCGCTGCACACGCTTTGCGGTCTGAAGAGCGACTTTGAAGGGGCGACATGGCGAAGAGACCGGCTGATCCCATCAATGGAAACGCGCCTGCCGCGCATCAGGTGCCGATGCGCGACTTTTCGCGCTCGTTGCCGATGTCGCTGCTGCGGGCACGCGAGGCGGTGATGCGGCAATTTCGCCCGTCGCTGCGCCAGCACGGCTTGACCGAGCAGCAATGGCGCATCCTGCGCGCGCTTGCGGCCATCGAGGCCGCCGAGGTTACGGAACTCGCGCGCACGGCCTTTCTCCTCGGGCCGAGCCTGTCGCGCATCCTGCGCGATCTGGAGGCGCGCAACCTGATCGAGCGCAAGACGGCGAAGACGGACCAGCGCCGCAGCATGGTTTCGATCTCGAAAGACGGGGTGAAACTGATGGCCGCGGTGGCGCCGACATCGGAGGCAATCTATGCCGAAATCACGCGACGTTTCGGGGCGCGTAAGCTTGTCGAGTTGCAGGAGATGCTCGGCGAGCTCGAACTGAGTCTCGAAGGGCTTGGAAGCGAGGATGATACACGCGCGGAGGAGTGATCCCAGATATGCGTGCGTGCGCGGTGAGAGCCATGGACATTGACGCTTTTTTTCGCTCAAAGTGCGGCCCAATCCGATCCGCGGCGAGTGAGAGCAACAGGGAAGGAAGGCAACGTGGCGAACAAGGTCAAGGAAATCTGGAAATCGGGCAAGGCCGTGGTCAACGCGTGGCTCGCTATTCCGTCCGGCTTCTCGGCTGAGATGATCGCGCAATGCGGCTTCGACAGCGTCACGGTCGACATGCAGCACGGCGTGCAGGACTATCTGTCGATGGTGCAGTGCTTCCAGGCCATGGACAAGCATCCGGTCACCCCGATGGTCCGCGTGCCCTGGAACGAGCCCGGCATCATCGGCAAGGTGCTCGACGGCGGTGCCTATGGCGTGATCTGCCCGATGGTCAACACGCCGCAGGAAGCCAGGAACCTGGTCTCCTATTCCAAATATCCGCCGCAGGGCGTCCGCTCCAACGGCCCCATCCGCGCCGGCATGTACGGTACCGCGGGCTCGTATCAGAAGACCGCGAATGCCGACACCATCCTGCTGCCGATGATGGAAACCAAGACCGCGGTCGAGAACATGGAGGCGATCCTGGACGTCGAAGGCATCGACGGTGTCTATATCGGTCCGTCCGACCTCGGCTTCTCCTACGGGCTCGAGCCGAAGCTCGACCGCTCCGAGCCCGAGATCCTCGCGATCTACGAGAAGATCATCAAGGAGTGCGGCAAGCGCGGCCTCAATCCGGGCATCCATTGCAGCGGCGCCGAAGGCGCTACGCGCGCCATCAACATGGGCTTCAAGCTCGTGACGCTCTCCAACGAGGTCGGCCTGATGACGACCTATGCCAAGATGCAGGTCAACGCGACCCGCAAGGATTCGGGCGGCAAGGCCTGAGCCTCGTGTCCCGGATGCGAATGCAGCGCGTAACGCTGCTTCGCAGAGCCGAGACCCAGTGGCTTGCGAGACGCACGATAGATGGGCCCCGGCTCGGCAGCGCACCGTTTCACGCTGCGCTGCGTCCGGGGCACAATAGTTATATCCAAGGAGACCACCATGACCATCAGTCCCGTCATCCGCCTGCATCCCGATGATGGCGTGCTGATCGCGCGCGCGAGCCTGCCGCCGGGGACCGTCGTCGCCGACGGCGTGACCACGGTCGAGCGCATTCCCTCCGGCCATAAGGTCGCGATCAAGCCGATCGCCGTGGGCGAGCCTGTCATCCGCTATGGCCAGATCATCGGCTTTGCGACGCAGGCCATCGCGCCGGGCCAGCACGTGCACGTGCAGAATTGCGGCATGGGCGATTTCGCCAAGGACTATGCCTATTGCGTCGACGTCAAGCCGACGCCGAATTTCGATCTGCCGGCGACCTTCGAAGGCATTCGCCGTCCCGATGGCCGTGTCGCCACGCGCAACTACATCGGCATTCTCACCTCGGTGAATTGCAGCGCGCACGTCGCAAGCCTCGTCGCCGATGTCTTCAAGAAGAATCCTTTCACCGGCGACAATCCGCTGGCTGATTTCCCCAATGTCGACGGCGTGGTCGCGCTGACCCACAAGACCGGTTGCGGCATGACGCAGAACGAGCCGCTGGCGCTGCTCCGCCGCACCCTCGGCGGCTACGCGCGGCACGTCAATTTCTCGCATGTCATCGTGCTCGGCCTCGGCTGCGAGGTGAACCAGATCGGCGGCCTGATGGAAGAACAGAAGCTCGCCGGCCGCCTGCGCGCGATGGACATCCAGGAGGTCGGCGGCACCCGCAAGACGGTGGAGGCCGGCATCGCCTTCGTGCGCGAGGCGCTGGCCGACGCCAACACGGTCAAGCGCGAAACGGTGCCGGCGAGCGAGCTCACCGTGGCGCTGCAATGCGGCGGCTCGGACGGCTATTCCGGCGTGTCGGCCAATCCGGCGCTGGGTGCGGCGAGCGATCTGATCGTGCGTCACGGCGGCACCGTGATCCTGTCGGAGACGCCGGAGACCTACGGTGCCGAGCATCTCTTGACGCGCCGTGCGGTCAGCCGCGAGGTCGGCGAGAAGCTGGTTGACCTGATGCGCTGGTGGGACGAATACACGACGCGCGAAGGCGCCGAGATGAACGCCAATCCGAGCCCCGGCAACAAGGCCGGCGGCCTCACAACCATCCTGGAGAAGTCGCTCGGCGCGATGGCGAAGGCCGGCACCACCAACCTCGTCGAGGTGCTGCGCTATGCCGAGCCCGTCACCAAGAAGGGCTTTGTCTTCATGGACACGCCCGGCTACGACCCCGTTGCAGCCACCGGGCAGGTCGCCGGCGGCGCCAATCTCGTCTGCTTCACCACGGGACGAGGCAGCGTGTTCGGCTGCAAGCCGGCGCCCTCGATCAAGCTTGCCACCAACACGCCGATGTACAAGCGCATGGAAGAGGACATGGACGTCAATTGCGGCACCATCCTCGAAGGCGAGGAGAGCGTCCAGGAGTGCGGCCAGCGCATCTTCGACCTCATCCTGAAGACGGCCTCCGGACAGCCGACCAAGAGCGAGAGTTTTGATTTCGGCGGCGCCGAGTTCGCGCCCTGGGTGCTCGGCGCAACGATGTAGCCGTGTTGCGTGCGCCGAGCACGCAAATACACTCGAACCAGCCGAAAAACCGGTGTTTGCGCACCGGCTCGGCGGCGCGTGTGATGACCCGAATTGCAACGATCTTTCGCTAGGTAATGATACGGAGGCAGGGGTCTCCGCCAAAAGTTCCCCGGCTTACATCTGGTTAACACTGTTGCCGTAGACAGGGTCTGATGCGGCTCCGCACCGTTGCGGGCCGGCCTGGAAGGATCGAGCCGATGCAAGCGATACGTCCCACTGGGGTGGAAAATCTCCTCGGTGAGGAGGAACTGATCGTATCGAAGACCGATCTCAAGGGCCGCATCACTTACGCCAACGACGTCTTCATCCGGATGGCGAAGTATTCCTGGAAAGAGCTGATGGGCGCCCCCCACAGCCTGATCCGCCATCCCGACATGCCGCGCGCCGTCTTCAAGCTGCTCTGGGACACGCTTCAGGCCAAGCAGGAAATCTTCGCCTACGTCGTCAATCTGGCCAAGGACGGCAGCCATTACTGGGTGTTCGCCCACGTCACGCCGACTTTCGACGAACGCGGCAATATCGTCGGCTATCACTCCAACCGTCGCAAGCCGGATCCGGCGCAGGTCGAACGCATCAAGCCGATCTACAAGACGCTGTGCGAGGAAGAGGCGCGGCATGCCAATGCCAAGGAGGGCATGCATGCGAGCTTCGACGCGATGGTCGGACTCTTGAAGCAACAGGGTGTCGGTTACGATGAATTTGTGCTCTCTCTCTAAGGCGCAAGGCGCGACCACGCTCGCCTGCGGCCTTGCCGTCGTTGCGTTCGCCCTTTTGCTGGTCGGCGTCAGCGGAATCCCTGCAGCGGCATTGCTCGCCGCGATCGTCGTGCTGCTCGGCTACGCGCTCTGGAGCCAGCAGCGCACCGCCGCCGCTCTCGATGAGGCGGCCGACGTGTGCCGCAAGGCGGCGCATGGCGATCTCGAAGCGCGCATCCTGAGCGAGCGCCAGGCCGGACGAATCGGGACGCTGCAGAAGTCGGTCAACGACATGCTCGACATCGCCGATGCCTTCGTCCGCGAAGCTTCGGCGTCGATGGACTATGCCAGCCGCGGCAAGTATTTTCGCAAGATACTCGCGCGCGGTCTGCCCGGCTCGTTCCGCCGTTCGGCCGTCGTCATCAATTCCGGCACCGACAGCCTCGGCCGTCGCGTGGTGGAGATCGCCGGTCTCGCCAAACAGTTCGGCACGCATCTTGATCAAGTGGCCGGCGCGCTGATGGGCGCGGCGACCGATCTCGAATCCGATGCCGGCCAGATGGCGGCCGCCGCCGAGAAGACCAGCCGCCAGACCTCGGGTGTGCTGAGCGCCTCCGACCACGCCTCGCGCAACGTCGCGACGGTCGCCAGCGCGGCGGAGCAGCTCGCATCCTCGATTGCCGAGATCGGCCGCCAGGTGTCGGGCTCGACTGCGAGCACCGGCCGCGCCGTGAACGAAGCCAACCGCGCCGGCAGCGAGATCCGCACGCTTGCGGATGCGGCCTTGCGCATCGGCGACGTCGTCAAGCTGATCAGCGAGATCGCCGAGCAGACCAACCTTCTGGCGCTCAACGCCACCATCGAGGCAGCGCGCGCCGGCGAGGCGGGCCGCGGCTTCGCGGTCGTGGCCTCCGAGGTCAAGAGCCTCGCCAATCAGACCGCGAAGGCGACCGAGGAGATCAGCGCCAAAGTCGGCGAGATGCAGCAGTCGACCACCAATTCGGTCGCGGCCGTCGAGGCGATCGCGCAGACCATCGCCGAGATCGACGGCATCACCGCGTCGATTGCAGCGTCGATCGAAGAGCAGGGCTCCGCAACGCGCGAGATCGCACGCAACGTTCACGAGGCCTCGGCCGGCACGTCGCAGATGTCCTCCAACGTCACCGGCATCAGCGAAGCCGCCGCCGACACCGGCCGCGTCGCTGCCCGCGTCAACAGCGCCTCCGAGCGCGTCCACAACGAGGTCGAGACGCTCCGCCGCGAGGTGACGCAGTTCCTGCAGCGATTGACCTCGGCGGCGTGAGGTTTGCTCAAGAGCACGCTGTAACCCTCTCCCCTTGTGCGAGAGGGCGGCTTCGCTAAAAGCGAAATCGGGTCAGGATATCTACCCTCACGAGCGGACTCGCGAGTGGAGAGAACCCCTCATCCGGCGCTTCGCGCCACCTTCTCCCACAGGGGGAGAAGGAAGAAAGCATCCACTCAGCACCTTGCATAGGCACTCTCTGCCCGTTGTTAGTGCTTGATCGCATTGACGTCAGGTGTTCTGCTCAAAAAAGCTGCTGGAGCACCGCATCCCGTGTCGATCTACGTCGCATTACACCACGTCACGCACTACAAATACGACCGCCCGATCGATCTCGGACCGCAGACCATCCGCCTGCGGCCGGCGCCGCACACGCGGACGCCGATCCTGAGTTACTCGCTCAAGGTCACGCCATCAAACCACTTCGTGAACTGGCAGCAGGACCCGCAAGGCAATTGGCTCGCCCGCTACGTCTTCCCGGAGAAGACCACCGAGCTGAAATTCGAAGTCGACTTCACGGCACAAATGACCACGGTCAACCCGTTCGACTTCTTCGTCGAACCCTATTCCGACAGTTTTCCGTTCGAATATCCCGGGGATCTCAAGACCGAGCTGGCGCCCTATCTCGAGACCATCAAGCCCGACGCCGCCTTCGCAAAATATCTGGCCTCGATCCCGCGGGAGGCGCCGAACACCGTCAACTTCCTGGTCGAGCTCAATCGCGAGCTGCAGAAGAAGATCAGCTACATCATCCGCATGGAGCCCGGCGTGCAGACGCCGGAGGAGACGCTGACCTTCTGCGCCGGCTCGTGCCGCGATTCCGCCTGGCTGTTGATCCAGACCTTCCGTCATCTCGGACTCGCCGCGCGTTTCGTGTCCGGCTATCTGATCCAGATCCGTCCCGATATCGATCCGATCGAAGGACCGCCTGAAGTCGAGAACGATTTCACCGATCTGCACGCCTGGGCCGAAGTCTATCTGCCGGGCGCCGGCTGGATCGGGTTCGACGCGACATCGGGCATGCTGGCGGGCGAGGGGCACATCCCCGTTGCCGCCACGCCGCATTATCGCTCGGCCGCGCCGATCTCCGGCGGCGCCGGCTTTGCCGAAGTCGAGTTCGCTTTCGACATGAGTGTCAAGCGCATCCGCGAGGCGCCGCGCATCACAAAGCCGTTCTCTGATGATTCCTGGGCGCGGCTCAACGATCTGGGCGAGCAGGTCGACGGCGATCTTGCCGCACAGGACGTCCGCCTCACCATGGGCGGCGAGCCGACCTTCGTCTCCGTGGATGATCTCGAAGCGCCGGAGTGGAATACGGAAGCTGTCGGTCCGACCAAGCGCGCGCTTGGCGACGATCTGATCCGCCGTCTGCGCACGCGCTTCGCGCCGGGCGGCCTTTTGCATTACGGCCAGGGCAAATGGTATCCGGGCGAGAGCCTGCCGCGCTGGGCCTTCGGCCTCTATTGGCGCAAGGACGGCGTGCCGATCTGGAAGAACGCGGATCTCATCGCCAAGATCGAAAATCCCAAGCGCGCCATGACCGAGGACGCCGAAGACTTCATGGAGGGCACGGCGGCCCGCCTCGGTCTCGATCCCGGCTACATCATTCCGGCCTATGAGGACACCGCGTACTGGCTGCTGAAGGAGGCCGAGCTTCCTCTCAATGTCGATCCGTCCGACTCCAAATTGTCCAATCCGGAGGATCGCGCGCGCATGGCGCGGGTGTTCGATCAAGGTCTCCGCAAGCCACGCGGCTACGTACTACCGGTGCAGCGCTGGAACGCGCCGCCGCGCTGGCGCAGCGAGCGCTGGCAGCTTCGCCGCGGTCATCTGTTCCTGTCGCCGGGCGATTCACCGCTCGGCCTGCGCCTGCCGATCGGCTCGCTCGGCTATGTGCCGCCCAATCAATATCCCTACATCGTCGAGCAGGATCCCATGGAGGCGCGCGGCAAGCTGCCGGTGTTCACTCTTCCGGAGCGGCCGAAAGCACCGTCGCGCGTCGCGCCGGAGAAGCTCAACACGACCGTCCCCGTCCGTACTGCGCTGTCGATCGAGGTCCGCGATGGGGTGATCTGCGCCTTCATGCCGCCGGTCGAGCGCATCGAGGATTATCTCGAGTTGGTCGCGGCGGTCGAGGCCACCGCCGAGGAGATGCAGCTCCAGGTTCATGTCGAGGGCTATGCGCCGCCGTTCGATCCCCGCATCGAGGTCATCAAGGTGACGCCGGATCCCGGCGTCCTCGAGATCAACATCCAGCCGGCGACGAGCTGGCGCGATGCGGTCGACATCACCACTGGTCTTTATGAGGATGCCGGCAAGGTGCGCCTCGGCGCCAACCGGTTTCTGGTCGACGGCCGCCACACCGGCACCGGCGGCGGCAACCACGTCGTGATCGGCGGCTCGAGCCCGCAGGATTCGCCGTTCCTGCGCCGGCCCGATCTGCTCAAGAGCCTGGTGCTGTACTGGCAGCGGCATCCCTCGCTGTCCTATTTCTTCTCCGGCCTCTTCATCGGCCCGACCAGCCAGGCGCCGCGGATCGACGAAGCGCGTCACGACAGCATCTACGAGCTCGAGATTGCGCTCTCGCATGTGCCGCCGCCGGGCTACCAGACCCCGCTGTGGCTGGTGGACCGGCTGTTCCGGCATTTGCTCGTCGACATCACCGGCAACACCCATCGCGCCGAGATCTGCATCGACAAGCTCTATTCGCCTGACGGTCCGACCGGGCGCCTCGGCCTCGTCGAATTCCGTGCGCTCGAAATGCCGCCGGATCCCCGCATGTCGCTGGCCCAGCAGCTCCTGATCCGGGCGCTGATCGCAAGATTCTGGCGTGAGCCGCAACAGGGCAAGTTCGTGCGCTGGGGCACCGCGCTGCATGACCGCTTCATGCTGCCGCATTTCATCTGGGAAGATTTCCAGGACGTGCTCTCGGAGCTGAAGAACTCCGGCTATCCGTTCGAGCCGGAATGGTATCTGGCCCAGCTCGAATTTCGCTTCCCAGCCTTTGGCCGCGTCCATCATGCCGGCGTGACGCTGGAATTGCGGCAGGCGCTGGAGCCCTGGCATGTGCTCGGCGAAGAAGGCTCGGCCGGCGGCACAGTGCGCTATGTCGATAGCTCGGTCGAGCGGCTCCAGGTCAAGGCGGACGGATTTGTCGAGGGCCGCCACGTCATCAGCTGCAACGGCCGCCGCCTGCCTATGACCTCGACCGGGCGCTCCGGCGAGGCCGTGGCCGGCGTCCGTTTCAAGGCCTGGCAGCCGGCGTCCGGCCTGCACCCGACCATCCCGGTCCACGCGCCGCTGACCTTCGACCTGATCGACACCTGGAATGGCCGCTCGCTCGGCGGCTGCGTCTACCATGTCGCCCATCCCGGCGGCCGCAACTACGACACCAAGCCGGTCAACACCTACGAGGCCGAGGCGCGGCGGTTGGCGCGCTTCCAGGACCACGGCCATACGCCGGGGCCGATGCAGCCGCCGCCCGAGGAACGCACAAGTGAATTTCCGCTGACCCTCGACTTGCGGACCCCGCTCCTGCAATGAGTATGATGGTGGGGCAGGGAGAGGCGCATGGGCGAGGGCGCGGCCGAAGAGAACAAGGCAGGGCAGGCGCAAGGCCAGCGTGAAGGCCAGCGCCGGCTCGCGCAATGGGTCCGCGACTATCGCCGCCTGCCTGGTATCCCCGACGAGTTCCTCGGGCCCGACGGCGCTCCGCGCGCGGTCTGGAGCCGCTTCTTCGATGCCTTCGGCGCGCTCGCGCCCGACGAGGTCGAGCGCCGCTTCGGCATGGCCGACCGCCACCTCCGCGAGGCCGGCGTCACCTACCGCGCGCCGGGCGACAGCGCCGACCGGCCCTGGTCGCTCAGCCACCTGCCGCTCCTGATCGACGAGTCCGACTGGACGCAGCTTTGCGCCGGCATCACCCAGCGCGCCGAGCTCTTGGAGCTCGTGCTGCGCGATATCTATGGCGAGGGGCGGCTGGTCGCGGAGGGCGCGCTGCCGGCCGGCGCGATCGCCGGCAGCCCGGAATATCTTCGGCCCGTGTGCGGCGTGCCGCCGCCGGGCGGGCGCTATCTCTCGCTTTATGCCGCCGATGTCGGCCGCGGGCCCGACGGCCGCTGGTGGGTGCTCGGCGACCGCACCCAAGCGCCATCAGGCGCGGGCTACGCGCTGGAGAATCGCCTCGTGCTCTCGCGCGCCTTCTACGATCTCTACAAGTCGATGAACGTGCCGCGTGTCGCGCCGTTCTTCGAAGCGTTCCGCGACTCGCTTCGTGCCCGCGCCGATCGCGACGAGCCGCGCATCGGCGTGCTCACGCCCGGCAGTTTCAGCGAGACCTATTTCGAGCACGCGACGCTGGCGCGCTATCTCGGCTTCCTCCTGGTCGAGGGCGACGATCTCGCCGTCAGTGACAACCGGATCCACATCCGCACCGTGGCCGGGCTGAAGCGGCTCGACGTGCTGCTGCGCCGCGTCGATTCCAATTCGCTCGATCCGCTCGAGCTCGATGCCTCCTCGCATCTCGGCGTGCCCGGGCTGATCGACGTGCTGCGCAAGGACGGTGTCGTCGTCGCCAACATGCCGGGCTCGGGCGTCTTGGAGGCGAGGGCGCTGCTCGGCTTCCTGCCGGCGCTCAGCCGCCGCCTGCTCGGCGAAGAGCTGAAGATGCCGCATATCGCGACCTGGTGGTGCGGCCAGCGCTCCGCGCGCGACGAGGTGTTGTCGCGGCTCGGCGAGGTCGCGATCGAAGGCGCCTATCAGCGCGGCGTGCCAGGCTTCGAGAGCCGCGGCCCCGTGCTGGCGAGCGAGCTCGATGCGGCCGGGCGTCAGCGCCTGGTCGAGGCCATCAGCGCGCGCGGCATGGATTATGTCGGCCAGGAGGTGGTGCGGCTTTCAACCATGCCGGTGTGGGAGCACGGCCAGCTCAAGCCGCGTCCCTTCGTGCTGCGCGTGTTCGCGGCCGCGACGCCGGACGGCTGGGCCATCATGCCGGGCGGTTTTTGCCGGATCGCGGAGCAGCCGGACGCGCGCGCCGTGTCGATGGGCGACGGCGCCCGCGCGGCCGACGTTTGGGTGGTCTCCGACAAGAAGGTTCCCACCGCGTCGCTGCTGCCGGCGACCGACAAGGTGCGGATCCGCCGCATCGCCGGCGTGCTGCCGAGCCGCGCCGCCGACAATCTGTTCTGGCTCGGCCGCTATCTCGAACGCGCCGAAGCGACGCTGCGGCTGGTGCGCGCGCTGGGCTCGCCGAGCGGACCCAACAAGGGTACCGCGGCCTCGCTGCAGGCGGCCGAACGGATCCAGCGCCTGCTGGTGACCTGGGGCGCGATCTCGCAAACCTCGCGCGCGACGCCGGCGCGCATCGTTGCCGAAGCGCTGCAGAGCGAGGCGCGCTTCGGCTCGGCGCTGTCGCTGGTGCGCTCGGCCTTGCGCACGGCGACGTCGTTGCGCGAGCGGCTCTCGCCGGACGCCTGGCAGGTCATCACCGAGATGGCCGAGCGCCTGTCTTACCAGGTCGAGGACGACGACAGCGTGCTGAGCGCCGCCGAGCTGACCCTGCAGGAGCTCGCGAGCTTTGCCGGCCTTGCGCAGGAGAACATGAACCGCGCCGCCGGCTGGCGCTTCCTCGATATCGGTCGCCGCGCCGAGCGCGCCATCAACACCACGCGTTTTGCTCGTCAATTTGCCTATGACGAGGCCGGCGACGAGGATCTCGATATCCTGCTGACGCTGGTGGATTCGCAGATCACCTATCGCTCGCGCTATCTGCTGGCGCCGATCCTGGCGCCGGTGCGGGACCTCGCGGTGCTCGATCCCTACAATCCGCGCTCGGTCGCATTCCAGGTGGCGACCTTGAACGAGCACATCGCGGCGTTGCCGAGCCTGAAGGAGCACGGGCTGATCGAAAAGCCGCAGCGGCTCGCCGTGGCCGTGCAGGCAATGCTGGCGACCGCCGAAGCCGAGAAGCTCGAGGTCAAGACGCTGTTTGCGCTGGAGCAGGATCTGCTGAGCCTCGCCGAAGCGATCGGGCTGCACTACTTCCCGCACGGCCCCAACGCGAGCCGACCGGAAAAGCTGACGGGGCTGGCGTGATCTACGACATCAGGCACGTCACGACCTACGAATATGAGAGCCCGGTCAGCTTCGCCCGTTGCACGCTGCGGCTCGAGCCGAGGAACGGCAATGGCCAGGAGCTGATCTCGCACAAGGTCGAGATCCGACCGCGTCCGTCCGAGCGCCACGTCCGACGCGACTTCTTCGGCACGCTGACCGAGAGCGTCGTGATCGACGCCGCGCATCGCAATTTGCGCATCGATTCCCGGTCGCGCGTCTCCGTCGATCGGAAGCCGCCGGCGCGCGATGCCGTCAGCCCGTCCTGGGAGAGCATCCGCGACGTCGCGTTCGAAGCAACCAGCCTCGGGCCCTCTTCGCCGGTCGGCTATGTCTTCGCGAGCCCGCTGGTGCCGGTGCTGCGCCCCGTCAGTGCCTATGCGGCTTCGAGCTTTGCGCCTGATACGGGTATCCTCGCCGGTGCGGTCGATCTCATGCATCGCATCCGCACCGAATTTCGCTACGACGCCAAGGCCACGGTGATCTCGACGCCGTTGAACGAGGTGTTCGACAAGCGGCACGGCGTCTGTCAGGATTTTGCGCATGTGATGATCGCAGGGCTGCGCGGGCTCGGCCTGCCGGCGGCCTATGTCAGCGGTTACTTGCGCACCATCCCGCCGCCGGGCCAGCCGCGCTTGCAGGGCGCGGACGCAACCCATGCCTGGGTGTCGCTGTGGTGCGGGGCGGAGCTCGGCTGGATCGATTTCGATCCGACCAATGACCTTCTGGTCGCCAACGACCACATCGTGCTGGCGGTCGGCCGCGACTTCTCCGATGTCTCGCCGATCGACGGCATTATCGTCGGCTCGCCGAAGCAGAAGCTCGGCGTCGCCGTGGACGTGCTGCTGGTGGAGTGACGGTGGAGGTCGTTGCGAGTCATTCGCGATCGCATCCGCGAGGGAATTGACGCGCCTGTCCGCAATGCGGTGCAGAGGTCCTGGTCTGACAGCGACGGACGTTCGGCTCACGCCTCCCGTCGATCCCCCTGCGGTCGGCCATTGGCCGGATTGTATCCCAACCTGAGAGTGTATCGAAATGTGGCCACAGCCGTGGTGCTGCGGAGGCGGCACGGCAACATATTTACGTATTTTTGTTCCCGAGTTTGGCCAGCCGCCCCAGATTGCGCTATGCTGAGCCTGCGTCGAGGGCAAGTTTGAGACGTCGGGAGTTGGCGTGGGACAGCATCCATGATCACGTTACCGAGACTAGCGGCAGAATCCCTGGAGAAGTTGCTGGGAACGTTCATGCGCCGCCGGTACGACGAAACGTCCGCAAGCATCGTCGAGAGCGCGACCCGCACCGCAATGGAATGTATCGGCAACAGCGATGCGCTCTACCACAACATCGAACATACGATGCTTGTGACGCTGGCCGGTCATTCCATTCTCGCTGGCCGAAGCCTTCATACGCATCTGTCGGCCGGGGACTACGTCCACGTCCTGATCGCGTGCCTTGCCCACGATATCGGCTATGTTCGCGGCCTGTTCGAGGAGGATGACGCCGACGGCTTCGTGATCGATGCGGCCGACAGCAAGATCTCGCTGCCGCGCGGCGCGTCGGATGCGAGCCTGATGATGTATCACGTCGACCGCTCGAAACTCTATGTGACGCGGCGGCTGCAGCATATTCCTGGGCTCGATCCGGAACGCATTGCCCGCGCCATCGAGGGAACACGCTTTCCTGCCCGGGAAGGCCAGGATTATGACGAGGACGCCTCGATCCTGCGCGCCGCCGACTTCATCGGCCAGCTCGGCGATCCCAACTATCTGCGCAAGGCCAATGCGCTCTATTACGAGTTCGAGGAGGTCGGCATCAACCGCCAGCTCGGCTACGATTCGCCCGCCGACATCGTCAACCGCTATCCGCAATTCTATTGGAACAGCGTCGCACCGCACATCCAGACCGAGATCGGTTATCTCAACAAGACCGAGATCGGCCGGCAATGGATAGCCAACCTCTACAGCAACGTTTTCCGTGCGGAGCGCGACATCTCGTTGTCGGGACCGCAGAAGTAACGCTCCTATAGTAGCCCGGATGGAGCGCAGCGAAATCCGGGATTCGCGGATGGCTGCGTGCCCGGATTGCGCTGCGCTCCATCCGGGCTGCGGCCTCCAACTCCGTCAGCAAAATCATGCAACAAAAAACCATCAGCACCGACGTCCTCGACATCGCCTATCGCGAATACGGCGAGCCGGACGGCTGGCCCTGCATCATGGGCCACGGCTTTCCCTACGACGTGAACGCCTATGCCGAGGCCGCGCCTCTCATCGCGCAAGGTGGTGCGCGGGTGCTGGTGCCGTGGCTGCGCGGCTACGGGCCGACGCGTTTTCGCTCCCCGGCGACGCTGCGCTCCGGCGAGCAGGCCGCGCTCGGCGCCGATCTCCTCGCCTTCATGGACGCACTCGGCATCGCGCGCGCCGTCGTCGGCGGCTACGATTGGGGCGGCCGCGCGGCCTGCGTGGTCTCGGTGCTTCATCCCGACCGCGTGACCGGACTCGTCTCCGGCAATTCCTACAATATCCAGAACATTGCGCGCGCTATGGAGCCGGCGTCGCCGCAGGAGGAGGCGGCGCTCTGGTATCAGTATCTCTTCCACAACGAGCGCGGCCGCCGTGCGCTGGAGCGCAACCGCCGCGGTTTTGCCCGTCAGCTCTGGGC
The DNA here is from genome assembly GCF_054967145.1 of Bradyrhizobium sp. UFLA06-24. NCBI lineage: Bacteria > Pseudomonadati > Pseudomonadota > Alphaproteobacteria > Hyphomicrobiales > Nitrobacteraceae > Bradyrhizobium > Bradyrhizobium sp. UFLA06-24. The sequence goes on from NZ_JADFUE010000001.1 coordinate 439,775, forward strand.
GATGTGGTCGCCGGCATGGCAGTTCGACGATGCCACGTTCGAAAGAAGTGCGGCGTCCTTCGACAATCCCGATTTCGTCGATGTCGTGATCCATTCCTATCGTCACCGCTACGCGCTGGTCGAAGGCGATCCGGCCTATGCCGAGATCGAAGCCAAGCTGGCCCAACAGCCTCCGGTCCGCGTTCCCACGATCGCGATCGATGGCGACAGCGACGGCGTCAATCCCGGCACCGCCCATCACGCGCGCAAGTTCGAGGGCTTGTTCGAGCGACGCGTGTTCACCGGCGCCGGTCACAATCTGCCGCAGGAGCGCCCGGCAGAATGGGCGCAGGCGGTGCTCGACGTGCGGAAAGCGGCTGAATCCAGCGCCTCACGATGAGGATCTGAGGCCAGTCTCCGATTTTTCCTGATCCCGGGAACCTTTTCCAGTCGCCGCCGTCCAAGCTGTGGGGCCGCTTCCGTGTGCGGCCCGTTGCAGGGGAGGTTTTCGATGAAATCACAAGCGCGCAGGCTGGAACGTGTCGCGGTCGCGCAGGCGCCGAGCGAGCGGCCTGACAGGGCAGAGGTCGAGCAGGCGATCCGCACGATGATCCGCTGGGCCGGCGACGATCCCGCGCGCGACGGCTTGCGGGACACGCCGGATCGCGTCGCGCGTGCTTTCGAAGAATATTTCTCCGGTTATGCGCAGGATCCGACCGAAATCCTGCAAAAGACCTTCGAGGAGATCGAAGGCTACGACGAGATGATCGTCCTGCGCGGCGTTCGCTTCGAAAGCCATTGCGAGCACCACATGGCGCCAATCGTCGGACGCGCCTGGGTCGCCTATATCCCGCAAGGACGCGTGGTTGGTATCTCAAAGCTCGCCCGTGTCGTCGACGTCTACGCCAAGCGCCTTCAGATCCAGGAGAAGATGACCGCGCAGATCGCCAACACGATCAACGATGTGCTCAAGCCGGAAGGCGTCGGCGTCATCATCAAGGCGACGCATCACTGCATGACGACGCGCGGCGCGCACAAGCCGGGGACCGATCTCGTCACCAGCCGCATGCTCGGCGTGTTCCGCGACAATGCGCTGACGCGCCAGGAATTGCTGGGGCTGGCCAACTCGGACGATTGATCCACGCCAGCGAAGGAGACGCTGCCATGACCGAGGAGAAGAAGCCAAGCGGCCCGGACCTGACCAAAGGCGTTGCGCTCGCCGAGTTCAAGGACGGCAAACTGCTCGGTCATGTCGGCGAGGAGGATGTTCTGCTGGTGCAGGCCGGCAGCGAGATCTTTGCCATCGAGCCGCTGTGCAGTCATTACCACGGTCCGCTCGCCGAGGGTCTCGTGGTCGGCGACACCATCCGCTGCCCCTGGCATCACGGCTGCTTCGCCTTGCGATCGGGCGAGGCGGCGCGTCCGCCGGCGCTGAATGCGCTGGCGGTGTGGGACGTCACGCACGATGGCGACAGGATTACCGTTGCGCGCAAGCGCAAGGCGCCAAAGCCCTCGATGGCACATCGCAGCGCGCCGACGCCCGAAAAGTTCGTCATCGTCGGCGGCGGCGCGGCGGGTTTCGCGGCGGCCGCGACGCTTCGCCGCGAGGAATTTGCCGGCGCGATCACCATGCTCAGTAATGACGGCGCGATGCCGGTCGACCGACCAAATCTCTCCAAGGACTATCTTGCCGGCAACGCGCCGGAGGATTGGCTGCCGCTGCGGGGCGAGGACTATTATAAGGACGCGGGCATCGACCTCCGGCTCAACACCAACGTCGCGGCGATCGATCCGAAGACGCGCAGCGTGACGCTCGGCAACGGTGACAAGCTGCCGTTCGACCGGCTGCTGCTCGCGACCGGCGCAGAGTCGGTCAAACTCCAGATACCAGGCGCCGACCAGCCGCATGTCCATACCTTGCGCTCCGTCGCCGACAGCCGCGCCGTCATCAAGGCCGCCGGCAGCGCCCGGCGCGCGCTGGTGATCGGTGCGAGTTTCATTGGTCTCGAGGTTGCGGCGTCGCTGCGCGCGCGCAAGCTCGAAGTGCACGTGGTCGCGCCTGAAGAGCGGCCGATGCAGAAGGTGCTCGGGCCCGAGATGGGCGATTTCGTGCGCGCGCTGCACGAGGAGAACGGCGTCGTCTTTCACCTCGAGGACACCGTCGAAAAGCTCGACGGCGCCCGTGCGACGCTGAAGAGCGGCGGCGTCATCGATGCCGACCTCGTCGTGGTCGGCATCGGCGTCAAGCCGCGCCTCGCGCTGGCCGAGCAGGCCGGGCTTGCGGCCGATCGCGGCGTCAGCGTCAGCGAATATCTGGAGACCAGCGTGGCCGGCATCTTCGCGGCCGGCGACATCGCGCGCTGGCCCGACCCGCACTCGCGGCAAACCATCCGCGTCGAGCACTGGGTGGTCGCGGAGCGACAGGGCCAGACCGCGGCGCGCAACATGCTCGGCAAGCGCGAGCGCTTCGATGCCGTGCCGTTCTTCTGGAGCCAGCATTACGACGTGCCGATCAACTATGTCGGCCACGCCGAGAATTTTGACGATATCGCCATCGACGGCAGCATCAAAGACCGGGATTGTCTGCTGAAGTACCGCAAGGACGGCCGGATCCTGGCGGTCGCCTCAATTTATCGCGATCTCGACAATCTCAAGGCCGAACTGGCCATGGAGCGGTCGCGCGCTTGATCTGCGTCAACGCAGGCGGCCGCCGGGCTGCTGTGGTTGCCGGGTCCCGGCGCCGCATCACCTGAGATGCGCTCGGGCATCACCTGCAGGAGGTGCGTCATGACATCTGCTTCGGATACCTCTCCCCATCTCGGCCTCGGCTCCGGCATCGCAGCGTTGCATGGGAAATGGGGCTGGATCGTCGCCCTCGGCGTCGTCTACCTCGTCGCCGGCTTCGTCGCGCTCGGCAGCGTGGTGATGGCGACGGTTGCGAGTGTGATCGTGGTCGGGGCGATGATGATCGTCGCCGGTGCCGCCGAGATCATCGGCGCCTTCCAGATGAAGAGCTGGGGCAAGTTCATGATCTGGGTATTGCTCGGCGCGCTCTATGTCATCGCCGGCATTCTCACCTTCGACAACCCGCTGTTCGCGGCGGTCTTGCTGACGCTGTTCCTCGGCGCATCGCTGATCGCCTCCGGCGCCGTCAGGCTGTTTCTCGCTTTCAGCATGAAGCGCGAGAGCCCGTGGGTGTGGGTGGCGCTGTCGGGCGCCATCACGCTGCTGCTCGGGTTCTTGATCGTCGCGCGCTGGCCGATCAACAGCGTGTACATCCTCGGCCTCTTCCTCGGCATCGATCTGATCATGGCGGGCGCGGGCTGGATCAGCCTCGGCCTCGCGCTAAAGCGGCGCGGCTAAAGGGAGTGCCCAGCCGAGATCAGTTGATCCGGTTCCGAGGCCGCCGCGTCATTTTGTCGGCGCCGAATTCCGTCATCATCTGTACAAGATTCGTGGCTAACCTCTGTCTCGACGATTGGTTCGCCGGATGTACGCGGATTGGATCGCAAGCCTCGGCCTTCGCGCCGGGGCTTTTCGTTTTGAAATGCGCGCCGGCCACCTGACGCTGGCGCCGAGACGGATTGGAAATCACCGGACGATGCTCGCGCGGATTCCGGTTTATTCAGCATCGCGGCAGCCGCGGTGGCGGCCAGCCACAGCAGCGCACCTGCGGGCAGATCGATGACGTAGTGACCGCCGATCGGCAGAGCCGAGACCAAGACCAGGACGTTCAGGGCGACCAACGCCCAGAACAACCATCGCGTTCCGGTGGCGGCGAAGACCGTCATGAGGGCGAGACAGCAGTGGAAGGAGGGGAAGGTCACGACTCCGTGCAGGTTCGCAAAGGAGACGACCGGCAATGCCGCGTTCCGGAAATATTCAAGCTTTGGGAGGTGATAGAGTCCCGCACCGATGGGCAGACGCTCGAGGATCCCGGCTGCATAGTCGTAGTGGGCGAACGCGCCTATGGCGGGCCAGAACACCGAGAACGTCGTCGATGCCACGATGGTAAAGCTGCAGACGAAGACGAGCTCCCAGAGTTTGTCGAAGCGGCGGAGCAGACTAAGCAGAACGACGAGGCCGAAGAGTTGAACGAAGGAGCTCGCGTAAGCCAGCTTGAGAAGCTCGGAGCAGACCGGATGATCGGCGAACCACGCGATCATCGAAGGCGTGTCGAACCCCAGGTATTGATCGGCCCGCGCCAACGTTTCATCGATGAACGCTGCGTTGTGCCTGAGGCCAACAAGGCTGATGATGCCGGCCATTCCAATAGAGACGAAGAGGACGGCAACCGCCCCGCCAAGGTTGGAGAGCACCGGGGCCGGACACCACTTGCCGTAAACAAGATGGATCGCAACCAGGAACAGCAATGAGAGAACTGAAGTTTCGACGCTGCCCCGATCGATTGCGACAGTGAGCGTGGACATCAAAGATGCTGCAAAGGCGGTTGCAAGGCCGGCAACCAGCCAGGAGCAACGCTGCGTCAGCGCGTGTGGTGCGCGGCTCCCGAGCCGTCCGATCGCGGCTTTGCCCGTAACAGGTCCCCAAGTTTCGATCGAGCCGGCGGACCTCGTCCATCGCGCATCCCACAATTCTTCGGGCATTCCAGCATTCCAGCATTCCCACGCCCGATAAGGGCGTCATTCCATCATTCAACCTTAGCGAGTACACTTTCTAATTGCGATAGCGGTCTGCCTCAATCATTTCGTTTGGTCAACAAATTGCTTCTGGATGTTTCGACGATGCGTCCCATGCACGGTCTTTTATTTTTGGCTGATGCAGGCCCATGTTGATGCACGCGGCCCAACCGACGTGTCGGTCAACTGCACGGTGGCATCATGCGCGGTTGCCGAGGCCTTCGAGGCTCGCCTGTTCCTGCTCGTGAGCGAGGTTCCATTACCGGAAGGACCTTCGCGACATCAGGAAACGAACTTTTCACCAATAGTAACGATGGCGCCAGTGAAGAGGTGCAACCAGACGGTGCGTCGACTAAACTTCCGGGAGTGCCGCCCGAAATTGCACGTACGTTGGAATGGGAATTGGAATGTTCGGTGCCCCGCCCTTCGAGAGAGCAAGTTGTGCTGTCAAGGAGGAGCGGCGTTCGGTCGGTCGCCACGACCAGGGGATTGCGAACAGGTTACGACTGGTCAACTGGAGTCTGGTGGCCGGATGTGCGCTGACACTCTGCATCGCGCTTGCCGCAACGACCTTCACGCTGGAAGGTTTGATGAGCAGGGAAGTCCTCACCGCGCCGGCACTGGCGATTGCCGGGTTGTGGCTCACGCGGCGGCGCTGGGGCGAGCGGTCGGCGTTTACCCTGCTCGCGTTTGCGCAGATGGGTCTTTTCGTGATCTGCGCGGCGCCGCTGTCGTACATCGGTTTGGGCGCCGGGATGCCACTGCAGGACGCGAGATTTGCCGAGCTTGACCGATTGCTCGGCCTGGATTGGCCTGCATATTTCCATTTCGCGATGGCTCACCCGAAATCCCTGATCTACGCTAAATTGTTTTACGCGATGATCCTCGTGCCGGGCTTCGTCGTCCCTGTCGCACTGGGGATGACGGGGCAATATGTCCGTCTACAGCAGTTCGTGATGGCATCAATATTGGCGTTGTGGGCGGTGATTGTCGTCTCCTCCCTGCTTCCGGCGATCGGCACCTATTTTGAATTCGGACTGCCCTCCGACACCGAGCTATTCAACGCGAACGGATATGGAGGGCAGGCACGAGACATCCCGATGCTGCGCAACGGCACGTTGCGAGTTCTCAACCTTACCAAGCTCGGCGGCATCCTCACCTTCCCGAGCTTTCACGCTGCCATGGCGCTCGTCAGCGTCTGGAGCTTGTGGAATATCTGGTGGCTGCGTCCCGCCCTGCTGATTCTGAATGGGGGAATGCTCGTCGCGACCCCGCTGGTCGGGGGGCATTACTTTGTGGATGTGATCGCGGGGCTGTCTGTGGCTGCGATGACGATCCACGCGTCTAAAGGCCTGACGGCGGTGGTCGTTGCAAGTCCACTGGCAGCCTCGACGCAGCCGAAATCGGCGGCGCCGCTGGTCGCTGTTCCCTTGGCCGCCATGTTTGTGCGGCCGTTCCGGCGTAACATCTCCCGGCATGAGATGCGCCTATGAACATCTGCTTGTGGTCCGAATGCGAAGTTCGGGCGACGTCCTCGGTTGTCGGCTCGTCAAGGTAACCGGACGCACCAGCGCCGCGCCATCACGACGCTGCTGACGATGTGAGGGAGAAGGAGGGCCGGCCCCGGCCGCCGCTCTTGGCGCAGGCACGCCGCGCCGTCATCCCGCCTTGGCCATACGGCTGTCCGAACGCAGGTTCTGGAAGAACTTCTCGACCTCGCGCGACAGCGTCTCCGCGGTCGCGGTCACGCTGCTCGCGGCGGTCAGCACGGAGGCGGCGGCCGTGTCGGTTTCGCCGATCGCATCGCGCAGCGAAGTGATGTTCGCCACCAGCGTCTCGTTGCCCTGGGCGGCCGATTGCGCATTGGAGGAGATCTCGCGCGTGGCGGCGTCCTGCTGGCCGACGGCGCCGGCAATGGCCGTGGTGACTTCGTTGATCTCGCGCACCGCGCCGCCGATTTCGCGCACGGCATCGACAGCGTTGCGGGTCGAGGACTGGATCATCGCGACGTTTTCGCTGATGTCGGCGGTCGCCTTGGCGGTCTGTCCCGCCAGCGCCTTCACCTCGTGTGCGACGACGGCAAAGCCGCGGCCGGCGTCGCCGGCGCGGGCCGCCTCGATGGTGGCGTTGAGCGCGAGCAGATTGGTCTGCTCGGCGATCGCCTGAATGAGGGTCAGCACGCCGTCGATGCGCTGCGTCGCGGCCGCGAGACTCTCGATCTCGGCGATCGATTTCTCGGTGCGCTGGCCGGTCTGCTCGACTGCGCCCGCGCTCTGCCTCACCTGGCGTCCGATCTCTTCCACGGATGCCGACAGCTCCTCGGCCGCACCCGCCACCGCGGTGACGTTGTGCGAGGCCTGCTTCGTCGCGTTGGCCGCGGTGCTGGCGCGGTTGCTGGCATCCGCCGTGACGCGGGTGATGGTCTGCGCGGTCTCGCGCATGACGCTGGCATTGTCACTGAGGCCGCGCATGATCGCGCCGATCGCTTCGCGGAACGCCTCGACCGATTGCTCGATGTGGCGCGTGCGCTGTTCGCGTGCGGCCGAATCCTGCGAGACCTGCGAGGCGAGGTTGCGGTTGCGTCCCATCGCGTCCTGGAAGATCTGGATGGCGCGGGCCAGCGCCCCGATCTCGTCGGCGCGCTCGGTGTGCGGCACAGCGACGTTCTCGGCGCCGTCGGCGACCTGCTTGATGGTCGCCGTGATGGCGGCAAGCGGCCGGGCGATCGAACGGGCGATGATGACGATGCCGATCACGACCAAAGCCAGCGCCACGCCGCCGAGGCAGGTCAGCACGAAGGACAGCGTGCGGTTGGTCTCGGTCTCGCGCGCGATCTGCTTGGCACGCTCGGCATAGACCTTGGACAACGCCTCGAGATCCTTGTTCAACGCAGAACGCACGGCGCGGTTGGCGTCGTTGTCGCCCCATTCGCGGCCCGCCGCCGCATTGATCTCGACGCCGCGGCGAACCAGCTCCTTGCGGAACTCGACGAACTGCTCGATGCGCTTCTTGAAGGTCGCGAACTGTTCGGCGTCGTCAGCCTTGACGATGCTTTCCCAACCTCTCACGACATCGAGAATCTGGGCGTTGAATTTGAGCAGGCCGTCGCCGAACTTCTTCACGACCTTCGGCTCGGTCGACATGTAGACGCCGCGCGATTCCATCACGACCGCGTAGACGAGCGAGTTGACGCGCTCGACGTTCAGCGCGGCCGCATTCGCCGTCTCGATCGCGCTGGTCAGCTCGGCGCTGCGGCGGCTGTTGTAGTCGGACAGCATCGCGATCGCCGCGGTGAGCACGGCGAAAAGCGCGAAGATCGCGTAGAGCTTGCTCGCCAGCGTGAAACGGCCTGCCAGGCTGGCAGAATTCCCAGATCGATCGATTTGCATGGTGTTCGGGCCCGATTGGCCAGGAGCGGCCGGTGCGCGCGGTCGTATTAAATTGAGAGAAAATTATGCAGAATGAAGATGGACGCAGCGTTAACGCGCGGGCCGGGGATGGACGCCGGACGTCGCAGGAAATGCGAGCTATCTCAGAAGCTTGGTGTCATTCCACGTGGTTCCCGGCAGGTCGGTCCCGAGGATCGGCCGGATGCGCCAAACATCGGCGTGCATACCGGCGGCCGAGCGCGTATTCCCTGAGTTCAGCGCCGGCTTCAGGATCGATTGAGGTCGGCCACTGGCCGAGGATTTCAGGAGGGGCCTTTGGTCTACCGCCACACGATCGACGCCACGACCTACACGTTCTCCGACCTGCGCGACCTCCTGGCCAAGGCCACGCCTCCGCGCTCCGGCGACCGCCTGGCCGGGCTCGCCGCTGGGAGCGCCGAGCAGATGATCGCCGCGCGGATGGCCCTCGCGGACATCTCCCTCGGTCAATTCCTCAACGAGGCCGTCATTCCTTATGAGACCGACGAGGTTACCCGGCTCGTCATCGACAGCCACGACGCCAGGGCGTTCGCGCCGGTGGCTTCGCTGACGGTCGGGGCGTTCCGCGACTGGCTGCTGTCGGACGCGGCCACGCCTGAGGTCCTGCGCAAGCTCGCCCCGGGGGTCACGCCCGAGATGGCGGCCGCGGTGTCGAAGCTGATGCGCAACCAGGACCTGATTCTGGCGGCGCGGAAATGCGAGGTCACGACGGCGTTCCGTAACACCATCGGCCTGAAGGGCCGGATGAGTACGCGGCTCCAGCCCAACCATCCTTTTGACGATGCGAGGGGCATCACCGCCTCGATCCTCGATGGCCTGCTGCTCGGGGCCGGTGATGCCTGCATCGGCATCAATCCGGCGAGCGATGATCCCGCCGTGATCGCCCAATTGCTGCGGCTGCTCGATGAAATCGTCGCGCGGCTGAAAATCCCGACGCAGGGCTGCGTGCTGACCCATGTCACGACGACGCTGTCGCTGATCGGGCAGGGCGTGCCGGTCGACCTTGTCTTCCAGTCGGTCGCCGGCACCGAGGCCGCCAACCGAAGCTTTGGTATCGACCTCGCGCTGCTGAAAGAGGCGCAGGCGGCGGGACTGTCGCAGAAGCGCGGCACGGTCGGCGCGAACGTCATGTATTTCGAGACCGGCCAGGGTTCGGCGTTGTCGGCCAACGCCCATCACGGCGTCGATCAGCAGACTTGCGAGGCGCGCGCGTATGCGGTGGCCCGCGCCTTTGCGCCCTTGCTGGTCAACAGCGTGGTCGGCTTCATCGGCCCGGAATATCTCTACGACGGCAAGGAGATCATCCGGGCGGGGCTGGAGGATCATTTCTGCGGCAAGCTGCTCGGCCTGCCGCTCGGGGTCGACATCTGCTACACCAACCATGCCGAGGCGGACCAGGACGACATGGACAATCTGCTGACGCTGCTCGCCGCCGCCGGCGTCAGCTTCATCATGGGGGTGCCGGGCGCCGACGACGTCATGCTGAATTACCAGTCGACGTCGTTTCACGACGCGCTCTATGTCCGTGACGTCTTCGCCCTGCGCCGCGCGCCGGAATTCGACGATTGGCTGGCGCAGTCAGGCATCGCAGGCGCTGATTTCCGCCTGGCCGGTGATGCAGGCCTGCTGCCCGATTTTGCTGCGCGGCTGATCGCCTGACCCCGCGGCGCGAAGGAAACCATCCGTCCTTCCAGGAATTATGCTCGCGCCACAATATTGAGAAATTCCGGCGGCAGCATTACGCTATGTGTCTGGCTGGCAATTTCCGCAACCAGGTCGAGCGTGGCGGGGGAGCTTGAATGCGAGCTGAAAGCAACGGTACGTCGCGGCGGATTCTCTGCGTTTTTCCGCGTTACACGTCCTCGTTCGGTACCTTCGAGCACGCCTATCCGCTGACCGATGGCGTTCGCGCCTTCATGCCGCCGCAGGGGCTGCTGCTGATCTCCGCCTACCTGCCCAGGGAGTGGCAGGTGAAGTTCGTCGACGAGAATCTCCGCCGCACGACCAAGGAAGAATTCGAATGGGCCGAAGCCGTCTTCGTCAGCGGCATGCACATCCAGCGCCAGCAGATGAACGACATCTGCCGCCGTGCCCATGAATTCGATCTGCCGGTCGCGCTCGGCGGCCCCTCGGTCAGCGCCTGTCCCGACTATTATCCCTCGTTCGACTATCTCCATGTCGGCGAGCTCGGCGATGCCACCAACCAGCTGATCGAGATTCTGTCGCGCGATACCTCGCGGCCCGAAAGCCAGGTGGTGCTCGCCACCAAGGACCGGGTGCCGATGACGGAGTTTCCGATCCCGGCCTATGAGCTCGCCGACGTGAAGCGCTATTTCCTCGGCAGCATTCAGTATTCCAGCGGCTGTCCCTATCAGTGCGAGTTCTGCGACATCCCCGGCCTGTACGGCCGCAATCCGCGCATCAAGACGCCGGAGCAGATCATCGCCGAGCTCGACCGCCTGCGCGAATGCGGCATGACCGACACCGTCTATTTCGTCGACGACAACTTCATCGGCAACCGCAAGGCGGCGCTGGACCTGCTCCCGCATCTGATCGAGTGGCAGAAGAAGACCGGCTATGTGACAAGGCTCGCCTGCGAGGCGACGCTCAACATCGCCAAGCGCCCTGAGATCCTCGAGAAGATGCGCGAGGCCTATTTCATCACCATCTTCTGCGGCATCGAGACGCCGGACCCGGATGCGCTGAGAGCGATGCAGAAGGACCACAACATGATGGTCCCGATCCTGGAGGGCGTGCGCACCATCAACTCCTACGGTATGGAGGTGGTCTCGGGCATCATCATGGGGCTCGACACCGACAAGCCGAACACGGCTGATGCGCTGCTCGCCTTCGTCGAGGAGTCCCGGATTCCGCTGCTCACCATCAACCTGCTGCAGGCCTTGCCGAAGACGCCGCTATGGGATCGTCTCGAGCGCGAGGGGCGTCTGCTCGACGACGACGGCCGCGATTCCAACGTCGACTTCCTGCTGCCCTATGACGAGGTCGTGGCGTCCTGGAAGCACGCCATGAACGTCGCCTACGCGCCCGAGAAAGTATTCGCGCGCTTCCAGCATCAATGCGACCACGTCTATGTGAACCGCCTCAAGATGCCGGTGCCGGACGAGATGAAGAACTGGCCGAACATCCGGCGCGGTCTCGTCATGCTGCGCAACATCTTCTGGAAGGTCGGCGTTCTCGGCGACTACAGGCGCGTATTCTGGAAGTTCGCGCTGGGGCGCATCAAGCGCGGCGATATCGAGGGCCTGATCGGCTGCACCGTCATCGCGCATCATCTCATCACCTTTGCGCGCGCGGCCTCCAGCGGCAAGCAGAACGCGTCGAACTATTCGATCAGGCTGCGCGAAGCGTCCGTCCCCGCCGAATGAACGACAAGCCCGTTCCGGCCCGCCCGACCGTCGACCTCCGATCGTTCACGCCTGCGCGCGTTGCGCTCGGGCGGAGCGGGGCGAGCCTGCCGACCAAGCCGCTGCTCGATTTCACGCTGGCCCATGCCCGCGCGCGCGATGCCGTACATGCCGTCTTCGACGGCCCGCGTCTTATGACCGAGGTGAGGGCGCTCGGCCTTGCCGCCACCGAGGTCACGAGCCGGGCCGCCGATCGCGGCGATTATCTGCGCCGGCCGGATCTCGGACGGCAGCTCGATCCCCCCTCCGCTGCGGCGCTGGCGGAGGTCGCCATTGCGCCATGCCAGCTTGCGATCGTCATCGGCGATGGATTGTCGGCCGCCGCGGTCCATGCCCATTCCGTCGCGCTGCTGCAAAGCTTGCTGCCGCGGCTCGGCGAGGGCGAGGCCGTCGCGACCGGCCGTGTCGTCGTCGCCTCAGGCGCGCGCGTCGCGCTCGCCGACGAGATCGGCGCTATCCTCGGCGCCCGCATGGTCCTGATGCTGATCGGCGAGCGGCCGGGCCTGTCGGCGCCCGACAGCCTCGGGGCCTATCTGACCTTTGCGCCCAGGCCCGGCCTGACCGACGCCGATCGCAACTGTGTCTCGAATATCCACAAGGCCGGGTTGAGCTATGACGAGGCGGCCCTCAAGATCGCCTGGCTCGTGCGCGAGGGGCTGGCGCGGCAGGTCACGGGCGTGGCGCTCAAGGACGAGAGCGCGGACCGCGCGCCGCGTCGAATCGGCGCGACTGAGCCGGATTGACCGGCATTCTGGCGAAATCGCCGCATCTTGATCTGTTGGCAGCCCTCTGGTGCGCTTGCGAGGGGGGCTTTAGACCTGCTAAACCGCTGCCGGCGATTTTCCGCGCATTTTCAAAGGGCAAGCCTCCCATTGGCAAACCTCCCATTGGTATGGCGTTTTCAAGCCGTTCGCGGAGCGCAATAAGCTCACAGCTAGAGCCGATTGAGGAACTGGACAAGGCATGCTCGAAAAGCACAGCGAGAGTGAGGTTCATGTCGACAAGGTCGAGCAGGGGCCTGCGTCCTCGATCGCCTTCGGGCTGGAGCGCCTCGGGCTGATCGCGGTCCGGGCGCCGATCGTCTCCTGCATCGTCCTGCTCGCGCTGATCGTCGCCGCGGTGTTCGGCATCGAGCGGATCAAGATCGACGATTCGCTCTCGCAGCTGTTCCGCTCCAACACCCAGGAATTCCGCCAGTACGAAGAGGTCACGAAAAAGTTCCCGGCCGAGGAGTTCGACGTTCTCGTCGTGGTCGAGGGCAAGACCCTGCTGGCGCGGAACAACCTCGAGAAGCTGCGCGACTTCGTCACCGATCTGCAACTGGTCGAGGGCACCCGCGGCCTCGTTTCGCTGTTCTCGGCGCGTCAGGCGCCGGCGCCGGGCAAGCTGCCGGCGGCGCTGTTTCCGGCCGAGCTGCCCGAGGGGGCGGCCTACGACCAGTTCATCGAGACCGTGAAGAACAACGAGATCATCCGCGGCAAGCTGCTGTCGGAGGACGGCACGCTCGCGCTGGTCGTGCTGTCGCTCGATCCGCAGGTGGTCGCCTCCAGCAAGCTCGGCAAGGTCGTCGGCGACATCCGCGCGCTGATGAAGGACGATCTCGGCGACACCGGGCTCAACGTGCAGCTCTCCGGCGTGCCGGTGATGCAGCTCGAGATCCGCAACGCTGTCGAGCGCGACGGCCTCACCTACAACATCCTCGGCATTCTCGCCGGCTGCATCATCGCCATCATCTTCTTCCGCAAGATATCGTTCATGGTGGTGGCGGCGTTCCCGCCGATGATCGCGATCCTGATCGCGCTCGGCGCGCTCGGCTGGGCCAACTTCAATCTCAACATGTTCCTGAACGTGATGACGCCGCTCATCATGGTGATCTCGTTCTCGGACTCGATGCAGCTCACCTTCGCCGCGCGCGACCGGCTGATCGCCGGCCAGGACAAGTTCACCGCGTTCAAGAACGCGGTGCTGGTGGTGGGCCCGGCCTGCGTGCTGACGCACGGCACCGCCGGCATTTCCTTCATCGCGCTGCAGTTCTCCAATTCCGACCTGATCCGTAAATTCGGCGAGGCCGGTCTCGCCGCGACCATCATCGCGCTGATCACGGTGCTGTCGCTGGTGCCGGTGTTCGGCGTGCTGTTCGTGCGCAACGAGAAGATCTTCGCGGTCAAGTTCCAGAGCGCCGATGCCGGCGTGCAGGCGCTGCGCAATTTCTGCTACTGGATCGCAGTGCGCATGGTCGGCCGGCCCGGCCTGTTCAGCCTGATCGCGCTGCTGTTCGTGGCCAGCCTCGGCGTCATCTACGCCAATCTTCAGCCGCGCTACCGGCTCGCCGACCAGGTGCCGGACAAGCGTCAGGCGGTTGCCGCCAGCAACCGGCTCGATGCCAAGCTGACCGGCGCCAATCCGGTCAACGTGCTGATCCAGTTCCCCAAGGGGGAATCGCTCTATTCGCCTGAGACGTTGCAAGCCATCGCTGACGTGCACGCGACCGTCGAGAAAGCGGCCGGCGTCGGCAACGTCTGGTCGCTGGAGACGCTGCGCCGCTGGCTGGCGGAAAAGGCCGGCAGCGCGGACGTCGCGACGCTGAAGGAATATGTGGGCGTGATCCCCGAGCATCTGGTGCGGCGCTTCATCGACGCCGAGCAGGACGCTGTGGTCGTGGCCGGCCGCGTGCCGGACAAGGATTCCAGCCAACTCCTGCCGATCGTCGACAAGCTCGATTCCGAGCTCGACGCTGTCCGCAAGAAGCATCCCGGCTATGAGATCGCCGTCACCGGTCTTGCCGCCATCGCCGCGCGCAACTCGGCCGGCATGATCGAGAAGCTGAACCGCGGCCTCACCGTCGAATTCGCGCTGGTTGCGATCTTCATCGGCCTTGCCTTCCGTTCCTGGGTGGTGATGTTCGCCTGCATCCTGCCGGGCATCTTCCCGGTGGTGATGTCGGGCACGGTGCTGTGGGCGATGGGCGAGGGGCTGCAATTCGCCAGCGTCGTCGCGCTCACCGTCTCGTTCGGCCTCGGCCTCTCCGCGACCATCCACTTCCTCAACCGCCTGCGATTGGAGAGCAAGCCCGGCGTCGGCTCGGCGCTCGCGGTGGAGCGCGCCACCGTGCTGGTTGGCCCGGCGCTGATCCTGACCACGGTGGTGCTGGCCTGCGGCCTCGTCGTCACCGTGTTCTCGGATTTGCCGTCGCTGCGGCTGTTCGGCTGGCTCAGCGCTTTTTCGATGGTGGCGGCGCTGGTCGCCGACCTGTTCATCCTGCGGCCGACGGCGATGTGGCTGATCAATCTGCACGCCAGGCTTCAAGGCCCGGACAAGCCCGCGATCTGAGCGGGCTTGGTGAAGTGCGTCTAGTCTAGCTGGCGCATTCAGCAGGCATCACGCAAAAAGCCCCCGGCTCGCGAGAACCGGGGGCCTGTTTCTCTTGGAAGCGGGAAGGGCGATCAGCTCTTGGTCATCGTGATGTTGACGCCGCGGATCTCGCCCTTGGACGAGATCTGCACCGTCTGCTTGGCGCCATTGGTGCGAAGAGACAGGTTGGCGGCAAAACCGTTGGCCTCGACGAACACGTCGATCTGGCCGCCGCCGGCGGTGCCCTGGAGGTTGCCGAAGATGTTGCGGTTGGATTCGCTCCAATTGCCGGAGATACGCTCGCCTTGGCTGGTCACGTCGCTGGTGAGGTCGAACTTGTAGCTGTCGGAGGCGCAGTGCAGCGCCTGCTTGAGGTTGAGGCCGGTGCCGGCGACCTTGTAGTCGGCCTTGCAGCGGATGCGCTCGGTCGAGCCGTCGGACAGCGACACCGTGCCGGTGCCGCTCCAGGCTCCGTTGAAGCCGGCGAACGGTCCGGACGACTGGGCGTGGCTCGCCGCAACTGAGAAGAGCAGCGCCGCGCCAATGCCGGCTGCCTTGATTGCCAGTTCAGATCGTCCAATGAATTTCATCATCAATATCCCGTTTTGGAACGACGCCCCGTTGATCACGGGGCAGTCTCGCCACATCGAAAGTTTAGTGTTGTGAGCCGGTGTCAGGTTCAAGAGGCGCACCCGGGCTCAAGGCCTGACGGCTGATGGCGCTTTGCGCCCGGAGGGCCCGTCACCGACCCGCCCCGATTTCTCTCTGTTTCAAGGTGTTTCTGGCAGAAAAGGCCGGGCGGACAGATGCAGCTCTGCAACAGGTATGCAGTAAAACGCCGAGCGCCAGAATTGTGACGTAGTATCAATCCCTTACATCTGTCAATGAAGGTTGAGGGAAGTCCTGGTTTGGCAGGCGCGGCGCCAATTTGGCCGCATTTGCCAGCGCTTGTGGTCTTCTCCGGTGCCGCTCTCATCCCGCGGTAACTTGCCATCAGAACAATCTGTTCCGTCGGCCCTGTGCTGTCCGGGATCGGTGCGATTCTGCCGTCAGAATGAAGGAATACAATGCGTAAGCTTCTCGTCGCCCTCACCGTGCTGTCGGCCACCCTGTCCACTGCTGCGTTCGCCCAGCAGGGGCGTGGCACGGACGCCGAGCAGAAGGCCTGCACGCGCGATGTGCAGAAGTACTGCCGTCCGGTCATCGACCAGGGCGATTTCACCATCCTGGCCTGCCTCAAGGAGAACCGGGCCAAGATCTCGCAGGCCTGCGACCAGGTCCTGAAGAACCATAACCAGTAAGTTCGGCCATTGGCCCACAAAGGCGGCCGCGGGCCGCCTTTTTCAGGCCGGATCGGGAAGGGCTGCCGTCGCGAGACAGGATTGGTTTTGCGGCCGTATTCCCCTATATGGGGGCCGCGGCGGCGTCGCCGGCATGAGCCCGCGAGCGCAAAAGCCCTTTCTGTCCAAACGATTGTTGATCAGCCCTCGATGACCTCTGCGAGCGAATTGCGATCCGGCAAGGGTGACCGCGACGAGAATTTTCCCGTCGCGTCCTGGATCATTCATCCGCGTCATCGCGCGCTGATCCTGGCCTATTACAATTTCGTCCGCACCGCCGACGACATCGCCGACCATGCGACCCTGCCGGCGGACGAAAAGCTTCGCTATCTGGACCTGCTCGAGGCGGAACTGCTCGGCAAGGGCGACACCCAGACGGAGGCCGTCGCCTTGCGGCGCGCGCTGGCCGAGCGCGGCATGGCGCCGCGCCACGCGCTCGATGTGCTGATCGCGTTCCGCATGGACGTGACCAAGCTGCGCTACGAGAGCTGGGACGAAGTCATCCACTATTGCCGCTATTCGGCGATGCCGGTCGGCCGCTTCATGCTCGACGTCCACGGCGAGAGCACCTCGACCTGGGCGGCGTCGGACGCGCTTTGCGCGGGCCTGCAGATCAACAACCACCTCCAGGATTGCGGCAAGGATTTTCGCGAGCTCAATCGCGTCTATCTGCCGCGCGATGCGCTGGCAGCACACGGCGCCTCGGTCGAGCAGCTCGGCCTCGCGCAATCGGCGCCGGCGATGCTGGCCTGCCTGCAGTCGCTCGCCGCGCGCAACGAGGCGCTGCTCAATCAGGGCAGGTCACTCGCTGCCGAGATCAGGGATGTCCGCCTCGGCGTCGACGTCGCGGTGATCCAGGCCTACGCCGACCGCATCGTGCGCCTCTTGAAGGTGCGCGATCCCTTGCGCGAGCGCGTGCATCTGAACAAGTTCGAACTGCTCACCTTCAGCCTTGCCGGCATCGCCGGTGAACTCGGCCGCCGTGCGCTCGGCCGCAAGGCCATCACAAATCCGGGGACTGCCCATGACGCTTGAGGCGACCGCGCCCGGCGCCGATTATGGCTCGTCCGCATCGAGCAGCTCCTTCTACGCTGCGATGCGGATCCTGCCGCGCGACCAGCGCGAGGCGATGTTCCAGATCTACAGCTTCTGCCGTCAGGTCGACGACATCGCCGATTCCGACGGTCCGCGCGATGCGCGGCTGGCCGCGCTCCAGCAATGGCGCAACGACATCGATGCGCTCTATCAGGGCAATCCGCCGCCGCGGCTGAAGGACTACGTCGCCTCGGTGAAGACCTTCGGATTGAAGCGCGAGGATTTCATCGCCATCGTCGACGGCATGGAGATGGATGTGCCGCAGGACATCCGCGCGCCGGACATGGCGACGCTGGATCTCTATTGCGACCGGGTCGCCAGCGCGGTGGGACGTCTGTCGGTGCGAGTGTTCGGCCTGCCGGAAGAGGACGGCATCCTGCTCGCCTACCATCTCGGCCGCGCGCTCCAGCTCACCAACATCCTGCGCGACATCGACGAGGACGCAGGCCTCGGCCGGCTCTATCTGCCGCGTGAGGCGCTGCTGCATGCCGGAATCACCTCCAACGATCCGAACCGCGTGATCGCCGAGCGGGCGCTGCCGAAAGTGTGCCTGCCGCTGGCGCAGCGCGCGAAGGCGCATTTCGAGAAGTCGGACGAGATCATGAACCGCAACAGGCGCCGCGCGGTGCGCGCGCCGCGGATCATGTCGAAATACTACCATTCCATCCTGGACCTCCTGATCGCGCGCGGCTTCACGGCGCCGCGCGAGCCGGTGCGTGTGTCGAAGATCACACGCATCTTGATCCTGCTCCGCTACGCTTTCATCTGATGCAAAACACGGCTCACATCATCGGCGCTGGAATTTCCGGCCTCTCCGCCGCTGTGCGGCTCGCCAATGCCGGCTTCAAGGTCGCCGTGCACGAGGCGACGCACCAGGCCGGCGGCCGCTGCCGCTCATATTTCGACGGCGCCACCAACCTCACCATCGACAACGGCAATCACCTGCTGCTGTCCGGCAACAGCCACGCGCGGGCCTATGCGCGCGCGATCGGTACCGAGGCGGGGCTCGTCGGACCCGCGAGCGCGCAATTTCCCTTCGTCGACATCAAGACCGGGCAGCGCTGGCAGATCGATCTCGGCACGGGCCGGTGGCCGACCTGGGTGCTCGACGAGAGCCGCCGCGTGCCCGACACCGGCCTCACCGATTATCTCAAGCTCGCGCCGCTGATCTGGGCCTCCGAACAGACGCTGGTCGGCAAGTCGATTCCGACCGAAGGCGTTCTCTATCAGCGCCTGGTGCAGCCGCTGCTGCTCGCCGCGCTCAATGTCGATCCGCCCGAGGGCTCGGCCGGGCTCGCCGGCGCCATCGTGCGCGAGACGCTGCTTGCGGGGGGGCAGGCCTGCCGTCCGTTGATCGCGCGCGACGGGCTCAGCGCCGTGCTGATCGAGCCTGCCGTGAAATTCCTGACCGAGCGCGGCCACACGGTTCAGCTCGGCCACGAGCTGCGCTCTTTTATCAGCGCCGACGGCAAGGTCAGCGCGCTCAATTTCGGCGGCGAGGACGTGATCCAGCTCGCTGCAGGTGACGTGGTCGTGATGGCGGTGCCGCCGCGCGCGGCGACCAGCCTGCTGCCGGGCCTGACCGCGCCGACCGAATTCCGCGCCATCGTCAACGCGCATTTCCGCTTTGAACCGCCGCCGGGCTCGGCGCCGATCCTCGGCGTGATCGGCGGCGTCGTGGAATGGCTGTTCGCCTTCCCGAACCGGCTCTCCGTCACCATCAGCAACGGCGACCGCCTCGTCGACCTCCAGCGCGAGGAGCTGGCGCAGGCGATCTGGAACGACGTCTGCAAGGCGGGCGGCGTCTCCGGCGAACTGCCGCCCTGGCAGATCGTGCGCGAGCGCCGTGCCACATTTGCGGCAACACCGGCCCAGAATGCCCTGCGTCCGGGGCCGGTCACCGCGCTGAAAAACCTGTTTCTCGCCGGCGACTGGACTGCTACGGGATTGCCTGCAACGATCGAGGGATCGGTCCGGTCGGGTGATCGCGCCGCCGATCTTGTCCTCGCCGCAAAGCGGCCCTGACGGCCATGTGCCGGTCATTTTCAATCGACGCCAGGAGCAATCGAGCGACATGGATGCTGTGAACGCGATCAGCCGTGAAGCTTTGGAATCGAGCATTGCGTCGGCCACGCAAGGCGTGCTCGGCTTTCAGCAACCCGACGGCCACTGGGTCTTCGAGCTCGAAGCCGACTGCACCATTCCGGCCGAATACATCCTGCTGCGCCACTATCTGGCCGAGCCCGTCGACACCGCGCTCGAGGTCAAGATCGGCAACTATCTCCGCCGCGTCCAGGGCGCCCATGGCGGCTGGCCCCTGGTGCATGACGGCGAGTTCGACATGAGCGCCAGCGTGAAGGCGTACTTCGCGCTGAAGATGATCGGCGATTCCGTGGACGCGCCGCACATGGTGCGTGCGCGCGAGGCGATCCACGCGCGCGGCGGTGCGATCAACAGCAACGTCTTCACCCGTTTCCTGCTGGCGACCTTCGGCGTCATGACCTGGCGCGCGGTGCCGGTGCTGCCGATCGAGATTGTGCTGTTGCCGTTCTGGTCGCCGTTCCACCTCAACAAGATCTCCTACTGGGCACGCACCACCATGGTGCCGTTGATGGTGATCGCCGCGCTGAAGCCGCTGGCGAAGAATCCCAAGCGCGTCGGCATCGACGAATTGTTCCTGCAGGATCCGCGCTCGATCGGCATGACCGCGAAGGCGCCGCATCAGAGCATGGCCTGGTTCGTGCTGTTCCGCGCGCTCGACGGCATTTTGCGCGTGGTCGAGCCGATGTTTCCGAAGAGCCTGCGCCAGCGCGCGATCGACGCCGCGCTCGCCTTCATCGAGGAGCGGCTCAACGGCGAGGACGGCATGGGTGCGATCTATCCGCCGATGGCCAACATCGTCATGATGTATGACGCGCTCGGCAAGGACGAGAATTATCCGCCGCGCGCGACCACGCGCCGGGGCATCGACAAGCTGCTCGTCATCAAGGGCGATGAGGCCTATTGCCAGCCCTGCGTCTCGCCGGTGTGGGACACGACGCTGACGGCGCACGCGCTGCTGGAAGCCGGCGGCGACAAGGCGGTGCCCGCGGCCAAGCAGGGCCTCGACTGGCTGATCCCCAAGCAGGAGCTCGAGGTGAAGGGCGACTGGGCGGTGAAGCGGCCGGATGTGCGTCCGGGCGGCTGGGCCTTCCAGTACAACAATGCGCATTACCCCGACCTCGACGACACCGCCGTGGTGGTGATGTCGATGGACCGCATGCGCCGCGAGCACGGCGTCGCCGGCTATGATGCCGCGATCGATCGCGGCCGGGAGTGGATCGAGGGCATGCAAAGCGACGACGGCGGCTGGGCGGCCTTCGACGTCAACAACCTCGAATACTACCTGAACAACATTCCGTTCTCGGACCATGGCGCGCTGCTCGATCCGCCGACCGAGGACGTCACCGCGCGCTGCATCTCGATGCTGGCCCAGCTCGGCCAGACCGAGGCGACCAGCAAGCAGGTCGCCGCCGGCGTCGCTTTCTTGCGCAAGACCCAGCACCCGGAGGGGTCCTGGTACGGCCGGTGGGGCATGAACTTCATCTATGGAACCTGGTCGGTGCTCTGCGCCCTCAATATGGCCGGCGTCGACCAGAAGGATCCCATGATCCGGAAGGCCGCGGCCTGGCTCACCTCGATCCAGAACGAGGACGGCGGCTGGGGCGAGGACGCCGTCAGCTACCGGCTGGATTACAAGGGATGGGAAGCCGCCCCCTCGACCGCCTCGCAAACGGCATGGGCCTTGCTTGCCCTGATGGCCGCGGGCGAGGTTGATCACCCGGCCGTCGCCCGCGGGGTGGAGTACCTGATTGCAACACAAGGCGAAAAAGGACTGTGGGACGAGCAGCGGTACACCGCCACGGGCTTCCCCCGCGTGTTCTATCTGCGATATCATGGTTACCCGAAGTTCTTTCCGCTGTGGGCGCTGGCGCGATATCGGAACTTGCGGAACACCAACAGCAGGGTGGTAGGGGTCGGAATGTGACTTTGGGGACGGGGGACTATCTTACCGCGGGCAATGCCATTGATCCGCGGCCGATCCTGATCGTGACTGGATTGGTTCAGGAGGCCCGCATCGCGGCCGGGCCGGGCATGGCCGTGATCTGCTCATCCAGCAGCCCGACCCAGTTGCGGGCGCTGCTGACCGTGGTCGACCCTGATACGATTCGCGGCGTGATCTCGTTCGGCGTGGCCGGGGGGCTCGACCCGAGCTTGCGGTCCGGCGACGTCGTCGTGGCGACCGAGGTGCTCTCGGGCGACGCCCGCTGGGCCGCCGGCCTGTCGCTCAGCGACGATCTCATCGACAAGCTGACCTCCGGCCGCCGCCGCGTCGTGCGCGGCAGCCTCGCCGGCGCCGAGGAAGTGGTCACCGGCTCCTCGTGCAAGGCGGCGCTGCATTCCGAGACCGGCGCCTCCGCCGTCGACATGGAAAGCCACATCGCCGCCGCCTATGCCGCCGAGGCCGGCCTGCCGTTCGCGGCCGTGCGCGTCATCAGCGACCCCGCCCACCGCGCACTGCCGGCGCTCGCCCGCGCCGCCATCAAGCCGAACGGCCAGATCGACCTCGCCGCCGTCCTGCGCGGCATCGTCCGCAATCCGGCGACGCTGCATGCGCTGGTCTCGACCGGCATCGACTTCAACCGCGCGCTGCGTAGCTTGCGCGGCTGCCGCGACTTCCTGATCGGGACGGAGCTGGTGGACAGCGAAGCGCTGGTGGCCGAGACGATCTGAGCGGGATTGGCGAACTACTGAAAAGCAAGGCCCGGTCGCATTGGCGATTGGGCCTTTTCTTTTGGGCCCGCGGCCCCTCGGCAATTGCGGTGAGAGCCGTACTTCTTCTGTCGCAGCGCTGTTCGCGCTGAGCTCCGCGACCATGCAAGGCCCATCATGCTTCGTGCCTCGTAAAGTTGATGGGTCTCGCTTGGCTCCGCCATCCTACGCGCTAGGTTTGCTTCTTCGAAACAGCGCCTCGAGACTGTAGATGCCGGCGGCGAGATAGACCGTATCGGCGGCGCCACGGATGACGAGGTCGGCGACCGAGACCGCCGAGATCAGCGCATAAAAGAGCTGGACCATGAGCCAGAATATCCCGAGCGTCGCGGCGACGCGCAGCGGCTTTTGCAGCGGTGTCGCCGCGGGGAAGGCAGAGCCTGCCAGCCAATGGAAGGCGCCCATGCTGAGCCCGCAGGCCACGGTCCAGATCAAGGTGCCGGCCGGCCGCGCGATGTAGCCGGAGGCGATGTGCAGGACGGGATAGGAGACGAGGTAGCGTCCCCCGACATAGAAGAGCGCGACCCACAGCATCGACCACCAGGGTGCAATCTCGACAGCCGGTCCTTGTCGCAGGCCATCCTTCGGACGGACGAAGCGGTCGAGCAACAAGCCGAGCAGGAGATAGGGAAGCGCGTCGGCGACCGCGGTGATGATCTCCGCCCTGAGTGGGGTCGGGAAAACGAATGCGGATTCCAGGACGCCGAAGAACATGATGAGCGCAATCGGCATGAAGAAGCGCTGATGGGCCGGAAGAGCCAATCCGCCGAGCGAGGGGCGCACGCGAAGGAAGACTGCCGCGAGGAATCCGAACATCAGAAGGAAACCGGCGACGGCCGCGAGCGGAAAGGTGCCGTTTCTGACGAAGACACTCTGCGGCAGGCCGTTGTCGAAATAGTCGAAGTCGAACGTCCAGGAAAACAAGCGATGCAGGGCCACATCGACCATGACGCAGAGGAGGACGATCAGCGCGGCCGACGCGTAGGGTGTTCGCGTGTGCTGTGTGTGCATGGCGGACTCCGAACCAGCTGAGGCGCAGATGGACCCTAGCGACGCTGGTCGAGCGGTTCTTGAGCAATCGCAAACGGGAAGGGGCTGATCGGTCGCGGCGCTATTTGCGGCTTGTCGGAAATCGGGTCGTCGGCGCGGGCCTTGCGCGCCTATGGTCGGTGCACGGTTAGAGCAGAACAAGGAGCGACACTCATGTCGAAGGAAGAGGACAACAAGGCCATCGTCGGCCGCTGGTTCGAGGGCTTTTGGGGCAATCCCTTCAACCCCGATATCGTAGAGGAGCTCGCCGCGCCCGACATGCTGCTGCAATATTCGCTGCACGAGCCGCGGCGCGGGCGCGACGAGGTGATGAAGTTCATCACCGGCTTCCGGCAGGCCTTCCCGGACCTCAAGTTCTGGGGCACGGCGGATCTCATCGCGGAGGGCGATCAGGTGGTGGGCCGCTGGGAAGGCGGCGGAACGCACACCGGCCCCGCCTTCGGTGATTTCCTGATCGGATCGCTTCCGGCCAACTCCGGGCGCAAGATGCACTTTACCGGAACGACAGTTCTCCGCGTCAGGGAGGGCCGGATTGTCGAGGAGATCGGGCTGGATGACGGCGCGACGGCGCTGCAGCAGCTCGGCATCCTCAGGGCGGCGTGAGGATCATCGTCCGCGAGGGGACGATGGACCTCGGATGAAGATAACCCTGGCCTTGCAGAAGGTGCGTCTCACGAAACACCGTGCGGGCGCAATTTACGAAAAGGCCAGCTTGGCATAGTGCCACTGTGTTGCCCGACGGGTCAACCGAATTTCGTAAAAAACGAAGCTCGCCGATCTGGATCCCGGCAGCGAGCAACCGCGCGTCTACTGTGCATGGGGTTGTTTTCTATCTTTTCCAATGGAGGTCCCGTGCACAGAGGGCCGCTCGCGCCGAGCAAAACAAAAGGCCCGATCGCCATCGGCGACCGGGCCTCGTTCGTTCGTAATGGTTCGCGCGCTCAAGCGGCCGTTGAAGCCTTTCGCGCCGCCTTCGCCGCGGCGGCTTCGGCTTCGTCCTTGCGGATCTCCGAGAGCTTCTTCTGGACCTGCTCGGAGAAGATGTACTGCGCCGGGCGCTGCTTCGACATGTCGATCTCCGGCGCCATCGGACCTGAGGTCTTGATGCCGCGCAGTGACACCCACATCGCCTTGAGCGGGTTGTTGAGGGCCGCGGTCGCCGCCGTCGGCTCGTAGCCGCAATGGGCCATGCAGTCGGCGCACTTCTCGTAGCGGCCGGTGCCGTAGCTGTCCCAGTCGGTCGTCTCCATCAGCTCCTTGAAGGTTTTGGCGTAGCCTTCACCGAGCAGGTAGCAGGGCTTCTGCCAGCCGAAGATGTTGCGCGCGGGCATGCCCCACGGCGTGCACTCGTATTCCTGGTTGCCGGCGAGGAAGTCGAGGAACAGGCCGGAGTGCATGAAATTCCACTTCTTGCCCTTGCCGAGCGCAAAGACGTCGCGGAACAGCTTCTTGGTCTTGGTGCGGTTGAGGAAGTGCTCCTGGTCCGGCGCGCGCTCATAGGCATAGCCGGGCGACATCGAGACGCCGACACCGAGCTCGACGGTGAGGTCGAGGAATTTCGCGATCTCCTCGGCCGGATGGCCGTCGAAGATGGTGGCGTTGACGTTGACGGTGAAGCCGCGCGCCTTCGCCGCCTTGATCGCGGACACGGCACGGTCGAACACACCCTGCTGCGACACGGCCTTGTCGTGGTGGTCACGCAGGCCGTCGAGATGCACGGAGAAGAACAGGTAAGGCGAGGGCTCGAACAAATCGAGCTTCTTCTCGAGCAGCAGGGCGTTTGTGCAGAGCGAGACGAACTTCTTGCGCGCGACGAGGCCGCGCACGATCTCGCCGATCTCCTTGTGGATCAGCGGCTCGCCGCCGGGAATCGCCACCATCGGCGCGCCGCACTCGTCGGCCGCGTCCCAGCACTCCTGCGCGGTCATGCGGCGGTTGAGGATCGCGTCCGGATAGTCGATCTTGCCGCAGCCGACGCAGGCGAGGTTGCAGCGGAACAGCGGCTCCAGCATCAGCACGAGCGGATAGCGTTTGCGGCCAAGCAGTTTCTGCTTGAGCAAATAGCCGCCGATACGCATTTCCTTGAAGAAGGGGATTGCCATTACAGGTTTCTTTCTGGGCTTGAAATTCGGTAGGTCAGCTCGCAGCCAACTGGGCCGGAAGCCTGAATTCGATGTTTTCCTCGTGGCCGGGAAGCACCGAGACCGTCACCGGTCCGATCCGCCGCAGCGCTTCGATCACGTCATCCACCAGCACCTCGGGCGCCGAGGCGCCGGCCGTGAGGCCGACGGTCCTGGCACCCTTCAACCACTCGGGATTGAGCTCGCTGCCATCGGCGATCAGATAACTCGCGACGCCGGCCTCAGTGCCGATTTCGCGGAGCCGGTTCGAGTTCGAGCTATTGGCAGCACCCACCACCAAGATCACGTCGACCAGCTTGCTCAAGTCCCTTACCGCAGATTGGCGGTTCTGTGTCGCATAGCAGATATCCCGGATGTCAGGGCCTTGAATATCTGTAAATTTGGCTTGAAGAGCCCCGATGATGTCCCTGGTGTCGTCGACCGACAGGGTGGTCTGGGTGATGTAGGCCATTGGCGTATCTGCCGGGAGCGCCAGGGCCTTGGCCTCCTCGACGCTCTGAACCAGCAGGACGGGCCCTGGGACCTGGCCCACCGTGCCCTCGACCTCGGGGTGGCCGGCATGACCGATCAGGACCAGGGTACGGCCTTTGGCGATATAGCGCTTCCCCTGATTGTGAACTTTCGTGACCAGCGGGCAGGTGGCATTCAGCACCGGCAGGTCGCGCGCGGCGGCCTCTTCCTCGACGCTGCGGGCGACGCCATGGGCGCTGAAAACGGTCACGGCCTTCGGCGGAACCTCCGACAGCTCCTCGACGAAGATCGCGCCCTTGGCCTTCAGGCTTTCGACGACGTATTTGTTGTGCACGATCTCATGGCGCACGTAGACCGGCGGGCCGTATTTCTCCAGCGCCCGCTCCACGATGTCGATCGCGCGCACCACCCCCGCGCAAAAGCCGCGCGGCTGGGCCAGATAAACTTCCATGGGACGCCCATCACGCAAGTTGCACCAATCTGCTCAATTGTCCCCGTGGCACCCAGATAGGGGCGCATGTTGTACGGGCCGATGCTGCAATAACCGCATCATAGGTTCGCGGCTGCGGTAACTGCCCACCCGGTTCCGGCAGCACTTTGTGTCAAAAAATCGGCAATCAGGAAAGGTAGGAATGAGCCGCGGGCTCCGGCGACGGGCGATTTTTGGTATTATAATGCAGCCTTTCAGGCCGGCAAGGCGACGATATTTGTCGCAGACTCCTCCGTCACTTTAACGCCTCAAGTCGCCGGCTATACCGGCCGTCCCGCATGATTTTGCCATCGTTTTTCGCCGTTTACCTCGAACCTTGTTACGGTGAGAACGACCCAAAACGGCAATAGGTTTCGCCCGGGAACTCCGCTAAACAGCGGGCGTTTCCGGCAAGCTGTTAACACTAGAAAGAAAAGATGTGCTGCAGAGCGTAGTCGTTGCCATCGTCAGGGCCTGTACCCGGTTTGCCTCCCTCGTCGTCGTTCTCGGGCTCCTGCTGGCGGTGGGGGCGGGCTATTACACGTCCCGGCACTTTGCCATCAACACCGACATCAACTCCCTGATTGCTCAGAATTTGGACTGGCGGCAGCGCGACCAGCAATTCGACCGCGCCTTCGACCGCGACGCGACGATTCTCGCAGTCGTCGAGGCCAAGACGCCGGAGATGGCAACCGCCGCGGCCGATGCGCTCTTTGCCAAGCTGAAGGACAACAAGACCGAATTCCAGTCGATGCAGCAGCTCGGCACCGGCGAGTTCTTCGAGAAGAACGGCCTGCTGTTCCTGCCGACCGAGGAGGTCGCCAAGATCACCGGCCAGTTCGAATCCGCAGCTCCCTTGATCGAGATCATGGCCGGCGATCCGTCGATCCGCGGCCTGACCGGCGCGCTGGAGACCGGACTTGCCGGCGTCAAGCGTGGCCAGGTCAAGCTCGACAACACCGCGCGGCCGTTCAACCAGATCGCACAGACGGTCGAGACCGTGCTCAACAAGGGCAATGCCAGCTTCTCCTGGCGCGAGCTCGTCAGCGACGAGCCGCTGAAGGATTCCGACAAGCGCGCCTTCATCGAGTTCAAGCCAATTCTCGACTACAACGCGTTGGAGCCCGGCAAGGGCGCCACCGACGCGATCCGTAAAGCTGCAGCCGATCTCGACTTTGCGACCAAATATCAGGCGCGGGTCCGGCTGACGGGCCCGGTCCCGATTGCCAACGAGGAATATGCGACGGTCCAGGAAGGCGCCGTCGTCAACGGCATCGGTACGGTGCTGGTCGTGCTGTTCATCCTGTGGCTGGCCCTGCATTCGGCGAAGATCATCTTCGCCGTGTTCGTCAATCTTTTCGTCGGCCTCGCGATCACCACCGCCGCCGGCTTGATGATGGTCGGCTCGCTCAATCTGCTGTCGATCGCGTTTGCGGTGCTGTTCGTCGGCCTCGGCGTCGATTTCGGCATCCAATACAGCGTCCGCTACCGCTCGGAGCGTTACAAGGTCGATGATCTCCGCAAAGCGCTGGTGCTTGCCGCCAGACGCTCCGCCATCCCGCTGTCGCTCGCGGCGATGGCCACCGCGGCCGGATTCCTCTGTTTCATCCCGACCGACTACAAAGGCATCGCAGAGCTCGGTCAGATCGCCGGCGTCGGCATGCTGGTGGCGTTCATCTCCTCGATCACCGTCCTGCCGGCGCTCCTGAAGCTGCTGAACCCGCCCGGCGAGAAGGAGCCGGTGGGGTACGCCTTCCTCGCGCCGCTCGATCATTTCCTCGAAAAGCACCGCGTGCTGGTCGTCGGCGGCACGCTGTTCCTGGCGGTCGCCGGCCTGCCGCTGCTCTATTTCATGAAGTTCGACTTCAACCCGATGAACCTGCGCAACCCGAACGCGGAGTCGATCGCGACCTTCCTCGACCTGCGCAAGGATCCCAACACCGGCGCCAACGCCATCAACGTGATGACTACGTCGGAAGAGCAGGCCAAGCAGGTCGAGGCGAAGCTCGAGAAGGTGCCGGAGGTGCTGCGGGTGATGTCGCTCGACAGTTTCGTCCCGGAGGACCAGCAGCCGAAGCTGAAGCTGATCGCAGAGGGCGCCAAGATCCTGAACCCCGCACTCAACCCGGACCAGATCGATGCGCCGCCGTCGGATCAGGAGAACGTCGAGTCGCTGAAATCCTCGGTCGACAATCTCCGCCGCACCGCAGCTGACGCCGCCGGCCCGGGCGCGATCGCCTCGCGCCGCCTCGCGGATGCGCTGGAAAAGCTGGCCAACGCGGATGAGGCGACTCGCAACAAGGCGCAGGACGTGTTCGTGACGCCGATGAAGATCGTGTTCAGCCAGCTCAGGAACGCGATGCAGGCCGAACCGGTCACGCTCAAGTCATTGCCGCCCGATCTCGTCAACGCCTGGAAGAGCAAGGACGGCATCATCCGCGTCGAGGCCCAGCCCAAGGGCGATCCGAACGACAACGATACGCTGCGCAAGTTCGCGGCAGCCGTGCTCGCGGCCGAACCGACCGCCATCGGCGGCCCGGTCTCGATCCTGAAATCCGGCGACACCGTCGTGAGGGCGTTCATCCATGCCGGCATTTATGCGCTGCTGGTGATCGGCTTGCTGCTTTGGATCACGCTGCGCCGCCTCGTCGACGTTGCAATGACGCTGGTGCCGTTGCTGGTGGCGGGCGCAGTGACGCTCGAGATTTGCGTCCTGATCGGCTTGCCGCTCAACTTTGCCAATATCGTCGCGTTCCCGCTGCTGCTCGGCGTCGGTGTCGCGTTCAAGATCTACTATGTCGTGGCGTGGCGCTCCGGCAGGACAAACCTGCTTCAAACCAGCCTGACGCGCGCGATCTTCTTCAGCGCGCTGACCACGGCAACCGCATTCGGCAGCCTATGGCTGTCGAGCCATCCTGGTACGTCCAGCATGGGCAAGCTGCTCGCACTCTCGTTGGTGACGACGCTTGCCGCAGTGCTGCTGTTTCAGCCGGCCCTAATGGGCAAACCCCGCAATCTCAGGGAGTAGGCAGATGTCGCCGACGGGATCGGGAGCGCCCTTCTGACCGGGCTTGGCCGCGGCGGCGCTCTTCGGAGCCGCTGCTGCGGCACCGGGGGCCGGCGAAGCCTTGGGCGCCGCTCCGGTGGTTTTGGGCCCGCCCTTGGCCATGGCATTGGCGGTGCTCGCGGGAATCGGCGGACCAACGCGAGTCCAGGTCTCGCCGCCGCACAGGAACCCCAGCACGCAGCCCTTGATCTCGAGCTGGTCGGTGCCGACAGGCGTGATGGTCGCACTATACATCTGACCATCCTTGGCGTTGTAGACCTGACCCTCCCACTGCTCGGCGCCGGGGGTCTTCTTCATGTTGATCAGGGTCGCCATGCCCAATGTCGGCCTGTTCTTTTTTGAGACATCCGGGTTGTTCTCGTCGCGGCCACCGGGCTGCTTTTCCCAGGAAACCGCGCCCCAGATGCTTCCATTGCACTGGGCGACGCGGATATTGGCGACGCCATCGGCGACCCGCCAGTCGCCGGTTGGATCGGCGGCGAGCGCCGGTGTCAGGCCGGCGTAACCGCCAGCCAGTATTATTGCGGTGTAAATGGCCAAACGCATCTGTGTTCCTCGGCAGTGCAACATGGTCTAAAGCTGTGCTTGCGAAGATGGTCCGAAAAAGGGCAAAAGGCCGCACAGACCCTTTTCTGCTTGCTGACCGTTTTCAGTTGACGAAACGGCCCTCAACCGAAGTATGTAGCGGATGAACAGTCCAAATCCAGACATGTCCCACTTGTTCGCGGACCGTCAGGCCCAGCGCAGCGCCCTGCATAATCGGTACCTGAACGAGCAGTTCGTCCGGGTTCTCAAGACCATCGGTTACGACGTCGGCTTCCAGAAGGGGCAGGGGCAGTACCTCTACGATCGCGAGGGGGCGCGCTATCTCGACCTCCTGTCCGGCTTTGGCGTGTTCGCAATCGGGCGCAATCATCCCGTGATGCGCGAGGCGCTGAAAAGCGTGCTCGACGCCGATTTGCCCAATCTCGTCCAGTTCGACGTCTCGACATTGGCGGGCGTCCTGGCTGAGCGGCTGCTGAAATACGTTCCTTATCTCGACAAGGCGTTCTTCGCCAATTCCGGTGCCGAATGCGTCGAGGCGGCGATCAAGTTCGCTCGCGGCGCCACCGGCCGCCCCGGCATCGTCTATTGCGCCCACGGCTATCATGGCCTGACCTATGGTGCGCTGTCGCTGACCGGTGATTCGAACTTCCGCACCGGCTTCGAGCCGTTGCTGCCGGGCTGCACTCCGGTTCCGTTCAACGATCTGGCGGCGCTCGAGAAGGCGCTGGCCTCGCGCGAGGTCGCGGCCTTCGTCGTCGAGCCGATCCAGGGCAAGGGCGTCAACATGCCGTCCGACGAGTTCCTGCCGGGCGCGGCCGCGCTCTGCAAGAAGTACGGCACTCTGTTCGTCGCCGACGAGATTCAGACTGGAATGGGCCGCACCGGCCGCTTCCTCGCGGTCGAGCACTGGAATGTCGAGCCCGACATGGTGCTGCTGTCGAAGTCGCTGTCGGGCGGCCACGTGCCTGTTGGCGCCGTGCTCACGCGCAAGAGCATCTTCGACAAGATCTTCAATCAGATGGACCGCGCCGTGGTGCACGGTTCGACTTTCTCCAAGAACGACCTCGCGATGGCTGCGGGCATCGCCACGCTGGACGTGATGGAATCGGAGAAGCTGATCGATGCCGCGGCCAAGCGCGGCGCCGAGCTTCGCCTCGCGCTGACGCGCATGGTGCCCGGCTACGAGCTTCTGAAGGAAGTGCGCGGCAAGGGCCTGATGATCGGCATCGAGTTCGGCCCGCCGAAATCGCTGCGGCTGCGGGCCTCCTGGAACGTGCTCGAGGCCGCCAACAAGGGCCTGTTCTGCCAGCTCATCACCGTCCCGTTGTTCAAGGATCACAAGATCCTGACGCAGGTCGCGGGCCACGGCAGCCATACCATCAAGCTGCTGCCCCCGCTCACCATCACCGAAGAAGACTGCAGCTGGATCGAGCGCGCCTTCGACGAAGTCATCGCCGGCAGCCACAAGGTCCCCGGCGCGATCTGGTCGCTCGGCAAGACGCTGGTCGACAACGCGGTGCGGCGTTCGGCGTAAGGCCGGCCGTTCAGGCGGGTTCAGGCCGTATCCACCTCAGTGGGCAAAGACCGTATTGAACAGCGGAAGGACGTCGCTGTTCTTTTCGACGGCGAGAATGGCGCGGTGTTGCGTTGCATAGAGGATCGGGATGTCTATCCAGTCCTCGTTTCGGATCAGCAGCGAATTTTTGGACGCATCCTGCGGCACCGCGGACAGGCCGATCAGGAATTGCGTGTCGTCGACCCTCACCGAGAGCGCGGTAATGGGTGCACCCTTGGCCTGCTCGTTGGCCTTCATGAGAAGGCCCATGACCTGTTTGATCTTGCCAGCGGCAAAGCCTGGAGCGACATCGATCTGCACTGTATGAGTGGCAGGCAATGTGGGATCGAAATTGCGGCGGATGGAGAGCGTCATTCGCAGGCTTCGCGAAGGCACCTCGACGCTTCCGCGTATCGTGACGTCGCCCGATGGTGCGGAGGCATCGGCCGTCGGTTCAACCCGCCAGGTGATTTGTCCCTCTGCGCGATGACCCTTTGGATCGCTCAGGTCTTCCTCGTAGAGGACGGCTCGCATCGTGGTGGCGAGTCCATCGCGGGCTGCTACGGGCCCGGAAGCCGCTATCGTCCAGGCAACGGCTGCTGCAAGAAAGAGGGAGCGCATCATGGCGCTGAATTAGCAGTGCGCCCCCGTCATCGCAATCGAAAGTTGTAATCTCGTCTTCCGAAGGAAGCGCCGCTATCCCTCGACATTCGCTTTCATCGCCGCCTCGAATTTGTCGACGAATTCGGTGAGCTCGTCGCCGCCGATGTCGCTGACGGCCCAGAAGTTCAGGCCGCGCTCGCCCCAGCGACGGCAATTGAAGCCCTGCATGGTTTGCGTCTTCGGCGGCCGGTGCTCGGTGCTTGCGGTCTGCGCCACGAACAAGTTGATGATGTGCTGCCGACGCCGGTAGACGACGGCGCCGATGGCGCGCGCATCAACATAGTCGAGCCGGCCGCCGACCAGAGTAAAACCTTGCGCGGTGAGGTCGATCACCGGCGGAGCGACGTCGAGTTTGCCGTTGAACCAGGGCTTGACCGTGTGCTGGTCGGTCGAGACGACGTCGATGAGGTGGCCGGCCTGGAGCGAGCGCAGATGCGCGGAGACGACCTCGGAGAGGATGCGCTGCTGGTCGTCCTGGCGCAGCACGACGGCGACGATGCCCGTGGCGGCGAGGGCGGAAACCGCCGACCCCATGGCGAACCCGCGCAGCACGGAACGACGGCTCGGCTGCGGCCGCGCTTGCGGTATCGAGGCCTCGATACGGGCGCGCAAGGCCGCCGGCGCGCTATAGCGCAGCTTGGTGTCGGCCAGCACGCGCTTCATCTCCCGCTGCGCCGCGAACTCGGCCGTGCAGGCCGGGCAGGAGGCGATGTGGGCTTCGACCTCGCGCGCATGGCCGGCATCGAGCTCGTTGTCGAGCAGCGCGTGAAGCAGGATTTTTGCTTCGTCGCAGGTCATTTCGAGTGCTCCTCTTCCGCCGTCCAGGCCGCACGCAACATGGCGCGGGCGCGGGCGAGGCGGGACATCACGGTGCCCACGGGGGCGCCGACGGCTTCTGCAATTTCGCGATAGGACAGGTTGTTGATCTCCCGCAGCACGAAGGTTTCCTTGAACGGCTCGGCCAACGCGTCGATCATCTTGCGGACGGCGCCGGCATCGCGGCTGCGCAGCACCTCGGTCTCAGGACTTGCCTCGTTCTCCTGCCACATCGGCGTCTGGTCGGCCGCGCCAGGTGTGTCCTCGATCGCGGCGTGCGAGTGCGCACGCCTGGCATATTCGGCATTGCAGACATTGCGCAGGATCGCGAACAGCCACGGCTTCATGGCCGGGCCGCGATAGCTGTCGAAGTGCTTCAGTGCACGCAAATAGCATTCCTGCACCGCGTCCTCCGCGTCGGAGGCATCGCGCAGCAGATAGCGTGCGAGCGTGTAGACGTCGTCGAGATAGGGCAGGGCCGCCTCGCGGAAGCGCTGCGCCTTCTGGAAATCGTCGCTTGCCGGCATCGCCTCTCGCTTTGCCTCTCGCTGCGTTTCGTAACTCGTTGCGCCTTTGGGTCTGACCGAAGGCGTGCGAGCCCGGCCGGCGTGGGACCACCGGCCGGGCAAGACAGAGATGCCTTGGTTGGAGACGTTACTCAACCTTGATCATCCCTGTCATGTGCGGGTGCAACGAACAAAAATACTTGTAGTCGCCCGCATCGGTGAAGGTGAAAGAGAATTTGTCGTCTGTGTCCAGAGTCTTGGACCTGAATTTGCCGGCCGACACCACGGTGTGGGGAATGTCGTCCCGGTTGGTCCAGGTCACGGTCGTGCCGACCTTGATCTTGAGCTCCGGCGGCTGGAAGACGAAATTGTCGATATGGACCTCCATGTTGGTGTCGTCGGCACGGGCTGTCGCGACGGGAAGCAGGATGGCCGCGGCCAAAGTGAGACCGAAATCGACTGAGAAGTCGCGGCGATTGAGTGTCTTCATGGTCAGCTTCTCTTCAGCCCTGGATTAACCCTGGAGCGGCGTGTCGATGATCGCCAGCCGCTGTTCGTTCTGCTTGAAGTTGACGCTGGCGACGCCCAGCATCGAGCGGAGCTTGGCGTCCTCGACCTTCATCGGTCCCGGCGAGGGGGCTGTGCCCGGCGCCGGTTGCGGGAAAGCGGTCGACCGCGCGGTGTGGAAGGTGACGTTGCCCTCGACCTTCTGCATCACCTGGTGGATGTGGCCGTTCAGCACGGTGACCGAGCCAAAACCCTTGACATATTCGAGCGCGCGACCGCCGTCCTCGGTGCCCCAGCCCCATTCCGGATAGACGGTCCAGAGCGGAATATGCGCGAACAAGACAATAGGGGTGGATTTCGATTTGCCGCGGAGATCGTCCTCGAGCCAGGCGAGCTGCTCGGTGCCGAGATTGCCGAGGCCGCCGGCCTTGAGATCGACGACGTTGACGAGGCCGATGAAATGTACGCCGCCGGCATCGAACGAGTACCAGCCCGCGCCCTTGGTGCCGCGGCCGTAGCGCTCGCGATAGAACTTAACCTCCTCGTCCAGGAAGTCATGCTCGCCAGGGACGTAGTGCACGTCCAGCTTGGACTGTGAGATGATGCGGTCGGCGTTGTCGAACTCGGAGGCCTTGGAGAGATGGGTGATGTCGCCGGTGTGGATCATGAACGACGGCTTGACCGGCATCGCATTGATCTTGTTGACGGCTTCCTCCAGCGTGCCCAGCGCATTGGGGTTGGCAGGCTTGTCGAAGCCGACATGGCTGTCGCTGATCTGGAGGAAGGTCATGCCGGGCGCGGCGGCGGTTGCGGCCTCAGCCGAGTCGATGATGCCGAGCGAGCGCGGCACGCCACCCGTGATGGTCCAGAGCACCCCGGTGCCGGCCCAAGTCATGCATTCCAGCACCTTGCGGCGGCTGACGCCGTCTTCCCCGTGATCGTGTCCGCTCATCGCACGTCTCCTTTTGCCCGGAATTGGGCGTTGAGGAGCTGATCGGGGGAGGGGCGGATTTATTCGTGGGATGGCGATGACGTTTTCGTGAGGTGGGATCACACGTGGAAGCAACGCAGCGCCTGTTGGCGATACATTGCAGAGCGGGAGCCACAGGGGTTGAGCCCCCAACTCGGCTGCGCGCAGTTTGGTGCACTGCGCCCGGAACAAGCGAGGTGAACGCGGATCTAAGCGGAAAATTCCCGGATCGCCTGCACCACGCGGGCGGGTGCTTCCTGCGCCACACAGTGGCCGGCGCCTTCGAATGCGAGGGCGCGGGCCTGCGGGATGAGCGCCATAGCGCGTGAGGCCATCTCCTTGTAGATCGGCCACGACGTCTCGGCTGTCGTCACCATCACGGGACACGCGATTTCGCGGAGCCAGGCAAAGGGATTGCCGCGCGCGTCGCCGATATAGACCTGCTCCATCGCCTCGTAGATCGGATGCAGCATCGCCGACTCGATCTCGGGGGTGCAGCAGAGGCGCACCCGGCCATTATCGAGCGGCGTGAAGCCGTGCCGCACATAGGCCCACAGCGAAGCGTCCGTCCAATCCGCAAAGGCGGGCGCGACCCGGTAACGTTCGAAGACGGCGTCGCGACTGTCGAACTCCGCCTGCCGACGCAGGGCGCTCTGCACGCGGGAGAGCGATTGTTCGCTTAATCCGGCCGATGGATTGCGCTCTGCCCGCGGATTCATCACGGTGGGCTCCATCACAAACAGGCGCCTGAAGTACCCGGGGCGCAGCTTCGCTGCCAGCAGCAGATCGGTCGCGCCCGCGCTGTGGCCGATGCCGTACACGTCGCGCAAGTCCAGAGCGTCAATCACGCGGCAGATATCGTCGGCATAGTCCGCGAAGTGATAGGCGCCGGGTTTGTGGCTCGCGCCATGGCCGCGGCGATCGAGTGCATAGACAGTGTAGGTCGACGCGAGATCACGCGCGACCTCGTCCCAGACATCAGCGACGAAGCCGGTGCCGTGCACGAGCAGGGCGGGCGGCTTGCCGCTCTCACCCCATTGCAGCATGGCGATCTCTGCACTGGCGGTACCGATTGAAAAGCGATGACTGATCATATGATCGGATGCTACTTCGCATCCTCCAAAATCATCGCGGCACCCTTCTCGGCGATCATGGCGGTGGGCGTGTTGGTATTGCCCGAGGTGATGGTCGGCATGATCGAGGCGTCGACGACGCGAAGACCGTCGAGGCCATAGAAGCGCAGCCGTTCGTCGACCACGGCCAGGGGATCGTTCGCCGATCCCATCTTCGCGGTGCCGACGGGATGGAAGATCGTGGTGCCGATGTCGCCGGCGGCTTTTGCGAGCGAGGCATCGTCGTCGCCGACGGTCGGGCCGGGCAGATACTCACTCGGACGATATCTTGCGAGCGCCTTCTGCCGCATCAAGCGGCGGGTGGTGCGGATGGCGTCGGCGGCGACCTGGCGGTCGTCGTCGGTCGACAGATAATTCGGCGCGATGATCGGCTTCTCGTCCGGGCTTGCCGAGCGCAGGCGTACGGTGCCGCGCGAACTCGGCTGGAGATTGCAGGCGCTGACGGTGATCGCGGGAAAACGGTGCAGGGGATCGCCGAACTTGTCGAGTGACAGCGGCTGCACGTGGAATTGGATGTTGGCGCGCGCGCGTGTCGCATCGGAACGCGTGAAGATGCCGAGCTGCGAGGGCGCCATGGTCAGAGGACCGCGGCGGCGGAATGCATAATCGAGGCCCATCAGGCCGCGGCGGAACAGATTGTAGTAGGTCTCGTTCAGCGTCCGCACGCCCTCGACCTTGTAGATCGCGCGCTGTTGGAGATGGTCCTGGAGATTGCGCCCGACACCGGGTTTGTCCATCACGATGTCGATGCCGAGCGGCGACAGCCAGTCGGCAGGCCCGATGCCGGAGCGATGCAGCACCTGCACCGAGCCGATCGAGCCGGCCGCGAGGATCATCTCGCGCCTCGCGCGCGCCTCGACGATTTCGCCGTTCTGGATGAAGCGAACACCGACGGCGCGGCCCTGCTCGACGATGAGGCGGTCAACCAGCACATGCTTCTCGAGCCGCAGATTGGGGCGCCTCAAGGCCGGCTTGAGGAACCCGCGCGCCGACGACCAGCGCCGGCCGCGCTTCTGGTTGACGTGGAAATAGCTGGTGCCTTCGTTGTCGCCGGTGTTGAAGTCAGGGATGCGCCTGATGCCCATCTCCTCGGCGGCGTCGCCGACCGCATCGAGCACGTCCCAGGACAGCCGTGGCGCCTCGATCCGCCAGCCGCCGCCGGCGCCGTGATGCTCGCTCGCGCCAAGGAAATGATCTTCCAGCCGCTTGAACAGCGGCAGCACGTCATCATAGCCCCAGCCGGTCATGCCGAGCTGGCGCCAATGGTCGTAGTCGGCAGCCTGGCCGCGCATCGAGATCATGGCATTGATCGCCGAGCAGCCACCGATCACCTTGCCTCTGGGATAGGCCAGCGCGCGGCCGTTCAGTCCCGGCTCGGCTTCGGTCTTGAACATCCAGTCCGAGCGTGGATTGCCGATCGCGAAGAGATAGCCGACCGGAATGTGGAACCAGATCCAGTTGTCGTCCCCGCCGGCCTCGAGAATGAGGACCCGGTTCCTGGGGTCGGCCGACAGCCTGTTGGCAAGGATGCAGCCGGCCGTGCCGGCGCCCACGACAATGTAGTCAAACTCACCTTCGAGCCGTCTTGGCATTCTGCTTCCACCCGGATGGTCCCTAAACGTTCCGTCCTAATAGGCAGACGGCGACCACGGGGACAAGCCCGGCCATGAGCAGGGACAGGACCACCCTTGATCTGCGGGGGTTAGGTGGACTGGCGCTTGCATGGTAGACAGCGCTGTATTTTCAACAAAACTTGAGACCGCTCCATGCCGATCGTGAACCGCGTCGCCGACCTTCAACCCGATATCCAGGCCTGGCGGCGGGACATCCACCAGAATCCCGAATTGCTGTATGACGTCCGCCGCACCGCAGCATTCGTCGCGGATCGCCTGCGCGAGTTCGGCTGCGACCAGGTCGTCACCGGGATTGGCCAGACTGGCGTGGTTGGAGTGATCAAGGGCAGCAAGCCGGCCGGCGAGGGGCTCAAGGTGATCGGCCTGCGCGCCGACATGGACGCGCTGCCCGTCGAGGAGCAGACCAACCTGCCTTACGCCTCGAAGACTCCCGGCAAGATGCACGCCTGTGGTCATGACGGCCACACCGCGATGCTGCTCGGTGCTGCACGCTACCTCGCCGAAACCCGCAACTTCGCCGGCGACGCGGTCGTGATCTTCCAGCCGGCCGAGGAAGGCGGCGCCGGCGGCGCGGCCATGGTGAAGGACGGCATGATGGAGCGCTTCGGCATCGAGCAGGTCTACGGCATGCACAATGGTCCGGGCATTCCGATCGGCTCGTTTGCAATCCGGCCGGGCCCGATCATGGCGGCGACCGACGAGGTCGACATCATGATCGAGGGCCTCGGCGGCCACGCCGCCCGTCCGCACAAATGCATCGATTCCGTGCTGGTCGGTGCCCAGGTGATCACGGCGCTGCAGTCGATCGTTGCGCGCAGTGTCGATCCCCTGGAATCGGCTGTCATCTCGATTTGCGAATTCCACGCCGGCAACGCCCGCAACGTCATTCCGCAAACGGCGACGCTGAGGGGCACCATCCGCACGCTGTCGCCGGAGGTGCGCAAGCTGGTCGAGAAGCGCGTCCGCGAAGTGGTGGCGGGGGTGGCGCAGATCACCGGCGCCAAGATCGACTTGCACTACAAGCGCAATTACCCCGTCGTGAACAACCACGCCGCGGAGACCGATGTGGCGACGCGTATCGCCAAGCAGGTCGCGGGCGAGGCCAATGTGCTCGAAATGCCGCCGCTGATGGGCGGTGAGGATTTTGCCTACATGCTGGAAGCGCGCCCCGGCGCCTTCATCTTCTGCGGCAACGGCGACGGCGCCGGTCTCCATCACCCCGCCTATAATTTCAACGACGAGGCGATCGTGTTCGGCACGTCCTATTGGGTCAAGCTGGTCGAGGAACAGCTCGCGGCGTCATGAGCCGCTGAGCGAAGGACGAATGAAAGGGGCCGGTGCATCGCACGGGCCCCTTTGTTTCACGTGCCGTGCTGCGCTCAGAACAGGTGCGAGAACAGATAGTAGAGCACGCCCGAAATGATCATCGCGGCCGGCAGGGTCAGAACCCAGGCCATGGCGATGTTGCGGATCGTCGCCCATTGCAGGCCCGAGCCATTGGCGGCCATGGTGCCGGCAATGCCTGACGACAGCACGTGGGTGGTCGAGACCGGGAGGCCGTAGACGTCCGCGGCGGCGATGGTGGCGGCCGCGGTGATCTCGGCGCAGGCGCCTTGCGCGTAGGTCAGGTGGGTCTTGCCGATCTTCTCGCCGACAGTGACGACAATGCGCTTCCAGCCCACCATGGTGCCAAGGCCGAGCGCGATGGCGACCGCGATCTTCACCCAGCCGGGGATGAATTTCGTGGCGCTGTCGAGCGAGCCTTTGTAGGCAGTGAGCACGGTGACGTCAGCGGCGCTGAGCTCGGCTTCCTTGTCCTTCATCAGGAAC
Organism: Bradyrhizobium sp. UFLA06-24; assembly: GCF_054967145.1. NCBI lineage: Bacteria > Pseudomonadati > Pseudomonadota > Alphaproteobacteria > Hyphomicrobiales > Nitrobacteraceae > Bradyrhizobium > Bradyrhizobium sp. UFLA06-24. The sequence continues at coordinate 479,203 of NZ_JADFUE010000001.1, forward strand.
CGGAGCGCCTCGGAGACGAGATACATGTCGTTGCGGGTGTTGCCGACGAGCTCGGCCGGCACTTTGGCGAGCGAGCCGTAGGTGGTCACCTGTTTGGAGATGTCGCGCACGAGCACGGCAAGCGACGGGAAGGTGCCGCCGTTCACCTCGTGCTGCGCGACATAGTTGGTCACGGCAGGGCGCGGGTTGCCGATCACGCTGTAGCCGGCGGCCTTGCCCTCGATGATCTTGCTGGCCGCCTCCGAGTTCTGGCTGAACGCAGCGATCTGGCTCTCCGGCAGGGCGCGATTGAGCGCATAGGCGGTCGGCACGGTGCCGATCAGGATCAGCATGATCAGGCCCATGCCCTTCTGGCCATCATTGGAGCCGTGGAAGAAGCTCACCAGCGTGCAGGTGAGGATCAGGATGCCGCGGATCCACCATGGCGGTGGCTGGTCGCCCTTCGGCTCGCCGAACAGTGCGGGCGTCGCGCGCAGCAGCACCGTTCGCAGAATCAGCAGCAGGCCGGCGGCGAGCGCGAAGCCGAACAGCGGCGACAGCAACAGCGCCTTTCCGATATTGGTGGCCTGGGTCCAGTCGACGCCCGAGGTGCCGCTGCGGCCGTGCAGGACCGCGTTCATGATGCCGACGCCCATGATCGAGCCGATCAGGGTGTGCGAGCTCGAGGCTGGCAGGCCGAAATACCAGGTGCCGACGTTCCAGATGATGGCGGCGATCAGCAGCGCGAACACCATGGCGAAGCCGGCGCTGGAGCCGACCTGGAGGATCAGCTCGACCGGCAGCAGCGAGACGATTCCGAACGCGACCGCGCCTGAGGACAGCAGCACGCCGAACAAATTGAACATGCCGGACCACACCACGGCGACATGGGCCGGCAGCGAGCGGGTGTAGATCACGGTCGCGACCGCGTTGGCGGTGTCGTGGAAGCCGTTCACGAATTCGAAGCCGAGTGCGATCAGAAGCGCGACGAAGAGCAGGAGGAAGGGAGCGAAAGCCTTGACCTGTGTGCCGGTGGCATCGACATCGACCCAGATGCTGTAGGCCACGAAGAGCAGGGCGGCGGCGATCACCCCCATGTAGATCACACCGGTGAGCGGATGGAATCCGCGATTGAGGTCGGGCCCCCTACTCAAGGCCGGCTCGATGGAGCCCGGCAATGCAACGTCACTCATTGGAAATTCTCCTGTCCCAAGGCCCCAATTTTGCGCGTGGCATGTGACAGGCGGTTGAAATGACGGGCAGACGAGTGCAACGACGCGAGTCATCCAGGGCTTGTTGCCCTGGCGTTGGTTCGCGTCAGGCGGCGCGCGACGATCTCCGTTGCAAGGAGGCGGCGATCTTCAAATCCGCGACAAAGCGCTGATATTCCACCACCTTCGCCTCGGGATCGGGGAGCCGCAGTAGATAGGACGGATGTACGGTCACCAGAGCCTTGCGTCCATCGGGGAGGTCTATGAGCCGGCCGCGGGTCTTGCCGATGGGCGTGATCTTGCCGAACACGCTTTGCGCGGCGGTCGCACCCATCGCCACGATGAGATCAGGCTGAATTGCCGATACTTCCCGCTCATACCATTGCCGGCACGCTTTGATCTCCGGCGTCGCCGGCTTCTGGTGCAGGCGGATCTTTCCGCGCGGCACGAATTTGAAATGCTTCACCGCATTGGTGACATAGACCTTCTTGCGGTCGACGCCGGCCTCCGCCAGTGCCCGGTCGAGCATTTGGCCGGCCGGGCCCACGAAGGGATGGCCAGCGAGGTCTTCCTTGTCGCCGGGCTGCTCGCCGACCAGCATGATATTGGCAGACTTCGGGCCTTCGCCGAACACGGTCTGGGTCGCATCCTTGTAGAGGTGGCAGGCACGACAATGCGCGGCCTCCTCGCGAAGCGTTTCGAGACTGTCGGTGGCAGGTTTGCGTTTCATAGGAGCCTCCGGCCGCTTCTGAGGCTTGTGCGGATCGGTCGCGGCGTTGGCGATCATAGCACCGGTCATGCGTTCGGCATCTTCGATCAAGGGCTTAATGATCGAGGCCTCGGGCAGGTTCCTCCAATATTTCTTCGGCATCTCCGTCTGCATCGCCTTCACCTTGAGCCGTGCCGGATTGAAGATGCTGGCGTAATAGCGCCGCCAAGTTTCCTCCAGCCGGTCTTCGCCCGGTGCCTCGCTCTTGCTGACGCCGGGCGTGAACGAGAGCGCGTGGCCGTCCCAATGCGCGCAGAGGTCCGGCGTCAGGATCGACCAGGGCATGTCGGCAAAGCGCTTTGCAAAGAACGGCCCGGCGAGCTCGACGATGTGATGCTCGGGCTCGAACCAGGCGACGTAATGCGGCTCGCGTTCCCGACCGATCTCGCGGAACCGCACGAAAGCATGCATCTTGTGCTCGTCGCGATGAACCGCGCGTGCCATCGCCGTGATCTTCGCGACATCAGGATCGGTCGCGACATCGATGAGATCGTGATTGTCTTTCAGCCGGAACAGCAGGCGATAGAGGATCGCGAAGCGCTCGCCGTCCCGATGCAGGATCGCAGCCTTGGCGAGGTCGATAAATTTGCTTGATACGCTGAAGGTGCCGTCGTTCACCTCGAGGATCGGCGACGGCGCGGGCGGTGCAAACAGATCGGCTTCGCCGCCTCGCACGGCCCAGCTTACATCGTCAGGCGCAACATGATGAAGCACGAGGGCGCGCGCGGTTTTGCGCCAGCCGTCGAAATCGGTTTCGCTGTCGAGGGTGATGTACTGCATCAGAAGCCAAACCCCAATTGTGTTGCTTTCGGCTTGAACCGTTCGATCAGCCGCGCCTCGTCGAGGCGATGCGGCGAGGGGCGGTGGTCGCTGAGAACGATGAACGGCAGCGCCTTGTGCTTGGGCACGTGCAGCCGTGCGAGATCGGACAGGCGGATCGTTGTGGTGCGCCGCGTCGCGATGATGCGCTCGACCGCCTTGGTGCCGAAGCCCGGCACGCGCAGCAGCTCCTCGCGGCTGGCGCGGTTGACGTCGAGGGGAAAACGGTCGCGATGGCGCAGCGCCCAGGCAAGCTTTGGATCGATGTCGAGCGGCAGCATGGCGCTGTCGTCGACGATCTCGCCGACGGCGAAGCCGTAAAATCGCATCAGCCAGTCGGCCTGGTAGAGCCGGTGCTCGCGCAGCAAGGGCGGCTGGACCAGAGGCAGTGCGCGGCTGGCATCGGGGATCGGACTGAAGGCTGAGTAGTAGACGCGCCGCAGTCGGTACGAGCCGTAGAGATTGGCGCTGGTGTGGAGAATGGTGTGGTCGTTCGCGCTGTCGGCCCCGACGATCATCTGTGTGCTTTGACCGGCCGGCGCGAAGCGCTGTGGTTTCGCCTTTGTTTTCACGCTTCGATCTTCTTCGGCTTCGTCCAGCTTCAGCCGCAGCCGGCCCATGGAGCGGCGGATCGCGCGCACGTCCTTCTCGGGTGCGAATTGCTGCAGGCTCGTCTCCTGTGGCATCTCGATGTTGATGGAGAGGCGGTCGGCATATTTGCCGGCTTCCGCGATCAGCGCGTCGTCGGCCTCGGGAATGGTTTTGAGGTGTATGTAGCCGCGGAAGTGATGCTCCTCGCGCAGCTTGCGCGCGACACTGACCACTTGCTCCATCGTGTAGTCGGGGCTGCGGATGATGCCGGAGGAGAGAAACAGCCCCTCGATGTAATTGCGCCGGTAGAAGTCGAGCGTCAGCTTGACGACTTCATCGATGGTGAAGCGGGCGCGCGGCACATTGGAGGAGGCGCGGTTGACGCAATAGAGGCAATCGTAATTGCACGCGTTGGTCAGCAGCACCTTGAGCAGCGAGATGCAGCGTCCGTCCGGCGCGTAGGAATGACAGATGCCCATACCGGGCGCGGTCGAGCCCATGCCCTTGCCGTCGCTGGAATCCCGCTTTTCGGTGCCGCTGGATGCGCAGGACGCATCGTACTTGGCGGCGTCCGCGAGAATTGCCAGCTTGCGTTGTACGTCCATCCTAGAATCCCTTTGATTCAGTTCATGAATCCATTTGCGCGCCAATTCGATTGACTCTCTGCGCGCCGTTAGCTTTATATTAGAACATATCATGAACAAATGAGCCAGCCGTTGGTTCTTCTTTTGAAGGCCACGGCAATCACCTCTGAAGGAGCGGCGAGCATGAGCGGCGCACGCATGAGCGCGCTTGCGACCTTGCGCAGCCAGATCGAACGGATCGAGACGGCGGAGGTCGTGCATCATCACGACCGCGTCGCGCTCGGCCATAGTGAGGCCGACCGCGCGCTGAAGGGCGGGCTCGCACGTGCGGCGATCCACGAGGTGTTTTGCGAGGGCCGGCAAGGCGCGTCCGGGACGGGCTTCGTGATGGGGCTTGCGGGCCGCGTCACGACACAGCGGCCGCTGTTATGGGTGCGGCAGGATTTTTCGGAGCTTGAAGCGGGCGCGCTGTCGATGAGCGGGCTCGCCGAGCTCGGCCTCGATCCGCGCCGCGTGGTGATGGTGCGCGCCGCTGATGTCGAGAGCGCGCTGCGCACCTCGGCCGATGCGCTCGCCTGCGATGCACTCGGCGCCGTCGTGCTCGAGCTCTGGGGCGAGACAAGACAGTTCGATCTCGTGGCGAGCCGCAAGCTGACGCTGGCTGCACAAGGCTCCGGCGTCACCGGCCTGTTGCTGCGCTTGGCCGCGCAGCCGCTACCCTCAACCGCGGAGACGCGATGGATGCTGCGCGCGGCGCATTCGCCGCCGGGATCTGCGTGGAGTGCCTGGGGCGCCCCGCGCTTCGATGCCGAGCTGTTGCGCAATCGTCATGGCCCGTGCGGCCGCTGGATCATGGAATGGAATTGTGATGAGTGCCAGTTCAGTGAACCGTCGGCGTATTCTCAGCCTGTGGCTGCCGCGCCTGCCCATCGACCGGATTCAGCGGTTCTTCAACAGCGCCGGGCTGGGTAAGAATACCAATGAGCCGAGCATCGTTATTATCAAGAACAACAATGCGCTGGTGATCCACGCGCTGGACGAGCCCGCCGAGCGGCTCGGCCTGTATATCGGCCAGCCGCTCGCCAATGCGCGGGCGATGTGCCCGGATCTGAAAGTGTTCGACGCCGATGTCGTGGCCGATGCGAAGACGCTCAGCGACATCGCCGATTGGTGCGACCGCTTCACGCCGTTGGTGGCGCTCGATCCGCCGCACGGTCTGTTCCTCGACATTACCGGCTGCGCGCATCTGTTCGGCGGTGAGGCGGCGCTGCTAAAGATGCTGGTTCATGCGCTGGGACGTCAGGGCTTTGCCGTCAGCGCGGCCATTGCCGGCACCTCGGTCTGCGCGCGCACGCTGACGCGACAAGCCACGGGCAGCATCGTCGCCGACGGCGGGGAGGCGGCGGCGATCGATAGGTTTCCGGTGTCCGCGCTCGGTGCGGACGAGGCCATCACCACCGGCCTGCGCCGCGCCGGTCTGAAGACCATCGGCGATGTCGCCTCGCGCGCCCCGAGCGAAATCACGGCGCGGTTCGGTGCGCGGTTCTCGACGCTGCTTGCGCATGCGCTGGGGCAGGGCGATGCGCCGATCAATCCGCGAAAACCGCTGCCCGACTACATCGTGGAAAAACGTTTTGCCGAGCCGATCGCGACCGACACCATGATCGCGATGACGCTGTCGCGGCTGGCCGACACGTTGATTACCTCCATGGAGAAGCAGGGCAAGGGCGCGCGCCGCCTGGAGGCCGCGTTCTTCCGCACCGACGGCGTGGTGCGCGCGATCACGGTCGAAACCGGACGTCCCGTGACGCGAAGCGCGGTCATTGACCGCCTGTTCCGCGAACGTCTCGATGCGCTTGCCGATCCCCTCGATCCCGGCTTCGGCTTCGACATGGTGCGGCTGTCGGCAAGCCGCACCGAGATCGTGGTGCAGGAGCAGCGCGATCTCGACGCGCATGTCCACGACAATGACGAACTTGCGGCGCTGATCGATCGTATCGCTGCGCGTATCGGCGGAAAACGCGTCGTCGTACATTTGCCGCAAGACACGCACATCCCCGAGCAGGCGGTGCTGGCCGCGCCCGCCCAGCATCATCTCGCCACTGCCATGCAGGCCAAGTGGCCCGATCGTGCCGAGGGTGAGCCGCCGCTGCGCCCCTTAAGGCTGTTCGACCAGCCGGAGCCGGTCACCGTGCCGTTCGCGACCGTGCCTGACGGTCCGCCGCACCAATTCACCTGGCGACGGGCGAAACATGCGGTGGTGCGGGTGGAAGGACCCGAGCGCATCGCCATGGAATGGTGGCGGCAGGACGGCAAGCAGCTGACGCGGGATTATTTCCGCATCGAGGATGCCGAGGGCCTGCGCTTCTGGATCTTTCGCGACGGCCTTTACGAGGGAGAGGTGTTCGACGCCGACGGCAAGCCCGCGTCGCCCAACTGGTATGTGCATGGTCTCTTCGCATGAATACGCCCGCTTATGCCGAGATCGGCATCACCACCAATTTTTCCTTCCTGCGCGGCGGCTCGGATCCGCGCGCTTATGTGCATCAGGCCAGCAAGCTCAACATTCCAGTGATCGGCATCGCCGATCACAACACGCTCGCCGGCGTGGTGCGCGCCTGGAATGAGCTCGACAATGACAAGGTGCTGCACAAGCCGAAGCTGCTGATCGGCGCGCGCATCGTCTTCATCGACGGCACGCCCGACATTTTCGTCTATCCGCGCGACCGTGCCGCCTATGGCCGGCTGTGCCAGCTTCTCACCCGGGGCAAGCGCGGCGACGACATCACGAGGATCGAGAAGGGCGAATGCCGCCTCAGCTTTGCCGATCTGCTCGAATTTTCCGAGGGGCAGCTTCTGATCCTGATGCTGCCGCATCGGTTCGATCAGGCGCAAGCGCTTGACCTTCTCGCAAAGCTGAAAGCAAGCCGCGCCGAGGGCGTGTGGCTGGCGGCGAGCCTGATCTATCGCGGCTACGACCGTCGTCGTCTGGCACGGCTCGACGATCTCGCCGCCAGGGCAAAAGTGCCGCTGCTCGCGACCAACGAGGTGCTCTACCACGATCCCGGCCGCCGTCCGCTTCAGGACGTGCTGACCTGCATCCGGGAAAAGACCACGATCGAGGCGGTCGGACGCAAGCTGGAAGCCAATTCCGAACGCTTCCTGAAGACGCCTCGCGAGATGGCGCGGCTGTTCCGCGATTTTCCGGGGGCGATCGCGGAGACCATGCGCTTTGCCGACAGGATCGACTTCACGCTCGACCAGCTCAAATACCAATATCCTGATGAGCCGGTGCCGCCGGGCAAGACTGCGCAAGGGCATCTGGAGGATCTGACCTGGGCGGGCGTCGACAAATATTTCGGCGGCGAGATCGACGACAAGCTGCGCGCGACGCTGAACAAGGAGCTCGCGCTGATATCAGAGCTGAAATACGCGCATTACTTCCTCACCGTGCACGATATCGTGCACTACGCACGCAGCCAGAACATTCTGTGCCAGGGGCGGGGATCGGCGGCGAATTCGGCCGTCTGCTACGTGCTCGGCATCACCTCGGTCGACCCGACCAAGGTCGATCTGTTGTTCGAGCGCTTCATCTCCAAGGAGCGGCTGGAGCCGCCCGACATCGACGTCGATTTCGAGCATTCGCGGCGCGAGGAGGTGATGCAATATGTCTATCGCCGCTACGGCCGTCACCGCGCCGCGATCATCGCCACTGTCATCCATTATCGTCCACGCAGCGCCATCCGCGACGTCGGCAAGGCGCTGGGGCTGACCGAGGACGTCACCGCCGCGCTCGCCGATACCGTCTGGGGCAGCTGGGGCAAGGGCCTCAACGACATGCAGGTCCGGCAGGCCGGGCTCGATCCCAAAAATCCCATGATCAACCTCGCGGTCGAGCTGGCGACCGAGCTGATCGAATTCCCGCGCCATCTCTCTCAGCATGTCGGCGGCTATGTCCTGACCCAGGATCGGCTCGACACCTATGTCCCCATCGGCAATGCCGCGATGGACGACCGCACTTTCATCGAATGGGACAAGGACGACGTCGACGCGCTGAACATGATGAAGGTCGACGTGCTGGCGCTGGGCATGCTGACCTGCATCAGGAAATGTTTTGATCTGATCGACCAGCACAAGGGCAAGCGTTGGGTTTTGGCGACCGTCCCGCAGGACGACTCCAAGGTTTACGACATGCTGTGTGCCGGCGAGTCGCTCGGCGTGTTCCAGGTCGAGAGCCGCGCCCAGATGAACATGCTGCCACGGCTGAAGCCGCGGACCTTCTACGATCTCGTCATCGAGGTCGCGATCGTGCGCCCGGGGCCGATCCAGGGCGATATGGTGCATCCCTATTTGCGGCGGCGGAATGGTCTGGAGAAGGTGAGCTATCCGTCTCCGTCGCCGGATCACGGCGACAAAAATGAACTTTACAATGTGCTGCACAAAACGCTGGGTGTGCCCTTGTTCCAGGAGCAGGCGATGCGCATCGCGATCGAGGCCGCACATTTCACCTCCGAGGAGGCCAACGGCCTGCGCCGCTCGATGGCGACTTTTCGCAATGTCGGCACCATCGGCCAATACGAGGAGAAGCTGATCGGCAACATGGTCGCGCGCGGCTATGATGCAAACTTCGCCCGAAGCTGCTTTGACCAGATCAAGGGCTTTGGCTCCTATGGTTTTCCGGAGAGCCATGCCGCGAGCTTTGCCCAGCTGGTCTACATCTCGTCATGGCTGAAATATCATCATCCCGACGCCTTCTGCTGCGGCCTGTTGAACTCGCAGCCGATGGGCTTCTACGCGCCGGCGCAGATCGTCGGCGATGCTCGCAAGAACGGCGTCGAGGTGCGCGAGATCGATGTGTCCTACAGCTTTGCGCAGAACACGCTGGAGGAGGGGAGCAGCAAATACTGCGCAGTGCGTCTGGGTTTTCGTCAGATCGACGGCTTTCACTGGCTGGACGAGGACGAGGAGAGGCTGAAGCGCTCACAGTCGTCATTCCCGGGCGCGCGTAGCGCGAGCCCGGAATCCATCCGACCGCATATGCCTAGAGGAATGGATTCCCGGCTCGACGCTGACGCGTCGCCCCGGAATGACAAGAAAGAAGACTGGGCCGATCGCATCATCGCCGCGCGCAATCGCCGTCCGTTCACCTCGCTCGAAGACTTCGCCCGCGACACAGGCCTGCCCAAGCGCGCGCTGATCCTGCTGGCGGATGCCGATGCGTTCCGCTCGCTCGGGCTCGACCGCCGCGAGGCGCTGTGGCAGGTGCGGCGGCTGCCCGATGACGTCGCGCTGCCGCTGTTCGAAGCGGCCACCGCGCGCGAGCAGCCGGACGAGCACGCCAGGCCGTTGCCTGAGATGCCGCGCCCAGAGCAGGTTGTTGCCGATTACCAGACCATCCGGCTCTCGCTCAAAGGCCATCCGATGGAATTCTTGCGCGAGATGTTTACGCGCGAGCGCATCGTCGCCTGCAGGGAGATCAGCCACCAGAACGAGCGGCGCCGTGTCCGCTGCGCCGGCGTGGTCTTGGTGCGGCAGCGGCCCGGCAGCGCCAGCGGCGTCGTGTTCATGACGCTGGAGGACGAAACCGGCATCGCCAATGTCGTGGTCTGGCCCAAGGTCATGGAGCAGTACCGCAAGGAGTTGATGGGCGCGCGCCTCATCGAGGTGCAGGGCTATATCCAGAGCAGCCCCGAGAAGGTGACGCATCTGATCGCCCAGCGGATGATCGACCGCTCGCACGATCTGGTTGGTCTCGCCAACGATGCCCTGAGCCGCAAGCATCCGGTACCCGCAGGCGCCACATTGGTCGAGCCGCTCAACGAAGACCCCCGCGCCCTCGCGGACATGCCCGCGCAAAAAATCCGCCACCCCCGCAACGTCCGCATCCTGCCGCCGTCGCGGGATTTTCATTGAGGGAATGGCGCAGGATGTTGCTACGCTCACAATGACGAGTTTGTTGAAGCGATCGCGCGACACATTCTCATCCTCATGGTCGGGACAAGCCCGGCCATGACCGAGTGAAATTCAAAAATTCACCCGGTTCGAGATCGCGCCGTCCACCACCAGATTCGATCCCGTGGTGAATCCCGACACCGGGCTGGCCAGGAACACCGCGGCGCTCGCGATCTCCTGCGGCGTTGCCATGCGTCCGGTCGGATTGCGCTTCATCGCATCATTGTAACGCTCGGGCATGTTCTGCTCGATCATGTTCCAGACGCCGCCCTTGAAATAGACGGTGCCGGGCGAGACCACGTTCACGCGGATCTTCTTCTTGGCGTATTGCCGCGCCAATCCCTTGGCCATGTGGATCAGGGCAGCCTTGATCGGGCCGTAGGAGCTGGCGAGATCGGCCTGCGCCGCCGAAATCGAAGAGATGATGACGAAGGCGGCGTCGCCGTTGCGCGCGCCGCTGGCTTCGAGGAACGGCCGAGCGGCATCGAACGCGTGCACGGCGCCGAGCACGTCGAGCCGGAAGTTCTGCTCCCATGACGCGGGATCATGGCCTTGCGCCATGGCGCCGGCATTGGAAAACAGCATGTCAATGCCACCGAGCTCCTTTGCTGCGCCCTCGACCCACGCCTTCAGCGCCACACCATCGGTGACGTCGACGGTGCCGCCGGTGGCATTGATGCCGCTCGCTTTCAGTTCATTGACGGTCGCTGCGACCTGCTCTGCATTGCGCGCGCAGACCGCGACATTGGCGCCTTCACCGGCCAGCGTCGCCGCAATCGCCCGACCGATGCCGCGCGTGCCGCCGAGCACGACGGCGTTTTTGCCTTTGAGACCGAGATCCATTGTGGGGTTTTCCTTGTTGTTGGTGCAGAGAGTGTAGCTGTTTCGATCGATCCCCAGAACTCTCCAATTCGTCATTGCGAGCGCAGCGAAGCAATCCAGAAATGCATCTCTGGAAACAGCCAGGATTGCTTCGTCGCAAGAGCTCCTCGCAATGACGACGCGGATGGAGGACCCCGGCTCACTCCGGCGCAGCCCCCACCGGCGGACCGCCGGGCGGGCGATGCAGGAAGGTCAGCGATGCATAGGCGCCGACCCAGGAGCCGGCCGCCGCGAAAGCGACATAGACGGCGTTTTCGGTATAGCTGATCACGGCGTAGGAGGAGAGCAGATACCAGATCGCGCTCCAGCTCGCCGCCGGCACACGCTTGCGCGCGACGACCGCTGAGGTGAACATCACATAGACCGCGTCGGTGGCCGCTGTCGCGACGAACACGGCGCCGGCGGTGAGGGGATCGATGGCAGCCATTGCAATCCTTTCCGTGCTCATGGGATCGTGGCAAAGCTAAAGGGAGAAAAGAGGCCATGCAAAGCCCCGCTGACATCCTCAAGGGTATCTGGACCTCCGCCGGCGGCGATGAGACCGCGCTCGAACGCGTGCGCCTGACCGGAGAGGAGCCCCAGATCCCATCCTCGTTCCGTGTTGCCGTCGCGGGGCAGGCAACGATCGCCGCCGCCGGCCTTGCCGCTGCCGAAATCTGGAGACTGCGCAGCGGCGAGGCACAGGATGTCTCCGTCGACATGCGCCATGCCGTTGCCGAATGCCGTTCCGAGCGTTATCTGCGCCTCGACGACAAGCCGCCACCGCCGGCCTGGGACGCCATTGCCGGCGTCTACAAGACCGGCGACGACCGTTTCGTCCGCTGCCACACCAATTTCCCGCACCACCGCGACGCCGTCTGCAAGGTGCTTGGCTGCGCGCCCGAGCGCGAGCAGGTGCAGGCCGCCTTGAAGCAATGGAAGGGCGGGGATTTTGAAACGGCGGTCTATGCCGCCGGCGGCGTCGTTGCGCTGATGCGCTCTTACGACGAATGGTCCGCGCTGCCGCAAGCACAAGCACTCGCCGAGCTGCCGCTGATCTCGATCGAGAAGATCGGCGATGCCCCGCCGAAGCCCTGGCCTGAAGGCGAACGCCCGCTCGCGGGTCTGCGCGTCCTCGATCTCTCCCGCGTCATCGCAGGGCCCGTCGCCGGACGCACGCTCGCCGCGCATGGGGCGGATGTGCTGCTCGTTTCGGGGCCCGATCTGCCGGCCATTCCCTGGCTCACCATCGATACCGGCCGCGGCAAGCTCACCACCTTTATCGGGTTGAAGAGCGAAACAGGTCGGGCGCAAATGCGCGAACTGCTGAAAGACGCTGACGTCTTTTCGCAAGGCTATCGCCCACGCGCTCTCGCAGCTCTTGGCTTCTCGCCGGAGCAGGCCGCGGAGATCAATCCGGGCATCGTGTATGTGACGTTGTCGGCCTATGGCCATGCCGGCCCGTGGGCCGAGCGGCGTGGCTTCGATTCGCTGGTGCAGACCACGACCGGCTTCAACGATGCGGAAGGGAAGGCCGCCGGCATCGATAGCCCGAAGGAATTGCCGGCGCAGATGCTCGACCACGCCACCGGCTATCTGATGGCGTTCGGCGCCATGATGGCCAAGGCGCGGCAGGCGAGCGAAGGCGGCAGCTGGCATGTGCGCGTGTCGCTGGCGCAGACCGGACGCTGGCTGTGGAATCTCGGCCGGCTCGATGGAGGCCTCAACACCCCCGACCTTACGGGTGAGGCCGTACATGCTGCGTTCATGGAAACGGTGTCATCTGGCTTCGGCACGTTGAAGGCGGTGCGCCATTCGGCCGTGCTGTCGAAGACGCCGGCGCAATGGCGCCGTCCGGCAATGCCGCTCGGCAGCCATCCGCCGCAATGGCCGCGCCGAAGCTGACGTGAAGCTGACGGTGTCGCAAAATTTTAACGCAAACCGAAAGACGAGCCGCGTTTTTTAGGTTGTCTGAAATCTCAATTCGGCACTATTAGCGCGACCGATGAGGCAGTCGTCTGCCGAGATCGTCGCAGACATGTCCGGGCCCCATGGTAGCTGAAAATACCAAACGATTGCAGGTGCTTACAAAGCGACGGGTAATCACATCCGTAGTTTTACTGGCGCTTGCCGGGGCGGGTGCTTACGGCCTGATGTTTGCGGGTGCCAAAGAGAAGCAGCACTCCGAAGTCTCCAGCCAGTCGCGCAAGAACGCTCAGAATTTCAAGCCGACTCCGTCCGAATGGGCGACGCTGACGATCGAACCGGTCAACGCCAAGACGTTTCGGGCCGAGTATGTCACCGAAGGCAAGGTCGCGGTCGACGAGGACCACTCGACGCCGGTGTTCTCGCCTTATGCGGGCCGGGTGACCAGGCTGCTCGCCAAGCCCGGCGAGAGCGTAACGCAGGGTCAACCGCTGTTTACAATCGAGGCCGCCGATACCGTGCAGGCCCAGAACGATTTCATCGCGGCGATGACATCGCAGAACAAGGCAAAGTCGGCGCTTGAGCTCGCCGACATCCAATACAAACGCGCCAAGGATCTCTACGAGGGCCTCGCCATTCCCCTCAAGGATTATCAACAGGCGGAAGCGACCCAGGTCCAGGCGCAGAATGACATGCGCTCCGCGGTGACGGCGCTGGAGGCTGCAAACAACAAACTGCGCATCCTCGGTTTCACGGACGAAACGATCAAGGCGTTCCAGAACAAGGGCACCATCAATCCTGAAATCACGATCTACGCGCCGCTCTCCGGCACGGTCGTGCAGCGCAAGATCGGTCCCGGACAATATGTCAGTGCCGGCGCCAGCGATCCGGTGTTCGTGATCGGCGACCTCTCCACGGTCTGGCTTACCGCCTTCGTGCGCGAGAGCGATGCTGCGCAGGTCAGCGTTGGGCAGGACATCCTGGTCAACGTGATGGCGCTGCCGGGCCGTCCCTTGACCGCGAAGATCAACTACGTCGCTGCCGCGATCGATCCGAACACCCGCCGCCTGCTTGTCCGGGCCACCATCGACAACAAGGATGGCCTGCTCAAGCCGGAAATGTTCGCCAATGTCACGATCTATTCAGCCGGCGACCGCGGGGCGCCCGCGGTGCCGAAGCAGGCGCTGATCTATGAAGGCAACCAGGTCCGCATCTGGGTCGCGCGTGAGGACAAGTCAGTCGAGCTCCGCCAGATCAAGATCGGCCTCATCAACGGCAACCTCGTCGAGGTGACCAGCAACCTGAAGCCCGGCGAACAGATCGTCGTCAAAGGCAGCCTGTTCATCGACCGCGCGGCGTCCGGTAGCTGAATCGACGACCCCAAGAAACTGCGAAAAACCTGAATGGACCGTCTCGTCGCCCTTGCCGTCAACCGGCGCTTCCTGATGGTCGGCATGTTCGTCGCCGTATTCATCGGCGGCCTGATAGCATTCAACCAGCTCAACATCGAGGCCTATCCCGACCCGACCCCGCCGATGGTCGACATCGTCACCCAGAGCCCGGGCCTGTCGGCGGAAGAAATCGAACGCTACATCACCATCCCGATCGAGACCCAGGTCGCGGGCCTGAAGAACCTCACGACCATCCGCACCATCTCGCTGTACGGTCTCTCCGACGTCAAAATGCAGTTCTCCTTCGCCTACACCTATGAGGAGGCGTTGCAGCAGGTCTTGAACCGTCTGGCGCAACTCGCGCCGCTGCCGGGTAATGTGCAGCCGCAGATCTCGCCCTTGAGTCCGATCGGCGAAATCTTCCGCTATCGCCTGGTCGGTCCGCCGAACTACAGCGTGCTCGACCTCAAGACCATCCAGGACTGGATCCTCCAGCGCCGCTTCCGCGCCGTGCCCGGCGTGATCGATGTCACCGGTTGGGGCGGCAAGAGCAAGACCTACGAGCTTCAAGTCGACAATAACAAGCTGGTCGCCAACGGCCTGACGTTGCCGCAACTGCTCCAGGCGGTCAGCAATTCCAACGTCAACGTCGGCGGCAACACGGTCAATATCGGCCAGCAATCCGCCGTGGTACGCGGCGTCGGCCTGATCAAGTCGATCGACGACCTCGCCAACACCATGGTGGCGCAGACCAACGGCAACCCGGTGCTGGTGAAGGACGTCGCCACCGTCACCGTGGGCCAGAAGCCGCGTCTCGGTATCGCCGGCCTCGACGATGCCGACGACATCGTGCAGGGCATCGTGCTGATGCGGCGCGGCGAGCAGAGCACGCCGACCATCAATCGCGTCGAACAGCTCGTCGCGCAGATCAACGGCTCGACGATCCTGCCGCCGGGCGTGCGCATCGAGCGCATCTACGACCGCAAGGACCTGATCGACCTCACCACCCACACCGTGCTGCACAACATGGTGGTCGGTATCCTCTTGATCGTGCTGCTGCAGTGGATCTTCCTCGGGGACCTCCGCAGTGCCCTGATCGTCGGTGCCACCATTCCGTTCGCGCTATTCTTCGCCGTGATCATCCTGGTGCTGCGCGGGGAATCGGCCAATTTGCTCTCGGTCGGCGCGATCGATTTCGGCCTGATCGTCGATGCTACCGTGATCATGGTGGAGGCGATCTTCCGCCGTCTGACGCAGACCACGCCGACCTCGGAATCCGAGCAGATGTCTCCCGAGACGCTGTTCGGCATGAAGAGCCACGCCATCCTCAGTGCCGCGGCCGACGTTTCGCGTTCGATCTTCTTTGCCGCCGCCATCATCATCGCGGCCTTCCTGCCGCTGTTCACGCTGTCGGGCGTCGAGGGCAACATCTTCGGGCCGATGGCGCGCACCTATGCCTATGCGCTCGCCGG
Organism: Bradyrhizobium sp. UFLA06-24; assembly: GCF_054967145.1. Lineage (NCBI taxonomy): Bacteria > Pseudomonadati > Pseudomonadota > Alphaproteobacteria > Hyphomicrobiales > Nitrobacteraceae > Bradyrhizobium > Bradyrhizobium sp. UFLA06-24. Next base: position 494,758 of record NZ_JADFUE010000001.1, read on the forward strand.
CGGCCTGCTGGCGACCTTCACCGTCACGCCGGCGCTGTCCGCGATCATCCTGCCGGCGCATGTCGAGGAGACCGAGACGCGGGTGATGCAGGTTCTGCACCGGCTCTACATGCCGGTGCTGAACTGGGCCGTCGCCAACCGCACCATCGTGCTCGGCGGCGCAGCCGGCCTCGTTGTGATGACGATCGTGTTCGGCCGGCTGCTCGGCCTCGAATTCCTGCCCAAGCTCGAAGAGGGCAACCTCTGGATCCGCGCCACGCTGCCGCCCACCATCTCGCTCCAGGAAGGCAACACCTACGTCAACGAGATGCGCAAGTTGATCCGTGCGCGGCCCGAGGTCGAGTCCGTGGTGTCGCAACATGGCCGTCCTGACGACGGTACCGACGCCGCCGGCTTCTTCAATGCCGAGTTCTTCGCGCCGCTGAAGCCCGCGAGCGAGTGGCCGGGCACGCACGACAAGGAAGTGCTGACGGCGGAGCTGCTCAAGCAGCTCGACGACCGCTTCCCCGGCGTCGAGTTCAACTTCTCGCAATATCTCCAGGACAACGTCTCTGAAGCCGTCTCCGGTGTGAAGGGCGAGAACTCGATCAAGCTGTTCGGCAGCGATCTGCAGGCACTGACCGACACCGCCAACAAGATCAAACAGGTGCTGTCGACGGTGCAGGGTGTTACCGATCTCGCGGTCTTCACCTCGCTCGGGCAGCCGACCGTGCAGATCGACATCGATCGCGCCAAGGCGGCGCGCTACGGGCTCGCGCCCGGCGACATCAACGCCACCATCAAGGTCGCGATCGGCGGCGACACTGCGGGCGACCTCTACGAGCCGGGAAGCGACCGTCACTTCCCGATCATCGTTCGCCTTGCGCCGGAATATCGCCGCAGCGCCGAGGCGATCCAGAATATCCGGATCGGTGCGCCCGGGCCGAACGGCTCGATCACCCAGATCCCCCTGAGCGAAGTCGCCACCATCAGCCTCGTCTCCGGTGCGGCCTACATCTATCGCGAGCAGCAGGAACGCTATCTGCCGATCAAGTTCTCGGTGCGCGAGCGCGACCTCGGCAGCGCCATCCGCGAGGCGCAGCAGAAGATCGCCGAGCAGGTCCAGCTGCCGCCCGGCTCGCACATGGAATGGGTCGGCGAGTTCGGCAATCTCCAGGATGCGATTCGGCGGTTGTCGATCGTGGTGCCGATCTCGCTGGCTCTGATCGGCATCCTGCTCTGGTTCAATTTCGGCTCGATGACCGACACGCTGCTCGCCATGAGCGTGATCCCGATGGCGATCTTCGGCGGCGTGCTTGGCCTCTTGATCTCCGGCACCGCCTTCAGCGTCTCGGCGGCGATCGGCTTCATCGCCTTGTTCGGCATCGCCGTGATGGACGGCATCATCATCCTCTCGCAATTCAACCAGTTGATCGAAGAGGGCATGGATCGCATGAGCGCGGTAATCCGCACCGGCGAGTTGCAGCTCCGGCCCGTGCTGATGACCTGCGTGGTCGCAGGCGTCGGCCTGTTGCCGGCCGCATTGTCGGAAGGCATCGGTTCGCAAGTGCAGAAGCCGCTCGCGGTCGTCGTCGTCACCGGCATGATGCTGGCGCCGGTGGTGATCCTCGTCACGTTGCCGGTGCTGATCTCCTTCTTCTCGCGCCGCGCGCGCTGACAGCCACCGCGGCTCAGAAACCGTACAGCCGCGCCGGATTATCGACCAGGATCTTCCTGCGCACATCCGCATCCGGCGCCCACACCGGAAGCTGGTTGAGCAGGCGGCCATCGTCGATCTGATAGAGCGGCGCGATGTCGGTGGCTTTCCGCCCCTCGACGTGACTCGAATCGGGGTGCGGCCAGTCGGTGCCCCAGACGATGCGGTCCGCATTCGCTGTGATGAGCGCGCGGGCATAAGGCACCATGTCCTGGTAATCGGGTGCAAGCTTCGACGAGCGGTATGCGCCGGAGATCTTCACATAGGCCTTGCCGGATTTGACGAGCGCGACGAGGTCGGCAAAGCCGGGCTGCTCCAGTCCGAGCGAGGCCTCGAGGCCGCCGAAATGGTCGAACACGGCAGGGACCGGTGAAGCCAGCACCAGATCCTTGATGGCGGAGATCATCGGCAGCGTGGTGTAGAGCTGCACGTGCCAGGCGCGGGCCTTCATGCGTTCGGCAGCGGCGGTGAAGCGGGCGCGACCGACATCGGGATCGCTGATGCCGCCGGTCGCGAGATTGATGCGGATGCCGCGAAAACCCTCCTGCTGCATGGTGTCGAGCTGGCCCTCCGTCGTCTTGTCGTCGATCACGGCGACACCGCGCGCATTCGCTCCGCGCGCCTTCATGCCGAACAGGGTGGAGGAATTGTCGGTGCCGTAGACGCTCGGGGTGACGATCACGACGCGCTCGATATGCAGCGCCTTGTGCAACGCGGCCATCTCTTCCGGTGAGGCCGGCTCCGGCGTGTAGACCCGGCCGGCGAAGAACGGAAATTTCTCGACATCACCGTGGATATGGGTGTGGCAGTCGCAGGCGTGCGGCGGGACGTCAAAATTGACCGGCGTTGCGGGTTGCGACGCACGCGCGTGGGCTCTGGTGCTCATGGCTACTCCGGCGGCGAGAGAGGTAAGCAGGACACTGCGTCGGTTGAGCATGGCTTCACTCCTGCTTCGTTCCCTTATGCCTTGTCGCGAAGAACAATATCACATGGTCAGGGTAGTCGCTGTGCTTCGCTGCATAGCAGCTCGACCAGCTCGGCAACGGGGCGTGACCCGTCAACGCGAACGACCGGGCAGGACAGGCGGGCGAGCCATGCCTCGTCTTTCACGAGACTGCGTCCGTTGCGATCACCGGCGTCGTAGTGCGAGGCCCATTCAACGAACGCCTCCACCTCCTGGCCGCGCCAGCCCCCGGGCGCGACAGCGTCGGCACCGAAGTGCGTCGCTTCCCGGGCGCGCAGACGCTGCATACGAAGCTCGCGCGGTGTGGTCACGAAGACAACGAGATCGAAGAACCGGACGAGTTCGTCGCCCCAGCCGGTGACGGTGCCGCTGAGCACCCAATCGAGACGCGGCAGAAACATCTCACGCATCAGGCGCAGCCGATCGGCGGCAGGGCGCGTCGTCTGGTAGGGCGGCGCGGTCGGCAGCCAGAAATAATCGTCGGTGTCGTGATGCGGCAGCGCCAACCGGCTCGCCAGTGCGCGGCCGAGCGTCGTCACGCCGGAGCCCGAAGCCCCCATCAGATGAATGCGGCGGCTCTTCATCGGTGTCGACCGAAAAGTTACTGCCCCGACGGCGTGCGCAGGCCGTGCCAGGCGTCTCGGACCTGATGGTAGTGCACTTCGGGCAGATAGTCCGGGGTGTTCAGGCTCAGCGTCTTGACGTCGAGATGGCCGACCGCGCTGAGCAGCGTGTAGGAGGCGATGACGCGGTCGCGCAGCGCGCCGATCAGGCGGGCCCTGGCCTGGATCAGATCGGCCTGCGAGTTCAGCACGTCGACCGTGGTGCGTTGTCCGCCGGCGGCCTCGCGCTGCACGCCCTGGAGCGCCACGGTCGCGGCCTTCACCTCGGACTCCGAAGCCGACACCGCGATTTTGGCGCCTTCATTGGCGACCCAGGCGCTGACGGCGGCGGTGCGTGCCTGGTTGCGCACCTGGTCGAGCACCAGCCGGCTCTGCGCCGTGACTTCCTTGGCCTGCCGGGTCTGCGAGGCGGCCTGGCCGCCGTCATAGATCGGCGCGGTGACGTTGGCGACGATCGAGGCCTGGTCGGTGGCGCGGGTGCCGAGTGTCTGGTCGCTGTCGCGGCTGCGGCTGACGCTGCCCTGGAGGCTGGCGCTCGGCAGCAGCGCGCCCTCGGCGACGCGGATATTGGTCGAGGCGACGTCGACGTCGAAGCTCGCGGCCATGACCGCCGGGTGCTCGCGGATCGCCATCGCGATCGAATCCTCGCGGCTCTTCGGCAGATAGCGATCGACCACTTCGGCAGGGCGAAGCGCGGTAGGCGCATTGCCGATCACCTGGGCGTAGGTCGCCTGGCTTACCGCGAGGGCGACCTCGGCGGCATTGAGATCGGCAAGGCCGCGATTGAGCCGCGCCTCGGCCTGGGCGGTATCGGTCGGGGTGACGTCGCCGGCGTTGAGACGGCGCTGGGTGATGGAAAGCGTCTCACGCAGGAAGGCGACGTTGGAGCGCTGGGCTTCGACCAGCGACTGGTTCGCCAGCACGTTGGTGTAGGCGGTAACCGCGTCGAGCAGCACGCCCTGACCGACATTGCGCAATGCCTCGCGGCCGGACTGCACCTGGAGTTCGGCGACCCGCACGCTGTTGGCAGTGCGGAAGCCGTTGAACAAGGTTTGCGACACCGTGACCCCGATGGTCCAGGGCTTCAGCGACGCGGTCTGAATCGTATTATCCGGAAGCAGGTTGCGCACCGCCTGCAAGCCGGCACTGAGGCTCGCCACGATCTGCGGCCGATAGCCGGCCAATGCCTGCGGCACGTTCTCGTCAGTGGCGCGTTGTCTTGCGCGCTCGGCATTGAGTTGCGGATTGGTCTGGTAGGCCTTGACCAGCGCTTCCGGCAGGGCCTCGGCGTGGGCTGCAGCGGGCAGGGCGCAGCAGAGCGCCAGCGTAGTCCATGTCGCCAGGACAGGACCCACGCCCGATCGACGCCGCGTCCTCACGCGACCAATTCTGGCGGCACGCCCAATCATGTAATCCCGCAAACCCCGGCTGTCCGCCCCCGCCGACGGCGGCTCTCTTAACTGTTTACCCAGCGCCGGTCGCGCAGGCAAACTGCCGCGGAGGAAACCCCCATGAAATCCGTGCTTGTTGCAGGCGCGTCACAGGGGTTCTGCGGAAAGGGGCGCAGCCTTACACCAGCCTGACCGTCCGTCGGCTTTACCGGTTCTTGTTCACCGGCTTGCGCTTCTCGATGAAGGCAGCCATGCCTTCGGAGCGGTCTTCGAGCGCGAAGGTCGCGTGAAACAGATTGCGCTCGACGCTCATGCCTTCACTGAGCGTGGTCTCGAAGGCGCGGTTGACCGCCTCTTTGGCCATCGCGACCGCCGGCCGCGACATTGCGGCGATCTTCTCCGCGGCTGCCATGGTCTCTTCCATCAGCTTGTCTGCCGGTACGATACGGCTGACGAGGCCACTGCGCTCGGCTTCCACCGCATCCATCATGCGCCCCGTGAGGCAGAGATCCATGGCCTTGGACTTGCCGATCGCACGCGTCAGGCGCTGGGTGCCGCCGATGCCGGGGATGGTCCCGAGCGTGATCTCGGGCTGACCGAATTTGGCGGTGTCGGCGGCGATGATGAAATCGCACATCATGGCGAGCTCGCAGCCGCCGCCAAGCGCGTAGCCGGCGACCGCCGCGATGGTCGGCTTGCGGCAGCGTGCGATACGGTCACCGCCGATCGCGGCAAAGTCCTCGGAGAACATGTCGATGAAGCTCTTCGGCTGCATCTCCTTGATGTCGGCTCCGGCTGCGAAAGCCTTTTCGCTGCCGGTCACGACGATGCAGCCGATGGCGTCGTCGGCTTCGAGGTCGTCGACGGCTGCTGCAATCTCGCGGAAAACCCCGAACGAGAGCGCGTTGAGCATCTTCGGCCGGTTCAGCTTGATGATGCCGACCGCGCCTTTGCTTTCGACGATGATGTGTTCGAACGTGCTCATGCTCCACCCGCGCTTTTGATTGAGCCGGCAATGTGCCCGCTGGCGGGGTGGGCTTCAAGGGGCCAGGAGCCGCCGGGACGCGCGCAACCCGCGCGCCCCCGAGGAGTATCCGTCAGGTCAAAAATTAAGCCCGGATCAGGCCATGAACATGCGCGCGGCGGAGGCCAGTGTCAGCAGCGTACCGACGCCGATGAAGATCTTGCCGATCAGGGAGCTCTGGTCCCAGGCCGAGTTGGGCTGGCTGCTCGCCATCACCGGCGCCGGACGCGGCTGCGCATCGGTTGCGGCGATCACTGCTTTCTGGGCGGGCGGGCTGTCCTGTTGCAGGGCGCGATCGAGGTCGTTGAGCTGGTCGGACGCGACCACCTGGCTCTCGGCATTGGGAGCCGTGGTGTTATCCGCTGCCGCCTGAACGTTGTCGTTGGCGCGCCCTGTCATTGCGGTCGCCGCAGCCGCAGGCGGGGTTGCTTCGGCAGGAGCCAGCTGCGCATTGGCATTGGCGACTTCCGGCGGCATCTGGCTCGAGCCCGGCACGTCGGCGCTGGCCTCTGTGCCAGCCTTGTTCCCAGTCTTGGCCCCGTCGGCCTGCGCCGTCGCAGCCGTCTGGTCGGGCTTGTCGGCTTTGTCGTCGGATTTCTGCACCGTCTTGCTGTCGGTATGACGGCGAGACGAATGGCTTCGCGGCTTGGCTGGCTTGCTCTCATCGGCCTGTTTGCTGGCGCTCGTGCCGGCCGCAGAGCTCGGCGCGGCCTGCGCCGTTAGGCCGGACAGCAGCAATCCTCCGGCCAAAACCACCAATGCCGCGCATTCGCTGGCTTTCATCATGTCGACGATCTCCCCAATACGCCCGTCCCGGGGGCGAACAGAGACCCTGGTGCATGACGACAGCGGGGCAAAAAGTGGGAATCTTCGGGCCACACCGGGCAAAACCGGGGCAAAGCGGTTGGGCGCCCCGGCCGGCCGGGTGCGGCACGGGCCGATCGGTGTTATGAGCCTGACCGGACGATCTGCGGCTGCTTCGGGGCGAGGCCCAGTGATCACGACTTCGTGATCGGTTGGGCTCCGGCGTAACAAATTGAAAGAGCGGCCGAATTGCAATGGTGAGGGGCGCGCGTGCGCGGACGTGAGGACGAATGGACCGGCCTGATGCGGTCGGCCATGGCAGGCGATGATGCGGCGTATCATCGGCTGTTGAAAGCGGTCACGCCGGTGCTGCGCGCTGCTGCGAGGCGCGGCCTGGCGAGGGCCGGGCAGCCTCCCGATCAGGCCGAGGACATCGTGCAGGAGATTTTGTTGGCGGTGCATCTGAAGCGGCACACCTGGGACAGCGAAGCGCCCTTCGCCCCCTGGCTGTTCGCGATCGCGCGCAACAAGCTGATCGATGCGCTGAGGCGCCGCGGCCGGCGCGTCTTCGTCAACATCGACGATTTCGCCGAAACGATGCCCGGCGAGGCGCCGCAGGAGAGGGCTTCGGCGGGCGAGGTCGCCGCGCAGCTCGACACGCTGCCGCAGCGCCAGCGCGACGTGTTGCAGTCGATCGCAGTCGATAGCGCCTCGATCAAGGATACGGCGGCGAAATTCTCGATGAGCGAAGGTGCGGTGCGGGTTGCGCTGCATCGCGGGCTTGCGGCCCTGACGGCCAAATTACGAGACAACTAATCATGGACACCGATCAACTCATCCGCACGCTCGCGGCCGACAACGCCCACCGCGCTCCACGCGTCGGTGCGTTGCTGACGACGGGCCTTTTGGTCGCGGCGCCGCTGTCGATCCTGATCTTCGCGACGTTCCTGGGCGTGCGTTCGGACGTGATGAGCGCCATGCACAATCCGTTCTTCGACATGAAGTTCGCAGTCACGCTGTCGCTCGCGATCCCCGCGATCATCATCAGCCTGCATCTGTCGCGGCCCGAAGCCTTGATGCGCGGCTGGGGTTGGCTCCTGTTGCTGCCCGTCGGACTGCTTGCGGTTGCCATCGGCAGCGAGGCGATGATGGCACCGGCCATGCCGATGACGATGCGGCTCGTCGGCAAGAACTCACGGGCGTGCCTGTCGGCGATCCCCGCAATGTCGCTGCCCCTTCTTGCCGGCGCCTTGTTCGGCCTGCGTCACGGCGCGCCGTCGCGGCCGGCGCTCGCCGGCGCACTCGCCGGCCTGCTGTCGGCCGGGCTTGCCGCCACGCTCTACGCTTCGCACTGCACCGACGACTCGCCGTTGTTCGTCGCGACCTGGTACACGATCGCGACCGCGGTCGTGACGGCCATCGGCGCGGCGGTCGGGTCGAAGGTGTTGCGGTATTAAGCCGCCGACGTCGTGTTCTGCATGCGATGGAAACGCAGCACCTGCTGGGCGGTGGAGCTGCGCAGCGCCTCGTAGGTATCGCGCAGCGACAGCATGTCGGTTTGCGAGCCGCCCGAGAGCTTTTCGCGCATGGCGATGATCGCGCGCACGCTCGACCATTGCATGCCGGCGACCTTGGCGAGGATCATGACGCCCTCGGTGCGGCTCTCGATCATGATGGTCTCGGCAGTCTCGACCGCGACGCCGGCCAGCGCCGCGAGGCCTGCATTGGTCTCGTCGAACTTGCCCTGCTCGGCGAACGTCGTGACCTGGAACTCGTTGAGACGGCCGTCGTCATGGAGCGACTTTACGAGCGCACGTGCCATCTCGGTCTGCCGGGTCATGGCGGCGGTACGGACCCGCAGCGCCGCCTCCCGGACCACGCTCGACACCTCGTCGGCAAGTTCGGGGTGGGCGGCCTGCAGCTTCCTGCGCACGCTCATGGAAGCCCTGGCGACCAACTTCAGATAATGATGGCGCGGCAGGTCGGGCCGCAGGCCGATGCAGGCGGCAAGGTCGTCGTCGCGCTCGGCGCGCGTGACGAGATCGGCGAGGCTGTCCTCGGAGAGCCTCGCGCCCGGATTGCTGACGGTCGACTGCACCACGTCTTCATTGCCGCGAGTCACCAGCACATCGGTCAGCGCCTCCGACAGCACCCGCCGTAGCGAGATCGCCTTGAGATGGGCCTGACTTTTGTTGCGCGCGATCTCGATCAGGGTCGTCTCGTCCAACCGCTCCGACTTGGAAAGCACGGGGCCGGCGACTTCGATAACGTCGTCGAGCGCGAGCGTGCGGATGATCTGGGGCGGCGCGGTGTTGATCGGCGCGAGCCGGTCGGCGAGCAGCACCTTCGCCGATGTTTCGATCTGCTCGATCAGGCACTGGAAGACGTCGTCGAACACGCGGATGTGGTCGTCGGAGTAATCCACCGCGTTGCCGACAAAGAGATCGGTGATGCGGCGCAGCGTCTCGACCCGGCGCGCGACCGTGCCGTGCGCGAGCGCGGTCTGCAATTCCTCGAGCAAATTTGCGGATGACTTCACGGATCTCGATCTCATAGCCCTGTCCTGGAGCGTTCAGTCCGGCGGCGTCTTCTCACGCGCCGGCAGCAATTGAAGTGGTCAGCCCGTGGCAATGCGGTTGCGCCCTTGCGCCTTGGCAGAATAAAGCGCGCTGTCCGCGCGCGCGAGGAACGTGTCGGCAGTATCAACGTCGCGCAGCGTCACGACGCCGGCGGAAATCGTCACGCTCATGGCTGGCGAGAATGCGCTCCAGTCGAGCTCGGCGACGATGCGGCGCAGACGATCGAGCATGCGTGAGGCGGCCTCGCTCGTGGCGCCGGGCAGCAGCAGCAGAAATTCCTCGCCGCCATAGCGGCCGAAACGGTCCTCGGGCCGGATGTTGGCGAAGATGGTGAGGGCGAAGGTCCGCAGTACTTCGTCGCCGACGGGATGGCCAAAGGCATCGTTGATGCGCTTGAACCAGTCGAGGTCGATCAGCGCGATGGCGCAAGGGCTGCCGGTCCGACGCGATTTCTCTATCTCGGCGTCGAGAAGCCGCATGATGCAGCGGCGGTTATAGGAGCCGGTCAGTTCGTCGAGTTCGGCGAGCTCCTCGATGCGCCGATAGGCGGCCTTCAGTTCGTTGCTGCGCTGGTAAAGGATCTTCCGCAACGTGGCGCCGAACAGGCCGAGGAAGGCGCACTGCCCGATCACCAATGCGAAACACAGCATCGAAGCGGCGCGCTCGATGCGGCTCGCAACCGGCAACCCGATCGGCAGGTCTGAGCCCAGGAACACGAAGGCGAGCCCGCAGGTGGCAAGACCCCAGGTGACCATCGCCTGCCGCGAGGTCATGCGCAGTGTGCCGAATGCGAAGATCAGGAACAGCACCGCCAGAAAGGCGATCCCGAGGGTCGGCACCGACACCAGGAACACGAATTGCAGCGCCATATGCGCCGAGATCTGGAAGACCGTCAGATAGTGGTCGGCGAACCTGTCGCCGACGCCGGCTTCCGACAGCACCGTGAAGGTGCCGATGATCAGCAGACCCCCGAACCAGAACAGCGTCGGAACGTTGGTCGAGACGGCGCCGTCGAAGGCGTAGAGCAGCAGCACCGAGGCGCCGAGCGAATAGCTTGCGACCTGGCCGACATACATCTGGCGGCGCTGCCGCATCCGTCGCGCGCACACGTCCGGGGACGTCGCATCGGACGCAAGCACGAGATCCGCAACCTCAGCGGCATTCCGCTCCGGAAAGGACGTTGCGGCCGTGCTCATGGTCCCGCCAATGGTGGATGTCAGCCGAAAAAATCTACGTGGCAAGCCTTTAGGTTTGGTATCCTTTTCGAACCGAATCCAAACGGGCCACTGGCCGGTGACGGGCCTTCGGCGGTGCGGGATTTTGCAGCCAATTAGGCATCGCAGGCGATATCGCGGACCAAAGCCGGCGCCGCGCGACATAAGGTGCATGGGGCGTGTTATGGACCGGGCTCGATCGGGCCGTCTGTGCCGGCCCACGGCAAGTCCGAAGAGAGCGTTTCCATATTATGTTACCGTTCCAGAGAGAAGCGGACGACCGCAGGTGGGACAAGGAAACCGCACGTATGTGGGGTAGATCACACAGGTCCCCGTATGAGTGCGGTAGGTTGAACAATTTTGCACCTCCCGTCGAACCGTCCTCCGCATCGACCCGACCAACCTTGCGAGACGGCCTTTGAGCGTGACACAGGCGGCTACGGACGAGGTCCTCATCGCCAGGATCGCCCAAGGTGACCGGCTCGCCATGCAGGTGCTGTACGGGCGGCACCATGTCAGGGTCTACAGATTCGGGCTCAGGCTCGTGCGGGACGAGCAGACGGCGGAAGACCTCATCAGCGAGGTGTTTCTTGACGTCTGGCGTCAGGCCGGCAAGTTCGAGGGTCGGTCCGCTGTTTCCACCTGGCTCCTGGCCATCACCCGATTCAAGGCCCTGTCTGCGCTTAGGCGTAGAAAGGATTTTGAGCTGGACGACGAAGCCGCCAACGCGATCGAGGATTCCTCCGACGATCCGGAAACGGTGGTGCAGAAGAAGGATACCAGTGAAGCGTTGCGGGAGTGTCTAACGGGCCTCTCGCCGGACCATCGGGAAATCGTCGACCTCGTCTACTACCACGAGAAGTCAGTAGAAGAGGTGGCCGAAATCGTCGGGATCCCGGAGAACACGGTAAAGACGCGCCTGTTCTATGCGCGCAAGAAATTGGCCGAACTGCTGAAGGCAGCCGGCATTGAGCGAGGCTGGCCATGATGGCATTGAGCAAGAAGATGCTGGAGCAAGAGCCCAGTGAGATCGAGATGCTGCTGCCTTGGCACGCCGCCGGCACGCTGAACACACGTGATACCCGCCGCGTCGAGGAAGCGCTCGCCAGCGATCCGGAGCTTGCCAGACAATATGCGGCGATCCGCGGCGAATACGAAGAGACCATCCACCTGAACGAGAGCCTGGGGGCTCCGTCGGCCCGCGCGATGCAGAAGCTGTTTGCCGCGATCGATGCCGAGCCGGCGCGGTCGACGGGTTCACTGCCGCTGTCGACACGTGTCGCCGCGTTCTTTGCAAGCCTGTCGCCGCGCACGCTGGCGTGGTCGGCAAGCCTCGGCTCCATCGCGCTGGTGCTGCAGGCCGGCATCATCGGCGCCGTGCTGATGAAGACCCAGACCTCGACCTTCCAGACCGCATCGCTCTCGACCGGCGCGCCGATCACGCGCGAGCTCGGAGCGGCTGCGCCGTCGCGGGCGCTGGTGCGCTTCACGCCCGAGGCGCGCGTCGCCGACATCACCGCGCTGCTCGATAACTACCAGGCCTCGATCATCGGCGATGCCAAGGGCGGCATGTTCCGCCTCCAGTTCGACAAGGCGATGAGCCAGGATGAGCTGAACGCGCTGCTCGCAAGGATGCAGCGCGAGAAGTTCGTCAATCTCGCCGTGGCAGCGCCCTAAAGGCGCCTTCGCACCCATGATGCGCAAGCCCGAGAGTCAGTTGCGAGCCGGGGCCCATGCTTCGTCGGTCGGAGCTGCGCTCCTGCTCGCCGCCTGCCTCGGCATCGAGGTGGCGCACGCCCAGGCGATCATGCGTACGCCTACGATCAATCTTCCCTCGCGCACGCCGACGATCTCTCCGAACGTCGCGGCACGCGCCATGAACGTCGATCGCGGTCCGCGCGTGACGACGGTGCCTCACATCACCGCGCGGATGGCGCCGGACCCCGTTCTGCCCTATGCGCACTACTCGCCGAACCTCTATCCGGCCTGCTCCGCGCCCTATCGCGATGCCGACGGCGAGTGCCTCGGACAGCCGAATGGGGGCGGGGGTGGCTCCGGCAAATCGGTCAAGAAGAGCGCCGGCAAGGGACGAGGCAACAACACGCCCGCCACCGTCGACACGCGAAGCTTTGCCAACGAATTCGTCGCCGAGATCGACAGCGCGCTATCGCCTACCGAAGCCGACGAACTCGCGCGACGTCACGGCTTGACCCGCGTCTCGTCGGAGAATTTCCCGTTGATCGGGGCCACGGTGGGCCTGTTCCGCATTGTCGACGGCCGGCCCTATGAGACGGTGCGGCGCGAATTCGCGGCCGATGGCAGCGTTCGCTCGCTGCAGCCGAACTTCCGCTACCTGCTTCAGGACCAGAAGCCGGCCGTGCCGACCGAAGGCGATCCGGCGCAATACGCGCTGTCGAAGCTGCGCCTGCCGCAGGCGCACACGCTGGCGCACGGCACCAACGTCACCATTGCGGTGATCGATTCCGGGATCGATGCCAGGCACCCGGAACTCGCCAATTCCATTGCCGACAATTTCGACCCCCTCGGCAGTGGCGAGGGGGCCCATGTTCACGGGACCGGCATTGCAGGCGCCATCGTCGCGCATGCGAAGCTGATGGGCAGCGCGCCGGAGGCGCGCATCATCGCCATCAGGGCCTTCGGCGGCACCACCGGCAGCGCCGAGAGCTCGTCCTACATCATCCTGCGCTCGCTCAACTACGCCGCCGAGCACGGCGCCCAGATCGTCAATATGAGCTTTGCCGGTCCGAAGGACGCGATGATCGAGCGCGCCATTGCCGCGACCGCTGCGCGCGGACTGGTGCTGATCGCGGCCGCGGGCAATGCCGGCGCCAAATCGCCGCCGCTTTATCCCGCCGCCAATCCCAACGTGATCGCGGTCAGCGCGACCGACCAGCAGGACAGGTTGTTCACCGCCTCCAACCGCGGCAACTACATCGCCCTGGCTGCGCCCGGGGTCGATATCTTCTTGCCGGCGCCCGACGGCAAATATCAGATGACGTCGGGCACCTCGTTCTCCGCGGCCTATGTCTCCGGCGTCGCAGCACTGCTGCTCGAGCGCAACTACGCCCTGAAGCCCGAAGCGCTGCGCATGACGCTGGCAAAGACCGCGCGTGACCTCGGTTCCCCCGGGCGTGACGATCTCTACGGCGACGGCGAGGCCGATGCGTTTGCCGCGGTGACGGCCGTTCCCGCCGACAACACGACACCGGTCGCATCTGTAGCAGGTACAACTAAACGTGAAGATGCCGAGAAGCGTCGCGAGGATCCCGGCGTCCGCGCGATCGAACAGCCGTCGCTATCCAGTGCGGACGATAAACCCACGGTTTCTCAGGCAGATAGACCGGCGGCGCGCTAGCGCCTGCGACACCATTGCGCGCGGGCCAAACGTTAAAAAATCAAACGCCGCTTTTGAACGTTCAGCCCGCTGTCACGACCAAATTATGTGGGAGCGGTCATCCCTCCCCATCAGTCATATCAGGCGCGAGCGCCCATCCACCCCAAGCGCCCATATGGCTTGACCCGTCCGGTTGTCCCCCCGGACGGGTCTTTTCTTTTCAGCGTCTGATTTCTTGAAGCGTCTTGCGCGGTCAGCTTGCGGTTGAGTCCGGGCGTTGATCGTCGCCGGGAGTCGGGGCCGGCGCGCAGCAAGCCCGCTATGCTTGTGCGAAGCTTGACTCGCAAACCGCTGAAAACTCCGCACGACTACGGAGTTTTGTGACGAGAGCCGTGTCGTTGCTGGACAAGTCAAATCTTTTCCACAAAATATTCATGTCGCTTCTAAATTGATTCGTGTGCGTTGCGTCGCGTCCGTATTTTCTCCAAACGGGCTGATTTATGACACATCGCCAAGAGTCGGTTCGTGCCGCGGCTGCAGGTCGCGACATTGCTGCACGCTGGTGCGCTCTCGCCGAGCAGCGGCTGGAGCATCTCTCCGAAATGTTCGAGACCGGGCGCTGGCGCCGCTATCACTCCGAACTCGCATTCCTCGAAAACATCCAGGAAGCCAAACGCGCGGTCGAGACCTGGCGCGCCCTTGCGACTGGTGGGGATGTCGCCGCGGCCGCCGCCAGCGTGTCCTCCGCATTCGGCTGGTCGCCCGCGACGATGCCGCGCGTGTTTCCGCGCGAGCAGGCCCAGACCGTGCAGGCTCAGACGCTGCAGCCGAAGGCCGTGCACATCGCGCGCGAGAGCGCCGTTCCGGTCAGGCTCGAGCCGAAGCCGGACGTGCTGGCCGAAATCGTCGAGGCGCCGATCGCCCCGCTTGCCGCACCAACGGCCGAGGTGGCCGCTCTGATGGCGTCGTTCACCGCGCCCGCGGAGATGCCGACGCTCAAGGCACCCGCCGCGAGACCAGCGCCGGCTGCAATGGCGACGCTTCTGCCGCAATTCACCCCGCCAGCCGAGGAAATCGTCGCCGCCCCCGAGCGCGTCGTCGAATTCACCTTCAGCCTCGACGGCATCGAAGCGAAGTACCCGCTCCTGAGGAATACGTTCTAAACGCTGCTGAATGACTCACGCTTCTCGAACCCGTCGTCCTGAGTGCGAGACATGGGACGCAACGCGTCCCATGGAGAGCCTCGAAGGATGAACGGCCCAGCTATCGCCGCCTGTCTACTGCCGCACAGCATTCCCGCCGACCACCACCTGCGCAAAACGTTGCGCGCCGTCCGCCGACAGGTCTGACGTCACGGCACGCGCGTGGTCGAGGCCGACCACGGCGCCGCGCGGGGTTTCCGAAATCATGTTGTTGTTGACGAGCGCGGTGCCGGCCCCGGGTACGATGGAAACGCCAACGCCGGCCAGCGCCTTGCGGATCACATTGCCCGTGATCGCCACGTCGCGCAGATATTTGCCCCAGCCGGCGACGATGCCGTAGGACGGCGCATTCTCGATCACATTGCCTGATACCGACGTGTCAGCCTCGATGTAGATGCCGACTCCTGCATCGTCGTCAGGAGCGGTGCCGATCGGCCGCTTCGGGATCAAATTGCGGATGATGTTGCCCTGGACCACCGCAATGCGGCCACCTTCGTTGAAATTGCACACGGAGACGCCGACGGCGGCGCCATCCACGGTGTTGTTGGCGATCACCGCGGCCTCGAACGCAAACTCGGAATAGAGCGCGACCTCGCGCACGTCGCTGACGCTGTTGCCCGATATGTGGATGTTGGAGGCCGAGTTGCCGCGCACGGCGGAATAGTCGCAGTTCTTGATGCGGTTGCCGCGAACGATGACGTTGCCGGCGCGGAAGGCGTTGATGGCGTTGCCGTACTGGCCGGAGCCGCCGGGACCGGCCTTGATATCCTCGATGCGGTTGTCCGCGACCAGCGTCCCGTCGTCGCCGATGGCGGTGCGCAGGATCTCGATGCCGTTGTCGCTGGTGCCGACAATGGTGTTGCGGGACACGCTGAGGCCCCTCGCATCGAACGAGACCACAGCGGTGACGGCGATCTTGGTCAGGATGTTGCCGGAGATATCCCCGGAGACCTGCTCGAGCCAGATGCCGCTGCCGCCGGATGCGGTGATCGCGCAATCGGTGATGCGGATGTCGCGTCCGCCGAGCACATGGATCAGCCCGCGTCGGGTCGGCAGCGGGATGCCCCCGCCGTCGAAGCTGATGCCGCTCAGCCCGATCGAGTCAGAGCCGTCGCTCTGGATTGCGGAGGCTCCGCCAGTGAAGACAAGCTTCGTCGCACCGCGCACGCCGATCAGCTGCGCTCCATCACGCAATCGTAATAGTCCGGTGCGGTAGACTCCAGGCGGAAGTGCCAGCGGCACCTGCGCGCGGGCCGTCTCGTCGATCGCACGCTGGAGGGCTCGCGTTTGATCCTCGTTGCTGCCGGGCCGTATGCCATATTGGGTCGCATCGCGGCCAAGCAGCGACGTCAGCGGCGCCCCGCGGGCAGCGTCAACAGGCATGGCGAGCGCGCCGGCGATGCCGGCGGTCGAAGCTCCGATGAGATGACGGCGATTGAGGTCCATGACGCGTCCTCCGGCGGACGCGGGAGAGTCCGCGAAAGGTTAGGTAGCGCAGGGCGGGCGGGATCGCCGGGATTGTTCGCGGTAGGGTTAAATGTTTACCGCAAGGTCTGCGTGTTCCGCGCTTTCCGCGCCAACCCCACCATCTCCATCAGCATCGCTTCCCCGGCATCCACCAGCTCATCCAGCGTGATCCGAGGGGCGCCTTTGCGGCGCATGGCGCTGTCGCGCGTCAGGAGAGGAATGTGAATGAACGCCGCCAGCCGCGGCCCGCCAGCGTTGACGCTCTCGATCGCGCGCCAGCTCAAGTAGTTGCAGAGATAGGCGCCGGCATCGCGCGAGGGGCGCGCATCGATGCCGGTCAGCCGGGCGGCGCGCAGCAGCCTTGCGGTGTGCGGGCCGAAATTCATCGCGTCGGCATGACCGGCGATGCCGCGCTTGCTCGAACGGGTATTGGCGGCATCGGGCCAGAGCATGGTGACGGCATTGCGCGCGCGGCTCTCGATGCGCAAGTAAGGCGTGCGCGCGGCGAGGCCGAACATCAGCAGCGCATCCGGCTTCACCTTTGCCAACAGCTCCGGCAATTGCCGGTCGACCGCGGCGTAGGTCACCGGAAAGATGTGACGCGAGATCGCGACATCATCGAGCGCCGGACGGCGCAGTTGCGCCAGTCGCGTGACCAGCGGCTGGGTCGGATTATGCGGCGCTCCGGGAAATGGGCCGAAGCCGGTGATGAGAAGGCGGAGTTTGTCGGACAATGGATTGGCTCCCGCTCATGTCTATCACGGCATATCCGATCCGGCGAGCTGCCGGCTAGGTCTCCGATCCGGTTTCATGCCTGTGCCGCTCGCGATAGGTCCGGGTCTTCTCCCGGTTGCCGCACAGCGTGGACTGGCACCACCGCCGCGTGCCGGGTTTGGAGCGATCGAAAAAGACGCGTTGGCATTCGTCCGCTGCGCACATCTTCAAACGGTCGAGCGTCCCGGCCGCAGCGGCATTGTACAATTCGGCGATGATCATGGAGAGGCCGGCCTGCGCGTCCGTCTGCAACGGGATCAGTCCAAATCCATCCTTGCCGATGCTGGCGACCCGGAGCGCAAACGGCTCCATCGCCTTGTCGAGGCGCGTGGTGATGGCGGACTTGCGATGACGTTCCGCAGGATCGCATCTAAGATAATCCCGCATCGCGCCGCGCAATTGCAAAGCAGCTTCGAAGGTTTTTTGAGACGGCAGCACTGCGCGATCGACGAGCCGGCGCTGTTGCATCCAATCGCCGAGCGCAGCGGCGTCAGGCAGTTCCTCCGCCTGCTGATGCTGCACGCCGTGATGGATGAAGTGCCGTAAGTCCAGCGTGTTGGCGAAATCATAGATGTTCGCCAATGCATCCGGCACCTGGAACTTGCGCGATTCCTTCGACATGAACACCACTTAATGACTTTTGACGGTTGACTCAAGTCACCGGTATTAATAGTTTACTGGTGTCGAACGAGAGAACGGAGTTTCATCATGTTGCACGTCAATCATCCGCCAATCTCGACCGAGGAAGTCTCCTACCGGAAGTACATCGAGGTGCTGGATACCCAGATGGCCTATGTCGATGTCGGATGCGGCGACCCGATCGTGTTCCTGCACGGCAACCCGACGCCGTCTTATCTCTGGCGCAACATCATCCCGCATCTGCTGCCGTACGGCCGTTGCCTCGCGCCGGACTATGTCGGCATGGGCAATTCGGGTCCTGCACCGAACGGGTCATATCGTTTCGTCGATCACCAGCGCTATCTCGACGCCTGGTTCGACGTGATGGGCCTGAGCAGGAACGTGATCCTTGTCGTGCACGACTGGGGTTCGGCGCTCGGTT
The DNA here is from genome assembly GCF_054967145.1 of Bradyrhizobium sp. UFLA06-24. Classification (NCBI taxonomy): domain Bacteria; kingdom Pseudomonadati; phylum Pseudomonadota; class Alphaproteobacteria; order Hyphomicrobiales; family Nitrobacteraceae; genus Bradyrhizobium; species Bradyrhizobium sp. UFLA06-24. The sequence continues at coordinate 512,911 of NZ_JADFUE010000001.1, forward strand.
TTCACTGGGCCAATCGTCATCCCGAGAGGGTCAAAGCCATCGTCTACATGGAGGGCATCGTGCGCCCGTTCCGTTCCTGGGCCGAATGGCCCGAGGCGACGCGCGCCTTCTTCCAGGCGCAACGGACTCCGCAAGGCGAAGACATGATCCTGCAGAAGAACCTGTTCATCGAGTACCTGCTGCCGCTGCGCCATATCGCGCCGGAGGCGATGGACGTCTACCGCCGCTATTTCCGCAATCCCGGTCCGAGCCGGCAGCCCATGCTGACCTGGACGCGCGAATTGCCGATCGAGGGCGAGCCCGCCGATGTGGTCGCGATCGTCGAGGCCTATGCGGATTGGATGTCGAAGAACCGGATCCCGAAACTGTTCATCGATGCCGAGCCGGCAGGTTTTCTGATCGGCGCACAGCGCGAGTTCTGCAGAGCCTGGCCCAATCAGCAGACCGTCCTTGTGAAGGGCTCGCACTTCCTGCAGGAGGAGGCGCCACAGGAGGTCGGCGAGGCGACCGCCCGCTTCGTCTCGAAGGTGCTGGCCGGACAGATCAGCTGAGCAGTAGGGGCTCGTGCTTCGCTTCACCTCTCTTTCTCAGGGCAAAGGTGAGGCGGTCTCAATGCAGGAGCTTCATGATCGCCTCCGCGGCGAGAGCCGGCGTGAGGTGACCGTCGGCTACCTCGGATTCGATCTTCTTCACCCTGGCGCGGACGGAGGCCTCGCTGCGCAGCCGCGCCAGCATGCGCTGTTCCAGCATCGACCACATCCATTTGACCTGCTGGTAACGCCGGCGCGCGGCGAACTCGCCGCATGCGTTCATCGCCTTGCGGTGGTCCAAGACTTTCTGCCAGAGCTCGGCGATGCCGGTGCCGGCCAGCGCCGAATAGGTGACGACCGGCGGATGCCAATGTTCGGACCGGGGGCTGAGGATATGCAGCGCGCCGCGATAGTCGGCAGCAGTGATGTTGGCACGCTTGAGGTTGTCCCCGTCGGCCTTATTGATCGCGATCATGTCGGCGAGCTCGACCAGTCCCTTCTTGATGCCCTGCAGCTCGTCGCCACCGCCGGGCAGCATCAGAGCGAGGAAGAAATCGGTCATGTCGCAGACCGCAGTCTCCGACTGGCCAATGCCGACGGTCTCCACCAGAACGACGTCGAAGCCGGCCGCCTCGCACAAGAGCATCGCCTCGCGCGTCTTGGCGGCGACGCCGCCGAGCGTGCCCGATGACGGCGAGGGGCGAATGAAGGCCGCGTCGGACGCCGACAACCGTGCCATCCGCGTCTTGTCGCCGAGAATCGAGCCGCCGCTGCGTGCCGAGGACGGATCGACCGCGAGCACGGCGACCTTGTTGCCTCGCGCGATCAGGTAAGTGCCCAGCGCGTCGATGGTGGTGGATTTGCCGACGCCGGGCGAACCGGTGATGCCGACGCGAACCGCCTTGCCGGTGTCGGGCAGCAGCATCTGCAGCAGCTCGCGTGCCAGCGCCTGATGGTCGCTGCGCCGGCTCTCGACCAGCGTGATGGCCCGCGCCAGCGCCGCGCGATGGCCGGTGCGCAAGTCGCGGGCGAGGGTGGCGATATCAAGCGGAGTCTTCTTCTCAACCATGCCCTGCTTTACAACGGCGGGAGCAGGCAGGCGAGGGGCCCTCAGGCCCTTGGTCGTTCAAGCCTTGGCAAAACCGGCGGCCTTCATGGCCTGGCCCATCTGGCGATCCGCCTGGTCCATGAAGGTCTCGAACTGGCCGGCGTCGCGCCACACGGTGCCAAAACCGCGTCTGGTCATGAAGTCCTTGAATGCGGGGGAGTCGTAGACCTTCTTCAAGGCTGCAGTGAGCCTGGTGGCGATCTCCGAGGGCAGGCCCCTGGGGGCGCCGATGCCGCGCCACGAGCTGGTGGAATAGTCGACGCCGAGCGTCTCTTTCAGCGTCGGGACGTCCGGGAAGCTCGGATTGCGCACGTGCGCCATGATCGCAAGGCTTCGCGCCTGACCGGCCTCGATGGTGGCGCGTGCCTCCGGCACCGAGCAGGTGGTGAGGTCGAGGCTGCCCGCAGCGAGGTCCTGCATGGCCGGTGCTGCGCCGTTCGACGCCGACCATGCGACCTGGTTTGCCGGCAATCCCATCGCCTGCATCCAGCCGACCAGGGCGAGATGCCAGATACCGCCTTGCCCCGTGCCGGACGCCCTGAACCGTCCCGGCGGCGAAGCCTTGATGGCATCCATCAGCTCTTTCGCGGTCTTGTACGGCGAGGAGGTGGAGACCTGGACGCCGGGCGGATCTTCGTTCATCAGCGCCAGCGGGGTGAAGTTCCGCGGTGTCAAATGCGTCATGGCCTGCCAATGCAGCATGGCGATTTCGACCGTGAGCATGCCGATGGTGTAACCGTCCGGTCGCGCGGTTGCGATCTCGGCATGGCCAACAACGCCGGACCCGCCGGTGAGATTGACGACGTTGAACGGCTGGCCGAGCTCCTTCTCCAGCAGCGTGGCGATGATGCGCGCCGTTGCATCCGTGCCGCCGCCCGCGCCCCAGGGCACGATCAAACTCACCGGCCGCGCCGGATAGGCTTGCGCGCGTGCAGGTGCGAGGAGAGCAGACGTTGCGGCGGCCACAGACGAGGCCGCGAAAATGCGGCGGGTGATTCCTGGCATCAATGATCCCGGCGGCGCCCGCAGGAATCGGGCTGGTATCGAGGCGACATGTTACGCGGTCTTGCACGGATGTCGCAAGCGGCCGCTCCGGGGCGGCGTAAGCACGGGTTCCCTGCCTATGGTTGTTCGTCAGCGTCGCCCTTCGGCCGCGCACCGCCGAAAATGCGTGCCCCCTCAGGTGTCAGAAAGGGCTTCAGTGATTCCCACGGGACGAAGGCGACATATTGGCCCTCGGCGTAGGGGCCGACCGCATAGGGTGGGTAGTGAAAGGTGAGGCCGGAACTCTTGCCTGTTTCCGTCGATGGCGCGAGCGTCACGGCGCCGATCTTCAGCAGGCTGGGTGCGAGATCCCTGAACCAGTCCTCGGTCGCGGTCTCGCTGCTGTCGCGCTTCTTCTTCTCGATTTGCAACGAGGCGATCACGGCTTTCACCATCGCCTTCATGGTCGGACCATTGTCGGCGGTTTCGGTGAAGAACGGGCGGATCGAGATCCGTTTGGTCTCGGACTTGTCCCAAACGATCGTGTTCACGTCCGAATTGGGATGAGCGCCATGGGTATCCATGTAATCGTCGCGCAACACGCTGACATAGCGGTCGGCAACCACCGAGCGGATCGAATATTTGCGCTCGAAATCCCAGCCGCCGTCCTTGAAGAATTGCGGATCCTGCTTGCGCGCGGCGGCAGCTTCGGCGGCGTTCTTGTCGAGCCACTTCTTGCCTTCGGCCAGGCAATCGGCGGCGAGCGGCGCATCTGCCTTGATCCTGTCGTCGAGGAAGACACGGGCTTCAATGTTCCTGTTCTTGATGACGGCGTCGGGCTTGGGGTCGGCGGCGAGGGAAGGGTAAGCGAGGGCGATCGTCGCGACAGCGGAAAGAATTGCGAGGAGGCCGGCCCGCACATTTGCACGAAGATATGTCACTTCAATATCCATTGATTTGTATCCGACCGCCGTCGCGGCGCTCGGACGCCTGCATGAGCATAGCGACCGCAAAATGAACCAGTGCAGAACGCGCGGTGCGAAAACTCGGTCGTGAAGATTGGTCGCGATTGTCCGCCCACCGGTTTGATGCAGCCAGACCGAGGGGCGGCGGATCTACTCCGCCGCCTCGCTATGTCCGAGCCGGGCATTCAGCTTGCGGATCAGCTCCTCGGCGGCGTCCGCGATCACGGTGCCGGGCGGGAAGATGGCCTCGGCGCCGGCGGCGTAGAGCGCATCGTAATCCTGCGGCGGCACCACGCCACCGACGATGATCATGATGTCCTCGCGTCCCTGCTTCTTCAGCGCGGCCTTCAGCTCCGGCACGGCGGTGAGGTGGGCCGCGGCGAGCGAGGAGACGCCAAGAATGTGCACATCGTTCTCGACCGCCTGCCGCGCCGCTTCGTCGGCGGTGGCGAACAGCGGTCCGATGTCGACGTCGAAGCCTATATCGGCAAAGGCCGACGCGATCACCTTTTGGCCGCGGTCGTGGCCGTCCTGGCCGATCTTGGCAACCAGGATACGCGGGCGCCTTCCCTCGGCTTCCTCGAAGGCATCGATCAGCGCCTGAACCTTCTCGACCTGGTTGCCCATGCTGGATGCTTCCCGCTTGTAGACGCCGGTGATGGATTTGATCTCGGCGCGGTGCCGGCCGAACACCTTCTCCATCGCGTCCGAGATTTCGCCGACGGTGGCCTTGGCCCGCGCCGCATCGATCGCGAGCGCGAGCAAATTGCCATTACCTTCGCCGGCCGAGCGCGTGATCGCGGCGAGCGCGGCATCGACGTCCTTCTGGTTACGCTCCGCCTTCAGCCGCTTCAGCTTGTCGATCTGAAGCCGGCGGACATTGGTATTGTCGACCTTCAGGATGTCGATCGGCGCCTCATCCGTCGGCCTGTACTTGTTGACACCGATCACGGCCTGCTTGCCGGCATCGATCCGGGCCTGGGTCTTGGCCGAGGCCTCTTCGATGCGAAGCTTGGGCACGCCGGCCTCGATCGCCTTGGCCATGCCGCCGAGCTCCTCGACCTCCTGAATGTGGCCCCAGGCCTTGGCGGCGAGATCGCGGGTCAGCCGCTCGACATAATACGAGCCGCCCCAGGGATCGATGATGCGGGTCGTGCCGCTCTCCTGCTGCAGGAACAGCTGGGTGTTGCGGGCGATGCGCGCGGAGAAATCGGTCGGCAGCGCCAGCGCCTCGTCGAGCGCGTTGGTGTGCAGCGACTGGGTGTGGCCTTGCGTTGCCGCCATCGCTTCCACGGTCGTGCGCATGACGTTGTTGAACACGTCCTGCGCGGTCAGCGACCAGCCCGAGGTCTGGCTGTGCGTTCGCAGCGAGAGCGAGCGCGGGTCTTTCGGATTGAACGGCTTGAGCAGCTTCGCCCAGAGCAGGCGCGCGGCGCGCAGCTTGGCGACTTCCATGAAGAAGTTCATGCCGATCGCCCAGAAGAACGACAGTCGCGGCGCGAAGCGGTCGACGTCGAGCCCGGCGGCCAGGCCGGCACGTAAGTATTCGACGCCATCGGCGAGCGTGTAGGCGAGCTCGAGGTCCTGCGTCGCGCCGGCCTCCTGCATGTGATAGCCGGAGATCGAGATCGAATTGTACTTCGGCATCTTTTGCGAGGTGTAGGCGAAGATATCCGAGATGATCCGCATCGAGGGCGCAGGCGGATAGATGTAGGTGTTGCGCACCATGAACTCTTTCAGAATGTCGTTCTGAATGGTGCCCGACAGCTTCTCCGGCGGCACGCCCTGTTCCGCGGCTGCTGCGACGTAGAGCGCCAGGATCGGCAGCACGGCGCCGTTCATGGTCATCGACACGCTCATCTGGTCGAGCGGGATGCCCGCAAACAGCGTGCGCATGTCATAAATTGAATCGATCGCGACGCCGGCCATGCCGACGTCGCCGCCGACGCGCGGATGGTCGCTGTCATAGCCGCGATGGGTGGCGAGGTCGAACGCGACCGAGAGACCTTTTTGTCCGGCCGCGAGGTTGCGGCGGTAGAACGCGTTGGAATCCTCGGCCGTGGAGAAGCCGGCATATTGCCTGACCGTCCAGGGCTGGTTGACATACATGGTCGGGTAGGGGCCGCGCATGAACGGTGCGATGCCCGGATAGGTCTCGAGGAAATCCAGCCCGGCGAGATCAGCCTCGCCATAGACGGGCTTCACCAGAATGCCCTCGGGTGTCAGCCACGGCTCGGCGCTGCCGCTCGGAGCGGCGCCTGCGGTTCGCTCGAATGGAACATCAGCGAAATTGGGAATGCGGCTCATGGCTTCAACCATCATAAACGCTCAATCGTGATCCGGATGCTGATGGCTGACGATCGTCGCCATCTTCTCCGGTCCGTAATTCTGCTGCGTGGTCTGGCTCGGCAGATTGGAGATGCCGACCACCCAGCCGAGGCGGGATTCAGTTCCGAATTGTCGCGTCGGGATAACTCGGTCGGGGCGGTCGAACGCCCCGGTCATGATCTCGATCCGGTCGCCGTCAATGCGACCAAAACTCAGCGGTGTGCCGCAGGCGGCGCAATAGCCGCGGTCGGCGATCGTGGAGGAGCGAAAGAGTGAGGGCTTGCCCTTGGTCCAGGCGAAATCCGTCTTGTTGATGTCGGCGAAAGAGGCGAACGGCGCGCCGGTCGCTTTTTGGCACATCCGGCAATGGCAGATCGAAACCCGGTTTGGCGCCGCGGTCAGCGCAAAGCGCACCGCGCCGCATTGGCAGCCGCCGGTGAGAACGGGTTTGCTCGTCTCGGTCATGCCTGCTCCATCCGAAGGTAGGCTTCCTGCAGCGTTGCAAGCGCATCGCCACCGGCGAAGACGAAGCCGGTGACACCTGCGGCCCGCAGCGCCGCCTCGGCTTCCGCAGGGCGGCCTGCCAGATAGATAAGTCGCGCGCCCGCCGTTTGCAGGACCTTTGCCGCGGCTTGTGCGTGTTCCGCATAGACCTTGTCGCTGGAACAAAGGCAGGCAAGGCCGGCACCGGAGGTCTTGAAAGCGGCAGCCAGCGCGGCGGGATCGGCAAAGCCATCACTGTCGAGCGCCTGGATGCCGCCGGCCTCGAAGAAGCTCTTGGCAAAGGTCGCGCGCGCCGTGAAATCGGCGGGCGTGCCGAGATTGGCCAGGAACACGCTTGGACGCGCGCCGCGTGCCTTCAGCCCGGCATCGGATTTGTTGCGCAATGCTTCGAACGGTTGCGCCAGCCGGATCGGCGGCAGCGGATCGAACTTGTACTTCTGCTCGCCGTAAGGGGTGAGTGCGATCGGCGTCGCCTTCAGTACGGCCGTCTCGTTCTCATGCAGGTTCGGAAACTCGCTCGCGCCGGTCAGGACGTCGCGGCGCTTGGCGATATTGGTCTCACGTGCTTGGCGCGTGGCGGCGACCTTGCTCTGGAACACACCCTGCTGAAGCGCGGCAAACGCGCCGCCGGCTTTCTCGCTCTCCTGGAACAGCGCCCAGGCCGCCTCGCAGAGCTGTGCGGTCAGGGTTTCGATGCCGCCGGCGCCGGCTGCGGGATCGCTGACCTTGGCGAGGTTGCTCTCTTCGAGCAGCACGAGTTGCGTGTTGCGTGCCACGCGGCGCGCGAACGGATCGGGCAGCCCGAGCGCCAGCGTGTGCGGCAACACCGTGATCGCATTGGCGCCGGCAAGGCCGGCTGCGAACGTCGCAATGGTCGCGCGCAGCATGTTCACGTAGGGGGCGCGCTGAGTCAGCATGCGCCAGGCGGTATCGGCGGCAATGAACAACGGCTTCGGCGTCAGGCCGCATGCGGCCTCGACGCGCGCCCACAACAGCCGCAGTGCGCGGAACTTTGCCATGGTCAGGAATTGATCGGCATCCGCGGCAAGCCGCGCATAGACCATGCCCTGCGCCTGCTCGAGCGGAACGCCGGCGCCTTCGATCGCGCGGAGATAAGCAACGCCGCAGGCGAGCACGAAGGCAAGCTCCTGCACCTCGGAACCTCCGGCATCGTGGATCACCCGTCCATCGGCGGAGGCGAACGGCCCCTTGAAGCCGAGCGCGGCAAGGCCCTTGATACCGCCGGTGACGGCAGGAACGATCTCGTCCCAAGTGTAGGGGCTATGACCCCACACCGCGCCGGCCGCGAGCGGATCCAGGCCGAAGCGGATGTTGCAGGCGGCGGGATCGAGACCATTGCTCTTCACATATTCCGCGACATGGATCGCGGCCATCCGTGATTGCGGTCCGATCTCAAGCTCGATGCCGATGCCGGCATCGAGATGAATGTCCTTCAATGCTTTTGCGACCGCATCGGCCAAAGGTTCCAGGCCGAAGCCGCGAGCGCCGTTGGCGCCGGCGAACACCAGCGCGAGTCCCGTCGCCCCGTTCTCCAGATCCTGCAATGCCTGCGTGTTCGCGAGAGCCGCATCGGGATGGTCGATCCGCTGTATGATCTGCCATGGTGCGGCGGCCGGCCGTCCCGCCACCGGCGCAACGCCCTTGGCGCGCGGGTAGAGCGGCTCGATCTTCAGGCCGTCATAGGTCTTGCCGACCAGCTTCTCGAACGGCGCGCCCTTCAGCACGCCGTCGACCAGCTTGCGCCAGTCCTCGACGGTCGCCTTGGGAAAATCGGCCGCCAGCGGCAGATCGTCAGTCACGGAGGTCATGCGGCCAAGGGCTCCCAAACGGCTTTTTATTCGCAGGCGAAATTGCCACGGCGGACCGCCCCTGCAAATGGTTGTTTTTGGTTAACCGGTATCCGGAAGCCGCTCAATGCCTTGCGTCGAGACGCTGGCAAGCCCGTCACGCACACGAATGCCGGAGATCACCCGATCCGGCGCGATTTCGGCCAACGGCACCAGCACGAAAGCGCGCTCGAACAGGCGCGGATGCGGCAAGGTCAGATCGGGCTTTTGCAGCGACACGTCGTCATAGGCGACCATGTCGAGGTCGAGCGTGCGCGGCCCCCAGCGCCGCTCCTTGCTTCGCGTGCGGCCGAATTTCTGCTCGACCTGCTGCAGCACGAACAGCAGCGCGTGCGGATCGAGCTCGGTCTCGATCTCGATGCAGGCATTGATGAAGGGATCCTGGTCCTCGTCACCCCAGGGCGGCGTCGCATAATCCGACGAGCGCGCGATCATTGCGGCCTGGGCCATGCCGCAGATATGGGCGATCGCCTTCTTGAATGTCGCGCGGACATCGCCGACATTGCCGCCGAGTGCGATCAGCACGCACGCCATCAGGGATGCCGCGAACGCGTCAGCATGATGCCGACGTCGTCGAAGATGGCGGCGATCGGCGCGTGTGGCTTGTGCACGGTGATCTTTACGGCGCGGATGCGCGGGAAGTGCGATAGGATGGCATCGGCCACTGCACCGGCCGCACGCTCCAGCAGCTTGTAATTGGTGTTCTTGAACGCCGCCGTCGTGGTCGCCACCACGTCGGCATAGGAGACGGTGTCGGCGAGGCGGTCGCTGCGCGAGGGTTCCGACAAATCGGTGTAGAGTTCGAGATCGATCACGAAGCGCTGGCCGACTTCGGTCTCGTGATCCATCACGCCGTGGCGGGCGTGGATCGACAGGCCGGTGACGAAAATCGTATCGGTCATTGCTTGCTCTCGATTGCGTGGGCGACCCGCAGGGCCTGCAAAGTCTCTGCGACGTCATGGGTCCGGATGATCCTGGCACCCTTCTGCGCGGCGATCAGATGCGCGGCGATCGAGCCGGCGAGCCGCTCTTTGGGCTCCGATGGCGACACCGAGGCGATGAAACGCTTGCGCGAGGCGCCGACCAGGATCGGCAGGCCGAACATGTCGAGCTCGCGCAGGCGCGCCAGTGCGATCATGCTCTGCTCGGCGGTCTTGCCGAAGCCGATGCCGGGATCCAGCACGATCTTCTCGCGCGCGATGCCGGCCTTGGCGGCGATGTCGAGCGAGCGCAGGAAGAACGCCTTCATGTCCGCGACGATGTCGATGGCGGAATCGACGCTGTCGCGGTTGTGCATGACGATGACGGGAACGCCTTTGGCTGCGACCAGCGGCGCCATGCCGGTGTCGCGCTGCAGGCCCCAGACGTCGTTTGCGATGGCCGCGCCCTGACCGAGCGCGAAGGCCACGACCTCCGCCTTCATGCTGTCGATCGAGACCGGCACGCCGAGCGCGACGATCTCGGCAAGCACCGGTTTCAGCCGGGCCAGTTCGTCCGCCGCCGTCACCGGCTGCGCGCCCTTGTAGGGCCGGGTGGATTCGGCGCCGATATCGATGATGTCGACGCCATCTGCGATCATCGCCCGTGCCCGCGCCAGCGCCTGTTCCGGCGCGATGAAATCGCCGCCGTCAGAGAAGGAATCCGGCGTCACGTTGAGGACGCCCATCACCGCCGGCAGAGCCCGTTCCAGCAGGGTTCGTAGCGCATCTAGCCCGGCCGAGCCGGCCGGCGGGACGGATGGGGAGGGCGAGGCGTTCATGCGGCCCGCTTTGCGCGGTCGGGCATGGGGAGTCAAGACCACCCCCCTCGCTGCGATTGCCCGCGGAAGCGGGCAATCCAGTATTCCGGGCAGTGCCGTGATGCGGAGGGGCCGCGGCGTACTGGATACCCGCTTGCCGCCTGCGCTAAGGCTTCGGCGCGCCCAAGACTAAAACCTCGGCGAAGCCTTGGCGTAGCCGGGTCGCGGGGTATGACGCCGACGGCAAAGATTGAAGGTCGTGCGAGAGAGACACCCTAATACGTGATCTTCGGCGGCAGCTTCCTGGCCTTGGCGATGATGTCGCCGACCGACTTCTCGGAAGGCAGGATGCGGACGAGCTTCTTCCGGTCGTTGGCCTCGCGCATGCTCTGCGCCAGTCTTGCCGGATTCCGATAGGCGAGTTCGCGCACCGTGGTGACGCCGGCGGCACGGACGAGGCCGACCTTGGCCCGGCCCATCCCGGGAATGCGCATGTAGTCGGAGACGTTGGCCCACTCCAGGAGCTGCTGCTCGCTGATGCCGGTCTTGGCCGAGAGAGCCTTGCGGCCCTTGGCGGTGCTGGCGGCGTCCAGCAGCGCGTCGGTGGTGCGGATGCCCTGCGCCTTCAACTTGTTGGCGGCAAAGGCGGGCAAGCCCTCAATCTCGGAGATTGGATATGTCATGATACTCGGTATGAAATGCAACAGCTTCAGGCGAACTGGCTGAGGCCCGGTGTCCCTGCGATGATCTTGCCCATCTGATCCGCTCCGATTTTGTCTCGGCCGTAGCGGAAAAGTTCACGGGCCACGTTCTGGATGTCGGACATGCCGAGCCCGAGGCCCATCAGGCGCGTGCCGACGGCCATCAGGCCGCCGCCCATCAGCCGCGAGAGGCCGCCGCCGCTCCTCGACGCTTCGATCGCCCCTTCTGCACCCGGGATCTGGTCGATCAGGGCCTGCACGCTGTCGGACGGACCTTCGCTGCGGAGAAAGCCCAGGATAATGCCGACGGTCTTTTCAGCGACAGCACTATCTATGCTGGCGTTTGTCGCCAGCCTTCCGATCAGTTCGTCCATATTGACCCGCCCCTCAACCGGTTGCACGCCGGAGTATTCTTTCGAAAAACGATCTTGAGCCGGTGTGATGTGAAATTCAAGCGATGAACGCACGCAACGTTCCGATTCATTCTCCGAGACGCGAAAGTGTTGCAGTGATGCAAGAACGGAGAGGAAATTGAAGAAAATTGCCGCGGTGCGAATGCGCGCTTCCGACTTTTGACGGATGCGGCGCGCACATTCTCTGACGATGTTGCCTGTCGGCGGCGCCTTGAACCGTTTCATTCGGCTTGCGACATGCGTTAAACTACGGAACTGGCGGCTTCAGTTTCAATCCGCGAAATCAACGATAGAGAGAGTGATGACGGCGCAGGACAACAAGCTCGGCGATACCGACGACAAAATCTTCGTCGGCAAGGGAGACGAGCAGGCCTGGCTGACGCTGGCGCTCGCCAATCGCCACGGCCTCGTCACGGGCGCGACTGGAACGGGCAAGACAGTCACGCTGCAGGTGATGGCCGAAGGATTTGCTCGCGCCGGTGTTCCGGTGTTCGCTGCCGATATCAAGGGCGATCTATCCGGTATTTCCGAGGTCGGAGAGGCAAAAGACTTCATCGTCAAGCGTGCGAGCGAGATGGGGCTGACGTTCCAGCCGGACCAGTTCTCGACGGTGTTCTGGGACGTGTTCGGCGAGCAGGGCCATCCGGTGCGGGCCACGATCACCGAGATGGGCCCGCTGCTGCTGGCGCGCATGCTCGATCTCAACGACGTGCAGGAGGGCGTGCTCAACGTCGCGTTCCGCGTCGCGGACGAGAACGGTCTTGCCCTGATCGACATGAAGGACCTGCGCGCGTTGCTCGACGCCATCGTGCCCGACAGCGGCAAGAAGGGGCCGGACGCGGAGGAGGATCCGCTCGCGCCGATCCGCAAAGCAGCTCAGGGCTTCGGCAACGTCACCAAGGCCACCGTCGGAACCATCCAGCGCCAGCTCCTGGTGCTGGAAAACCAGGGAGGCACCAAATTCTTCGGTGAGCCGGCGCTGAGCTTGAAGGATTTCATGAAGACCGACCGCGATGGCCGCGGCATGGTCAACATCCTCGTCGCCGATAAGCTGATGCAGAGCCCACGGCTTTACGCGACATTCCTGCTGTGGATGCTGTCGGAGCTGTTCGAGGAATTGCCCGAGGCCGGCGACCTGCCCAAGCCCAAATTGGTGTTCTTCTTCGACGAGGCGCATCTGCTGTTCAACGACGCGCCGAAGGCGTTGATGGACAAGATCGAGCAGGTGGTTCGCCTGATCCGCTCCAAGGGCGTCGGCGTCTATTTCGTCACGCAGAACCCGATCGACGTGCCCGACCGCGTTCTCGGGCAAATGGGCAACCGGGTGCAGCATGCCTTGCGCGCCTTCACCCCGCGCGACCAGAAGGCGGTCGCCGCCGCCGCCCAGACCTTCCGGCCCAACCCGAAGCTCGACACCGCGAAAGTGATCATGGAGCTCGGCAAGGGTGAAGCGCTGGTGTCGTTCCTGGAAGGCAACGGCACGCCAGCGATGGTCGAGCGCGTCATGATCCGCCCGCCGTCAGCCCGCATCGGTCCGATCACGCCGGAGGAGCGCAAGGCGATCATGGATGCGAGCCCGGTCAAGGGCAAATACGACACGGCCGTCGATGCCGAGTCCGCCTATGAGATCCTCCAGAAGCGGATCGCCGGCACCGCGGCGCCGGCCGACGGCCAGGCGGGAGCAAGCGGCGGCATAATCGGCCAGATCGGCTCGATCGTCGGCACCATCTTCGGCACCAATACCGGACGCAACCGGCTGACGACGGGACAGCGTATCGCGCGCGACGTCACGCGTACGGTGACCGACAAGGTGGTCGGTGGCGTCGTGGCCGATCTCGGCAAATCGGTCGGCGGCCAGCTCGGTGGCTCGGTTGGCCGCGCGCTCGTCCGCGGCGCGCTCGGCGGATTGCTGCGAAGGTAGGCAGCTGGCCCGCAATTGAGGCGATTCGTCCGCCAACCCCGGGCCGGGACCATCGAGGCCGGGACGGAGGTCGCGTGCGGCGGTACAAATTCGGGTGAGGGGGGACTCTGCAAGAGTCCATCGGTCTGCTACGTGCAGTTTGTTTCCGATTGGACATCATGTGACACGCTCGATTGCATCCGATAAGCCTCGTGCATTGCGGCTTCTCTCGCTGCGCGCGCCGCTCGATCTGCTTTTCCTGGCGTGCTGCGTCATCCTCACCATCGACGTCCTTGGTCCCGAGATATTCGGCCACGGCAAGACCAAGGATTATGCGCTGTGGTACTGGGCCGGGCAGCAGGTGCTGCATGGCGGCCCGCTCTATCCCAGCGATATCCATCAGCAGTTCGAGTTCATCTATCCGCCGCTGCCGGCAATCCTGCTGGCGATTCCGAGCTGGTTCGGCAAGATCCCGCTCTACCTCGTGCTGTCGGTGTTGAACGCGGTCGCCTGGTGGTACACAGGCATCATCTCCAATGCCATGACCGGCTCGGATCGCAGGCCGGGTCCCTGGCTCGAGGCGCTTCCGGCGTTCGCCACCGTGACCTTCGTGTTCGACATGTTCGACCTCGGCCAGCCGAACCTCGTGCTGCTGGCGATGATGCTCTACGGCTTCTGGAGCCTTCGATATCGGCGGTTCTGGCTCGCAGGATTCATGTTCGCGCTCGCCACCGCCATCAAGGTGTTTCCGATCGCGGTGCTGCCCTATCTCGCCTGGCGAAGGCAATGGGCGACCATGGTCAGCATGATCGCCTTCATCGGCATCCTGCTCTACGTGGTGCCGGCGCCGATCCGCGGCTTCGAGCGCAACGCCGCCGAGCTCGACACCTGGTACCAGGGCATGGTCGGCTCGAGCTCGGAAAAGGGCTTCGGCCAGCGCGACGAGCAGAACTGGTCATGGGTCAACCAGTCCATCATCGCCGTGACGCACCGGCTGGTCCGGCCGATCAACTACAATCTCGACGATCCCAGCAAGCCGCCGCGCACGATGAATGTCATCGACGTCGACTACAAGACGGCGAACTGGATCGTGCTCGCGGTATCGGTGCTGCTCGGGCTCGGCTTCATCGCCGTCATGCCATCGGCGAACAGGCGAACGCCGCGGTCGGATGCCGAAGAGCTCGGCATCCTGTTCTGCCTGATGACGGTGGCCTCGCCGCTGGCCCGACAATATTACTTCATGTGGTTGTTCCTGCCGTTCACGGTGCTGATGCATCGCGCCGCGTTCGACATGCGGCCGAAGGTTCGGCTGGGAACCTGGCTTTCGCTCGGCGCTGCCGGCATTCTCATGCTGCTGTCGCTGCCGCCGTTTCCCCACGCCTTCCAGGCCTGGGGCAACAACCTCGCAGCCACGGCGATCCTCGCCGTCAGCCTCGCCTGGCATATGCGGCATCCGCCAGTTGCGGCTAGCTCCGATGCCGCCGCAGGGCTAAAACCACACCCATCTTGAGACTCGAAAAGTGGGACATCCGACTATGGCCAACGCGCAGCTTCAATCCGTGCTCGACCACATCGACAAGGACTTTGACAACAGCCTTGAGCGCCTGTTCTCGCTGCTGCGGATCAAGTCGATTTCCGCCGATCCGGCTTATGCCGGAGATTGCAGGGCCGCGGCCGAGCATCTGGCCAGGGACATCGCCAGCATCGGTGTCGCGACCGAAGTGAGGCCGACCGCCGGCCATCCCGCCGTCGTCGGCAAGACCAGCGCCGGCGGACGGCCGCATGTGATCTTCTACGGCCATTACGACGTGCAGCCGGTCGATCCGCTCGACCTCTGGCACCGTCCGCCGTTCGAGCCTGTCGTGGCCGACCACGCCGACGGCCGCAAGATCATCGTGGCGCGCGGCGCCGAGGATGACAAAGGCCAGGTGATGACCTTCGTCGAAGCCTGCCGCGCCTGGAAGAAGGTGACGGGCTCGCTGCCGATCGACGTCACTTTCCTGATCGAGGGCGAGGAGGAGGTCGGCTCGAAGAATTTCGTGCCGTTCGTCGAGGCCAATAAGGACGAGTTCAAGGCAGACTACGTGCTGGTCTGCGACACCGGCATGTGGGATCCGGAGACGCCTGCGATCACCACGGCGCTGCGCGGCTTGCTCTATGAAGAGGTGAAGATCACTGCCGCGAGCCGCGATTTGCATTCCGGCGTGTTCGGCGGCACGGCGATGAACCCGATCCGGGTGCTGACCAGGGTTCTCGGCGGACTGTTCGACGATGACAACCGCATCACCATTCCCGGCTTCTATGACGGCGTAAAGGACACGCCGCCTGAGATCCTGGAGCAGTGGAAGAAGCTCGAATTCACGCCGGACTCCTTCCTCAAGCCGGTTGGCCTGTCGATCCCGGCCGGCGAGAAGGGACGACTGATGGTCGAGCAGGCTTCCACGCGTCCGACCTGCGACGTCAACGGCATCTGGGGCGGCTACATCGGCGAGGGCTCCAAGACGGTGATTCCGTCGCATGCCTCGGCCAAGGTCTCGTTCCGCCTGGTTCAGGGGCAGGATCCGCAGAAGATCCGCCTAGCCTTTCGCGATTACGTGACTGCGCGCATCCCGGGTGACTGCAAGGTCGAGTTCGGCGACCATTCCGCCGCGCCGGCTGTCGCGCTCGACTGGAACATGAAGCCGCTTGCCGCCGCCAGAAAGGCGCTGACCGAGGAATGGGGCAAGGAGACCGTGCTGATGGGCTCCGGCGCCTCGATTCCGATCGTCGCCGATTTCAAGCGCACGCTTGGGCTCGACTCGCTGCTGGTCGGCTTCGGCCTCGATGACGACAACATCCACTCGCCGAACGAGAAATACGATCTGCGCAGCTTCCAGAAGGGCATCCGCTCCTGGGCCCGTATCCTCGCCGCGCTGGCGGAGGTGAAATAGGGCGCAGCTCTCTCCACGTCATTGCGAGCCACCGGGTCCGCGCGAAGCGCGGCCCGATGACAGGCTCCGCGAAGCAATCCAGGAATCTCGCCGCGGAAGCAGTCTGGATTGCTTCGTCGCACCAGCGCAAAATTGCTTCGCAATTTCGTCGCGAGCTCCTCGCAATGACGGTGGAGGGCGCATCACGCAAAATAAAAACGCCGCCCGGGATTGGACGGCGTTTCATTCCGGAATGTGTAGAGGTAGGTAGCAACTATCCTACACGAAATCCCGAAAATCTCAAGACCGATAGCCCGGCAGCTCGCGGTCGAGCTTGCGCAGCAGCGGCGGCCAGACGAGGTTGGTGGCGCGCAGCTCGGCGCGGTCGCGGTTGGCGAGCAACTCGGTGTTCTTCTCGATCGCGATCGGCTCGACCGGATAGACCGGCGTGCCCAGCGCGCGGGTGCGCACCTGCATCGAGCAGGCGCGCTCGAGGTGGTACATGCGCTCGAACGCCGAGGCGACCGAGCGGCCGACCGTCAGCGTGCCGTGATTGCGCAGCAGCATGTGATTGTGGTCACCGAGATCCTTCTGCAGCCGCGGCCGCTCGTCGTGATCGAGCGCGATGCCTTCGTAGTCGTGATAGGCGAGGTCGTGGGTGACGAGCTGCGCGGTCTGGTTCAGCGGCAAGAGGCCTTCGGCGCTGCTCGACACCGCAGTGCCGTCCAGCGTGTGGAGATGCAGCACGCAGATCGCGTCCTCGCGCACCTCGTGAATCGCCGAATGGATGGTGAAGCCGGCCGGATTGATGCTGTACTCGCTCTCGGAGAGCTGGTTGCCGTGCAGATCGACCTTGACCAGGCTCGAGGCCGTGATCTCGTCGAACATCAGCCCGTAGGGATTGATGAGGAAATGATGGTCGGGACCGGGCACGCGCGCGGAGATGTGGGTGTCGACCAGGTCATCCCAGCCGTACAGCGCGACGAGGCGATAGCAGGCGGCGAGATTGACCCGTTGCTGCCACTCCGCCTCCGTCATGTTTGACGGCACTTCCTTCAGGCGCGCTTCCGCTGGCGACATGGCAATTCTCTCCGAACCTCGTTGTTGCGGGGAGCGAGCCTAGTCGTGCTCTGGAGTGGCGGCAAGGCGCCTAAAGCGCGGCTGTTCAGCGTAGCCCGCATGCTTGTCCGCCGTAGCTCGAAGAGCGAAGGCGGAGAGCGGTACGACCTGGGAGACGAACTTTACGGTGCCGGGATCGACAGCAGACTGGAAATGCTGCGGCCTCGGATGTCGTAAACGCGGGCGAACACCACGTCGTCGCGCTTGATCTCGACCATCACGGGCGCGGTAAGGCCCTTGCAGTAGAATTCGCCGAGCGTCATCGCGAAATCGGCCGCGTGGGAATCCCATCCGATGGTGAAATCAGGGCCGAGCGCGACCTGGGCCGGCCGCTGCGGACCGCACACCGCGACCTTCCATTTGCGATTGCGCGGCGGCACCTCCTGGCGCTCGACCAGCTGCTCGCGCAGCTCGTCGGAGGCCTGCTTCAGCGCGAGGCCCCAATAATCCAGCATGAAGCGGTCGTCGGCGCCACGCACCGTACCGGCGATATGGTTGAAGTGGGTGTACTGATAGGGATGCAGCCGGATCATCTCGGCGAGCGAGAGCGCGAGGCCGAAGCAGAACACGGCGAGCACGGCCGGCTGCCAAGCGCGGTGATTGGCGCGCAGGCGCTCCATGATCCAGGCGAGGGCAACGCCGCCGAGCACCGCCATCGGCGGGATCACGAAGACGAAATGGCGGATGCCGTTGTAGAGCGCCGGGCGCTTCACCATCGCGATCACGAGCGGCAGGGTGGCCGCCAGCGTCAGCATAAGCATGATGGTCTTGCGGCGGGCTGGAACCCCGCGGCGCGGCAATAACGCGAAGGTGCCGACCACGCTGCCTGCCATCAGCACCAGCATCACCTCGGGCAATTGCAGCGCGAACAGCGTCGGCAGATAGGACCAGGGCATGTCGGGGACGGATACGATCGCGCCGTCGAACATCTCCTTCCAGGGTTTCTCGAAGAAGTGCGAGAAATAGGTCAAGGCCTCGAAGGGATTGCCGGGCTCCATGATCGACCATGGCCAGATCAGACCCATGACGAGATAGCCGAGCACGAGGCCGGGCAGCAGCACGTAAACGACATGGGCGAAACGCCTGACAGCTTCGCGCGCGCCCTCGGTGCGCAGTTCCTCCAGGAACAGCGGGACGAAGCCGATCATCGCATAGACCAGCGCGAGTCCGCCGAGGATGCGCGAGCCGATCGACAGGCCGGCACCCAGGCCGACGATCAGGATCGTGCGCGGCGAAGGATTTGGATATTCCTCGGCAAGGCGGACCAGGCCGAGCATCAGGATGACCATCGCCACCGCGAAGGGCGCATCCTTTGGATTCATGAACATGTGGCCGTAGAAGATCGGGCAGAGCGCGAGCAGCAACAACGCGCCAAGTCCGGCAAGAGGCCCGCCGACGCGGCGGCCGAGACGCCATGTCACCGCAAGTCCGATCACGCCGACGATCGCGCCGACCAGGCGCCGCGTCTCGAACAGCTCGAGCGGAATGACCTTGTGCAGCAGCGCTGCGGCCATGTCGAAGCCGCCGCCATACATATAGAGGTTGGCGAAGGAGAGGGCGCCCGTGTCCCTGAAGCCGGAGCCGTACATCCGCAGCAAAAGGTCGGCATATTCGGCATGGGTGTAGTCATCCCAGCCGAGCCCATAGTCGCGGAAGGTCAGGCCTGCGATGACGGCGACCGCAGCCAGCACCAGCATGGCAAGATCGTCGCAAGTCCGTTCAACCGAGCGCCTGAGAGGCGTGTCGATCGCCGAGGTCGTGATGGATGTCATGGCGATTGGTGACCCGGAATACCCTCTTGGCCCTGTTGGCGCGCGCGGGCCTGTTCCCCGGAATCCCTATAGCGCAGTTCCATTACCAAGTAATTGGGCATTATGGCTAAATTCCTGATGCGACGCAGCAATTTCCGGTAACATGGGAGTACATGACAGCTAGCGGATCGTTGCTGAAGGGAATGTGAATAAGTCCCTGATATCCTTTCCCTTAGGAACGGTGGCGGCAAATGGTCGTTGGCGTGGAACGCAGGATGACGGTATCGTGGCGTAGTGGGTGTCGTGCGTGGATGCGCGGCCGGGGGTGTGTTCGATGAGCGTGGCTTTGTTGATCGCTGGGATTTTCGCCGTCGTGGCGGGCCTCCTTGCGGTCGCGTTCGGCTATTCGATCCGGGATTTCAGCCTCGGCAGCACGCTCATAACGAGCGGAACGATTGGCGTCTGCTCCGGAATGCTACTGGTCGGCCTCTATGTCGTCCTGCTCGAGTTGCAGGCCATCGCGCGCCGTTTGGCCGCAACGGCCGCGGCACCGGAGGTTCGCGTCAGGCCGGTGCTGCCGGGCCTTGCCGGATCGGGTGCGCCGGCGCCGGAGCCCTTCCCCGCGATGCGGGCTGAGCCGTCGTCACCAGCCGCCGCGCCGCCATGGCAGGCCGAGGTGCCCACACCCGCGCGCCCGCGCGCCGAGGCAGCGGCGGAAGCGGAAGCACCTCCGCCGCCGCCTGCAGCTCCGGAAGCGCCGCGCCGGCGCAACTTGATGTTCGCCTCGAGCTCCCGCAAGGAGCGTGAGCGCGCCGAAACCAAAACGGCGGAAAGCGCGCCGCCGCAGGCGCAGGCAGAGCCCACGCCGCCCGCTGCTCCGCACGCGAGTTTCGAGGACGCCTGGCCGAAGCCCGACCGCGCGCGGCCGCCGGAGCCGCCCGCGGCGCGTCGGCCGCCGCCGCGCGCCTCGTCCACCTTCGAACCTGCTGTGCCTCAGCCTGCCGCGCCACCTCCGACGCCCGAGCCGCCCGCGGCGGAGCAGCCGGCGGTGACGGTGCTCAAATCCGGCATCGTCGACGGCATGGCCTATTCGCTCTATTCCGACGGCTCGATCGAGGCGCAGATGCCGGAGGGCATGATGCGCTTTGCATCGATCGACGAGCTGCGCGCCCATCTCGACCAGCGCGGTGGCTGAAGACCTCGCCTGTTCAAGGTAAGACAACCCGATTCTTCTCGCGAGATCAGTAATCGGTCCCTATTCTCAAGTTGTCCTATTTCGGCCAAACGTATTGTTGACACGAATTACTTTGCCGTCGCCAATGCCGCGACGGACCGTGGTTGGAGAGAGGTCGCGCCCATGTCGGATGCCGGGCCCAAGAATTTCATCGAGCTGACGGCGAGCATCGTGTCGGCCTATGTCGGCAACAACCCGACGCCCGCCGCAGAGATTCCGAACCTGATCAGTCAGGTGCACGGCGCGTTGACGCGGGTGTCGTTGGGCCGCACCGAGACGACGCCGCTCGAGCCGGCAAAGCCGGCGGTGTCGCTGAAGAAGTCGATCGCGCCCGACTATCTGGTGTGCCTGGAAGACGGCAAGCGCTTCAAGTCGCTGAAGCGCCATCTGCGCACCCAGTACAACATGACGCCGGAGCAATACCGCGAGAAATGGGGCCTGCCCGCCGACTATCCCATGGTCGCGCCGAACTATGCGGTGGCGCGCTCGCAGCTGGCCAAGAAGATGGGGCTCGGACAGCAGCAGCGGAAGAAGGGGAAGTAGCGCAGGCCGATTTCGTAGGGTGGGCAAGGGCGCGCCTGCGCCGTGCCCACCATCTCTCATTGATCGCACTCAGACCGTGGTCACGCTTCGCTTTGCCCCCCTACGGCAGTGCAGCTTGGAGCTTCACGACGCTTCGGCGAGCGCCTCTTTCGCATCCGTCTTGATGCGCTCGACCATCGAGCGCAGGCCGTTGGAGCGCTGCGGCGTCAGATGATCGCGGAAGCCGAACTCGTTGAACACGGCAATCGCGTCGGTATCGAGGATCTCTTGCGGCGTGCGGCCGGAATAGAGCGCGAGCACGATCGCGACCAGGCCGCGCACGATATGGGCGTCGCTGTCGCCGCGATATCTCAGGATCGGCGCGCCACCGTCGCGATCGACCAGCTTCTGGAGCCAGACCTGGCTGACGCAGCCCTGCACCTTGTTCTCGGCCGAATGCTCGTCCTCGGGCATCGGTTCCAGGGTGCGGCCGAGCTCGATGACATACCGGTAGCGGTCGTCCCACTCGTCCAAAAGCTCGAAATTGTCCCTGATCTCGTCAATCGTCGTCATTGATGGCCCGTGTTCGTTCTATGGGCCAATATAGGGGCGCGGCGGGACGAAATCGATAGGCCTGGAGCCCAAACTTGGGCTCCCTCAAATCAGTAATCGCTTCGGACGAGGATGATGCTTGGGCTGAGGCCGCGCTTCAGCCTGCAATCATTGCCACGCCGAAAAAGCAGTTGAGAAGTTCTTCACGAGAGCCGCCTGGTTGCGTTCGAGGAGGATGTGACGTCCTGACGCGCGGCATCATTCGGGAACCTGGCCGCTTCAACAAGGCCAGCGGGGAGTTAGCTTTCCATTTCTGTCCGGGAGTTGCGGAAGCGCCATACGACAACGTCATACGACCGGCTTGCGGCAATCGAGATAATAGCTTTGCGGCGATGAGCGCGCGCTCTAATTCGTCGTCTCCGGCCCGTGCCATTCCAGGGCGAGATCGTCCTGCGTGAGCGTGTCGCGCGGCGCCTCGCTCGCAACCGCATCGCCTTCGCCGGCGGCCGCGATCGAGCCGGTGCGATCAGGCGCCTTCTTCTCGTTTTTCTCAGCCTTCTCGTTGCCGAGCTGCTCTTTTTTCTCGTTGATGATCTGGTAGATCTTGCGCGCACCATCCTGGGCCCGCTGGCCTATGATGGTCGCGGCCTGCCCGCCGACTTCGCAGGCCGCCGGCTGGCGCTTGCAGAACTGGGTCATGTCGGAGACGGCCGCGGTCGCAGCCTGCACCGCATCGGCGGCGCCGATCTGCGGCAGCTTCTCCGATTCGGGCGTCTTGTCCCGCGGCAGGAGCACCAGCACCAGCCCGAGCCAGAATGTGATGCGAAGCAGAAAGCGCATCTTATCGACCTGTACGTTAGATCCCGCGACGGCGATTTCCGCGTGCGTTTCGACCTAGCAACTCTCGATAAATCGCAAGTCATTGCCTTGAGCTTAATTCGCGGAAAATTTACGCAAGAATCTTCGCGGATAGAGTTCTCGTAAATATTCGATTGACGCCGGCGCCCGTGGTTGTCCGGCCCTGCATATCCACCAATTCGAAACCATGAGCGGGGCGGCGAAACCCTATGTTCACCATCATCCGATGATGACATCGCCAAATCGCCTAAAAATCTCCGCGATGACACGGTGTCGGGCGACGGGCCGATCCGCCTTAGCACTCGTTTAAGGTCGCTCTGACACGGTGGCTCAACGATAAGGAGGCGTTCCGGCGCGTCTTCTCGAGACGATTGAGCCGAAGCGCGAGACCCGTGACAGTTTTGAGTATCATCCGCGATTGTCTCGATGCACTGCTGCATCCCTCCGCGCGTTACGATGCGCTGACGCGTGCACGTCATCGGGCTTTCATGGCGCCCCGGCTTCTCGGAAGCCTGGCCGCCTTTGCCGCATTCCCGGTCTATCTCGTCCTGCGCGGTGCGCCGAGCGCCATCGAGGTCGCGGCCTTTGCCTGGCTGATCGCGCCGATCCTGTTGTCCTGGTTCCTGTCACGCACCGGCCGCTATGAAGGCGCCCATGTGCTGTCCTCGCTGGCGCTCGCCGGCCTGATCATGGCGATCGCGGTCACGACCGGCGGCATTGAATCGTTCGCCGCGATCTGGCTGGTCGTGGTTCCCTTGGAAGCTGCTCTCTCGGCCTCGCGCCGCGTCGCGGCCTTTGCGTCGCTGCTCGCACTGTCCTGCATCGGCCTGCTGATCCTGCTCGGCCAGTTCGGCTGGCTGCCAGGCGGCGGACTCGGCGCTGCCGAGCGCGGCGTGATGATGGCCCTGGGTGTCGCCTCCGCGACGCTCTATGCCGCGGGTCTCGCCTTTGGCGCGGAGTCGCTCGCGCGGACCGGCGTCACGCTGCTGTCGCGCGAGGAGGAGCGCTATCGTCTCCTGGCGCGCAACATGAGCGACGTGATCTCGCGCCATCAGCGCAACGGCGCGGTGCAGTTCGTCTCGCCGGCGGCCGAAGCCATGCTCGGCATGCCGGTTGCTCAATTGCTCGGCCACGGCCTGTTCGATCGCGTCCATGTCGCCGATCGTCCGGCCTATCTCACCGCGCTCTCCGACGCCGCGCGCGGCGACGTGCGCAGCGTCGAATTCCGGCTGCGGCGCGAGCCCGTCGGTTCCGATCGCGGTCAGGTCGACTTCATCTGGGTGGAGATGCGCTGCCGGCCGCTCGATCAGGAGCTCGGCCGCGACCCCACCCATGAGGCGGAAGTCGTCGCCGTGATGCGCGACGTCACCGATCGCAAGCTGTCCGAGCAGGCGCTCGACCAGGCGCGCAGCGCGGCGGAAGCCGCCGACGCCGCCAAGACGCGCTTCCTCGCCACCATGAGCCACGAGCTGCGCACGCCGCTCAACGCCATCATCGGCTTCTCGGAGATGATCGCGCAGGAGCAGACCCTGATGCTGGCCGCCGGCCAGCGCAAGGAATATGCCGAGCTCATCAACGCCTCCGGCCAGCATCTGCTGTCGGTCGTCAACGGCATCCTCGACATGTCGAAGATGGAATCGGGCAATTTCGAGATTTCGGCCGAGCCGTTCGCGCCGCGCACCTCACTGCTGCATTGCTGCAACCTGTTGGCGCTGAAGGCGCGGGAGAACGGCGTCGACCTCATCACCGACGCGCCGCAGGACCTGCCCGTGATGACCGGCGATCCCAGGGCGTTCAAGCAGATCGTGCTCAATCTCGTCGCCAACGCGATCAAGTTCACCGAGCGCGGCGGGCAGGTCACCGTGTCTGCATCGGCATCCGCTTCGCGACTGACGCTGCGTGTCAGCGACACGGGCGTCGGCATTGCGCCCGAGGATCTCAAGCGCATCGGCGCGCCGTTCTTCCAGTGCGGCAAGACCTATGAACGCCGGCACGAAGGCACCGGCCTTGGCCTTTCGATCGTGAAGAGCCTCGTGGCGTTGCATCTCGGCGAATTGACGGTACAAAGCAAGCTCGGCGAAGGTACCGCCGTCACCGTCAAGCTGCCGCTCGTCTACACGCCGCCGCAAGCCAAGCCGGCCGAGAGCAAGGTCGCGACGCTGACGCAGGCGCCCCGTCATGAAATTCAGGACCAACCTGCTCCGGTGAAGAAAAGTGCCTAGAAAGTCCCCCAACGACGAAGCCGCTCCGCGCCGCCGTGGCGCCAAGAATGGTGCCAAGGGTGGCGCTAAGGCCGCGGCCGTAGATGTCGAGACCGAGCGCAATCTCGTGATGCGCGTGCTCCTGCACAGCCCAAAGGATACGCTGGCCGGCCTCGTCGCCGCCGCCGCCGTCAGCGCCATCGTTGCCAACGCGCTGTTCCTGCAGACCGGCCGGCATCCGGCGCCGATGTTCGGCACCGTGATCAACCTTCCCGCGCCGTCCTCCATGTCGCTGACGAATCCCATGCCGCGCCCGCGGCCGGTCGGCGCCGATACGTCGCCGCTCGAGCCGAAGGCGACCGAGTTTCGCGTCGAGCCCAAACCGGCCGAGAAGCCGCCGGAGAAGCCCGCCGAGACGACCGCTTCTACGCCGCGCTCGGGCGATCCCATGACCAATCTGGTCATCAAATCGACCACACCGACGCCGCCACCGTCGGCAGCGGCTGTTGCTCGGCCGCCGGCGCCGATCCCGGCGCAGCTAAGCCCGGCGGCGCGCCGGATCGCCGGCGTGCAGCGCGCGCTGTCCGAATATGGCTACGGCAATTTGAAGATCACCGGCGCGATGAACGGCGAGACCCAGTCGACGATCCAGACCTTCGAGCGCCAGCACAAGATGCCCGTCACCGGCCAGGTGTCGGACCGTTTGTTGCGCGAGCTTGCCGCCGCGATCGGCCACCCCGTCGAATAGTCGAACGTGCCCCGTCATTGACACCGGTCAATCCCGGGCCCGCACGCCGGCACGGCTGGTACGCAATTGCGCCGGCATGATTTGCTTGGGATCAATGACGGCTGGAACCATCGGAGAAGATGATCGTCCATCTCATCAAGGGAGAGAGGTCGTCATGTTCAAGGTCTCGATTCTCGTGTGGATCATGCTCGGCACGGTGCTGGCGGGCGTCAGCCTGATCGTGGTGCTGATGGTGCCGAGCTTTGCCGCCGATGCCATCAGGAACATCCCGTACGCGGTCGCCGTGGGATTTGCCCTCGCAATGCCGCTGTCATACCTCGTCGCGCGCCAGATCGGCGGCGGGCAAGGCGTCAGCAAGGCCTGACAATCCCGAGCTGACACTGGCGGCGCAGGTCGCGCTGGCTTATCGTTCGACTCATGCGTTTGAAATCCAACATATGGGTCGCGGCCTATTTACGCCGGTGCCAGACCGAGGGCGTGTTCGGCGCGGTGCGCCATCGCGGCGCCGAGGAGGCGGGCGCGGTGTTCGTCAAAGTGTCGCTGCTCGACGGCAATGCGATGCTCTACGTTCCGGCGCCGCAGACGTCTTACGAGGACGGTCGGCCCGTCGATCGCTTCTTCGTGCCGGTCGCGCCGCAGCCGATGCCGGAATCCGCGGTGGAAGAGCGCCTGACCAAGGAGCTTCGGTTCGATCCGGATGCCTGGATCGTCGAGACCGAAGACCGCGCGGGAAGGCACTTTCTCGATCTGGCGAAGGTGTAGCCGTCATTGCGAGCGGAGCGAAGCAATCCAGAATCTTTCCGCGGCGGGATTCTGGATTGCTTCGTCGCGAGAGCTCCTCGCAATGACGTGGCTAGAGCGCGGCACGTATCAAATCTCGGTGCCTGCAGAGGCAGGCTTTAGCGCTCTGATCCGCCGCTGCCGGTGCGCACCGCCGGGCTCGAGCCGGGCTGCAGGCTCGGCCGCGACTGGCTGGCGCCCGCGCGGGCGCGCTGGCGGTCGTTGTCATGCAGCGAGGGCTGATACTTGGCGCGCGTGACGGCGAGGGTCGAGCCGCGCCAGGCGGCGAGCATCACCAGCGCGGAGCGGTCGCTGAGGCGGTCGTAGAGCCGCGACAGCCGGTAGACTTCGTTCACGGACGTGCCGATCGCGGGCTTGAAGAACAAGAGGATGCGCTGGAAGTTCGGGCTCGGCATGTCGAGCGCGCGTGCGGCGACCGCAAGCGCCTCGCCGCCGGCGTCCTCGACGATCTGCGTGGCGACGCGGGCGGGCAGGATCAAGGTGTCGCCGAGCTCGTAGGTGAAGCTCTCGACGTCGCCCGCAATGGCCGCCATTTCCAGGACCTGGATCGCGCGCTTGGCATGCACGGTCGGAATCCTCGGCGCGGCCTTCAGCGGCGTCTGCGCCAGATTGTGAAGGATCAGCGCGCGCTGGCTCGCATCGGCGCGGAAGAACATGTCGTGGATCTCGGCCGCTTCCTTCGGCTGCATCGCCATGCTGGCGGCCATGCGCTGCTCGGCCTCGGTCGGGATACGCGCAGGCGAGGGGGCGGGCGAAGGGCGCAGGATTTCGCGCGCGAGCGGAATCCTGCGGCCTTCCTGGGCCGCGACCAGCCCGAGCTTCTGGAGCACCGGAACCGGCGTCTGCGGATAGATCGCAAGCTTTGCCTTGACGGAGGCGCGCGTCGCGTCGTCGACCTGGTCGATCAGCCGCGTCGCAAGCTCGATGAATTGCCGCTGCTCGTCCTCGCTGTGGGTGCTGGTCTGGACATAGAGGTCGGTCAGCACGCGCAGCAGGGTGGGGCGAACATCCACGCCCTCGCGGCGGGAGAGCGTCATCAGCCCATCGAATCCGGGAAACAGCGACTTGGTCATGGAGGCGTACGCAACTCGGAAGAACTGTTGCCGCAAGCCTATCAAGGGTTCCTTTAAAGGCTCCTTAAGGAAAACGAAGTGTGAAGCAAACCCGCGCATTTCGACCGTCGTCGTCCCGCCGCGGGACGGCTTGAATCGGCCCGTGCGGTTACGGTCGGAAGGCGGTGTTTACACCCCGTTAACCATAAACTGATCCTAATGATCTCCATGTTGCAGCGGCGCGTTCGGTCGCGCGGCAATTGAGAGAGCTGACATGGGGACCATCATCGAATTTCCGGCCGGTCGCCGGGTGGGCTCGTCGGGGGACGTCACACCGCGCGCGGACATGGGAACGATCCTGATTCTTCCCGTCATCCGTATCGAGCGCGACGCGGACGAAACCAGCGGCGACCGTGGACCGGAGCAGGGCACCGCGCCGGGGCGCCGTCGTCGTCGCCGCTAGCTTTGCGGCTGTTGCAATGCCGGACGTCATCCGCCAGATCCGCCGTGTCGTATCGGCCATCCTGCTCGCAGTGGTCGGAGCGTCGCTTGCCGGCTGCAGCGGCGGCGATTTCGGCCGCACCCGCGCCGACATGCGCAGCGACGACATGCATCGCTGGCTCGGTGCCGAGGCGACCGGCAGCCTCGGCCTGAAGCCCTCGCAATTCCAGCTCACCGACGAAGAGCGCCAGCTTCGCGACCTCGCCTATCCCATGATCGAGCCGCCGCTGTCGCGGCCGGCCTGGAAGAGCGTGTTCGGCGACTACAAGGCAATCCCCTCGCCGTGGCACCAGAAGATCGTGTTCGATCGTACCATGTACGGCCGCACCCTGATCGACGAGCCGCACCGCTCGCACGCCTCGCGCTATGCGCAGCTGATCGAGGACGTCCGTAACGACATCACCCGCTTCGAGCCGTTCTTCGCCAGCGCGATCCGCGTCATCGATCTCGACAAGAAGCGCGACGCCAGCATGGCGCGCGTCTCCGCGCTCTCGCCGCAGGAGCGGACCGATGCGGTCGAACGCATGCGCGAGAACTCGCTGATCATCCAGTGGGTGCAGCTGTCGCTCGAGCAGCGCGTCTCGTCGTATCGCTGGGCATTGGAGCGGCTGGTGATCCAGGCCCCCGACGGCATGGCCGCCGATGCCGACCGCCTGATCGGCGAGCTTGCGGCCCAGACCGCCAATCCGCCGGTCCAGTCGCTTCCGGCCTATGGCCGCGCCGTGGTGTCGAAGGGCTGAGTACGATCTCCGGACAAGTCCGAGCCGGTTTCCGGCACGATCATGCTCAATCACGACGTTTGCCAACGCGGCGCTGCCCGGTCCGCTCGGGCTTGCGGCGCTGCTTCCGCAGCTTCCCGACGAAGTCCTTCAATGCATCCGCGAGAGGCATCGACGCGCGGTAGGCGAACCCGACCTCGCGTTTGACCCTCACATCGATCTCCCTGACGGCGACGTCAGGATAGCCCTTTGCCACGCCCTCCGGGACGATGGCGATGCCGACGCCGGCCGCGACCAGCGCCATCGCCCAATCCTCCGATTGCGCGATCGCCGCAGATGGACGCCGCGCCGACGTGCGGCCGAAGAACGCGCTCTGCTCGCAATGGCAGCGGTCGATCATGGCTGCGTCGGCGAGGTCGGCGGCGCGAAGCTTCTCCTTCAGCGTCAACGGATGCGATGGCGGCAGCGCCGCGACATAACGCTCGCTCCACAGCGGGACGAAATGCTCGTCATCCCCAAGCATGCTCTTCGAGACGATCCTTGCATCCGCGCGCTCCTCGCTGCCGACGAGCCGGAGCGCGATGTCGCTGCGTGCCGTCAGCGGCTTCAGCAGGGCGATCGTCCGGGTCACGTCCAGCGTGCGCATCAGGCCGAGGGTCAGCGTGATCTTCGTGCTGGGCTTGCGGAACAGGCTGCGCGCCGCGTCGGCCTCGTCGATGATGCGGCGGGCCAGCGCATGGAACTGCTCGGCCGAGGCGGTGGGTGCGACGCCCTTCTTGTGGCGGATGAACAGCGTGGTGCCGAGCTCGGCCTCCAGATTGGTGATGGCGGTCGAGATCGACGGCTGCGACACGAAGCAGGTGCGGGCCGCAGCCGTGAGGTTGCGTTCTCGATAAACGGCGGCGAAGTAGCGAAGCTCGCGGATGTCCATAGGTGAAACCTAGAGATATTATCAATATTCAATATTTTACCTATGGAGAGGGGGGTGACAAGAACGGCCTGTTCACAACAGGCGAGCGTCACCCATGAAAATCCACCACCTCAACACCGGGACGATGTGTCCGATGGGCCGACGGCTCGTGAACGGCACCGGCGGCCTGTTCCAACGGGCTCGCATGGTCTGCCATTGTCTGCTGATCGAGACCCGTGACGGCCTCGCCCTGGTCGATACCGGCATCGGCCTCGGCGATATCGCCACGCCGGACAGGCTGGGAAAACGATGGCTACGCCAGACCACGCCAAAACTCGATCCTGCCGAGACGGCCGTGCAACAGGTGAAGGCGCTCGGCTATTCGCCCGCCGACGTGCGCCACGTGCTGCTGACGCATCTCGACCGCGACCACGCCGGTGGCGTCCCCGACTTTCCGCACGCCGCGATCCACGTCCATCGCGCCGAACACGACATGGCCGTGCTGCGCAAGCCCGCGACGCCCGAGGGGCGCTATGTCACGGGGCAATGGAGCCACCGGCCGAATTGGGCATTCTATGGCGAGGCCGGTGAGGACTGGTTCGGCTTCAAGGGCGTGCGCGCGCTCGGCGACAAGGAAGCCGACATCCTGATGATCCCGCTCGCCGGGCACACGCTCGGCCATTGCGGCATCGCGGTGCGCTCGGGCGAGAAGTGGCTGCTGCATGCCGGGGACAGCTATTTCCATCACGCCCAGCTCGATGCATCACCTCGCGCGCCGCTGGTGCTCGGTTATTTCCAGCGTCGTGCCGACATGGATCGCAACGCCCGCATCGCCAACCAGGCAAGGCTGCGTGAGCTGAAGCTCAGCCACGGCGATCGCGTGACGATCTTCAACAGCCATGATCCCGTGGACTACGAGAACTGCCGGTGCGGGGCGCATGAGGGCGCACGCCTTCCATCGTCGCCGCCGTAACCCACCCGATCGCGATCTGCCCGGCTCAGGGCTGGCTCTCCAGGCTCGCATCGGGCAGCAGCAGGCGGACACGCAGGCCCCTGGGAGCGTTGTCGAGCAGGATGAGCCGCCCGCCATGGGCCGCGACGATGGATTGCGCGATCGAAAGACCCAGGCCGAAGCCGGCCGTCTCGTCCATGGTGCGGGCATCCTCGCCGCGCACGAACGGCTCCAGCATCGCCGCTTTCCGTTCGTCGGGAATGCCGGGCCCGTCATCGGCGACATCGATCAGCATCTGTCCTTTCGTGATCGACAGTTCGACGCTGACGTCGCCTGCAAGCCGGATCGCATTGTCGACCAGGTTCGTCACCGCGCGGGTGATCTCGTCGGGACGCACGGTCAGCGTGGCCCTTGCGGGGCCGCGATAGCTCACTGCATGACCGCAATCGGAGAACTGGTCGCTGACCGTCTGGAGCAGGGCGGCAACGTCCACCAGGGTCGGCTTTGCCGGGCTTTCGCTGCGCAGCAGCGACAGCACGGATTCCAGCATCGATTGCATCTGGTCCAGGTCGCGCACGGTTTGCGCGCGCTGCGTCTGATCCTCGATATATTCCGAGCGCAGCCGCAAGCGCGTGATCGGGGTGCGCAGATCGTGGCTGATGGCCGCCAGCATGCGGGTTCGGTCGTTCATCAGCGTGGTGATGCGTTCGCGCATCCGGTTGAGCGCGCGCGCGGCGGATCTGATCTCCTCCGGGCCGCTCTCGGGCAGTGGCGCCGACGACCGGTTCAGGCTGAAATTCTCCGCCTCGCGCGCAAAGGCCGACAGCGGCGAGGAGAGGGCGCGTCCGGCCCAGACGCCGAGCAGCGTCACGCTCGCCACCAGGAACAGCAACGTGCTGGTCCAGAGCCCGCTGACGAAGGCCGGCATCTTGAATGATCCGATCGTGGCCTCGAGCACCTCGTCCTTGCTCAGGTAGAACCACAGGCGATCGCCGTCCGGGCTCGCGCCGCGAATGAGATCGGCCCGACCTTCGATCGCCGATGGGACATTCAGGGGCGTCAGCTTCGGCAACGGCTCCGAACTGGCGGATACGCGGTCGCGTAACTGGATTTTCAGGGTCGGAAAGGTTTGGTTGATACTGTCGAGCACGACGGGGCGGCTGGTCTGCGGCGTGTTGGCGACGATCTGGGCGATCAACTCGAACTGC